>NZ_SMKL01000006.1 GCF_004348545.1 Jiangella ureilytica | reverse complement strand
CCCCGTCCCCCTGCTGCCCATTCTCTTAGCCCCGGACGGTCGCCTCAAGCGGACCCTGGTGGCGCTTCGCGCCGTGGGGGTCCGCTTGACCCGCCCGTCCGGGGCCTAAGAACGGGCAGCTATCAGGCGGACGGGGGGAGTCTGGCGACGGGTGCGGGGTCCTGGCGGCCTGCGGTGTCCACGTGGTGGGATTTGGCGGCGTTGGTGGGGCCGTCACGAGGTTCTCTGCCGCTTCACGAGGCCTGCATGCCTGGTGATGTGGCAGAACGCCTGGTGATGTAGCGGATCGCCGATGATCATCGCGGTGCACAGTCCGGCGAACCGGGCGAAACGGGCACGCGAAGCGGGGACGCGAACCGGTGAGGCGTGCCCAGGTTCTCCCCGTCCCCCTGATAGCTGCCCGTTCTTAGGCCGCGGGCGCACGGGTCAAGCGGACCCCCAGGGCGCGCAGCGCCCACCGGTCCGCTTGAGGCGGGTGCACCCGGCTAAGAGAATGGGCAGCAAGGGGGACGGGGAGCCAACCGGGGGCTTCAGCTGGCCCAGGCCATGAGGGATTCGTTGCGGCGCGGGTCGCGCAGGAGCATGAGTGCGTGCTTCTCGAGCTGGCGGACGCGCTCGCGGGACACGCCGACCTCGTCGGCGACGTCCTGGAGGGTGTGCTCGTGGCCGTCGACCAGGCCGTAGCGCATGCCGATGATCTTCGCCTCGCGCGTCGGCAGCGAGTCGAGGACGGTGCGCAGCTGCTCGCTGAGCGCCCGCCGCTCGACCAGGTCGGAGGCCTCGACGGCGTCGTCGTCCTCGATGAGCTCGCCGATGCTGGACTCGCCGTCGTCGCCGATGGGGGTGTCGAGGCTAAGTGGGTCGCGGGCGACCCGGCGCAGCTCGACGACCTTCTCGACCGGCAGGCCGGCCTCTTCGGCGATCTCCTCGACCGTGGGGTCGCGGCCCAGCAGCCGCTGCAGGTCGCGGTCGATGCGGTGCAGCTTGGCCACCGTCTCGGACACGTGGACGGGCAGCCGCACGGTGCGGGTCTGCTCGGCCAGGCCGCGCTGGATGGCCTGGCGGATCCACCACGTGGCGTAGGTGGAGAACTTGAAGCCCTTGGCGTAGTCGAACTTCTCGACGGCGCGGATGAGGCCGAGATTGCCTTCCTGGATGACGTCGAGGAAGGGCAGCCCGCGGCCGGACAGCTTGCGCGCCACCGAGACGACCAGCCGGAGGTTGGCCCGGATCATGTGGTCGCGCGCGGCCTCGCCGTCGCGGACCAGCATCTCGAGCTGGGCCTTGTACGACGGCGTCAGCTTGCGCTTCGTGGGCAGGGCACCGGCCAGCAGCTGCTCCGCGTAGACACCGGTCTCGATGCGCTTGGCGAGGTCGACCTCTTCGGCCGCCGTGAGCAGGGGCGTGGAGCCCAGCTGTGCCAGGTACCGTCCGACCAGGTCGGGCTCGCCCTCGGAACGCGCCGGACGGCGCCGCGGCGAAGCGCCTCTGGTGGCCTTGGGTGCAGCTGCCATGGGTCCCCCTCGAGGTCGAGTCGGTGTCCGGACCGTACCCGCACGATCAGCGAACATACGTTCTCAACGCCTGACGCCGAGGAAAGATTCCGGCAACCCCTGGGCAGGAGAGAAATCTCATGATAATGACGCCTGTTCGGACAGGCCGAGCCGGCCGGACGCCCGAATCGCGGACCCCACGGGACATGGCAGGCTGACTGTACGTACTGTTGTCAGGACAAACTCGGGTCTAGGTCGGTCGCTGGCCGGAAGGAAGTGGCGATGAAGGGTGTTGCCGGCGCGCCGGTGAGCTTCGGCGTCTTCGAGCTGACGGCGGACCAGCCGCTCCCGGAGCCCGAAGAGATTCTCGCCCCGCTGCACGACCTGGGGTACGACGGCGTCGACCTCGGCCCCGTGGGCTGGCTGGGCCGCGGCGACGACATCAGGCGGCGGCTGCGCGAGCACGACCTGGTGCTGGTCGGCGGCTGGGTCGACCTGCCGTTCACCGACGACGACGCGTTCGGCGCCGCGCTGCCGGTGCTGGACGATGCGCTGGAGATCTTCGTGGCGGCCGCCGAGCTCGACCCGGCCCGCCCGCCGCTGCCCACGCTCGCCGACTCCGGCAGCGATCTGCGCCGGGCCAACCCCGGCGGCGCCGCGCCGGGCCTGTCGCTGGACGAGGCGGGCTGGACGCGGCTGGCGGCGAACGTCGCGACCGCGGCCGGGCGCGTCCGCGCCGCCGGCCTCGAGCCCACGTTCCACCACCATGCCTGCACGTACGTCGAAACGCCCGCCGAGATCGACGAGTTCCTCGCCCGCACCGACGTCGGCCTCACCTTCGACACCGGCCACCTGCTCATCGGCGGTGGCGACCCGATCGAGGGCTGGCGCCGCTGGGGCGCGCGCATCAACCACCTGCACCTCAAGGACGCCCGTACCGCGGTGCTCGACCAGGTCGTGCGCGAGAAGGGCGACATGCGCACGGTGTGGGAGCGGCGCGCGTTCGTCGAGCTCGGCGCCGGCGACCTCGACCTCGACGGCTTCATGGACGCCGTCTTCGCCAGCGACTTCGACGGCTGGCTCGTCGTCGAGCAGGACGTCGTGCCGTCGCCGTCGGACCCACCGGAGCGCGTCGTCGAGGACCAGCGGGCGAACCGCGAGGCGCTGCGCCGGTGGCTGCCGTGACCGACCGCGTCACGCTGGCCGTCGCCGGCCTCGGCGCCGTCGCGCAGTCCGTCCACCTGCCGCTGATCGCGCGCCGCTGGGATCTCTTCGAGCTGGTCGCGGTCTGCGACCTGTCGCCGTCGCTGCGCGCCGCGGTCGGCGAGCAGTACGGCGTCGCCGACGAGCAGCGCTACGCCGACGCCGGGCGCATGGTCGCCGAGAGCGGCGCCGACGGCGTCGTCCTGCTCACCTCGGGATCGCACGGCGACGTCGCCCTGCAGGCGCTGCGAGCCGGCGTCGCGGTGTTCTGCGAGAAGCCGCTGACGTTCACCGTCGCCGAGGCCGACGCACTGGCCGCCGCGGAGCGCGAGCTGGGCCGGCCCCGCCTCCTGCTGGCGTACATGAAGGAGTACGACGAGGCCGTCTGGCAGCTGCGCGAGCGGCTCGACGGCATCGACGACGTCCGTGCCGTCGAGGTCGAGGTGCTGCACCCGAGCGGCGGGTCGCAGCTGGCGTTCGCGAACGTGCGGCCGGCGCCGTCGGACATCGACGGCGGCGTGGGCGCCGGCCTCCGGGCGCGGACCGACGACCTGCTCGACGTCGCGCTGGGACCGGGCACGTCGCCGTCGCTGCGCGACCTGTACGCGCACGTCGTACTGGGCAGCCTGGTGCACGACACCTCGCTGCTGCGGGCGGTGTTCGGCGGCCTGACCGCGGTGGGCGGCGCCCGGGTGTGGCCGGCCGGAGCGCGCCCCGGGGCCGAACCCGGGTCGGTCGAGGTGACCGGCGAGCTGGCCGGCGGCTCTCGGGCCAGGATGAGCTGGCACTACCTGCCCGACTATCCCGCATACACCGAGACGCTGACGGTGCACCACGGCCGCGGCTCGATGCGGGTGACGTTCGGGACGCCGTACGTGCTGAACAACGCGACCCGGCTCGAGGTGGTCGAGCGGGCGCCGGCGGGGACGGCCGACGGCGGCGAGGTCCGCTCGGTCTTCACGTCCACCGGCGAGTCGTTCGAGAACGAGCTCGCGAGCTTCCACCGTATGGTCACCTCGGGCGAGCCGCCGCGCGCAGGCATCGCCGAGGGCCGCGCGGACATCCTGACCAGCCAGCGGATCATCCGCCTGCTGGCCGACGAGCCCCTGGCCGGAGAGGCGGCGCACGCGTGACCGACGACATCGACGGCGAACCGCAGATCGTCCTGGTGCCGCACACCCACTGGGACCGCGAGTGGTACGAGCCGTTCCAGGTCTTCCGGCTGAAGCTCGCCGACGTCGTCGACGACGTGCTCGCGCGGGCCGAGGCGGACCCCGAGTTCCGGTTCACCCTCGACGGCCAGTTCGCCGCCGTCGACGACTACCTCGAGCTGCGGCCCGAGAACCGGCACCGGGTCGCCGAGCTGGTGCGCCAGGGGCGGCTGTCGATCGGCCCCTGGTACATCCTGCTCGACGAGTTCCTGTGCTCCGGCGAGACCATCGTGCGCAACCTCGAGCTGGGCTGGCAGGGCGCCGAGGCGCTCGGCGGGGCGATGCCGGTGGGCTACCTGCCGGACATGTTCGGTCACACCGCGCAGATCCCGCAGATCCTGTCCCGCGCCGGCATCGAGCACGCCAGCCTGTGGCGGGGCGCGCCCGGCGCGCTGAACCGGCACGCGTTCCGCTGGGAGGCGCCCGACGGCAGCGCGGTGCGGGTGGAGTACCTGTTCGACGGCTACGGCAACGCGCTGGACCTCTTCGCGATCCCCTCGCGGCTGGGTTCGGCGGTGGCTGCGTACCGCGAGGAGACGCGGTCCTGGTACGGCGACGACCCCGTGCTCGGCATGCTCGGCACCGACCACTCCGCCCCCCGGCCGGACCTCATGGAGCTGGTCCGCGGGCCCGGCGGCGAGGGGCTGACGGTGGCGGGGCTGGCCGAGTACGTCACCCGGTTCCGTCCCGACGACCCGCGGCTGCCGGTGGTGGTCGGCGAGCTGCGCAGCCACGCCCGCGGCAACATCCTGCCCGGCGTCATCTCGATCCGGGTCGGGCTCAAGCAGGCCATGGCGCGGGCCGAGCGCGTCGTCGGCGAGGCGGAGGCCCTGGCGGCGCACTTCCGGCCCGGCGCCGACTATCGCGAGGCGTTCCTGCTGGCCTGGCGGAAGATCGTCGAGTCGACGGCGCACGACTCCGTCACCGGCTGCGGCGTCGACGAGACCGCCGACCAGGTCGCGGCGAGGCTGGCCGAGGCGGCGCAGGCGGGGCGGGCGGTCCGCTCGGCGGTGCTGCGCTCCATCGCGGCCCGGGTGCCCGCCGACGCGCACGCCGTCGTCAACACCGTTCCGTGGCCGCGCACCGTCCTGGCCGAGCTGGACGTCGCGGCGCCCGATCCCGCGGCGGCGCTGACGGCGGTGCTGCCCGGCGGTGTCGCGGTGCCGGTGCAGGAGCTGGGCCGGTCCGAGACCGTGCTGGGTGAGGAGAAGCTGGCCGCCGCCGACCTCGACAAGGTCATCCGGCGCATCCACGGCCGCGAGCTGTTCGGCCAGCAGATCGAGTCGTACACGGTGACGCCGGGCGCCCTGGACTTCCAGGTCGCGCGGGTGCCGTCGACGCCGGAGTTCGACCTGGCGGCACTGCGCGCGGAGCTCGCGGCCGCGGCCGAGGTCGCGCCGGGGGAGTGGCAGGTCCGAACGATCGCGCAGGAGCGGCGCCGGGTGCTGGTCGCCGTCCCGCTGGACGCCTCCGGGCAGGTGGCGGTGCGGACGGTTCAGGAGTCTCCCGGCCCGCCCGAGCCGGTGCTCGCGCCGGCCGCGGTCGTCTCGGTGACGGAGCGGTCGCTGGCGTCCGCGGACGTCCGGGTCGAGGTGGCCGGCGACGGCACGCTGACCGTCATCGGCGCCGACGGGACCACGCTGACGGGCATCGGCCGGGTGGTGTCCGGCGGCGACCGCGGCGACAGCTACAACTACGGCCCGCCGGCCGCGGACGTGCTGGTCGACACGCCGACTTCGGTCGTCGTCTCGGTGGTCGAGAGCGGGCCGCTGCGCGGCGTGCTGCGCGTGGTCCGCCGCTACGACTGGCCGGAGTCGCTGTCGGCCGACGTCGACGTGCGCGCGGCGTCGACGGTGCCGGTCGAGGTCACGACGCTGGTCGAGCTGCGGGCCGGCGAGCCGTTCGTCCGGCTCGACGTCTCGTTCGTCAACCCCGCCCGCGACCACCGGGTCCGGCTGCACGTGCCGCTGCCGGCGCCGGCGACGGACTCCGCGGCCGACGGCCAGTTCGCGGTGACGGTGCGCGGGCTGACCTCGGAGGGCGGCTGGGGCGAGTACCCGCTGCCGACGTTCCCGGCGTCGTCGTTCGTGTCGGCCGGCCCGGCGACCGTGTTGCTCGACCACGTCACGGAGTACGAGCTGGCCGGCGACGGCGCCGAGCTCGCGCTGACGCTGCTGCGCGCCGTCGGCTGGATGAGCGTCAACCTGCACCCGCTGCGCGACGAGCCGGCCGGGTCGGAGTTCCCGGTGCCCGGCGCGCAGTACGTCGGCGTCCCGGTGCGCGCCCGGCTGGCGATCGTACCGCGGCGGGGCGGGTGGGGTGCGGCGGCCGCGCCGCGCCTGGCCGAGGAGTTCCGGCACGACGCGCTGGTGGCGCCCGGCCTGGCCACCGCGGGGGGCGAGCTGCCGCCGTCGTCGTCGGGCCTGGGCGTGAGCGGTCCGGGCGTGGTCGCGTCGGCCATCCGCACCCGCGGCGACGAGATCGAGGTGCGGCTGGTCGCCATGTCGGCCGCCCCGACGACCGCGACCGTGACTGGCGCGTTCGTGACCTGCTGGCGGACCGATCTGCTCGGCCGGGCGCTCGAGCCGCTCCCCGTCGACGGCGACCGCGTCGACGTCGAGCTCGGCCCGTGGGAGATCGCGACGATCAGGGTGTCGTGACGGGCTCGGGCTCCGGCCGGTCCGGGGTGGCGATGCGCAGGGCGGCGACCAGCTCGCGGTAGAGCTCGTCGGCGTCGAGCAGCTGCTCGTGCGTCCCGACGGCGCGGACCCGGCCGGCCTCGAGCAGCACGATCTGGTCGGCGTCGATGACCGTCGACAGCCGGTGCGCGATGGTGACCACGGCGCCCGTGCTCGCCTGCCGGCGGATGCCCTCGGCCACGGCGGCCTCGCTCAGCCCGTCGAGCTGCGCGGTGGCCTCGTCGAGCAGCAGCAGCTCAGCGTCGCTGACCAGCGCCCTCGCCAGCGCCACCCGCTGCCGCTCGCCGCCGGACATCGTCGTCGGCGACAGCTCGGTGTCGAGCCCGCGCTCGAGGCCGCGGACGCGGTCGGCGAGGCGGACGGTGTCGAGTGCGGCCCAGAGGTCGGCCTCGGTGGCGTCGGGGTTCGCGTAGCCGAGGTTCTCGCGCAGCGTGCCCGGGACCAGCGGGGTGTCCTGCTCGACATAGGCGATGCGCTCGCGCAGGTCGGCGAGGGTCCAGTCGGCGAACGGCCGCCCGTCGAGCACGATCTCGCCCTGCTGGGGTTGCAGGAACTTCAGCAGCAGCGAGAAGATCGTGGTCTTCCCGGCGCCGGACGGCCCGATGATCGCCGTGTGCCCGTGCCGCGGGATGGTGAGGCTGACGCCGTCGAGCGCGGGCGCCGCCTCGGGGGAGTAGCGGAACCGGACGTCGCGCAGCTCGAGCGTGTGCGCGGGCGTCGCGCGGGTGTTGCGCGGGGCCGCAGCTGCCGCCGTCGCCGCCGGAGTGTCCTGTTCGATCTGCATCGCGTTGACCTCGCCGATGCGGGCGGCCGCGGCGAGGCCCGACTGGATCGCCGTCATGCTCATGGTCAGCAGCATGATCGGCATCATCAGCTGGAACGCGTAGAGCAGGAACGCGACGAGCGTCGTCACCGTCATGTCGCCGGCCGCGACCCGGTACGCGCCGACGCCGAGGATGAGCATGACGGCGAGATTGATGCCGCCGCCGGTGATGGTCCACGCCCACGCCTCGATCTTGACGGCGCGGATGCTGCGCTCGGCCGAGCGCTCGGCGTGGGCGCCGATGCGGCGGGTCTCGCGCGCCTCGGCCCGGGCCGCCTTGACGGTGCGCAGCGCGCGGAGCACGCCCTCGAGCCGCCCGCCGAGCGCGCCGATCTCCTCCTGCGCCTCCTCCTGGGCCTTGGCCAGCCGTGGCATGAGCAGGGCGGCGAGGATGCCGACGACGATCACGACGCCCAGGGTGGTCGCGAGCAGCACGAGGTCGAGGTAGGCCATGAGCACCAGCGCGCCGACGAGGCCCACCAGGCCGTTGACGGCGTTGACGATGCTGGACGTCGTGGCCTCGCGGATCAGCATGGTGTCGGACGTGACCCGGGTGACCATCTCGCCGGCGCTGCGGGTGCCGAGCTCGGTGACCTTCGTGCGCAGCAGGTGCCGGACCATGCCGGTGCGGGCGGCGAGGATGATCCGCTCGGCCAGGGTCCCCAGCAGGATCGCCTGCACCAGCCCGATGACGGCGCCCGCGACCAGCAGGACGCCGAGGAGGGTGACCGGTCCCCGGAGCGAGGCTTGTACCTCGAGCCCGTCGAGGACCTCTTTGGTGACGAGCGGGGTGACGAGCTCCGCGCCGGTGCCGAGCAGCCCCAGCAACAGCCCGATGATCAGGATGCGCTTGTGCGGGCGGGCGTAGCTCCAGAGCAGCCGGACCTTGTCCTTGGTCGGGACGTCGGAGGTCGGACGGTCCTCGGCGGGCGGGCCGTATGGGGCGCTCATGGACCGATAATGACACAGCAATGTCTCATTTTCAAGCGGACATGTTCTATTATGGTGGAGTGCTGTAATGTAAGCGGGCGTGACGACGACGGCCGACTCCGGAGTGCGGCAGCGCACGCGGCGGGCCATCCTCGAGGCCGCCGCCTCGGTCTGGGCCCGCGACTTCTCCGCGTCCCTCGGCGACATTGCCGACCGCGCCGACGTCAGCCGCAGCACTCTGCACCGCTACTTCCCCGAGCGCCAGGCCCTCATCGACGCACTGCTCATCGACTCGCAGGCGCGGCTGGGAGAGGCCTGGAACGGGGCGCTCGCGGTATCCAGCACCGCCATGGAGACGGTCGAGAACATCATGGGCGCCATCGTCGACCTCGCCGACCAGATCCTCTTCCTCTTCAGCGACCCCACCCGCTTCGTCGGCAACCCGCACTGGACCTCCGACGATGACGACGGCCTGCTCGACCTCATCCGCGCCGCCCAGCGCGACGGCGAGTTGGACCCCGACATCGACCCCACCTTCGCGATGAGCGTCATGTACGCCCTCATCTACGTCACGGCCGAGTCCGTGGCGGCCGGGACGCTGCCGCGACACAAGGCCGCCGAGACCGCGGTGCGCATCTTCCGCCACGGCGTCTCGCCCCGGGAATGATGGCCGCGGGAGTCCAGGCACAGCCATGAGAGGCTCGCCACCGGACGCTGGGCGCGATGGTTGAGGGATCGGTGTCGCCCTGGCGGCACTGATCCCTCAACCATTCCAGTTTCGAGCCGGCGCGGTTCGCGCTCGAGCAGGAGCTGCACGACCTCGTCGAGGCAGCGGACAGGGCGGCCGACGACCCGGCGTTCGACGACGAGGCGTTCCAGGCGGCGCTGGCAGCGGCGCTCGACGAAGGCAGGCTGCGCTGCGTCGTCGTCATCGACACGGCGCCGCCCGAGCTGATCGAGCTGGTCGGCTACCTGCAGGACGTCAGCAACGACCGGCTCGACCTCGACCTCGTCACCGTCACCGCCTACGACCTCGGCGGGCGTCGGGTGCAGGTCCCGCAGCTGATCGAGCCGGACCGCGCCATCGACGAGCTGCCACCGGCCGCGCGTACGCCGTCACCGGAAACCCGTGGTGACGGACGGCCCGCAGGTTTTCGCGACGTCCATCGACACCGTCTCGAGAGAGCGCCGGCCGTTCCTCCAGCAACTGGTGACCTGGGCGATCGACCTCGACGCGCAGGGGCTCGCCACCCTCCACACCGCCGCGGGACGCGAGCGCTGGATCCTGCGGGTCCACATCCGCGGTCAGCGACGCGGCCTGGTCACGCTCTGGAACGAGAACGCCGGATTCGTGTCGCCGTTCCGCTCGGTGGTCCAGCAGGAGGCTCCGGCCACCCTCCGCGAGCTGGACGAGCGGTTCCCGAGCCAGATCGGCGCCGGCAACTACATCAGGTCCGACGACGTCGCCGAAGTGCTCCGGCTGCTGACGGCCGCCTACCGCGAGGCCGCCGCCCACCAGAGTTGATCTCGGAGAGAGTGCGGAGTCGATCGGGCGAATCCGACGGCGATGCCGCGGTGACTGCACGATCAACTCGGTGGGGTCAGGGGGTGAGGGCGACGACGGCGGCGGTGCCGGTCTCGAGGCGGTGCGGGCCGTCGGCGGCGGGGAAGCGGGCGAGGTCGCCGCGGACCACCTGACGGCGACCCCAGACGTCGGCGAGCAGTAGGCCGTCCGCGCTCACCGCCACCAGTTCGCCGTCGACCCGCAGCAGCACCGGCTCGTCCACGCCCCACGACAGCGCCGTGCGGCCGGCGCGCAACGCGTCGAGGACGTCCGGGACCGAGGGCGAGGCGGCGGCGACCCAGGTGACCGGGCGAGCGAGCGGGCGGCCCTCGGCGGGGGAATGGAAGTCCGACCCGCCGATCGGCACGGTCGAGAGGCCCCATGCGGTCCACCAGGCCAGCGGGCCGGTCCACTCGTGCGCCATCCAGGACCAGTGGAAGATCTCCGCGAGCGGCGGCCGCGAGTCCAGCGGATGGTGCCACGCGCAGTCCGACGCCAGGGGGTGGTTGATGGACAGCAGCCCACCCGCGGACGCCACGGAGGACACCCAGGACGACGCCGGCTGGCGGAAGTCGACCCAGGGGATGGGGCCGAAGGCGTTCGCGTGGCCGCGCTCGGTCGTGACCTCCTGGCCGGGCAGCAGCGTGATCCCGTACCGCGACCCGACCTCGAGCAGCCCGGCATGATGCGAGACGGTGTTGTGGTCGGTGACCGCGAGCACATCGAGGCCCGCCGACACTCCGAGGGCGGCCAGCCCGGCCACCGGCAGTGAGCCGTCCGAATGCAGCGTGTGGGCGTGGAAGTCGCAGGCCAGCCAGGTCAGCCCATCATCGGCGGGCAACGAGCGGCGCGGCGGCCGGTCCGCGGCGCCCACCGGCGGCGGCCCGGACGGCTCCGGGTCCAGCGGCGCCGAGGGATCGTCGAGCACGACGGAGACCGTCACCGGCACCCCGTCCGACGGCACCCGGTACAGGCCGAGCACCACCGACCACTCACCCGGTTCGAGCGGCCCGGCCAGATATCCCGGGGTCGCCGCCGAGGCCGTCACCGTGAAGCGCCGCCGCGACCCGCCGGACCAGCCGCGCCACCCCGCGGCCCCGGAGCAGCCCAGGTCGATCACCGCGTCCTCGCCGCCGTAGGAGAGCGCGACGTGCACCGACCACGTCCTCGGTGGCACCTCGAACGGCAGCGTCAGGTAGATCGACGACGCGCGATCGGCCGGCAGCAGCCGGCGCGACAACAGCACCGTCATGCCGCGGCCGCCACCGGCTCCATCAGCTCCTCGCTCTCGGCGTCGAACAACAGGGTCCGCTCCGGCCGGACGACGACGAAGCCGGCCGTGCCGGGCGCCGGCTCGTGGTCCTCGTCGACGACCACCTGCACGAGGACGCCGTCGCCGGCCTCGACGGTGACGAGCACGGACGCGCCGAGATTCTCGACGACGGTGACGGTGCCGGTGATCGCGTCGTCCGCCGACGACGGCGCCACAGCCGACCAGCGCAGGTACTCCGGCCGCCCGCCCCAGATCACCGACGACCCGTCGACCACCGACGAGGACAACCCCGGCGGCACCGGCAGCGACGCCCCCGCCACCGACACCCGCCCGTCGCGAACGGAGCCCGGATGCAGGTTCATCGGCGTCGACCCGACGAACCCGGCCACGAACGTGTTGGCCGGACGGCGGAAGACGTCGCGCGGGGAGCCGACCTGCTGGATCCTGCCCGCACGCATGATCGCGATCCGGTCGGCCAGGGCCAGCGCCTCGGCCTGGTCGTGCGTGACGAACACCGTCGTGACGCCCAGGTCGCGCTGCAGCCGCTTGAGGAACGTGCGCGCCTCGAGCCGCAGCCGCGCGTCGAGGTTGGACAGCGGCTCGTCGAACAGGAACACGTCGGGCTTGCTGGCGACGGCTCGCGCCAGGGCCACGCGCTGCTGCTGCCCGCCGGACAGCTGCCCGGGCCGGCGCGCCGTCAGCCCTTCCAACGACAGCCCGCCCGCGACCTCCTCGGCCGTCGCCAGCCGCGACGAGCGGTCCACCTTCTGGATCTTCAGCGGATACGCGATGTTGTCGGCCACCGTCATGTGCGGGAACAAGGCGTAGTCCTGGAACACCATGGCGACCCGCCGCTCGCCGGGCGGCAGCGCCGTCACGTCGCGCGACCCGATCGACAGCCGCCCGTCGGTGGCCGTCTCGAGTCCGGCGATCGTGCGCAGCAGCGTCGTCTTGCCGCAGCCCGACGGGCCGAGCAGCGCGAAGAACTCGCCGTCCTCGATGGTGAGGTCGAGCCCGTCGACCGCGCGGACGCCGCCGGGGTACTCCTTGACCAGCTGGGTGGTGGTGATCGCCGCCATCAGCGCTTGATCCCTCCATGGAAGCGGAAGCCGTAGCGGCGGTTCACGAACAGGTACATGACCACCACCGGGATGGAGAAGAGCAGGGAGAACGTGGAGATGAGCGCGAGGTTGGGCTGGCCGCCCTCGGTGTAGAAGGTGAACATGACGACGGCGGCCGGTTGCCGGTCGGGGGAGCGCAGCAGGATGAACGGCACCAGGAAGTTGCCCCACACCTGCACCACGGCCCAGACGGCGATGGTCGCCAGTCCCGGCCGGGCGATCGGCACGACGACGTGGCGCAGGATCTGCAGCGACGACGCGCCGAACACCCGCGCTGACTCCTCGTAGGACCGCGGGGTCGAGTCCATGAAGTCCTTGAGGATGAAGATCGCCGTCGGCAGCAGCCCGCCGGTCAGCACCAGCACGACGCCGAGCTGCCGGTCGATCAGCCCCAGCTCCGTCATCAGCAGGAACGTCGGCACCATGGCCGCTGTCCCGGTGACGATCGACGACAGCAGGAGCAGTAGGTAGAGCAGCGTGTCGCGGCCGGGGATCCGGACCCGCGACAGTGCGTACGATGCCAGCGCGGCCAGCACCAGCGTGATCGCCATGGTGCCGGCGGCGATGAGCACCGAGTTGCCGAGCGAGCGCATCGCGTACGGGTTGTCCCACAGCGTGCGGAAGTTCTCCAGCGTGAAGTCCGGCAGCGACACCTGCACCGACGGCGCGGTGTCGAACGGCGCCGACAGCAGCCACAGCAGCGGAAGCGCGAAGAACACGAACACGAAGCCGGCGAAGACGTACCGGCCGACCGCCCCGAGGGCCGCGCGTACGGTCATGAGCGGCGCTCCCTCAACAGTCGCAGGTACACCGACGCCACGATCAGGTTGATGATGATCATGATCAGCGACAGCGCGGCGCCCTGGCCGAGCGCGCCGTCGCGCAGCGCCACCCGGTAGATGTAGATGCCGAGGATCTCGGTGCGCCCCTGCGGACCGCCTGCCGTGATCAGGTACGGCGCGAACACGTTGAACGTCCACAGCGTGATCAGCAGCGTGTTGGTCAGGATGTGGCCGCGGATGTTCGGCAGCACGACGTCGCGCAGGGTGGCGAACGTGCCGGCGCCGGCCATGCGGGCGGTCTCGAACTGCGACGGTGGCACCGAGGCCAGCGCGGAGCCGAACAGCAGCATCGAGAACGCCGTGCCGTTCCAGATGTTGAAGACGATGATCGACTGCATCGGGTACTCGAGCAGCCAGGCCGTGCCGTCGGTCCCGAGCAGCGCGTTCAGCGTGCCCTCGCGCCGGTCCAGCAGCGCCAGCCACAGGAACGCGACCACCGACGCCGGGATGATCCAGGCCAGCAGTACCACGGTCTCGAGCACGGACCGCACGGCCGGCCGCAGACGGCGCGCGACCCAGGCCAGCGCGAACCCCAGGATCGACTGGCCAACGATCGCGGAGAAGAACACGAACGCGAGCGTCAGCATCAGCGAGTTGCGGAACGCCGGGTCGCTCAGCGCGTCGGTGTAGTTCTCGGTGCCGACGAACTCCGGCTCGGCGGCCGCCAGCCCGGTCAGCCGCCAGTTGGTCAGCCCCAGGTAGAGCGTCCAGATCGCCGGGAAGACCAAGAACACCGCGACGACCAGCATGGCCGGTGCGACGAACCCGGCGGCCCGCCACCGCCCCAGACCGGCGGCGTCCCCGTCGTCGACGGCGGCACCTCGGCCCCGGCCCGTACCCCGGCCGGCGCCCCCGGGGTCAGCCCCGCGAGCGCCGGCCGGGTCGAGGTCAGTCGGCGATGGAACCGTCGTCACCGACGATGCCCTCCAGTTCGCTCTGGTAGCCCGCTGCGGCGTCCTCGGCCGACGTGCCCGAGGCCACCGCGGCGGTCGCCTCCTGCAGGGCGACCGACACCTGCGGGTAGATGGCCAGAGCCGGCCGGTAGGCGGTGATCGGCAACACCTCGGACGCGATGAACTCCATCAGCGGGTCGCCCGCCAGGGCCTCGGCGTTGACGTCGTCGCGGGGGGTGATCCGCGCGCCGGCGATCTCGATCTGCGCCTCGAACGCCTCCGGGGAGTTCATGAACATCATCAGCTCCCACGCCTGCTGCGGGAACTCGGTGTTCGGGTTGATGACCCGGCCGGTGCCGCCGGACATGCTGACGAAGTCCTGCCCGTTGAGGCCGGCGCCGGGCTCGCGGGCCGGGATCTTCGCCCAGCCGACGACCTCGTCGCGGTTGGCCATCGGGGCGATGCCGCCGTCGGGGTTGATGACCGAGCGCCACAGGTAGTCGCCCTCGATCAGCATGCCGAGCTGGCCGGACGCGAACAGCTGGAACGACGTGTCGCGGCCCTGCGCCTCCTGCTGCAGCAGCGGGTCGCCGAGCTGCTCCTCGCCGTACACCTGGGCGTAGAAGTCGAGCACCTCGGTGACGCCCTCGGTCGCGCCGGTCCAGGTGTCGTCGGCCCAGATCTGCTCGCCGGTGCCGGCCAGCAGCGGCAGGAAGCCCTGCATCGTCGTGGCCTCGCCCATCGGGACGCCGGCGTTGATCTGCAGCGGGGTGACGCCGTCGAGCTGCTTGAGCGCGCGCGCGGCCTCGAGGATCTCGTCCCAGCTGGTCGGCTGCCAGTCCTCCGGCAGCCCCGCCTGGGCGAACAGCTCCTTGTTGAAGTAGATGACCCGGCCGTCGGTGCCGACGGGGATGCCGTACGCCTCGTCGTCGAACGTCATGGCCTGCTGGACCGCTTCCGGGATCTGCTCCCAGCCGTCCCAGTCCTCGACCGCGTCGCCGGCGATGTCGGTGAGCGGTGCGATGTACCCGGCCTCGGCGAACTCGCCGGTCCAGATGCCGTCGATGCTGATGATGTCGCCGCCGCCGCCGGACTGCAGGTCGAGGGCGATCTTGGTCTTGTAGTCCTCGTCGTCGACGCCGTTCTCCTCGAACTCGACGGTGACGTCGACGCCATTGGCCTCCTGCATGGCGGTGAACTCGGGGATGACGTAGTCGGTGATCCACGCCGCGCCCTCGGAGTTCTTGCCGCCGGCGATGGCATTGTCGGTGATGGTGAGCGTGACCTCGGTCGCCTCGGCGTTCTGCGAGGGGTCGCCGCCCGCGGATCCGCCGTCGTCGTCGCTTCCGCACGCCGCCAGGACGAGCGCCGCCGCGAGCAGGCCGGCCGTGCCGCCGAGCCCGGTGTTCAACCTCATCGATCCTCCAGAGCAGCCGAACCTCGATGTCCGGCTGTCAGATTGTCATGACTTTCTGACGAGGTCTAGACCTTCCATGACCTGTGACCTCACTGGAACCTCAAGTCCCGCGCGCGCGGGCCGCTCGGCAAATGTCCTAACATACTGACGTACTTATCACCCAGGTGAGGGGGTTCGGCGTGGCCGAGGGCATCCCGGAGCTCGTGGTCGACCGCACCAGTCCGGTGCCGCTGTACTTCCAGGTCGCGCAGCATCTGGAGCAGCTGATCGAGTCCGGCGCCTACCCGCCCGGCACCCGTCTGGACAACGAGATCCAGCTCGCCGACCAGCTCGGCCTGTCGCGTCCCACCATGCGCCGCGCCATCGAGTACCTGGTCGACCGCGGCCTGCTGGTCCGCAAGCGCGGCGTCGGCACCCAGGTGGTCCGGCCCAAGGTGCGCCGTCCCGTGGAGCTGTCCAGCCTGTACGACGACCTCCGGGCGGCCGGCAAGCAGCCGCGCACGCAGATCCTCTCCTTCGAGGTCCAGGAGCCGACCGAGGTGGTGGCCGAGGCGCTCGGCCTGGCGGCGGGTGACACCGTCTACGCCCTCCGCCGGCTGCGCTTCACCGGCGACGAACCGCTGTCGATCATGAGCAACTACGTGCCCACCGGCCTGGTCCGGCTCGACGCGCGATCGCTGGAGCACCACGGTCTGTACGCCATGATCCGCGCCGCCGGGGTCACCCTGAAGATCGCCACCCAGACCATCGGCGGGCGGGCCGCCCGGGCCGCCGAGGCGCGCCTGCTCGACGAGCACGCCGGCGCGCCGCTGCTCACCATGACCCGCATCGCCTACGACGAGACCGGCCGCGCCGTCGAGTACGGCGCCCACCTCTACCGGGCGTCGATGTACACCTTCGAGCTGACCCTCACGACCACCTGACCAGCGACGACGGCGTCAGCGTTGACGGCGTCAGCGGCGGTCGCGCAGGCGGTCCAGCAGGTCCGGGGCGAGCGCGCCGAACCCGGTCGACGCCCACGGCTCGAAGCCGGTGTCCATGTAGTGCACGACGGTGTCGCCGGTCGGCAGGTCGAGGATCTCCGGCTCGCGGCGCTTGCCGATGTCGCGCCGGCACGCCTCGCAGCACGGCACGTCGCGCTTCCCGGCCGCCGTCTTCCACTGCGCCTTCGTCGTCGCCGGGCCGTGCAGCGGGTTGAAGAAGCAGGCCACGGCCGGCGTCCACGAGCGGCCGTCGGCGGCATGCTCGAGGGCGTCGTCGCCGCGGCGAGCCAGCACCAGCGCGCCGACGGCGTCGGCAGCGGCCTCGGAGCGGTCCAGGATCGCCGTCGCCGCCTGGTAGTGGTCGAGGGCGGCGGCCCAGGTCGCGCTGTCGTCGCCGCCCTCGATCTCGAGCGCGCGGATCCGCTCGCCCAGCGCTGCCGTCTCGGTCTCGGCCCGGCGGCGCCACTCGCGGGTCTGCGCCGACGAGATGCGCTGCAGCGCCCGCCGCTTCAGCTCGACGTCACCGCGCGGCCGGCGCCGGCGCAGCAGGAGGGCGACGACGGCGACCGCTGCGGCCACCGCCAGTCCCACCCCGAGCACGATGCCGCCGGAGCCGCCGTCGTCCCCGCTGCCGGAGCTGTCGACGGCGGTGCCCCGGTCGGGGTAGTACTCGTCGTACACGGTCTGGGCGTCGCCGCTGGTGAAGATCTCGAGGGTCTCGGCCAGCTGCTCGCCGAGGTCGGTGGGGTACTTGTCCCGGGCGACATAGGTGGCCAGCGCGTTCTCGTTCTCCGTCTGGACGGCGTAGCTGGTGGTGTCGACCGACCAGCGGTAGCCGACCGAGCCGCGCGAGACGAAGTAGACGCCGTCACCGGCCTCGCCGAGCTCGCGGTGGACCAGCGTCACCAGCTGGTTGGCCGAGAGATCGGCGCCGAAGTCCAGCGGGACGGCCAGCACGTATGTCCGCGGCGTCGCGGCGTCGACCATCGTCGTCACAGCGGCGAGGTCGTCGGGCGCGATCGCCTCGGCGACCGCCGGGTCGACGTGGACGCCGTCGTCGGCGAGATCGGCCGCGATGGCTGCGGGGTCGGGCTGGTAGACCGCCTCGCTCACGCCGCCGCCCTCCGGTGCCGCACGATCGCCCATCCCGTCAGGCCCACCAGGCCGCCGCCGACCCCGCAGAGGCCGCCGATGAGCAGGCCGGCCGTGATCACGCCGCCCGTCCCGCCCCAGTAGTGGCTGCTGGTGTCCTCGCCCACGGTGTACTCCCGCCCGTCGTTCTCCTCGATCGCGGCGAGCAGCCGGTCCGTCTCGGCCGCGCTCGTCCACTCCACTTCGTCGTCCAACGCACCGTAGAGGGAGAAGTACTCGCCCTCGATCCCGATGTCTGCGCTGTCCACGTCGACCCCGGGGTCGACCTCGACGTACAGGCCGGGCCGGCCGGTCTCTGCGCCGATCTGGCGCAGCACGTCGGCGGCCGACCCGTAGCCGGCCTGGTCGCTGCCGGGCCAGATCACGAAGTAGACCTGTGGGTCCGATGCGGCCGCGGCCTCGTCCAGCCGGTCCAGTTCCTCGGCGGAGAAGACGCCGGACGCGCTCGGGTCGACGTAGACGTGGCCGTCCGCGCCCAACCCGGCCGCCGCGGCCGCGGCCCGCTCGGTGAGCGGCGGGTCCGGCGTGACGGCGGGAGAGGCCAGCCGCCACGCGACGGCGCCGCCCGCCACGGCGAGCACCAGCGTGATCAGCAGTCCCACCACACGTGCCCTCATCGGCGCGTGCTCCGATCCTCGAGGACCTGGGCGGCGAGGTCACTCACCAGCGCGCCGTATCCGGTCCGCGCCCAGACGGTGGACGTGTCGACGTACGGCACCCGGCCGCGCAGCCGCCGCCGCACCGCCAGCATCGGCCCGGCCACGCGGGCGCAGGCGCGGCACACCGGCGCGTCGATGGACGAGCCGTCGAGCCGGACGGTGTCGCGGGCCTCGCCGTGCAGCGGGTTCACGAAGCAGGGGTGGTAGGGGCGCCGCTTCTGCGAGCCGGCCCGGTCGAGCTCGCGGCCCGCGACCTCCGCCAGCACGACCGCGCCGACGGCGTCGAGCGGGTCGCCGGTCGCGAGCACGCGGTCACCGGCCTCGATCGCCGTCGCCGCCGCCTCGCCGTGCACGCCGCTGACCTGTGCGGCCGGCAGCCTCGCGAGCCGCCGCCGGACGTCGTCGAGCCGGCCCTGCGCCGTGACGGCGATGTCATCGGGTACCGCCGACGTCGAGGTTGGCATGCCCCGCCCGGCTGGGAGGGGGCCCACCCTACGGGCGGGGGCTGACAACGTCGCGTCGCGGCGGCGCGCACGGGCCGCCACCAGCGTGATGATCGTCCCCGCGACCAGGACGCCGGTCACCGTCGCGAGCAGCGCCACCCAGCGGCCGGCGTTCGCATCGGCGCGGTAGTAGTCGGACTCCGGGAGGAACGCCCACGGTTGCGCGGCGTAGTCGTCGACGACGTCGTCCGGCAGCTCGTCCAGCGGCGCCGCCGCCCAGCGCAGCGTCAGCACCGCCTCGAACACGGCCGACACGCGCGGGTAGTCGCCGTGCGCGTTCGACTCGGCCCGCTCCATCGCGAACGTGACCGGTGCCGTCCCGGCGTCGGCCAGCTCCTCGTCGCCCCAGGCCTGGGTATGGGAGATCTCGCCGCGGAACTCGACGTGGTAGAGCCCGTCGCCCAGCTCCGCCTGCATCAGCGCCGCCGCCGCCTCGCTCGGGTACTCGGCGCCGGCAACGTCGTCGGGCACCTCGGCCAGCACGACATAGGCGGGCAGGTCGAGCCCGGCGGCGGCGGAGGTCAGCACGTCGTGGGCCAGCTCGGAGTCGCCCATGCCCATGGACGGCTGCACCAGGACGGGGTCGTCGCGCAGCTGCTCGATCAGCTGCTCGACGGTGCCGGCCGGCGGGTCGGCGGGCGTGTCAGCGGCTGATGCCGGCGCTCCCAGCAGCAGCGCGGTCACCGCCAATGCGGGGAGGACGGGCACCGGCACAGCCTACTGACCTCGGCACACTCATCTGTCAGCGGCCGTGTCAGTCCGTGTCAGCGCCGTGTCAGCGCGGCCTCACGGCGGTATCAGGGACCGGGCGGAGTGTTGTCGCATCAGCACAGCGACATCGAA
This sequence comes from Jiangella ureilytica, assembly GCF_004348545.1. GTDB lineage: Bacteria > Actinomycetota > Actinomycetes > Jiangellales > Jiangellaceae > Jiangella > Jiangella ureilytica. The sequence continues at coordinate 114,286 of NZ_SMKL01000006.1, read as the reverse complement.
ACGAGGCCCCCTGATGACACTCGACCGACCGACGGCCATCGCCGCGACCGGCCTGCGCAAGTCGTACGGCGAGCAGACCGTCCTCGACGGCATCGACATCACCGTCCCCGAGGGCACGGTCTTCTCGCTGCTCGGCCCGAACGGCGCCGGCAAGACCACGACCGTCCAGATCCTCTCCACCCTCATCGAGGCCGACGGCGGCAGCGTCCGCGTCGCGGGCCACGACCTGGCGACCGACGCCGACGGCGTGCGCGGCGCGATCGGCGTCACCGGCCAGTTCTCCGCCGTCGACAACCTGCTGACCGGTGAGGAGAACCTGCTCCTCATGGCCGACCTCAACCACCTGGACAAGCAGGAGGGCCGGCGGCGGGCGGCAGAGCTGCTGGAGCGGTTCGATCTGGTCGACGCCGCGAAGAAGAACCCGATGACCTACTCCGGCGGCATGCGACGCAAGCTCGACCTCGCCATGACGCTGGTCGGCGACCCCAAGGTGATCTTCCTGGACGAGCCGACGACGGGCCTGGACCCGCGCACCCGGCGCACGATGTGGGAGGCCATCCGCAACCTGGTCGCCGGCGGCGTCACGATCTTCCTCACCACCCAGTACCTGGACGAGGCCGACGAGCTGGCCGACCGGATCGCGCTGCTCGACCACGGCAAGATCGTCGCCGAAGGCACGTCCGACGAGCTCAAGCGGCTCATCCCCGGCGGGCACATCCGGCTGCAGTTCACCGACGCCGCCGAGCTCGACCAGGCCGCCCGCACCTTCGCCGGCTCCACCCGCGACGACGCGGCGCTGGTGCTGCAGGTCCCCAGTGACGGCGACGTGCACTCGCTGCGGTCCGTCCTCGACCACCTCGACGTCGCCTCCATCGAGGTCGCGTCACTCACCGTCCACACCCCCGACCTCGACGACGTGTTCCTCGCGCTGACCGGGCACCCGGCCGAGGCACGCTCCTCCGCCGAGGCCGGAGATGAATCCGCGGAGACCGCCGCCGACACCGTCGACACCGCTGAGAAGGAGAACGTCCGATGAGCACCCTCGCCCTTGCCGCCCGCGACTCGCGCACCATGCTCCGCCGGAACATGCGCCGATGGGCCCGCTACCCCGCGATGACCGTCCAGCTCATCGCCCTTCCGGTGATCATGCTGCTGCTGTTCGCCTACGTCTTCGGCGGGACGCTCGGCGCCGGGCTGGGTGGCGAAGCGAGCGCCCGTGCCGACTACATCGAGTACCTGGTGCCCGGCATCCTCCTCATGACGGTGGCCGCCGCGATCCAGGGCACGGCGATCTCCGTCGCCATGGACATGCAGGAAGGCATCATCGCCCGGTTCCGCACCATGGCGATCTCGCGCGGCGCGGTGCTCACCGGGCACGTGATCGGCAGCTTCCTGCAGACGCTGGTGGGCCTGGCCATCGTGCTCGGGGTGTCGCTGGCGATCGGGTTCCGCCCGAGCGCCAACGCGATGGAGTGGCTCGGCGCGATCGGGCTCATCGCCCTGTTCGCGGTCGCGCTGACCTGGCTCGCCGTCGCCCTGGGCCTGTCGGCCAAGAGCGTCGAGACCGCCAGCAACACGCCGACGCTGATCGTGCTGCTGCCGTTCCTGGGCAGCGGGTTCGTCCCGGCGGACTCGATGCCGGCCGGGCTGAGCTGGTTCGCCGAGTACCAGCCGTTCAGCCCGGTGATCGAGACGGTGCGCAGTCTGCTGCTGGGCACCGAGATCGGCAACAACGCGATCCTGGCGCTCGGCTGGACCGTCGTGATCGGCGTGTTCAGCTACCTGTGGGCGATGAAGCTGTTCCGCCGCCCGCCGGTCCGCTGAGCTGGCTGCTACATCCGATGCGTCGGGCCGGGCCTGCCCGCAGCTAGGGTCGCCCTGGCTCGGCGTCCGGCACCGACGATGTCGAGGAGGCCTCCGGCCCCCTCTCATCGCCGGTCTGCCCGGCCCGCCGAGGGGCCAAGACGGACCCGGCCAGCTCGACCGCCCAGGAATGGGCCGCCGCACCGTCGCGGCCGGTGAGGTCCCGCACCGTCTCGGCCCACACCTGCGAGGCCGCCCCGTCGCCCAGTGCGATGCGGGCGGCCTCGTCGGCGTTCCGGGCCTCCGGGGCGGACCGGTCCAGCCCGCCGGCCAGCGTCTCGACGGCGGCCAGCAGCCGGACGGCGTCGGCGGGCCGGCCCACCCGCAACGCCTGGTCCGCGGCCCCCACCAGTACCCGGCCGAGCACGTCCTCGTCGCTGTTCTGCCCCAGCTCGAGAGCGGCCGCGCGCTCCGTCGCCGCGGTCTCCAGGTCGCCGGCCGCGGCGGCCAGGTGGCCGCGCGACGTGGCGACCATCGCCAGGAAGAACGGGTGCACGGAGATGTCCTGCAGCAGCCGCTCGCAGCGGTCCATCTGCACCCGGGCCGTGTCGAGGTCGCCGGTCCACCGGGCCAGGTCGCTCTGGTACAGCGCGAGGCCCGCCACGGAGTCGGCCCAGGCCAGCCCGGCGGCGTCGTGCTCGGCACGGGCCAGCGCGGCCGCACTGCCCTCGTGGTCGCCGAGCAGCCAGCGCAGCTGCGCCTCGCGGCCGCGCATGAAGACGACGTCCTCGACGGTGCCGACGGCGGTGGCGCAGGTGATCGCCTCCTCGAAGAGGCGCAGGGCCGCGGCGAGGTCGCCCTGCCGTGCCTCCAGGTCGCCCATCGTGGTGAGCGCGAACGAGGTGCCCCACCGCTCGCCGGTCTCGCGGAACTCCGCCAGCGCCAGCTCGACGTGCTCGCGCCGTTCGGCGAACGAGAGCTGACGGGCGTAGTTGAGCCGAGCGAGCGCCCGGACCCACGGGTCGTCGTTCTCGAGCAGCGACCGCATGTTCGCGCCGAACCGGCCCTCGGTGGGCGACATGAAGTCCGCGAGGCCGCCGACCATGACCAGCAGCGGGTTGCTCCGGTCGCCGCCGGAGAGCCGCTCGGCCTCGGCGATCCAATCCTTCACGATCCACTCGTCGCCCAGGCCGGCGGTCGCCGTCATGGCCAGGCCCGCGTACGCCGTCGCCCTGGTCACGTCGTCGGCCGGGCCTGGCACCGCCAGCGCCGCCGTCGTCAGCTCCGCGCCCTCGGTCCGGTGGCCCGACAGCCACCAGTACCAGAGGGCCGCCACCGTCAGCCGCAGCGCGCCCCGGGCGTCGCCGGCCGCGGCCGCGCCGCGCAGCGCCACGGTGAGGTCGTCGTGCACGGCGCGCAGCCGGCGCAGCCAGACCAGCTGCTCGGCCCGGCGCAGCTGTGGCTCGGCGGCCTCGGCCAGCTCCGTGACGTAGCGCAGGTGCGCCCGGCGGACGGCGTCGAGCTCGCCGGCCTCGTCCAGCCGCTCCAGGCCGTAGGCCTTGATCGTCTCGAGCATCCGGTACCGCGGCGCGTCGCCGTCGTCGTCGACCACGAGCAGCGACTTGTCGCTCAGCGAGATCAGCTGGTCGAGCACGTCGGCGCCGTCGCCGCACACCTGCGCCGCCGCGTCCGCCGTCGCCCCGTGCGCGACCACGGCCAGCCGGCGCAGCACGACCCGCTCGGGCTCGGGCAGCAGTCCCCAGCTCCAGTCGACGACGGCGCGCAGCGTCCGGTGGCGGGGGAGTGCGGTGCGGCTGCCGCCGGTGAGCAGCCGGAACCGGTCGTCGAGCCGGGCGGCCAGCTGCTCCACCGTCATGGTGCGCAGCCGGGCGGCGGCCAGCTCGATCGCCAGCGGCATCCCGTCGAGCGCGCGGCAGATGCGGGCGACGGCGGGGGCGTCGGCTTCGGTGAGGGTGAAGCCGGGGCGGACGGCGCGCGCCCGGTCGACGAGCAGCCGGACGGCGTCGACGCCCAGCAGGTCCGCGGCGGCGCCGTCGTCCTCGGGCGGCAGCGCCAGCGGCTCGACCGGCCAGACCGCCTCGCCCGTGATGCCCAGCGGCTCGCGGCTGGTCGCGAGGACGCGCAGGTCGGGGCAGTCGCCGAGGAGCCGGTCGGCCAGCGCCGCGGCGGCGTCGATGACGTGCTCGCAGTTGTCCAGCACCAGCAGCGCGGCCCGGGTACGCAGCGCCGCGACGAGGCGGCCGGTGGCGTCGTCGTCGGAGCTGCCGCCGAACGGCTGGTCGCGCAGTTCCAGGGCGCCGAGCACCGCGGCCGGCAGATCCGCACCGGCCGCGACCGGTGCCAGCTCGACCAGCCAGACGCCGTCGGGCATCCGGTCGACCAGCGTCCGCGACGCCTCGCCGGCCAGCCGGGTCTTGCCCGACCCGCCCGGCCCGGTCAGCGTCGTCAACCGGTACTCGCCGACCAGGTCGCGCACCCGGACGACGTCGGCGTCGCGGCCGATGAAGCTGGTCAGCCCGGTGCGCAGGTTGGTCCGGGCGGTGGCCCGCCGCTCGTCGGGAGGTGCAGGGGCAGGAGCGGGCTCCGAGGAAGGGGCCGCCAGCTCGCCGCGGAGGACGCCGGTGTGCAGGGCGGACAGCTCGGCCGACGGGTCGGTGCCGAGCTCGTCGGCCAGCGCCTCGCGGGTCCGCTCGTAGGCCGCCAGCGCCTCCGCCGGGCGGCCGGCCGCGACCAGCGCCCGCATCAGCTGCCCGACCAGGCGCTCGCGCAGCGGATGCTCGGCGACCAGCGTGGTCAGCTCGGTGGTCAGGGCGGCGCCGCGGCCGAGCCGGAGCGCGGCGTCGACCCGCTCCTCCGTCGCAGCGAGCCGCAGTTCCTCGAGGCGGGTCCGCGGCGCCTGGAAGAACTCCGACTCCGCGACGTCGAGCAGCGCCGGGCCGCGCCACAGCGCCAGCGCCTCGCCGAGCCGGTCCGCCGTCGTCTGGTCGTCCGACGCCGACCGGGCGGCCGCGACCAGCCGCTCGAACCGCGCGGTGTCGACGGCGTCCGGGGGCAGGGCCAGCCGGTACCCGGCCGGGTGCGACTCGACGGCCAGCCCCGGCAGCGCCCGCCGCAGCCGCGACACCAGCGCCTGCAGCGCGTTCGCGGCCCCCGCCGGCGGGTCGTCGCCCCAGATGCCGTCGACCAGCTGTCCGGCCGGGACCAACCGGCCGGGGTCGAGGGCCAGGACGATCAGCAGCGTGCGCAGCCGCGCGCCGGCGATGTAGACCGGCGCGTCGTCGTCGTCGAGGACCTCCAGCGGCCCGAGCAGCCCGATGCGCACCGGAGGCATTCTCCCCCAGAGCGCTCGCGCTCCCGGCTAGCCGCGCAGCTCGGCGACGACGGCGTCGCTGAACGGCGGCCACGCCTCGGCCGCCCACGGCCCGAAGTCGCGGTCGGCGAGTGCGACGCAGGCGGCACCCAGGTCGGGGTCGACCCAGAGGAACGTGCCGGCCTGGCCGAAATGGCCGAACGTGCGCGGCGAGTTGGTGGTGCCGGTCCAGTGCGGCGACTTGCCGTCGCGGATCTCGAAGCCGAGGCCCCAGTCGTTGGGGCTGCGCATGCCGAAGCCGGGCAGCACGCCCACGAGACCGGGGAACTGCACCGTCGTCGCCTGCTCGACGGTGGACGGGTCGAGCAGCGTGGGGGAGAGGAGCTCGGCCGCGAACCTCGCCACGTCGGCGGCCGTCGACCGCGCCCCCGATGCCGGCGACCCTTCGAACACCGTCGCCGTCATGCCGAGTGGGCGGAGAACGCCGTCGCGCACGTAGTCGGCGAACGGGATGGCCGAGTGCTTCGCGACGTGGTCGGCCAGCTGCTCGAACCCGGAGTTCGAGTACAGCCGCCGCTTGCCCGGCGCCCAGGCGGCCTTGTGCTCGTCGAACGCCAGCCCGGAAGTGTGGGCGAGCAGGTGGCGGACGGTGGAGCCCTCGGGCCCGGCCGGCTCGTCCAGCCCGACCGCCCCCTCCTCGACGGCGAGCAGGGCGGCGTAGGCGGTGATCGGCTTGGTCACCGACGCCAGCCGGAACACCCGGTCCTGGTCGCCGTGGGTGCCCGCGACGACGGCGCCGCCGGCGTCCGCCCGCACGACCGCCGTCGCGGCGTTGCCGACCGGCCACTGCTCGATGATCCGCACGCTCTGCATGCCCACGACCCTATGCGCGCCGGTAGCGGCGACGGGCGACCCGGGTGACTACCGGGCCAGGCCGCGGCGGACGAGGAGCGGCTCGATCTGGGGGTCGCGGCCGCGGAAGTTGCGGAACGCCTCCATCGAGTCGATGCTGCCGCCCCGCGAGAGCAGCTCGCGACGGAAGTGGTCGCCGTTGGCGCGCTCGAGGCCGCCGTTCTCCTTGAACCACTCCACCGTGTCGGCGTCGAGGACCTCGCTCCAGATGTAGGAGTAGTAGCCCGCGCTGTAGCCGCCGGAGAAGATGTGCGCGAAGTACGAGGTCCGGTACCGCGGCGGTACGGACTCGAGCGCGACCCCCGCCTGCGACAACGCGGCCGCCTCGAACGCCAGCGGATCCTCGACCACCGTCCCGGGCGCGATCTCGTGCCAGGCCAGGTCGAGCAGCGTCGCCGCCAGGTACTCCGTCGTCGCGAAGCCCTCGCCCCAGATCTGCGAGTCGAGCAGCCGCTGCACGACGTCCTGCGAGAGCGGCTCGCCGGTGGAGTGGTGGACGGCGTAGTTCTCGAGGACCGAGGGCCAGACCGCCCACATCTCGTTGACCTGCGACGGGAACTCGACGAAGTCGCGGTACACGCTGGTGCCGGAGAACGTCGGGTAGGTCACCGACGAGAACAGCCCGTGCAGCGCGTGGCCGAACTCGTGGAACATGGTGTTGACCTCGTCGAACGTCAGCAGTGCCGGCTCGCCGGCCGGCGGCTTGACGATGTTGAGGTTGTTGACGACGACTGGCTTGGTGCCCATGAGCGCCGACTGCTCGACGAAGGAGTTCATCCAGGCGCCGCCGCGCTTGGAGTCGCGGGTGAAGAAATCGCCGATGAACAGGCCGATCCCGGTGCCGTCCTCGTCGAACACCTCGAAGACGCGGGCGTCGGGGTGGTACGCCACCAGGTCGGGACGCTCGGTGAACGACAGGCCGTAGAGCCGGCCGGCCGCGTGGAACACGCCGTCGCGCAGCACCCGCTCGAGCTCGAAGTACGGCCGCAGCTCGGCCGCGTCGATGGAGTACGTGGCGCGCCGGACCCGGTCGGAGTAGTGCGCCCAGTCCCACGCCTGCAGCTCGAACTCGTCGCCGATGGACTCCTGCAGCCGGGCCGCCTCGGCGTGCGCGTTGGCGACGGCGGCCGGGGTCAGCTTGCCGAGCATGTCGTGGACGGCGGCCGGCGTCTTGGCGGTGCGGTCCTCGAGCACGTAGGTGGCGTGGTCGGGGTGGCCGAACAGTGCGGCCCGCTCGGCCCGCAGCGTCGCGATGCGCGCGGCCGTCTGCAGGGTGTCGTTGTGGTCGCCATGGGCGCCGCGGCTCACCGACGCGCGGTGGATGCGCTCGCGCAGCCCCCGGTTGGTCAGTGACGTCAGCACCGGCTGGCCGCTCGGCAGCCCCAGCGTGATGACGTACTTGCCGTCCAGCCCGCGCTCGCGGGCGGTCTCGGCGGCGGCGGTGACGGCGTCGGCCGCCAGCCCGTCGAGCTCGGCGGCGTCGTCGACCACGACGGCGGTGGCGTTGGTGTCGGCGAGCAGCTTGTTCTGGAACGCCGTCTGCAGCGCCGACAGCTCCTCGTTGATGGCGCGCAGCCGGGACTGCTGCTCGTCGGTCAGGCCGGCGCCGGCCCGGACGAAGTCGAGGTGGTAGCGCTCGAGCAGCCGCCGCGACTCGGCGTCGAGGTCGCCGGCTCCGTCCTCGACCAGCGCCGAGATGCGCGCGAACAGCCGCTTGTCGAGGTGGATGGCGTCGGAGTGCGCGGCCAGCTTCGGCGACACCTCGCCCTGGATCTCCTGGATCTCCTCGTCGGCGTCGGACGACGCCTGGTTGAAGAACACCGCGGACACCCGCTGCAGGATCTGCCCGGACCGCTCCAGCGCCACGACGGTGTTCTCGAACGTCGGAGGCTCTGCGTTGGTGGCGATGGCCTCGACCTCGGCCAGCTGGTCGGTCATGCCGCGCTCGAACGCCGGCCGGTAGTGGGCGGTCTCGATGCGCTCGAACGGCGGCAGCTGGTAAGGCAGGTCGCTGACGGCGAAGAACGGGTTCTGGGCTTCCGCACCGGGAGTCTGCATAGACGCACGCTACCCGAGCAGCGACGACGGCTCGCGGCCCGGCTCGTCGGCCGGCGGGACCGCGGCGGGCCGCTGCGCCGGTGTCTCGACGGCGACCGCGCCGGTGCTGTCGGCGGCCGACCGCAGCACCGATTCCATGATGTCGAGGACGTGCAGTGCCAGCGTCCCGTTCGCCCGCGCCGCGTCCGCTGACGGTGCCGTCATCAGTTCCGCGACTCCGAGGCCGCGCCCGCTGATGCGGTATCCGGCCGCGACCGGCAGCGGCTCCCAGCCGGCGCCGCCGAGGCGGCGCAGCAGCACCTCGCCGTCGAAGTGGTTCGGGTCGGGCACGATCAGCGATCCGGCCGAGCCGTGCACCTCGATCGGTTCGGCTCGGGTCGCGACGGCGTCGAAGCTCATCGTGACGGTGGACAGCGCACCGGAGGCGTGCGTGAGCACCCCGGTGACGTGGGTGAGCACCTCGACAGTGATCTCCTCGCCGGTCCGCGGGCCGCTGCCGATGGTCCGCGTCGGCCGCGCGGTGCTGCCGGCGCCGAGCACGGACACGACCGGCCCGAGGAGCGTGACCAGTGCGGTCACGTAGTACGGGCCCATGTCGAGCAGTGGCCCGCCGCCGGTGGCGTAGTAGAAGTCGGGGTCGGGGTGCCAGCGCTCGTGGCCGGGGCAGAGGAAGGTGGCCGTGGCCGCGGCCGGGGTGCCGATGAGGCCGGTGTCGACGGCGTGCCGCGCGGTCTGCACGCCGGTGCCGAGGACGGTGTCGGGTGCGCCGCCGACCCGCACCCCGGCCGCGGCGGCCGCCGTCAGCAGCCGCCGTCCGTCGGCCACCGTCGCGGCGAGCGGCTTCTCGTTGTAGACCGCCTTGCCCGCCGCTATCGCCGCCAGCGCGACGGGCGCGTGCCCGGCGGGGGGCGTGAGGTTGAGCACGACGTCGACCTCCGGGTCGGCCAGCAGGGCGTCGACGGAGACCGCGCGGACCCCGTCGAGCCCGGCGACCGCCGCCTGGGCCCGTGCCTGGTCGAGGTCGGCCACCGCGACCACCCGCACGGTGCTGAGCCTGCGCAGCGTGTCGAGGTACTGCCCCGAGATCGCCCCGGCTCCGACGATGCCGACACCTACGACCTGCTGGCCCACTGCAGTCCTCTCTTCACGACGGTGCGCACGTTCTCCTCGCAAGTGCACGGCTCATCGGTCGCCGCCGTCGGGCAGGGTGAGCCCGTAGAACCACCGCGCGGTCTCGGCGCGCAGGTGCGACGCGACCGCCGGTCCGTACCCGTCGACACCTCGATCAGTGCGGACGAGACCGGGTCGAACCCGCCGGCCAGCTCCGCGATGGGCCAGTCGCTGCCCAGCATCAGCCGCTCCGGCCCTTCGGGTTCCAGAAGTGCTGATGCGCGTCGATCAGGGGCACGGGCTCCTCCTCGGCGACTGCTGGCGTCGCGGGCAGGCTACCCGGCACGTCCCGGCTACAGTGACCACGCCGATCCGACCATCGCCGGCGCGAGGAGAGCCCGTGGACGCCACATCCAGCACGGCCCGGCACGCCACCCACGTGCTCGAGCTCGGCACCACCCGCGCGGTCGTGTCCGAGTACGCCGCCGCGCTGCGCGCGCTGACGGTCCGCGGCACGGAGCTGATCGAGCCGCACGACGCCGACGGCCCGCCGCCGCTGGCTGCCGGCGCCGTCCTCGTACCCTGGCCCAACCGCGTCGACGGCGGCCGCTGGCTGCTGAGCGGGGTCGAGCAGCAGCTCGAGATCACCGAGCCCGCGGCCGGGCACGCGGTGCACGGCCTGCTCATGCGCACCCGGTACAGTCGCGGCTCGTGCGCCGCCGCGTCGGTCACGCTGGCAGCCCCCGTCACGCCGCAGCCGGGCTACCCGTTCACGCTCGACACCGCCGTCGAATACGAGCTCGCGCCCGACGGCGTCGTCGTGCGGCACCGCGTGCGCAACGCCGGGAACGGCCCTGCCCCGGTCGCGCTGGGCACCCATCCCTACCTGCGCATCGGCGACGTGCCGGTCCGCGACCTGACGCTCACCGTCCCGGCCGGGCGGGCGTTCCGCATGGACGACCGCTTCATCCCCACCGGCACCTACGACGTCACCGGCACCGACGACGACCTGCGCGGCGGCGTCCACGTGGGCGACGGCCCCGGCCACGCCTGCTTCACCGACCTCGCCGTCAGCGGCGGCGTGGTCACCTCGTCGCTGCGGGCGCCCGACGGCCGCACGCTCGAGCTCTGGCAGGAGCCGGCGTTCGGTTACGTCCAGATGTGGGTCACCGACCGGTTCCCGGGCCCCGGCGGCGAGACCGACGCCGTCGCCGTCGAGCCCATGACCGCCCCGCCCAACGCGCTGCGCACCGGCGAGGCGCTGCGCTGGCTGCTGCCCGACGAGACCTGGACGCTGACCTGGGGTCTGCGGCTCGCTCAGGGATAGGTTGAGGCCTACGGGAGGCCAGGCACACCGGCGGCCACTGGGCGCCGGTGGCTCGCACGAGTCGTCGGTCCGGCGTTCGTCGGGTGTGGCCGGACCTGAGAGGAGATGTCGATGAGCGCCGACGAGGAACGCGACGGTGTCCCGCTGACCCACCTCGACCAGGTGCTGTCCGACGGCGACGACGCCACCAAGCGCGACCTCGTCGACTATCTCGACGCCGTGCACCAGCGGATCCTGCCCGGACTCGAGGGCCGGCCGCTGTCGGTGGTCCGCGTCCGGCCCGGTCAGCCCGGCTTCATGCAGAAGAACATCCCCAAGTACGCGCCGTCCTGGATCCCGACCGTGAAGACATGGGCGCAGGCGTCCAAGCGCGAGGTGTCGTACGCGCTGTGCAACGATCGCCGCACGCTGCTCTGGTTCGCCAACCAGCGTGCCGTCGAGTACCACCCGACTCTGGTCAAGGCCGACGCCTGGGACGTGCCGACGCACCTGATCATGGACATCGACCCGCCCGAGGGCGAGACCTTCGCGGCCGCCGCGGCCGCCGCGCAGCTGGTCCGGCAGGCGCTCGAGAACGACGGGCTGACCGGCGCGGTGAAGACCAGCGGATCCAAGGGCGTGCACATCTTCGTGCCGCTCGAGCCGCAGTCGCCCGAGGACGTCGCGGCCGCCACCCGGGCCGTCGCCGCGCGGGCCGAGCGGCTGGACCCGTCGCTGGCCACCACCGCGTACATCAAGGACGACCGCGGCGGGAAGGTGTTCCTCGACTCCACCCGGGCCGGCGGTGCCACCGTCGTCGCCGCGTACAGTCCGCGGCTGCGGCCCGGGCTGCCGGTCTCGTTCCCGGTGAGCTGGGATCGGCTCGACACGGTGACTCCGGGCGACTTCACCGTCCACACCGCCCTCGCCCTCCTCGGCGACGACGACCCGTGGGCGGCAGCCATGCCGGCACCCCAGCGGCTGCCCGCCGATCTGGTCGAGGAGGGGCACACGATCCCCGTCGCCCGGGTCGCCGCGATGCACGAGGGCAAGCGGCGCGCCCGCGAGCGCCGCGAGTGACGATCCGGGTGTTCGGGCCGGCCCGTGCTAAGCTTTCCTGCGGTTGCATGAGCAGTTCCTGGCACGTTGTCGAACGCCCGCGGATTGTCACACTCCTGCGGGCGTTCTTGCTACGTGCCCACGAGCATCGGTGTCCGGCAGTGGGGGGACGACCACCGCGGCAACCCGGATCAGGCCATCTGGCCGATCCGCATCCGTACTCGTAACCCCACAGAAGGAGCAACACCATGGCACAAGGCACCGTGAAGTGGTTCAACGGCGAGAAGGGCTTCGGCTTCATCGAGCAGGACGGTGGCGGCGCGGACGTCTTCGTCCACTACTCCGCCATCAACGCCAACGGCTTCCGCACGCTCGAGGACAACGCGCGCGTCGAGTTCGACATCACGCAGGGCCAGAAGGGCCCGCAGGCCGAGAACGTCCGCCCCATCTGAGCCGACGTCCGGTCACACATGGCCCCGCCGGTCAGCCGGCGGGGCCATCGTCGTCTCTAGGCCGGGACGGTGTCGCCCATGATCTGCTCACGCACCGGCCAGTGCGACCAGAACGCGCCCTTGTATCCCAGTTCCGTGAGCTTGAGCAGGAACGGGTTGTCCGCGTAGTTGTTGTCCTCCGGCGTCAGGCCGGGTGCCGTCGGCAGCATCACCCGGGGCCGGTCGTGCTCGGGCACCCACTCCCACAGCAGCTCCAGGCTGGTCAGCCAGCGATCGCCCGGGTGGGTGTTGAGGGCGCCGTCGGGCAGGGCCGGTGAGAAGTAGTACACCGGCCGGAAGCCGCCCATCGGGTCGAACATGAACTGCCGCTCGTACTCGACCCGGCTGTGGCATTGCTCCAGGGTCGACAGCAGGATCGGCGCCGTCGCGGTGTTCGACTGCACGCCGGGGACCACCCGGGTGCCGCCGCTGCGGGCGGCCAGGTCCTGGCCGAGCGGCGAGTACGGGAACGCCCTGAGGCCCAGCGTGAACCCGACCACGGTGGCGTCCAGCGCCAGCAGCCCGTCGACGCAGTCCTTCATCGTCTGCGCCGTCTCGCCGGGCATGCCGAGCAGCGCCTCGACCATCGTCAGCATGCCGTACTGTCTTGCCAGGTCACAGAGCTTCTCCGTGTCGGCGTGCGTGTAGAAGCGGGTGCCGCGGCCGGTCACCTTCCAGCCGTCGAGCACGTCGTCACGAACGTGGTCCGGTGCCACGTTGATGCCCGCGCAGCCGGCCTCGGCCAGCAGGGCGGCGTACTCCTCGTCGAACGGCGCCGGCTGCACGTAGATCCAGAGCCGCAGGTCGTGCAGCGGCGAGGTGTGGTCGGCCCGCTTGCGCCGGACAATCTCGCGCAGCACCGCCTTGCTGTGGGCGATGTTGAGGTTGAACTCGCTGTCCGTGGTGTGCAGGTCGTGCACGCCCTGCGACGTCAGCAGCTCCATCTCGTCGACGACGGCGGACTCGGCGCGCCGGGCGAACCGGTTGCCCTTGGCATCGGGCTCGACGCAGTGGGCGCAGGTGAACGTGCAGCCGTTCTTCGTCAGGATGTTGCCCAGCCCGCCGCGGCGGTAGTAGGCGAGGTTGTCGACCTTGTGCCGCGTCCCGGAGCGTCGCGTGTACGCCGTCGCCCGGTTCACCAGCTCGACCCGGCCGTCGGCGACCAGCGGCGTGCGGTGCGGGATCTGCCGGACGTCGCCCTTGCCCAGGTTGATGATCAGCCCGGGGACCTTGGCCGGCGAGTCGCTCGTGGCCAGCATGGTCGCGAGCTCCACCACCGTCGTCTCGCCCGGGCCCTTCACGCCGTAGTCGATGCCGAACCAGTCGACCAGGGCGAACGGCATCGACGAGAACCCCACCCCGCCGCCCACGATCGGCGCCGTCGTCCAGCGCTGGATCTCGCGCACGATGTCGCGGTGGGAGTCGAGGAAGACGCGCTGCTCCTGCGGGTAGATCGTGTCGGTGTTGCGGAACGTCACCCCGACCAGCAGCGGGCGGCGCTCGCCGAAGAATCCCGCCACCTCCGAGCGCCACCGGTCGCGCACCAGCGTCAGGTCGAGCACCTCGACCTCGAACCCGGCCGCCTCGAGCGACGTGGTGAGGATGTCCAGTGCGTACGGCGTGATGGGCGGGTGCACCAGGTTGGGGTTCACCAGAGTCACGAGCGGTCTGCTCACCGAGCCTCCCCGGGGATGGAGTCGATCATCAAGCCTCGCAGCCGCCTGGGGCCTTGGGGAGGGGGCCGTTTTCCGGCGGCTCGCTGGCCTGCGGCGATTCGTGAAACGGACAGGAGTCTTCGTGTTCTGTCCTGGAACCGGGGTGGCCTGTTGATCACCCTCGAAGGGTGCAGACGATCGTCCCCCGGAACGGATCGGCGGCGACCGACGCTCACGTCGGGGCCGTCATCCGGCGCGCTCGCAGCCGGCTGGGCTACAGCCAGTACGGCATCGCCGACGAGCTGGCACGGGTCTCGGGCAACGGCTCGCTCACCCGCGACGAGGTCGCCCGGTGGGAGCGCGGCAAGCGGATCCCAGGCCCGTACTGGCGGCAGTGGATCAGCGAGGTGCTCGAGGTGCGCTCGTCGGAGCTCGAGGCGGCGGCTCGCCAGGCTCGGCGGGCCCGGGCGGCGCGGGCTCCGCGATCGGGGCGAGCACGGCCGTGAAGTGGCGCAGCGACCCGGTCTGCTCCACCACGCGGTAGCCCGGGATCTCCGCCGCCTTCGCCACCACCGTCGCCGCGGTCTCGGCGACGTACTCGAGGTGGCTCTTCGTGTAGACCCGGCGGGGGAGGCAGAATCGGACCAGTTCGCGCGGCGCGGGCAGATCGTCGCCGCCGGCCGGGTCGGGTCGCCCGAACACCAGGGTCCCCAGCTCGGTCACCCGCACCGCGCCGGCCAGGTACAGCTCGTTGGCCAGCGCCGTCGCCGGGAACCGGTGCGGCGGCACGTGCGGCAGCAGCCGAGCGGCGTCGACGTAGACGGCGTGGCAGCCGGTGGGCTGCAGCACCGGCAGCCCGGCCTCGGCCAGCCGGTCGCCGAACCAGCGCGCGGTCTGCGCGCGGTAGCGCAGGTACGCCGGCTCGGTCACCTCGCGCAGGCCCTGCGCCAGCGCCTCGAGATCGCGCCCGGCCAGCCCGCCGTACGTCGGGAACCCCTCGACGGCGATCAGGTGGTCGCGGCAGCGGCGGGCCAGCTCGGTGTCGCGCAGCGCGATGAGGCCGCCGATGTTGGCGACGCCGTCCTTCTTCAGGCTGGCCCAGCACCCGTCGGCCAGCCCGAACACCTCGCGCGCGACCTCCCGCGGCGGCCGGCCGGCGTGGGCGGGGTCGCGCTCGGTGATGAGGTAGGCGTTCTCGGCGAACCGCGAGGCGTCCAGCAGGAGCGGCACGCCGTGCGCGGTGCACAGCTCGCGCGCGGCGGCCACGTTGTCCAGCGACACCGGCTGGCCGCCGCCGGCGTTGTTCGTGATGGTGAGGACCACACACCGCACGCTGACGCCGTCGGGCCCCTCGAGCAGGCCGCGCAGGGCGGGAAGCGAGATGTCGCCGCCGAACGCCGCCGGCGCGGGCGCTTCCGACGGCAGGTCGACGGCGACGGCCCCGGCCGCCTCGACGCTCGCCCGCGTCGTGTCGAAGTGGGTGTTCGCCACGCTGACGTCGCCGGGGCGCAGCAGCCGGCCGAGCAGGATCCGCTCGGCCGCCCGGCCCTGGTGGACCGGGATCACCTCGTCGTAGCCGGTGAGGTCGCGCACCACCGCCTCGAACCGCTCGTACGACCGCGCGCCCGCATACGACTCGTCCCCGTCGAGCAGGGCCGCCCACTGAGCCGACGACATGGCGCTGGTCCCGGAGTCGGTCAGCAGGTCGATGGTGATGGCCCGCGCCGGCACCCGGAACAGGTTGAACCCGGCATCGGTCAGCGCGCGGCGGCGCTGGTCCGGATCCGGGAACGGGATCGGCTCGACGGCCTTGATACGGAACGGCTCCATGAAGTCGGGCACAGATAGTCCCTTCCCGATGTGCGACTCGATGTCATCAAGTCTGTGCGAGCCACGCCGCCGCAGGCAGGGGCCAGTTTTCGGGTCGGGGCGAGACTGTGACGTCGAGGCCGGTTTTGTGACACTCGTCAGGGTGACGGGGCGTGCCGGGCGTACTACCGTCACTGTTGATCTTGTTGTCGACTGACGTGCTAGGCAACGGTGCGGTGCCGTGGAATGCTCTCTCCAGAAGCGCGGGAGTGAGGGTTGCTCATCGCTCCGAACCAAGGGGGAGCGTCCGCAGGGGAGAACCGTCATGACGACCATGCCGCTCGATCGATATCCCGTGTTCCAGTCACATGAACTGGACCACGCGCGTGAGGTGGTGGGCCGCATCTTCACGCCGCACCGCCTCGATCTGCTCGGCCGCTCGACCGAGATCGACGCCCGGATGAACACCCGGCGCATCGACCGCATCTCGGCCAACTACATCACCTACGGAGGCGACGTCGTCATCGAGCCCGGCGAGCTGGGGTCGTTCTTCGTCGTTCAGGTGCCGCTCACGGGGCACAGCCTGATCCTCTACGGCAACGAGGAGCTGCTGTCCACGCCGGACACCGCCTCGGTCATCTCGCCCACCATCCCGCTGACCCAGCGCTGGTCGGCCGACTGCTCGCAGCTGATCCTGCGCCTGGAGCGATCGGCGCTCGAGGCACATCTGCGCGACATGATCGGGGCGCCGCTGCCCGCACCGGTCCGGTTCGAGCTCGGCATGGACGTCAGCGCCGGCCCCGGACGCAGCTGGCTCTCGGTGTTCCGGCTGCTGGTCGAGGAGCTGGACCGGCCTGATCACAGCATGCTCAACAAGCAGGTCGTGGCCTCGGAGTACGAGGACTGGCTCATGACGGGGCTGCTGCTGTCGCAGCCGCACAACTACACCGCGCTGCTCGACGACACCACGCGGACGCCGGTGCCGCACCGGGCCGTCACCATTGTCCGCGAGCTGATCGAAAGCCACCCGGAGTGGCGGCACACCGTGACGAGCCTGGCCAGAGAGGCGCAGGTCAGTGTCCGCTCGCTGCAGCTGGGCTTCCGGCTGCACCTGGGCACGACGCCGCGGGCCTATCTCACCCAGGTGCGCATGCAGCGCGCCCACGAAGAGCTGCTCGCCGCCCAGCGCGACACCACCACCGTCAACGCCGTCGTGGCCCGATGGGGGCTCGGCCATCCGGGGCGGTTCGCGCGGGCCTACAACGCGCGGTACGGCGAGTTGCCGTCGGAGACCCTGGCCCGGTGAACGGGCGCGGCGCCATGACCCCGACACGGACATGATCATGGCGCCGCTCGATCGTTTTCCCGTGCTGCGGTCCTCTGACGTCGACCACACCCGCGAGGTGATCTACCGCTTCGTCCACCGTCACCCGATCGAGCCGGTGCGCCCCGGCGACGGCCTCGACGCCTACCTCAACTGTCGCCGGCTGGAGCGCATCTCGGCCGGGTACCTGGCGTTCGGCGCCGAGACGCGGACGCACCCCGGCGAGCTGGACTTCTACGTGCTGCAGGTCGTGCTCTTCGGCACGTACACGGTACGGATCGGCGAGGATGAGGTGACCGCGCAACCGGGTGCCGGCGTGGTGCTCTCACCGGGGGCCGATGTCAGCACCTGGTGGTCGGCCGACTGCGGTGTCCTGTCCTTCCAGGTGAGGTCGGTGGACTATCGCGAGCACCTGGAGGGGCTGCTGGGCCGTCCGCCGGAGCGCGAGCTGCGGTTCGAGCCGGCCATGAACCTGTCCGAGGGGCGCGGACACGACCTCAACGTCGGCATCGTCCGTCCGCTGACGCAGCGGCTCAACCACGTGTTCGGGGTGGTCGGCAACCCGGTGACGGTGCGGCGGCTGGAGGACACGCTGCTGACGGGGCTGCTGCGGGCACAGCCCAACACGTACTCACGCGAGCTCGGCTGAGCCCGCCGGGCGGGCCCGTCTCAGCCGAAGAGGTCGAGCTGCGGCGCGAGCGTCCGCGCCTCCTGCACGAGCGACCGGATCGCGGGCAGCGCGGCCTCGACGTCGTGCGCGGCGACGCGGTTGTCGCGCCCGACCGGGTGGGCGAGGCTCAGCAGCCGGCGGTGGAGCAGCTCGAGGTGGCCGAAGCGGTCGCCGAACTGCGCGATGACGGCGCGGCTGACGACGTCGCCGTCGGCGCCCGCGGCGGGACGGAGGCCCTGCGCGGCCAGCAACCCGCAGCCCACGAGCTCCGCGGCCTGGCAGACCAGCACGAACGCCGACCCGGGGGAGGCGGCCATGACGTCCTCGGCGGCGGCGAGGTGGTGTGCGGCCTGGTCGAAGTAGGGCCGGCCGTCGGCCGCCGGGCCGCTGAACAGCTCGAGCCGGCTGCCGGCCAGCAGTTCGGCCACCAGGCTCGCACCGCCCGTCCAGCCGCCCGCCGAGACAGGCACCGTGTCGGATCTGGCCGGCGGCGCTATGTGAACGACGGGTTCCGCGCCGTGCTGGCGGGGGATGCGGATCGGCTCGTGCGGGCGGGTCCGTACGGTCACCAGGGTCGTGGGGCGGAGGCCGCGGGCGGCCACGACGCCGTTGGCCGGTCCGCCCGTGCTGGTCGTTCCGCCCGGGCGGCGGGTGCCGTCAGGACGGCCCACCACGGCGAACGCGACGCGGCGGTGCAGCCGGCGCTCGGCCCGGCGCGCCGCGGCCAGCAGCTCCGGCCGGCGGGGCGTGTGGTCGTGGTCGGGCGTGAGCCGCACCTGGATGACGTCCGGCTCCGGGCCTACGACGCCGGTGAACCGCTCCGCCCAGGTGCCGGTGAGGGCGATCCGGGCGACGCCCGCGACGCGGCCGAACTCCTCGCCGACGATCTGCGGCACCCCGTAGGTGCCCCGGATCAGCTCGGTGAGCGGGGCAAGGGTGGGGCGGTCCGTGGCTGCCCGCATGAGCCGGATGGCGCCGTCGTTGCGTCTGGTCAGGATGCCCGCATCCTCCAGGAGCTTGGCCTCCTTCGACACCGACGCGAGCGAGCCGCCGGCGTGCTCGGCCAGTTCGGTGAGGCTGAACGCGCGGTCGGGGTTGAGCAGCGTGGCCGCGAGGATGCCCGCCTGCACCCGCGACCTGAACACGGGCAGCAGCGCCGGCGTGCCCTGGGGCCGGCGAGGCGTTCCCGACTCCGGCAGCGGGGCGACCGCGGCCGCCTGCCCGAGCCGGTTCTGCCGCCGCGCCGTCGCCGCACCCGCGTCCAGCCGTTGGACCGGGACCTCGAGGACCACGGCGAGCCACTGCCGCCACTCATGCCGGGGAACCTGCCGGCCGCGCTCCCAGCGGGCGACGCGATCGCGGCCCATGGTGGGCTTGCCGGAGACCGCGGCCAGTCTGTCGGCGAGCGTGTACTGGCTCATGTGCAGGCGCAGCCGGGCCGACCGGATCAACTGGCCGATTGGCGGCTCCGCGGCACCGTGAAATTCGGGGTTCATATCGCGCACACCTCTTTCGAAAGCCCGGCTCCGGGGTTGCATGGGCTTCTGATCGGAGGCTACGGCGATTGTCGCCGCCTCGCCGGTGCACTTCGCGACGAACGATGTCCAGAATGCGAATGAGCCCGGTTCGCGTATCGAGGCCGGTGTTTCACCTGGTCAGAGATGTGAGCGGGCAGGAAAGTCGTCCCCTGCCCGGTTCGGCGGTATCGCTATCACGCTGACCTCAGCAGTGCGACCAGGAGTGTGCGACATGAGCCGACAAACGGTGCGACTAGACGACATGCTCGCCGAACACGGCGCGTCGATCCGCGAATGCCTCACCATCATCGACACCCACGACGTGGGGACGGTTTTCGTCGTGGACGACACCGGGCGGCTGTCCGGTGCCGTGCGGGAGCGCGAGATCCGGCGGGCGCTGGTCACCGGCGCCCAGCCCGACGACCCCGTCGCGAACCTCGTCGGCTCGCCGTCGGCGACCGCCCGGCCCGGAGAGGGCCGGGCCGAGGTGCTCGACGTCATGCGTGCCCTCGGCGTCGGCGAGGTCCCCATCGTCGACGGCGACGGCCGCGTAGTGGGCGTACACGTCGAGACCGACGTGGTCGGCGCCGAGCCGCTGACGAACTGGGCGGTCGTCATGGCCGGCGGACGCGGCACCCGACTCGCCCCCCTGACCGACTCCGTCCCCAAGCCGATGCTCCCCGTCGCCGGCCGCCCGATCCTCGAGCGGATCGTGCTCCATCTCGTCGGCGCCGGAATCCGCCGGGTCTTCCTCTCGGTGAACTACCTCGGCGACATCGTCGAGGAATACTTCGGCGACGGGTCGGCGTACGGCTGCACCATCGACTACCTGCGCGAACGAGCGGACCGGCCGTTGGGGACGGGCGGGGCGCTGGGGCTGCTGGACGAGATCGGGGAACGTCCGGCGGCCCCGGTCCTGCTGATGAACGGCGACCTCGTCACCGGCTTCTCCGTCGCCGACCTGCTTGCGGCGCACGAGGCTCATGGTGGCGTCGCCACCCTCGCCGCCACCGAGTACGAGCACCAGGTCCCCTTCGGTGTCCTCGAATCCGACGACGGCCGGCTGCGCCGGATCGTGGAGAAGCCGCGGCATTCATGGTCGGTCAACGCCGGCATCTACGTCCTCTCGCCGGCTCTGCTCGCCCGCGTCCCCCGCGACGAGCCGTACCCGGTCACCCGGCTGTTCGAGGACTGCCTCGCCCGCGGCGAGGGCGTCGGCGTCTGGCCGCTGCGCGATTCCTGGCAGGACATCGGGCGTCCCGCCGAGCTCGCCCAGGCGCGCGGCCAGGCCTGACCGCGTCGCGCACACATGATTGTGCGAAGCCCACTGCTGTGGGCTGACCAGTGCCGCCGCCTCGCTCAGCCTCGTGGGGATGACGGCGCCACTGGAACGATCGGACGACTGGCCGCAGGTGGCCCGGGCGCTCGGCGTTCGAGTGAGCTCTCTGCGGCTGTCGCGGGGCCTGACCCAGGAGCAGCTTGCCCACTTGGCCGGCATCAGCCGCGGCTACCTGCAGAAGGTCGAGCACGCGCGCGCGTGCCCCGGCCTGGACGTCCTGCTGAGGATCGCTCGTGCTCTGGGCGTCACCGTGGTCGACCTCCTGCCAGTAGGGATCGCAGGCCTGCGCGACGATGACCCGGGTGCGGTTGACGAATCGTGCCGCTACTCATAGTGTTCTCGGCGAATCGTCCGTTGTCTCGGCCCATGGCCGGTGTCGCACCGCCTCGGGCAGCAGCCCGTCCGGAAGTAGATCGAGGAACTCGACCTCGAGGGCCCGCGAGATCGCGAGCAGCGTGGCCACGCCGGGATTGCCTACGCCAGGACGTCCGTCCTCGCCTCGGGAGTTGTTGCGGGCGTTCTCGATGTTCTGGACGTGGTTACGGCTGACACCCGCCTCGTGCGCCAGGCCTTCCTGGGTGAACCGCCGATCCTCGGTCTGCCGCTTCCGCTCTTCTCGCAACTGCCGCACGCGCTGGCCGAGCTGCCTGGCCAGCGCCGGCCAGTCGTCGGGAGTCTCGCGTTGCGGCACGTGCACGAGCCTGGATGGCGGGGCCTCGAAGGTCAGCCACCTGTATTGGGCTTTGCCCAATCGAGTGGGTGTGGTCGTCGCTGATGGGCGCGCTTGCCGTCGGGGGAGGAGGACTCTACGCTTGTTTGAAACTGATATTTCAGATTCTCGTATGCCGACGTTCAGACTGGATTCAGCATG
This sequence comes from Jiangella ureilytica, assembly GCF_004348545.1. Lineage (GTDB taxonomy): Bacteria > Actinomycetota > Actinomycetes > Jiangellales > Jiangellaceae > Jiangella > Jiangella ureilytica. Next base: position 93,031 of record NZ_SMKL01000006.1, on the reverse strand, counting down.
ACGGTGAGCACGAGGATTCAGCCGCATCGCGTCGACGACGGCGGCGGAGCGTCGACCAGCACACTGGCCATCTCCGACCTGACCGTGCGGTTCCCGAAGCGCTATGGCGACGTGGCGGTGCTCGACGGTGTCGGCCTGAGCATCGGGCCGGGCGAGTCGCTGGCCATCGTAGGGGAGTCCGGCTGCGGCAAGTCGCTGCTGGGTCTGGCGGCTGCCAACATGCTGCCGCCGACCGCCGAAGTGGGCGGGCAGATCCACTTCCGTGGCCGCGACCTCTACCGGCTGCGCGGACGCGAGCGCCGGGCGGTCCGGGGGGCCGGCATCGGCATCGTCTACCAGGACGCGCTCACCAGCCTCAACCCGGGCATGAGCATCGGCGCCCAGCTGCGCCAGGTGTTCCGTCTCGGGTCCCCATACACGCCGTCGGACCTCCTCGACGCCGTCGGGCTGCCCGACGCGCGCATCCTCAAGGCGAAGCCGTACCAGCTCTCGGGTGGCCAGCGGCAGCGGGTCCTGATCGCCCTGGCGCTGGCGCGCGAGCCCGACCTGCTCATCGCTGACGAGCCGACGACGGCGCTGGACGTCACCGTCGAGGCCAAGATCATCGAGCTGCTCCAGCGGCTCCAGGCGGAACTCGACTTCGCGCTGCTGTTCATCAGCCACGACCTCGCGATCGTCTCGCAGCTCTGCCACCAGGTCGCGGTGATGTACGGCGGCCAGCTCGTCGAGACCGGGCCGACGGCCGAGATCCTGACGAACCCGCGGCACCCGTACACCGCCGGCCTGCTCGCGGCGAGCAGCAGCCTCGACGAGGGCCATGGCACGCTGGCGACCATCCCCGGCTTCGTGCACCCGCCGACGGAGTTTCCCAGCGGCTGTCGGTTCCGCGACCGCTGCTCCCACGCCCAGGACGACTGCGCTGCACGGCCCGTCCTGACCGACGGCCCCCGGCGGCTGGCGTGTCATCATCCGCTCACCTCTACGGACGGCGGGCCGCGATGACCGCCGTCGACCTCACCCACGGCCTCGACGAGCAGGCCGACGCGCCCATCTTCGAGGCCCGCGACCTCGTCGTCGACTACCACTCGCGCGGCCAGGTGAACCGGGCCCTGAACCATGTGTCCCTGAGCATCGCCGAGGGCGAGGCCGTCGGCCTCATCGGAGAGTCGGGTTCCGGCAAGACCACCCTTGCCCGCACGCTGCTCGGCCTGATTCGCCCGGTGCACGGCCAGGTGACCTTCCGCGGCCAGGACCTCTACGCGATGAAGAGCATCCCGCGCTATCGCATGCTGGGCCGCGACGCCTCGCTGGTCTTCCAGGATCCGCGCAGCTCGCTCAACCCGCGGCTGACGGTTGGCGCCGTCGTCCGCGACCCGCTCACGGTGCAGCGCATCGGCACCCGGGCCGAGCGCACCGATCGGGTCGCCGCCCTCCTCGAGAGTGTCGGGCTGCCCGCGCAGCTGGTCAGCCGGCCGGTCCGCGCCCTCTCCGGCGGCCAGCTGCAGCGCGTGGCTCTGGCCCGAGCGCTCGCCGTCGAGCCCGGCATCATCGTCGCCGACGAGCCCACCTCCGCTCTCGACGTGTCCGTGCAGGCGCAGATCCTCAATCTCATCCAGCAGGTGCGGGCCAGCCGTCGGCTGGCGCTGCTCGTCGTGTCGCACGACATCCGCGTGATCCGCTACCTGACCGACCGCACCGCCGTCATGTACAACGGCGAGATCGTCGAGCTCGGCTCGACTGCGCGCATCCACGACGATCCGCAGCACGAGTACACCCGCACGCTGCTCGCCTCTGTTCCCAGCCTCAAGCGGTGACGGCGTGAACTCGTCCCCTGGCTGACCCCCACCGTGCTCACGACCCTGGGTATGACGATCCCAGCCCAGGTTAGGGGGCAACGGTGACACGGACGGACGACGACAATGTCCAGGTCGAGCTGGTGGGCTGCACCGGCCTCGGCTCGCACATCTCGGTCGACCGCGCAGCGGTCGACGAGGGCAGGCTGAAGATCCAGTTCGGCGCGGGCTACGAGCACTTCGACCTCGACCACTTCGACGAGCCCGGCGATGACGGCAACCCCGTGCCGGTGTTCGTCTGGACCGACCGCACGTGGATCGCCGAATGACGGCGGAGTGGTCGCACCTGGCGCGGGCCCGGTCGCTGCTGTTCGTGCCCGGCAACCGTCCCGACCGGTTTGCCAAGGCGGCCGGGAGCGGCGCCGACGACATCGTCCTCGACATCGAGGACGCCGTCGCCCCGCCCGCGAAGGCGACGGCGCGGGAGAACATTGGCCGCTGGCTCGCCAACGGCGGTGCCGGTGTCGTGCGGATCAACGACCCGAGCACCCAGTGGTACGACGACGACGTCGCCATGCTGGCTGCCCGGCCGTGCGCCGTCATGCTGGCGAAGGTCACGGCGCCCGGCCAGGTGTGGGAGCTGCTCGGCCGGCTCGCACCCGGCTCCTGCGTGCTCCGCTCATCGAGACCGCGGCGGCGGCGCTCGAAGCTCGCGCCATCTGCTCGGTGACCGGAGTGGTCCGGGCGGTCTTCGGCAACGCCGACCTGGGCCGCGAACTCGGCGTCGATCACGCCGACTTCGCGGCGATGGCGGCCGCCCGCTCGCTCGTCGTACTCGGCTCGGCGGCCGCTCAGCTGCCGCCGCCCATCGACGGCGTCACGACTGACCGGTCATCCCGAATCCACTGAGCGAGCAGCAGACGATCCGCGGGTTCACGTGGGCGAGGTCGGCGTACCTGATCCCCAGCTTCTCGGGGACGTCGCCGCGGAGGTTCGAGTACACCGCGTCGGAGCACCGGACCAGGTCCTCGAACACGGCTCGGCCCTCGGGCGTTCGCACGTCGAGGGTGATGCTGCGCTTGTTGCGGTTGAATGACTCGAAGAAGAGGGAGTCGCTGCCCTCGGCGAATGGTGGCACGTACCGTCCGACGTCGCCGCCCACGGACGGATCCTCGATCTTGATGACCTCGGCCCCGAGCTGAGCCAGATGCAATGAGCCGAACGGCCCGGCGCCGTACTGCTCGAGAGCGATGATCCGCACGTCCTCGAGGGGCCTCACGAGTCCGCCGTCCCGCGCCGCGACAGCGGTTCCTTGGCAGTGGGGAAGAGCGAGCGCGCGGCATCGGCGCCACGTCTGTGAATGTAGAACGTCCGGACGAACGAGAGCACCTCGCCGCCGTGCTGATTCAGCGTCCGGGTGCGGATCGTGACGATTCCCGCCTGCGGACGGCTCTTCGACTCACGCTTCTCCAGCACCAGCGACTCAGACCAGAGCGTGTCGCCTGCGTAGACAGGAGCCGTGAGCCGCACCTCGTCCAGCCCGAGGTTGGCGAAGGCGTTCTGCGTCGTGTCGATCACGCTCTGCCCGATCGCGATGGCGAGGGTGAGGGTGGACACCATCAGCGGACGGCCGAACTCCGACGCCGCACCCACCTCCGCATTGAAGTGCGCCTGGTTGGTGTTCATGGTCAGCAAGGTGAACCAGGTGTTGTCCGACTCGGTCACAGATGCGCGCTGTCAGCATCGGATGCCGGCGGGTCAGCTGAGTGGATGGAGTCGAGATTGCGTCGCGACATGGGGCCTCCGCTGGTCGGCACTCGGGGTCGGCACCAGGATCGGACAGCTGCGGCACTGGCGGACGGGGCCGACTTCCGGCCCGGAGGTCAGAACGAGGTGCTCAGGTACGGAGCCGCCGCCGATGCCGCTAATTGGTCCCACAGGAGCGCGGCTCGTGGCTCCGGCGTGCTGACCCATCCGCTCACCGAGAGCTCACGCATGGAGGTCCCGCCGAGGAAGCCGGCGCCCAGTGCGGCAACGTCCATGATCAGGTCGGGCTCAGCGTTGGTCGGCGTGCAAGAGGCGATGCCGTCGTCGACGTGGAGGTGATAGGTGCCGTCTGCATATCCGTGGGCATCGTGGACTTGCAGGACGAGCGAACCGGTGCCGGACCAGCGCCGGCTCTCGAGAAGGGTCGGCGGGTCGAGAGGACGCAGCCACAAGCCGTCGTGTCGGCGTCGGCTGAGGAGCCGAGGATCGCGCAGCCACCAGGCCAGCGGATCGTCGTCGGCGACCCGCTGAACATGAGCGGTGACGACGAGGTCGAGGGAGAGCAGGTGCCGCCATAGCGCAGCGGCCGTACCGCTGTCGCTCGCCAAGAAGTCGATCACAGTGATCTGGCTATTGGCCGTGTGCTGTGGCGTCCAGGCGACGTTCAGTTGATAGGAGGCGAAGCCTCGATCGGCAACCGCGATGTGGCGAAGCGCGACCTCTGGGTGGTCGGTCAGGCCGAGGGCTGCGCTGACCAAACCGGTATTGGTGGCCAGCCTGTCCCAGTAGGCGTCCGATCGGACGATGTCGCCCGGCGTGCGTAAGGCGACGTCGCGATGGAGTCGTGCCGCCAGCGCGACTGCCTCGGCGCCATCGATCGGGCGCGGGCGCTCGTTGCTCGTCGGGGTGTCGGCGAGCCAGCTCACCCGAGACGCGTCGATACTCATCGTGTCGGCCCAGGTCGCGGGGCCGTAACCGAACCGGCCATAGATCGCCCACTCGGATGGCACCAGGCCGGCGACGGGTTGCCCGTTCGCGATCGCCCGGTCGTGGAGCGCGGCCAGCATGGTGCGCAGCAGACCCTGCCGCGTTGCTGTCGGGTCGACGGTGACGAGCGTTACTCCCGCCATTCGACGGTAGCGCCGTCCGGAACGACTAGACCCAGATCGAGTGCCGCAGCGGTCGCGACGTAGCCCGAGTCGGCCACGACACCGACTGCGTTCCGCGGTGGATAGTTCGCACGGAAGTACGGCTCCAGTCGCCGGGTGTGTTCCCCGGTCAGACCGAAGGTCATCAGGGACTGACTGAGCCAGACCGCGTAGTCCTCGGCCGGGACCTCGACCGCTGTCGGCTGCGTGGACCGGTGGCCGGTCAACCGGCCCTCCAGTCGAAGGCTCGGTTCAGGTGTTGTTTCGCATAGAAAAATCAGTGGTTCATATTGGTATGGTGGCGATCAGAGGGCCGAACGTCAACGAGGCGTCCGGGCCATGGCCCGAACAGGGATGACTCAATCGATGACCGGGAGCTCGAACGGCTCGGGATCGAGGAAGCGGCGTAAAACGCTCTCGGTGATCTTCGAGACGTTGTTGTCGTAGCCGCGATGCGCTAGACACCCCGACCAGGCATGGACCCCACCGAAAAAACGGCGCCGCCGTGCTCTCGCTCGAAGAAGACCATATCGGCCCGCACGTCTGGATGGACACTGCCGCCCTGCGCCGAGTCCATCATGAGCACGTCGTCCACCGCGTGCAGAAATCGGTCGGAGAAGCCGGAGGCGCGACGATGACGAGCGCGTGCGCGGGCGTGCCCAGGTCGTGGTCCACGCGGTCGATCTCGAAACCGGCGGCGCCGAAGGCGTTGACGGCGTTCGAAAAATTGCCGATCATCTCGTCCTCGACCCCCGCGAAGATGAACGTCGCCCGTTCGGACCGGCTGTCCGGTTGGCGGGCGTATGGTCGGCCCGGGCCTTGCCCCTGGGCTGTGAAGCCAACTCCGAGCAGTGCTTGCGGTGGACGTCCGCGCATGCGCCAGAGCCCGCCGAGATCACCGGTGGTGCTCAGGTGCCACTCGCCGGGCTCGGACTCCCACGCGCGCGTCGAGGCGCCGCACCGTCGCACCTCGATGGTGTGCCCTTCCTCGGGATCGAGTCCGACGAACCAGTAGAAGCCGTTGCCGCCCAGGTATGAGGCGGCCACCTGCGGAGGAGTAATCCTGAAAGGCGTCGACGATGCCTTGGCTGGTGTACTCGGGATGAGTTCCAGTGATGACGACTCGATAATGCGACAGTAGGTCGATGCCCTCGTGGTGAATGTCCACGTCGGTGGCGACGTCGTGGTCGATGTCCATCGCCTCGAGCCAGTCGATCACCTGGAGGTCGGCGCTGAACTGGTGGACCGCTCCGGCCCCCCTGATTCAGCGCCGGGCACAGGTACCAAGGGCGCATGTTCAGGATCGGGCGCAGCCATGAGGAGTAGCAGACCCCACTGCCGTCGTGATGGAGGTCGTAGAGGCTGTGAAGTCGATGCTCGACGATGTAGGCGTCCTCGGGACGGCTGGGGTAGTCAACGGTGCCGCCTGCCGACTCCACCTCGGCCCTGGCCGCAGCGCTCTCGAGGACATGCTCGTTGGCGTATGCGAGGTAGCTGAACGTCGGCGCGACGAAGAGCGCCTTCGCTCGGCGCCCCGGGGCCAATGACCGGACGAAGAAGGGGACGTGGTCGGTGCCGCCGTTGGACGCTTCGAGTCTCACCGCATAGACGCCGCTCTCGAGGTCGTCCGGGACTGACCATTCGATGGACGGCTCCCACCCGGCGTCGTCGAGGTCATCGTGATGGAAATGGATGGCGGCGTACTCGGCCGGTGCCTCACTGGCGCTCATCGAGATGTGCCGCCAATGCGGTCCGGTGACTGCCCGGGTGGGCCGGTTGACAGCTAGCCCGTGCCGTCCGCCTACTGCTTCGAAGACACGCCGTGATGTGAAGTCACGGCCGAAGTCCCAGGCTGCAACCGATCCCGGGATCGTTGCTGCGGAGACCCCCTGTCGAAGCTGCTGGAGTTCGGCCGACGTCACTAGGCGCGAGAACATCGAGGGATTGCTGATCCTGCCGTCGAAGGCGCCCTCGATCCGGCGCTCCGCGGGGTCACTGTCCCAGCCCGCCTGATGAGTACACGACCAGCCACGTGCGCGTCGCGGAAGCTCTTGTCGATCTCGCATGACGTGCGCTCCGGCGTGCGGATCACCGAGCGACTCGGAACGGGCATGACTCCTATGGGCAGGACATCCAAGGTCAACGTGTTCTCGGTCGAATCGACACTGCAGGCGACGCTGTACCAAGTCTCCACTGCGAGGCCGCGTCGAGTGGCCACCTCGGCGGTGGCGCCGTCGCTACCTACGACGGCGAAGGCCAACCGGCCATCGGACAATAGCCGCAGCCTCCAGTCGAGGCTGTCACCCCGCCGGCGATGAGAGTGCGATCCGTCGGTCCGACGAGAGTCGGCTGGACAAAGAGATGGATCAGGAGATCAGCGCCTAACTCCAGAGGCGCTTCGTGGACGGCGAGGACGTAGGATCCCGTGACGATGGGCTGATCTCGTCCGAGCCGGCTGCCGTCCAGAGTGCTCGGCACCGATGTTTCGCGGCCATCCACCGCGGGGGACCCATCGTCGTCATGTGCGAGCCGGACCAGCTGGGAGCTGAACTTCGGACTGCCCGTGCTGACCATCACCTTGAGAGTGTCTCCGGGACGGACACTCAGCTGGTCGACATAGCCGGCGATCTCCACGGATCCGCTCCTTCCGCCGGCGCTGGCTCGGCTGCAGAGCAAGGTAGGAGTACGGCCTCAGCGATCGTAGGGAGCAACTTCCCCCCCGAAATATCGGCGGTCGACCACCGGTCTGCCTGAAGTCGTCCTCTGCTGATTGAGGAAGCGGCCGGACAGCCTGGAGTCGTCAGCGAAACGACTCGACGGCTGGAGGATGGGTGGCCGCGACACCACAGCCCGTGGGGATCCTCGGAACCGGGTCCTGTCTGCCCGCTCGTGAGGTCCCGAACGCCGAGGTGGCGGCCCTGGCGGGCGTCGCGCCGGAGTGGATCGAGAAGAAGACGCAGATCCGGACGCGCCGGTACGCGGCGCCGGAGCAGGCCACGTCGGATCTGGCAGCGGAGGCCGGGCGGAACGCCCTCGAAGACGCCGGCGTCGACGCCGCGCAGCTCGACTACCTGCTGGTCGCGACGTCGACGCCGGATTCGCCGCAGCCGCCGACGGCGGCCCTGGTGCAGGACCTGCTCGGCGCCCGCGGCGCGGCCTGCCTCGACCTCAACGCCGTGTGCAGCGGCTTCGTCTACGCGCTCGCGGTGGCGCGCGGGCTGCTCGCCGCGCACCCGGGTGCGCGCGCTCTGGTGATCGCCGCCGACGTGTACTCGCGCATCCTCGACGCCGGGGATCGGAGGACGGCGGTGCTGTTCGCCGACGGAGCCGGCGCGGTCGTCGTAGGCGGCGTTCCGGACGGCCGCGGCGTGCTGGGCGTCGGCCTGCACACGCGCGGCGACGCGCACCAGCTGATCCGCGTCCCCGCGGGCGGCAGCCGGCTGCCGGCGTCGAGCGCCACGGTCGCGGCGGGCCAGCATTGGTTCGCGATGGACGGCCACGCGGTGAGCGACTTCGTGCTCGACGAGGTCCCGCCCGCGATCGACGCGCTGCTGACCGGCGCCGGGGTCGAACGTGCACTCGTCGACCACTTCGTGCCGCACCAGCCGAACGGCAACCTGCTGGACGACCTGGTGGCGAAGTCCGGCCTGGACGGCGCACGGACCCATCGCACGCTCGAGCGCTACGGCAACGTCGGCAGCGCCTGCATCCCGGTGGCACTCGACGAGGCCAACCGTGCCGGCCGGATCGCCGACGGCGATTTGGTGCTGCTGGCGGGGTTCGGCGGCGGCATGGCCATCGGCACCTGCCTGCTGCGGTGGTCGGCATGACGACCTCGAGCACAGCCCCCATCACCAGGGTCGGTGTCGTCGGGTGCGGCGTGATGGGCCGCGGGATCGCCGAGACGTGCGCCACCGCCGGGCTCGACGTCGTCGTCGCCGTGAGCCAGCCGGAGTCGGTCGAGCCGCGCCGGCGCAGCCTCGACGACGCCTTCGCGCGGGCCGTCCAGCGCGGCACGCTGACGAAGGACGACGCAGAGCGGGCCCGGCGCCGCGTCGTGCTGACGGCGGACCTGAGCGAGCTCGCCGACCGCGAGCTGGTGTTCGAGGCCGCCCCCGAGGACGAGGAGACGAAAACGCAGATCTTCGCGACCCTCGACAAGGTCGTCGAGAGCCCGGACGCCGTGCTGGCGTCGAACACGTCGTCGATCCCGGTGATGAAGCTCGGTTGCGTGACCCACCGGCCGGACCGGGTGCTGGGCGCGCACTTCTTCAACCCGGCGACGCGGATGCCGCTGGTCGAGGTGGTCGAGTCGCTGCTGACCGACCGCGGCTGCACCGAGCGGGTGGAGTCGTTCCTGACCGGCGTGCTGGACAAGCAGGTGGTGCGGGTCCGCGACCGGTCCGGGTTCATCGTCAACGCCCTGCTGTTCCCGTACCTGATGTCGTCGATCCGCATGCTGGAGTCCGGCTTCGCGACCGCCGCCGACATTGACACCGCCATGATGCTCGGCTGCAACCACCCGATGGGCCCGTTGGCGCTGGCCGACTTCGTGGGCCTGGACGTCGTCAGCGCCATCGGGGAGTCGCTGCACCACGAGTTTCGCGAGCCCCACTACTCGCCGCCGCCGCTGCTGCGGCGCATGGTCGACGCCGGCCTGCTGGGCCGTAAGACTGGCCGCGGCTTCCACGACTATGCGGGCACATAGCTGACGATGGGAAGCGCAGTGGCGATGCAACGACCCCTGGACGAGCTCGAAGTTCAATTGCGGTCTGCTCTGACCTATTTCGCAGAATTTTCCGGCAGCCTGGATGAAGACAGGATGGCACGTGCCTTCCACCTGCTCTGTGCTGAATTTCCCGTTCTTCGCGCCCAGATTCGCTCGATGGGAACCGAGCATCTCCTGAGCATTCCGCTCAATGGTCAGCCATCAGTCACCTTCCGTGAAGGAGGAATGGCCGCGCTGCGAGAAGAGGCCGACAGGCAGTGGACACCTGAGCAGAGCGTGGTTCGGTTGATCATCATCCAAGGACGCGAGGTCGGCTACGTAGGTCTACGGACCGATCATGCGGTGGCCGATGGCCACGCCACGATGGTGATGTTCGGGGAGCTCTGGCGCTTGTATACCGATATCGGTACCGGCAAGGCAACCTCCGTCGAGGTAAACTCGGGCCTCCCTCGACCGCCGCTTGAACTGCTTGAGGAGAGATGGGGCGTCACTGAGCCGGCACGTCCGGGTCTGGCGCTGGAACCTGCCCAGGCAAGCGTGCTCGTCGATCGATATATCAGCTTGTCCGAGGGCGTGACCGCCGAACTGATCAAGACCGGGCGTTCCCTGAACCTCACGGTTCACGCACTCGTCAGCGGCGCGATTCTCGTCGCGCTGCGTCGCCGGGACGGCCGATCGAGCGCGGCATCGATGGGCTGCTGGACTGCCGTGGATCTCCGAGATCGAGTCGCACCGTCCGTCGGGGTAAGCGAGACCACGAATCTTCTCGGTGTCCACCTAGGTCAGGTGGCGGTGGCGAGACGAGACGCTCCCGCAGAGGTCGGGCGCGCGGTGAAGCAACAGCTGGATGCGGCCCTGGCGCGCCGCGAGGTGCGGCCTGTCGATTTGTCGTCGATGTTGCTGTCATCGATCGAAACGGAGCTCGAGCCACGCATCGCTCAAATGATCATCAGCAACATGGGAGTAATGCCAGAGTTGGCGCATCCGACTGACATCACATTACGCAGCGTGTTCCGAACCGCCGCCCCGCTCGCTTCCCCGGCAGCTTTTCCTGAGTACTCGGTGTACACGTATGCTGGGCAGCTCAACATCAGGTGCTCGTATCCTTCGGCTCAGTTCTCTGCGGAAGAGGCCGAGGAGTTTGCTGGGGAGACCAAGGGTCAATTGCTACGCATGGTTTCCCTTGCGGACTCCTGACGCCGACTGCGGGCCTGCTGGCGCTGGGGCAAGCGGTCAAGGCACTCGTAGGTCGCTCGGATCAGGTGAGCGCCGAGGGGCGAGGACCACGAGAGGTGGCTTCGAACGAAGCCGACACCGATTCTGCTCACTGGGTCGGCGAAGCCGAGTTGGCCACCGAATCCAGTGTGTCCGAACGAGCGGTCTTCCCGGCCCCAGTCGGCGGCTGAACCATCCGGCTGACGCACCGGTCTCATGAACCCAAGGGCCCATCTCGCGTCCACGCCTGTCACGAGGTCCGGGCCGTGCCTACGCTCACTGGAATACAGAGAAACGGTGGCATCCGAGATACCGTGTGGGGGCGGGATGTCCCCGCACACGAGGGCGCCGTACAGAGTCGCAAGCGCCCGTGCTGTGCCGGTGGCGTTGAGCGCGGGTTGCTCGATCTCGAGCATTCTCGGCGCGAAGAATGCATCGTTCGTGACGAAGCAACTTCCGGCTATGGCGAGGTGGGCCTGCGCCACCGGCGATGACGGATCGGCGAATTTGTCGCCCCAGATGGCAGCGACGTCTCGAGGCATCGTGTCCGGTAGGATGACCTGCGCGACAACGCCTTGCTGGGCGATGGGCGTTCCCAGGGCGAGGTCGATGTCGAGCGGCTTGACGATCTCCTCGCGAATGAACGCGCCAAGGGAGGTGTCGGTGATGCGCCGAATGAGCTCGCCGACGAGCCAACCCATCGTGAGGACGTGGTAAGAGTGGCGTGACCCTGGCCGCCAGCGCGGACAGGCGCGGGCCAGACGGTCGACGAATTCGTGTGACTTCTCCCAGCCCTCCCCGTTGGGGCCCACGATCTCGTCGTGGTGAGGGATGTCGATGAGCCCAGCCGCGTGGGTCAGGAGCTCTTCGACCGTGACGTCGGACTTGCCGCTCGCGGCAAACTCTGGCCAGTACCTGGACACCGGGGCATGGATGTCGAGGAGCCCGAGCTCACTGAGCCTTGCAGCTGCGACAGCGGTCACGCCCTTGGTGGCCGACATGAGGACGCCTCGAGTATCGGCGTCCCATGGCCGGCCTCCAGCCCGGCCTGCCCAGAGATCGACGACAAGGGCTCCATCGAGGAACACCGCAAAGGCTGCGCCTCCGCGACCCACCTCCGACCGGTGCGCGCCGAAGGCCTCTCGCACCGATTCGAAGCCCGGCGAGACCTGTCCGCGTACGTCGTCGTGATCTGGCCCCAACTGGAATCCCCTCTTGCTGAGCCGGAGCAGCACGTATCTGAGCGATATTCCATTAAATAAAATGGCAGTTTCGATCGTATCACGGTGTTGAGGCCTCATGTCCGCGCACGCAGGCGGCCTGCCTGAATTCGTCCTCTGCCTTCCAAGGGTCGCTGCAGGTGGGCTTGGTGCTTGATCCAGATCAGTGAGTTGCGACGGCGAGAGGAACGCGCGATGACGCAGGAGCTGTACGTCGCGATCGTCAGCAGCAGCCCGGCCTTCCACGCCACCGCCGCGGCGGCGCTGGGCCAGCTGGCGGGCGCGAACCGCTGGTTCGCCGGCGCGCTGGACAAGGACGTGTTCCCGACCGCCTGGCCGGAGCCGGCCCAGGTACTGGCGGAACGCGCGAACACCTACCTGGACGAGGCGCTGCCCGAGGCCCGGGTCGAGTTGGTCGAGGTGGCCCGCCTCAGCCTGGTCGAGGACAGGCTGCGCCAGGTGCTGCCCCCGCAGACGACGGAGCCCGGTGACGGCCCGCGCCCGTGGACCGCCGCACCGACGGTGCTCCTGCTGGTCGACGCCACGACGGCGGTGACCGGCGGTGACGTCGGCGGCCGGCTGGACACCGTCGTCGAGACGCTGGCGAAGCTGCGCCAGCACCTGGGCATCGGCGTCTCGCCGTACTCCGTCGTCGTCTACGACGAGGTGGACGAGGACCAGGTCTACTCGCGGACGGTGTGCACGTCGCGGAGCCTGCCCGATGAGGACTGGGTGCTGGCCGCCGAGATGCTCACGGCGTTCACCGACCTGGTCCAGGCCCGCCACGTCAACCAGCGCGCGCTGCTGCCGGACACCGAGCGCGCCGGAACGCTGGCACTGGCCCTGACGGACTTCCTCACCGCGCAGTCGGGTCCGAGCTGGGCGCTGCACTTCTTCACCGGCACGCTGCCCGCCAAGCTCATCCAGGATGCCACCACGATCGCCCGGCAGGCCGGCCACCCCGTCCTGCGGGGTCCCAACGAGCACAGCCTCGCGTGCGGAGCGCTGGCCCGCTGGCAGCTCGACCAGGCGCCGTTCCTGCTGGTCGCGACCGCCGGCATGGTCGACGAGCTCAAGGGCACTCTGGCCAACCTGCGCGACTCGCAGGCGCGCGGGTTCATCGTCTTCGGCGAGACGGCGCCCGGCGGCTGGCAGCCCTTCCAGGGCACCGTCCACGACGACGAGGACGCCCGGGCCGTGTTCGCCGCCCGCGGCCTGCCGTGCTTCTACCTGACCGAGCCGGAGCGGCTGGCCGAGGACCTCGCGACGGCGTTCCGGGCGTACCACCGCCGCAGCGGACCGGTGGTCCTGCTGACGGCCCCGTCGATCCTGCGGATGGACGGCCCGATCGACATCCCCAAGGTCACGGTCGCGGCCGCGCACCCGCGGGCCGACGACGACACCGTCGACGCCGTCGCCCGCATCCTCAACGAGGAGCCGGGTCCGGTCGTCTGGCAGTGCGGCAACCTGACCGAGGACGAGCGCGGGCTGGTCTACGAGCTCGCCCACCGGGCCGGCATCGCGCTGGTCGACTCGCTCGGACGGCCGGGAACCGTCGCTCGCTACCACCAGGGTCGTGAGGTCGAGGAGTTCGTCGGCACGATGAGCATCTACGGGTGCTCGCCACAGGTCTGGAGCCTGCTGCACCCCGGCGGCAAGCGGCTGGGTCACGGCGACCATGCGCTGTTCTTCCTCAAGAGCCGCATCACCGACCTCGCGACGCCGTACCCGGAGAAGGTGCTGTACCAGGACTGCCGGATCGTGCAGGTCACGGACACCCCGGCGCACGTCGCCCCCTTCACCGACCTTCCGGTGGTCGAGGAGTTGTCGTCATTCCTGCGCCGGCTGGCGCCGCGGGTCGCCCCGGGCGAGTGGGTGGTGCGGGCGCGGCGTGAGGCGATCGCCCGGGCCCGGCGGGCCACCGGCGACCCGCTCGCCGCGGTCCCGTCGGTGCCCATGAGCCACGAGCACTTCTTCACCGCGGTCGACGGCGTCCTGCGCGGCCTCATCACGGGCCACGGCTACGAGTACACCGGCTTCTACGACGTCGGCCGCGGCGGCATCTCGGCGATCCGCAACCTCGCGCGCACCGGGCCGGGGTTCTCCGGCTGGTACGGGCGGGCACTGATGGGTGACGCGCTGCAGGCCATCCCGTCGATCGCGCTGACCCGGCCGGGCAACGTGCTGGGCTTCATCGGCGACGGGGCCGCCCGCCTGGTGCCGTCGTCACTGCCGAGCCTGGCCCAGCAGCTACGGCACGAGCACGGCCGGGTGGACGGCAACATCAGCATCTTCTTTCTGCTCAACGGCGGGTACTCCATCATCCGGTCGAATCGCGAGCTGCAGCACGCGGCCACCGCGGATGCCCAGATGTCGCTCCTGACGCCGGTCGAGCCGCCCTGGCAGGAGACCTGGGCCGGCACGACAGTGACGCACGAGCGGCTGGTGACCGTCGATCCGGATCGGCTCGCGGACCGGCTGCTGACACCGTCGTCGATCAACCTGTTCTCCGTCTACCTCGCCCACGACAACGAGGGCGACGACATCATGCCCACCTCACGGAAGAGCTGGCGGTTGCGCTGATGGACTTCACCATCCCCGACGACCTGCGTGACTTCGTCGACATCGTCCGCCGGTTCCGCGAACGCGAGCTGATGCCGCTCGAGCGCGACTTCCTGCTCGAGGGCCGGTTCCCCGCGGAGCTGCGCACCGAGCTGGAGCACCGGGCCCGGCGGCAGGGCCTCTGGGCGCTGGACGTGCCCGAGGAGCTCGGCGGTCAAGGCATCGGCACGCTCGGCGCCTGCCTGGTGGGCGAAGAGCTGTTCCGGCACCCGGCCATGTTCGAGTTCGGCGGCAGCCCCGAGCCGGTGCTGTACGCCTGCACCGAGGAGCAGCGGCACCGGTACGTCTATCCGATCATCAAGGAGGACCTGCGCTGCTGCTACGCGTTCACCGAGCCGGGCGGCGGGTCGGACGTCGCGGCCGTCCGCACGCGGGCCGTCCGCGACGGCGACAACTGGCTGATCAACGGCACGAAGACGTTCATTTCCTACGCCGAGCGCGCCGACTTCGTGATCCTCTTCGCCACCGTCGACCCCGACCTCGGCTCGCGCGGCGTCACCTGCTTCGTCGTCGACATGGACACCCCGGGTCTGACGCGGTCGCGGCCGATCCCCACCATGGGCGACGACTGGGACCCGCACGAGCTGTCGTTCGAGAACTGCGTGGTGCCCGACGCCAACCGGGTCGGCGAGGTGGGCGGCGGCTGGCGGCTCGCGACGGAGCAGCTCACGCACGGCCGGCTCAAGATCGCCGCCTTCCAGCTCGGCATCGCGCGGCGCTGCATCGACATCGCGGTCGAGTGGGCGAAGGAGCGCCGGACCTGGGGCCGGCCCATCGCGTCGCGGCAGGCGGTGCAGTGGATGCTGGCCGACTCCGTGACGGAGCTCGAGGCGGCTCGGCTCCTCGTCTACCGGGCCGCCTGGCTGGCCGACGAGGGCCGGACGATCACCAGCGAGGCGTACATGGCCAAGCTCTATGCCACCGAGATGGCGCAGCGCGTCACCGACCGGTGTCTGCAGATCCTCGGCGGCCTGGGGTACACGCGCGAGCTGCCGATCCAGAGCTTCTACCGCCAGGTCCGGGTGTGGCGCATCGGCCACGGGACCAGCGAGATCCAGCGCTGGATGATCGCCCGCGAGCTCCTGGGCGAGGCCGCCCATGACTGACGGCGACGGCATCACGACCGGCGGCGACGGCGTCAGGACCGGTGGCGACGGCGCCATCGCGGCGGCCGCGCGGCGGCTGGCCGCCGAGACCGGGGTGACCCGGCGCCGCGACCTCGGCTCGCTGGCGGCCCGCGACCTCGAACGGTTCGCGCTGGCCTCCGGTAGCGCGCTGCCGCCGGACGGACAGGCGCCGCCGTTGTACCTCAGTTCCGTCATGGGGTGGTCGCCCGGCCCGCCGGAGGCCGAGCTGCGACCGGACGGGTCCGGCACCGACGAGACCCGTGGCTTGCCGCTGGAGGGACTGCGGCTCATGGGCGCCGGCCAGGACCTGGAGTTCCACCGCCCCGTCCGGGCCGGCGACCACGTCGTCGAGCACACCACGCTCACCGACGTCCGCCACAAGGCCGGCCGCTCCGGCGACCTGCTGGTCCTCCGGGTGCGCCGCGTGTTCGCCGACGGCTCCGACCGGCCGCTGGTGACGTGCGACGAGACCTTCATCGCGAGGTGAGCGCCGTGACCGTAGCGACGGATGTCGTGCCCGGCGTGGCCCTGCCGCCGTACCGGCTGCGCGCCAGCACTGTGCGGCTGTTCCGGTTCAGCGCCGTCACCTGGAACGCGCACCGCATCCACTACGACGCCGCTTACGCGCGCTCCGAGGGGTACCCGGACGTGCTCGTGCAGTCGCACCTGCACGGCTGCGTCCTGCTCAACGCCGTCCTCGCCTGGGCCGGGCCGGACGCGACGCTGCGCGCCTTCGGCTGGCGGAACCGCGGCATCGCCGTCGCCGGCGACGAGCTGGTCGTGACGGGTGAGGTCGTCGCGGTGCGCGACGCGCCCGGGGAGTGCGTCGCGAAGCTGCGGCTCGAGGAGCGGGACCAACGCGGCGAGCTGTGCGCGCCGGGCCACGCGACGGTGGCCTGGCCGGCCGGGCCGTAACGCGCCCCCTGCCCCGGGCAGGCCGGGCGAACCACAATCGACAGCGCTGGTCAGAGAGCATTTCCCGGCGGAAGGACGACTCGCGTGCGCCCACTGGTGATCCTCGGATCCGGCGGCCTCGGCCGCCAGATCATCGGCCTCGCCCAGGACGTGGAGCAGCAGGCCTCCACGTACAAGCTGCTGGGCTTCCTCGACGACGGCGTCGACGAACCCGACGTCTGGGGCGTGCCGGTGCTCGGCGGCGACCACCAGCTGGCCGAGCTCGACGCCCGCTACGTCATCGGCGTCGGGCTGCCCACGGCGCGGCGCCGGCTGGCCGATCTGGCGGCCTCGTACGGACGCGAGCCCGCGACCCTCGTGCACTCGGCGGCGTGGATCGGACTGCACACCAGCGTGGGCGCCGGCTCGCTGATCTTCGAGACGGCGCACGTCGTGGCCGGTGCCCAGGTCGGGCGGCACGTGATGATGGAGGTCAACACGTTCGCCGGACACGACTCCCGCATCGGTGACCACGTGCTCCTGGCCGGCGGCGCCTCCGTCGGCGCCCGGGCTGTCATCGGCGACGACGTCATGCTCGGCATCGGCTGCATCGTGCTGGGCGATGTCGTCGTCGGGGACCGCGCGGTCGTCGGGGCCGGCGCGGTCGTCACCAAGGACGTCCCCGCCGATTCCGTCGTCGTCGGCATCCCGGCGAAGGAGACGCGACTGCGGCGCGGCCGGATCACCGCATGACGAGCGGGCTGGCCGGCCGGCGGGTCCTGGTGACCGGCGCCGACGGGTTCATCGGCAGCCACCTGGTCGAGCGGTTGCTGCGCGAGGCGGCGTCCGTCAGCGCGTTCTGCGTCTACAACTCCAACGGCTCCTACGGCTGGCTGGACGAGCTCGGCGCCGATCAGCTGGCGGCCATGGACCTGCAGCTGGGCGACATCCGCGACGCCCGGTCGGTGCGCCGGGCGGTGCAGGACTCCGACATCGTGTTCCACCTGGCCGCGCTGGTCGCGATCCCGTACAGCTACCAGGCGCCGGAGTCGTTCGTCGACACCAACATCACCGGCACCCTCAACGTGCTCGAGGCCGTCCGCGACGCCGGGCACGTGCGCATGGTCAGCACGTCCACCAGCGAGGTGTATGGCACGCCCGAGTCGGTGCCGATCACCGAGACGCACCCGCTGTGCGGCCAGTCGCCGTACGCCGCCTCCAAGATCGCCGCCGACCAGCTGTGCCAGGCCTACGCCCGCTCGTTCGGCGTCGACGTGCTCGTCCTGCGGCCGTTCAACACCTACGGGCCGCGGCAGTCCGCGCGCGCCGTCATCCCCACGATCCTCGGCCAGCTGCTCGCCGGTGCGAGCGAGGTGCGGCTCGGCAGCCTTTCGCCTCGCCGCGACCTCACCTTCGTCAGCGACACCGTCGACGGGTTCATCCGCATGGCCCTCTCGGACCTGGCGCCCGGCTCGCTCGTGCAACTGGGCACCGGCCAGTCGGTCTCGATCGGCGAGCTGTTCGAGCTGTGCTGCGCGGTCACGGGCGTCGACGCCGTCGCCGTCACCGATCCGGAGCGGGTGCGGCCCGAGGCGAGCGAGGTGCAGCTGCTGCTGTCCGAGCCGAGCCGGGCCAAGGAGCAGCTCGGCTGGCAGGCCGGCTGGTCACTGCGCGACGGGCTCGCGGCCACGGCCGCCTGGCTGGCCCCGCGCGTCGACCTCGAGCGGGCGGCGAGGTACCAGCGATGATCCCGCTGGCGGAGCCGTCGCTGGGCGGCAACGAGGCGCGCTACCTGCGCGAGTGCGTCGACACCGGCTTCGTCTCGTCGGCCGGGCCGTTCGTCGGCCGGTTCGAGCGCGAGCTCGCGGCCGCCGTCGGCACCCCGAACGCCGTCGCCTGCGCGAGCGGGACCGCCGCCCTGCACGTCGCCCTCCGCATCGCCGGCGCCGGGCCCGGAACCGTCGTCGCCGTCTCGGACTTCACCTTCATCGCCTCGGCCAACGCCGCCCACTACACCGGCGCCGACCTGCTGCTGGTCGACAGCGAGCCGCAGACCTGGAACATGGACACCGAGCTGCTCCACGACGAGGTGGTGCGCCGGGCCCGGCTCGGCCGGCCGATTCCCGACGTCGTCGAGGTCGTCCACGTGCTCGGCCACCCAGCCCGCATGGAGCCACTGTTCGATCTGCGCGACCGCTTCTGGATCGACATCGTCGAGGACGCGGCGGAGTCGCTCGGCGCCTCGTGGACGGCCGGTCAGCTGGCCGGGCACCAGGTCGGCACGGCGGGCGACCTCGGCTGCTTCTCGTTCAACGGCAACAAGATCATCACCGCGGGTGGCGGCGGGATGATCGTCACCGCCGACGGCGACCGCGCCGCTACCGCGGCCCACCTCACCACCCAGGCCAAGGTCGACGGCGAGCACTACCGCCACGACGACGTCGGCTACAACTACCGGCTCACCAACATCGCCGCCGCCGTCGCCACCGCCCAGCTCGAGCAGCTGCCGGCGAAGGTGGCGGCGAAACGCGCGGTGGCCGCCCGGTACCGGGACGCGCTGCGGTCCGCCCCGGTGACCGCCCCGCCGGTCGCTTCATGGGCCGACCCGACGTTCTGGCTCTACTCCGTCCTCCTCGACGACCCCGGCCTCGATCCGGAGAAGATCGTCGCCGCCCTCGCCGCCGACGGGGTCCAGGCCCGGCGGCTCTGGCCGCCCCTGCACGACCAGCGCCCCTACCGCGCCGCGGACCGGATCGGCGGCGGGGTGGCGGACGACCTGTACCGCCGCGGCCTGTCCCTGCCCAGCTCCGCGCACCTCTCCGAGCGCGACCAGGACACCGTCGTCGCATCCCTCACCTCGGCACTGGCGGCGTCATGAGAGTGGAATGGGACGGAGCGGGTGGTCTGCCGAGGGTCGCGATCATCACCGGCGGTGGCCGGGGGATCGGCCGGGCGATCACGCTTCGGCTCGCACGGAACGGCTGGCGGTGCCTGATCGCTGGCCTGGACGAGGACGACCTGAAGGAGACCGCGGCCCTGGCCGGTCCGCCGTCTGAGCCGGTCGAGACGATCTGCTGCGATCTCGCCACCGTCGACGGACGCGAGGCGCTCATCGGCTGCTGGTCCACCATGGCGCTGCGGCTCGACCTCCTGGTCAACTGCGCGGCGCGGTCCAGCGCGATGCCGCTGTTCGAGCAGTCGCCGGACACGTGGCGGGCGGAGCTCGAGACCAACCTGGTCGCGGTGGCGCTGCTGTCGGGCTGGGCGATCGGACGCATGAGGGAACAGGGCCGAGGCGCCGTCGTCACCATCGGCTCGATCTACGGATCGCTCGGTCTCAATAGTGCCTTCTACGAGGGAACGTATCCGCAGGAGAGCCCCGGCGGACCGATGCGGTCACCGGCGTACCACGCCTCCAAGGGCGCTGTGGCAGCGCTGACCAGGGAGCTCGCGATCGTGGCCGGGCAATGGAACGTCCGGGTCAACACCGTCTCACCCGGAATGATCAAGACGCCGGAACGTCCCGTCCGTGCCGACAATGCCGCTCGCCTCGCTCGTGCGACGCCCCTGCGCCGGCTCGGCCGGCCCGAGGAGATCGCTGCCGTCGTCGAGTTCCTGGCATCCGACGATGCCTCGTTCGTGACCGGCGCCGAATGGGTGGTCGATGGCGGTTGGTCGGCGTGGTGACCCCTGGACATGAGAGGACTGGCACGCGATGAAGATCCTGATCACTGGTGTGGCGGGCCGTGTCGGCACGGAACTGGCGGCGCGGTCGCTGGCGGCCGGTCACACGGTCCGGGGGACGGTGCGCCCCGGCGGGCATGCGCTGCGCCCGGCGCTGGCCCGCGAGGTCGAGATCGTCGAGGCGTCGCTGGCCGACGCCGGCGCCCTCGCCAGGGCCGTCGAGGGCGTCGACGTGGTCGTGCACCTGGCGGCCCGGATGGTGCCCGGCGACCTGCCGATCGACGAGTTCTTCGACGGCAACGTCCTCGGCACCGTCCGGTTGCTCGAGGCCGCCGTGGCAGGCGGGACGGTGCGCCGATTCGTCCTGGCCAGCACCGACAACACCTACGGTCCGGCCAGACCGCGCTTCACCCCGATCACTGAGGAGCACCCGCAGCTGCCGGGCGACTACTACGGCACCTCGAAGGTGCTTGCTGAGCAGGTGGTGCGGAACTGGGGCGAGCTGTACGGGCTCGAGCACTCGATCGTCCGGCTGGGATCTGTGGTGGAGCCCCGCGAGGTGTTGCCGCTGTTCCGGCTGAGCTGGGCCCGCGCGTTCCTCGCGGCGCAGCACCAGGCCGGGCGGCGGGGCAACCTGTGGCCGCTGTTCGCAGACCGGTCCGACTTGAGCAGAGTCCTGGACGAGGCCGTAGGGAAGCGGGACGACGATCCCGCCGTCGCGCTCACCGGGCCGGCGAGCACGTCATGGGCGATCCACCTCACCGACGTCCGCGACGCCGCCGACGGGCTGCTGCTCGTCGTCGACCGTTCGGATGCCGCGAACCAGGCGTTCAACGTCGTCGGTCCGCGGACCACGACGTTCACCGAGGGTGCTGCCGTCATGGCCGGCCGGTTCGACCTCGACACGGTCACCGTCGAACTCCCGGTGACGCTCGCCTTCGCGGTGTCCCACCAGAAGGCGGCCCAGCGGCTTGGTTACGCACCGACTCGAGACTTCGCGGCCATCGTCGATGCGGCGGTCGGCGAGACCGACCTCGCCGGAACACGGACCGGCTGACCACATGCGGCGGATTTGTGTATTCACGGGCTCCCGGGCCGACTATGGGCCGCTGTTCCCGCTCATCCAGAAGCTCCACCGCGACCCGGAGATAGACCTGCAGCTGCTCGTGTCCGGCGGTCATCTCGTGGGCTCCCAGGGTTCGACGGTCGACCAGATCGAGGCCGACGGCTTCCGGGTCGACGAGCGGGTTGACGTCGTGCTGGCATCTGACTCGCCCACGGCGGTCGCGAAGTCGCTCGGCCTGGGTCTGATCGGCTATGCCGACGCGCTGGACCGCCTGCGGCCGGACATCCTCGTCGTTCTGGGCGACCGCTACGAGGCGCTGGCCGTCACCGTCGCCGCCGCATTGCGGCTGCTGCCGGTCGCCCACATCGGCGGGGGCGAGCTCTCGCACGGCTCGACGGACGACTCGGTGAGGCATGCGATCACGCAGTTCGCCCAGCTGCACTTCACGTCGAACGAGGAGTTCCGGCAGCGGGTGATCCGGATGGGGGAGGACCCGGCTCGCGTGCACGCCTTCGGCGCACCGGGCCTCGACACGGTGCGGACGATGTCGTTTCTCTCCCGCGCCGAGCTCGCCGACGTTCTGCGCTTGAAGCTGAACGATCCGCTGTTCGTTGTCACCTATCACCCGGCCACCGCGGATCCGCGGGGGAGCCGTGAGGGCATCGAGGGTCTGCTGGAGGCGCTCGACGACTTCCCCGACGCGACCGTCGTCTTCACCGGCACCAACGTCGACCAAGGCGGGTCGGGAGTGTTCGCGCCCATCGAGCGCTATGTCGCGGACAACCCGCACCGATCCATGACCATGCCGTCGCTCGGCCAGTCGGTGTACCTGAGCCTTGTGAAGCACGCGTCGGTCGTCGTGGGGAACTCGTCGAGCGCCCTGGTCGAGGCGCCGGCCCTGCACACGCCGACGGTGAACATCGGCAGTCGCCAGAACGGCCGGCCCCGAGCCGCCTCGGTCATCGACTGCGGCGAGTCGGCGCGGGACATCGCCGCCGCAATCCGCCGGGCCCTGGAGCCGGCGCACATCGCGAGGACCGCCCACAGACGATCCCCCTTCGGGGACGGGCACTCGGCCGGACGGATCCTCGCCGCCATCCGCGACATGGACCCTGGTCCGAGACGGGACTCGATGTAGTCGTTGAGATGGCGATGATCCGGAATCGGACGATCAGCCCGTCACGGAGGTCCATGCGACGGCGTTCCGTCGTGCCCGACAGTGACGCTCTTCTCGCGCTGGATCGGCGTACCGATTGAGACCCCGAATCTCAGCACGACATCCGCTACCAGCAGGTCGACGTACGGTTGGAGGTCGCGAACTCGCTCTTGGAGCCTCGAGACGACGGGATCGAGGACTTTTGGGCAAGCGTGACGTTGTCCATGGCGCTTTTGGTGTCGGTGCGTCGCTCTCATCGCATTCGCACATGCTTGCCGATCATTTCGGAGTAACGGTTGAGGCCGAAGACAGCTGCGAGTACGGCGAAGCCGGGGAAGAGCGAGATCCACCATGCGCCTGTGCTGATCATCGTGTAGCCATCGCGGATGATGTTTCCCCAGGACGGTGCTGGCGGCCGAATCCCGGCGCCGATGAACGATAGGGCCGCCTCCGCGACGATTGCCTCGGCCATGGTGATCGTGATGAAGACCGTGACAGGGAGGGCGATGTTGCGGCTGATGTGGAAGATGACCAAACGTCGCCGACTGGTTCCGGTGAGCCTGGCTGCCAGCACATAATCTTCGCCGTACTCCTTGAACACCAGGGCCCGCATCACCCGCGCCATGGGCGGAGTGAAGAGTACGCCGAGCACGATGATCGTGGTCGAGAGATGTGGGCCGATCGCGGCGGCCAAGACGATGGCGAGCAAAATGCCCGGGAACGCGAGACCCACATCGACCACGCGCATGATGATCTCCGAGAGCCAGCGCGGACCAGTTGCCGCCGCAGCGCCGAGAATGCCCCCGGCCACGAGGGCGATCAGAGTAGAAGCGACGGCAACGAGCGCGCTCAGCCGCGCACCGTGCAGGACACGAGCAGCGATGTCGCGGCCGACCTGGTCAGTGCCGAATGGATGATCCAAACTCGGCGGGCTGAGGGCGTTGGAGGGATCCAGAGCCGTGGGCGAGGTGGTCCAGATCGCCGGAAGGGCGAGCAGGACGATCATGGCGAGGAGAACGATCAACGCGCTCCAGTGGGCAACGGGCCCGCGTAAGCGGCTGGCCGGAGGGAACCCCCGGCCCGGCGGGTCGGCCTCGAATCCGCTGACGAGCGTGCTCTGTGCGGTCATGATGTCCCCGCTTCCGCGCTCTGCGGTGCAAGTACGAGATAGAGAAGATCCACGACCAGGTTGACCGTGACGAACGCCGTCGCCCCCACCAAGGCGGCGCCCCTGACGACCGCGAGGTCACCTTGGTTGATGCCGGTGACGAGAAGGGTTCCCAGCCCGGGGAGGTTGAAGACCACCTCGACCAGGATTGCGACGGACATCATGGCTCCGACGAAGATCCCAACGACGGTCAAGGGAGCGAGCAGCGCGTTCCGGAACACACTCTGCCCGAGGGCGACCGGCCAGGAGACACCTGCGCCGATAGTGGTGCGGACATAGTCCTTCGCCAACTCATCGGCCATGGAAGCGCGGACGATACGTGTGAGGGCGGCCGCGAAGCCCATGGCGAGGACGAGGGCCGGGCCGATCATCGAGGTCAGCCACGCCGTGAACCCCATGGAGAGCGGCACGTAGCCACCGGAGGGAAGAACGCCGAGTGACACGGCAAAGACTTGGATGAAGACGAGGCCGGCCCAGAAGCCAGGTGTTGCCTGCGCGAAGGCTGCGAGCGTGCTGATGACGCGGTCGGTGGCGCGGCCCTCCTTCCAGGCCGCGGCTGTGCCGAGGAGTGCCGCCACCGGTAGCGAGATCAGCAGTGAGAGACCGATGAGCTCTACGGTCACGGGGAGCGCCTGACCGATGAGAGTGCTGACCGGTTCCGATCGCACGATGGCGTCTCCGAGGTCGAGATGCACCAAGTCCACCAGGAAGTGCCAGAACCGAAGCGGCAGCGGGTCGTCGAGCCCGTGTTCGGCGGCGAACTGGCGGCGCGCCTCGGCGTCGGCGAGCATGCCGAGGCGCGCGGTGACCGGATCGTTCGGTGAGAGGTCGACCATGATGAACATCGCGAGCGAGACCCCGAGCAGGATCAGGGGCGCCATCGCGAGACGACGAAGCACATAAGGCCACGTCGCTCGGCGTGCGCGGCGACGTTCGGTGACATCGTCGTCGCCCAGTTCGGGATCCGCGATGAGCAGGACCATCAGGGGGCCTTCCGTAGCGGGCTGTTGAAGGTGCGCGCCGTCAGCCGTGGACACCGTCGAGGACGAATCCGGCGGCGGGTATCGGTCGGAAGCCAGAGAGGCTCGACGACCATGCGGTGATGCGTTGGACTGAATGGAGTGTCGGCGCGGGTACCTGCTCCTGGATGAGTTCGAGAATCTCGGACAGCGCTTGACGATAGCCGGCCTCGTCGGCCGATCCAGCGGCTTCTGCCAGCAGCGCTTCAGCGTCGGCGGCCCCGTCCCAGCGCATGAACTCACGGGGCACAATGCCGAAGAAATGGGCCCGGAGCATGGTGTCCAAGGCTGGGCTGAAGGCACCGGACAGGTCGCCCTTGAAGAGCCAGGCGCTGTAGCGGCCCTCCTGGACCATGGCGATTCGGCTGCCATGCTCGCCAGGCAGGAGGTTGGGCTGGAAGCCGGCGTCGATGAGGTTCTGCTCGATGATGGGGATCTGCGAGTCGATCTGACTATTGCCTGCCGAGATCAGCAGGTCCATTGGCACGGGGCCGGTGCCATGGCCGGCCTCGCTCAGTAGCCGCCGAGCTTCATCTGGGTCGAAACGATAGGAGATCGTCGGTGGGGTGGCGTCGGGATGGCTCGGCAACCAGCCGTCCCAGTTGGGCTTCGCGTGTCCGAAGAAGCTGGTACTGGTGATCGCGTCCCGGTCGATCGCGAAGCATACGGCCTGACGGGCCCTCAGGTCGTCGAAGGGTGGTTTGCCGCAGTGGAAGAGCATGTGGCTGCAGTCGTAGCCGTCGACGACACCCACCTCGACGCGTTCATCTCCCTCGAGTTGAGCGTTAGCGCTCGGCGGCACGTCTTCGATCAGCTTGAATCGCCCGCTCTGCAGACCAGAGATCCGTGCCGTCGAGTCACCGACGTTGGTGATGGTGATCCGCTGGTAGGTGGGCTCGCGATCACCGGTGTACTCGGCGTAGCGCTCGAGCGTGACCTCCTGGCCGGAAATAGCTGAGACGACCCGATACGGGCCGGTGCCCACGGGTTGCAGGGCGAGTTCTTCCGTGACGACTGTGCTGGAGAGCACAGGATCCATCGTGAGTCGTTCGGCGAGCAACGCGGTCGGAGCCTTCAGCGTGACCTCGACAGCGTGGTCGTCGATGGCCGCCACGCCGGCGATGAAGTTGAGGAACTGCGTGTTGAAAGCCCCGACAGCCGGGTCGAGCAAGCGCTGGAGCGTGAACACGACATCGCCCGCGGTGAAAGGGCTTCCGTTGTGGAAACTGACACCTTGCCGGAGCCCGATGCGGTACGTGGTCGGATCGATCTGCTCCGGTAGGGCCTCTGCGAGTTGTGGAAGCACTTCCGTGCGAGGAGCGAACGGGTCCAGTTGGTAGAGGCGGTCGCCCCATAGCGTGGAGATGGCGATGGCTCCCTCGAGTGGGCTGGTGGGATCCAGTCCGTTCCACGCGCTCGTCTGGCCTGCGGTGAAGACAACTGAGTCGCCGCCGGAGGTCGGCCCCTGGTTGGTGGAGCCGGTGCTGCAAGATGTGACCAATGACGCCAGCCCAAGGCCCGCCGCTCCCAGACCGGCTCGGCGAAGAAGCTCACGTCGGCTGACGCGGTCTTGCCAGAGACTCTCGAACCTGTCGTTTTGCCAGCTCGCATTCATATCGAGTCTCCTGTCGATCTTCATCGGCGGACACCCAAGAAAATGAAACGCCGGTTTCAGTGAAATTAGAGTAGGTCCCGACCGGTGTCAACGGGTGCTGGGGATTGCCGGACTGACATGGTGGGGATCAGCATGCCGAATCGAGCATTCGGACGAAGTCGCGTTGTGGCTCGAAGCCGAGCATGGTGCGGGCGCGGCGGATGTCGAGCTCGAGATGGTGCGCCATCGGCATCTCGACCATGAGTTTCGGCACGCCGTAGGCGTCGGCGATAGCGGCCGCGCCGTCGTCGTGGGAGGTGGGGCGGGCGGCGGCGAGGTTGAAGGCGTGGCCCACGGCCTCGGGCTCGGTGAGTGCCAGGTAGAGGCCGTCCACGGCGTCGCGGACGTCGAGGATCGAGAGGGTCCACGGGATGCCGTCGGGGCCGGTCAAGCCCACGGCGGTGTCACCTGGCGCGTCGCCGGTCTGAGCATCGAAGATCTTGACCAGGTCTGGCTGGCCGTCGAAGAGGTGCCAGATGTGGCAGTCCTTGCCCAGCGCCTGCCAGCTCAGGACTCGCCGCCAGAAGTCGAGGCGGAACATGTCGCCGGCCTCCTCGGGGCTGACGACGGTCGCGAACCGGGTGATGGCGAACGGGATGGCGTACTGGGCGGCGTGGTTGCGCAGAATGTACTCGCCCAGCAGCTTGCCGGTGCCGTAGTAGTCGGCCGGTTCCTGCGGCGAGTCCTCGGTCAGCGGCACGGCGGGTGGCGCCCCCGGGCGGTAGGTGCCGTCGGAGCTGGCCAGCACGAACCGATCGATCGGGACGCCGGCCTTCACGACGCCCTCCAGCAGCCGGAGGGTGCCGAACGCGTTGACGTCGTAGAAGCGGTCGACGGCGGTGTCGCTGCGGATCAGCTGGGCCGCGAGATGGACGACATGGGTGACGTTCTTGCACGCGGCGTCGATGGCCGGCTGGTCGCTGAGATCGGCCTCGACGATCTCGACGTCGGGGAAAGGGTCGAGCTTGCTGCGCAGCGGATCGCCCGGTAACACCATGGCCTTGACGTCGGCGCCGGCGGTCACGAGGCGCCGAACCATGTTCGCGCCCACCCTGCCCGCCGCACCGGTCACCAGTACACGCATGTCACGCACCACTTCCCGTTCTCTGTGATCGTTGCGACACGGTGAGTACGTGCCGGAATGAGCCAGGTAGCCGATGGTGGAAATGGAACCGGTGTTTCACTCATCGTGACACCAGATCGGCTTGAACTCAATCCAGGAACGGGCGATGGGACTGACGGCGGGCTGAGCGCTGCGGTCAGGCGCGGACGGACCAGCCGACGCCCAAATGGGTCTCGATGTAGTCGGCCAGGTTGGCGATGATCCGCATCCGGGTGATCAGGTGATCTTCGAAGTCCATCACGACTACGGCGAGATCGTTGCGCACGACGGCGCCGGTTCGCTTGATGCGGTAGTTCTCCGCGATCAACGCGACCACCTGGTTCCCCTCGGCGATGAACTCGATCGGACGCTCGATCGGGTCGAGCAGGTCCAGTTCGCCGACGATGTCGTCCTCCCAGGACAGCATGTCTGCCAGCGCCTGCTTTCCGTGGATCACGCCGGGATAGGTGGGTACCCGCTCGTCCCGCGGCCCGTCGTGGGACCAGATGATGTCTTCGGCGCACAGGTCGATCAGTGGCTGGTAGCAGGTCGTCGTGTCGCGGATGGAGGAGTGGATGTAGTAGTACGACCACGCGCGCAGCGCCAGGCCGGTGTTGATCTGCTCTTGGCTCCACTGGGCAGGATCGGTCATCGGGCGGCCTCCGAACTCCGGTGGTGACGGTGTGCGTCGATGAACTCAGCCATCTCGTAGACCCGTCGGTCGCGGACGATCAGGCCGTCGCGAAACTCGAGAACGGCGGTGAAGGCCTTGCCCTCGACCCTCTGGCCGGTCAGCACGATGTCGTAGCTCTCGCGCCCCAGTACCACGGCGCGCTGGGTGTCGCATACGAAGGAGAGCGGCTCGTCGAGGTGCACGTCGCCGAACAACCCGGGTGCGAGCCTCGTCCAGAAGTCGATGATGGCTGCGCGCCCGTGCAACGCCGTCCCCAGCGGCGTGTCGGCAGGCACGCCGAACGTGAGCATGCAGTCGGTCGCGATCAGGTCGGTGTAGGGCCGGAAGTCCTCGGGTGCGCGCGGCCGGCCGGCCGCGGACTCGATGCCGGAGAACGCCTTCTGTGCCAGCAGTTTGCATGTCACGCGGGTTCGCGCCTCTCGGAGTGAGCGGTGTACGTGGCCGTATCGATCGTCTCGCGCGGGAATGGCCGTCGCGATGGTGGCGGGTTTCGCCTGCGGCATCGGTTGTTCAACGAATGGAACCTGTGTTTCAGTATGGTAGATGGCGGTGGTCCATGGCTCAACGTGGCGGCCGTTCTCTCGATCATGCCGATGACAGCCGAGGGCGGTGCACATGGAGCTCGGTACGGTCTCCACGGATCAGACGGCGCTGGCGGGCGGGGCGGTGCTGACGACGGTCCGCGGCGGTGCGGGCCCGATGGTCGCGCTGCTCGGCGGCGTGCATGGCGACGAGGACGAGGGGGTCCTCGCGGTGCTCCGGGTCGTGCGCGAGCTGGCCGGCGCGCCGCTGGCCGGGACGGTGCGGGCGGTCGCACGTGCCCACGCGGCGGCCTGGGCGGCGGGCAGCCGGACCGGCCCGCTCGACGGCGGCAACCTCGCGCGCTGCTTTCCCGGCGATCCGAAGACCGGCCCCACGGCCGAGGTCGCGGCGTCGATCACCGAGTCGGTCATCGACGGCGCCGACGTGCTGATCGACCTGCACTCGGCCGGCGTGGCCTACGGCATGCCGCTGTTCTGCGGCTTCGTCCGCGACGCCGGCGACGCCGACGGGTCGAGGCGGGCGGCGGCGGCGTTCGGCGCCCCGCTGATCTGGGCGCACTCGGGGACGCCGCCGGGACGAAGCCTGTCCGTGGCGGCCGAGCGCGGCATCCCGGCGATCTACGCCGAGTGCGGCGGCGGTGGCGCCATCCGCGGCGACCACCTCGAGGCCTACACCCGTGGCGTGCTGGGCGTGCTGGCGGAGTTCGGGCTGCTACGGCCCTCGCGGCGACCGACGTTGCGCGCCGAGGCGAGCTGGGTCTACGACGGCGGCGGCGACCTCGACGCGGGGGTCCTGTCGCGCCACGACGGCTTCTTCGTGAGCACGGTCACCGCGGGCGACATCGTCCCGGCCGGGGGCGAGATCGGTCGCCTCCACGGGTACGACGGCACGCTGCTCGAGACCGTGGCGGCGCCGGCGGCGGGCATGGTGATGTTCCTGCGCCGCCGGGCGCGCACCCGTGCCGGCGACGTGCTCTTCTCGCTGGCCGGCCTCGACGACGGAGCGGGCGCGTGAGCGGGCGGGGGCTCGCCCGATTCGCGGCCGATCTGCCCGAAGTGGGCGAGCTCGTGACGCTCGGCGAGGGCGACACCCCGGTCATCGGCCTGCCGGTGCTGGCCCGCCGGCTCGGCCTGGGCCGGCTGACGGCGAAGCTGGAGTCGCTGAACCCGACCGGGTCGTACAAGGACCGCATCGCCGCGATGTCCCTCTCGCTGGCCCGGCACCAGGGCCGGCGGGGCTGGATCGCCTCGTCGTCGGGGAACGCGGGCGTCGCGATGGCAGCCTACGGGGCCCGGGCTGGGCTGCCCGGGTTCCTCTGCCTGGTCGCGTCCGCTCCGCTGGAGAAGCGGGTCCCGCTGCTGCCGTACGCGGCCGCCGTCGTGAGCGTCGACGGTGTCGGCGACCACGCGACGACGCAGCGCATCACCGGGCTGGTCGACCAGGTACTGGCCGCGGCCAAGAGGCACGACCTCTACCTCGGCATCACCGCGCACGCGTTCAACCACGACGGCATGCGGGGCGCGGACACCATCGGTTACGAGCTGGCCGAGCAGGCCGACACCGCCACACACGTCTACGTCTCCGCCGGCGGAGGCGGGCTGTTGGTCGCCGTCGCGCGCGGGATGGCCCACGGCGGCATGCGGGCGTCCGTCGTGGCCTGCCAGCCGGCAGGGTGCGCGCCCATCGTCGACGTGTTGCAAGGGGTACGGGTGGAGCCGCTGGTGACCCGGTGCGAGACGACGGTCTCCGGCCTGCAGGTGCCGAACCCGCCGGACGGCGTCGCGGCCGTGGGCGCGGTGACGGCATCGGGTGGCTGGGGCACGGCTCCGGCCGACGCCGAGATCCTGGCCGCTCAGCGGCTTCTCGCAGCGGCCGAGGGCGTGTTCGTCGAGCCCGCCGCCGCTACGACGCTGGCCGCGCTCATCGCCGACGTCGAAGCGGGCCGGATCGGCTCCGGCGCCGACGTCGTGCTGGTGCTGTCCGGCGCCGGCTGGAAGGACCTGGGCCGATTCGGCCCCGGCGCGGGCACCCTGCCGGTGGTGGCCGTCGACGACATCGCCGGGCGGGTGGCCGACTGGGCCGCCGGATCGTCCGGCGCACGAGCCGAGATCACTGGGAGGGTCGCATCATGAAGGTGATCGTCGTAGGCGCCGGGTTCATGGGCAGCCTGCACGCGCGGACGGTGCGCGACTCGCGGCTGGCCGAGCTCGCGGGCGTCGTCGACAGCGCCGGCTCCGTGGCCGCCGCCGTCGGCGCCGAACTAGGCGTACCGGCCTACACCGACCTCGGTCGCGCTCTGGCCGAGACCCGGCCCGACGTGGTGATCGTCGCCACGCCCGACTCGGTGCACCGGCCTGCGGCCGAGGCCGCCATCGCCGCTGGCGCGGCCGTCCTGGTCGAGAAGCCGCTGGCCACCACCGTCGCCGATGCCGAGGCCCTGGTGGCGCTGGCCGCCGAGCGCGGCGTGCGGCTGATGACCGGCCACATCACCCGGTTCTACCCGCGGTATGTGCAGGTGGCCGAGACGGTGCACTCCGGCCGGCTGGGCCGGCCGGTCCTGGTGACGACCTCGACCTGGGGCCAGCGGTCGCTGGGGGAGCGGGTCGCGGGCACGACGAACCCGCTGTGGCACTTCGCCATCCACGACATCGAGCTGATCCAGTGGCTCACCGGCGGCGTCGTCGCCGAGGTCGACGGCGCGCAGCTGATGGAGTCGGCGTCCGGGGTCGCCACGTTCGCCGCGACGGGCACGGTGAGCTCCGGCGCCGCGTTCCACCTGGCCACCGGCTGGACGCTGCCCGACAGCGCCGGGCCGCGCTGGGACCTCAAGGTGCACTGTGAACGGGGCGTGGCGCAGGCCGCGTGGAGCTCCGACGGCGTCACGAGCTTCGGTGCCGACGGCGCCGAGGAACTCGACTGCCTCTCCTGGCCCACGCTGCACGGCCGCGTCGAGGGCGCGCTGCGCCTGGAGGTCGAGCACTTCCTCGCGGCGGTGGCCGACGGCACCCCCTTCCTCGTCCCGCCGGAGGCCGCGGTCGACGCCGTCCGCAGCGCTGCGCTGCTGGAGAAGGCCTGCACCGTGCGGAGGCTCCCGTGACGGCGGCGGGCATCGCGATCGTCACCGGTGCCGGCAGCGGCATCGGCCGCGCGACGGCGGTCCGGCTCGCCGAGGCCGGGTACCGATGCCTCCTGGCCGGACGCCGCGAAGCGCCATTGAAGGAGACCGGCGAGCTGATCGGCGCCCAGGGCGGGACCGCCTCGGTGGTGTCCGCCGACGTCACGACCGACGAGGGCCGGATCGCCATCCTGCGGGCGGCCGACGAGGCGGCCGAGGGATGGGAGGTGCCGCTTCGTGCGCTGGTCAACAACGCAGGCGACTCCAACCTGGCGCCGCTGTTCGCCCAGGACGTCGGCCGGTGGCGCGAGAACTTCGCGCTCAACGTCGAGGCGGCCGCGTTCCTGGCCATCGAGGCGATGCGCCGCATGCGCGAGACCGGCGGCGGCGCCGTCGTCAACGTCGCCTCCGTGTACGGGAAGGTGGCCCTCAACAACGCGTTCTACGAGCCCCGGCTGCCGGCCGACACGCCCGACGGTCCGGTCCGCGACCTGTCGTACGCGGCGTCCAAGGGCGCTGTGCGCATGATGTCGCGGGAGCTCGCCGTGGCCGGCGCGCCGATGGGGGTCCGGGTCAACACCGTCTCGCCCGGGATGGTCGACGTCGGCAAGGTGCCGCTCGATCCCGAGGTGGTCCGCACCTTCAGCGCGGCCACGCCGATGGGCCGCCTCGGCCGGCCCGACGAGATCGCCGGGGTGGTGAACTTCCTGCTCTCGCCCGAGGCCGGCTTCGTCACCGGCGCGGAGATCGTCGTCGACGGCGGCTGGACCATCTGGTGACTGGCTCCAGCGGCGCCCGCCGTCCGGCGAAGACCGGCACCTGACCACGGCACCGGGCCCGGCGCTGCAATGGTGGCAGGGCCCGGACCGGCCGGGCCGGGACTCGTCGTGGAGGGCGCCCATGCGGTACCGGCAGCTGGGGCGGTGGGGGATCGAGGTGTCGGAGATCACCCTCGGCACGTGGCTCACGCACGGCGGGCTTGCGGCGGGGGCGGCCGCCGTTGCCTGCACTCGGCGCGCCTACGAGCTCGGCGTGAACCTGTTCGACACCGCCAACGTGTACCCGGAGGGCCACGAGGGAGAGGCCGAACGCGTGCTCGGGGCCTCGCTTGCCGTGTTCCCGCGTGACAGCTACCTGGTCGCGACCAAGGTGTTCTCGCCGATGGGCGACGGCCCGCTGCTGCGCGGCCTGTCGCGCAAGCACGTGCTGGCCCAGGCCGATGCCTCGTTGAGCAGGCTCGGCCTGGATCACATCGACCTCTACCAGTGCCACCGTTACGACCCCAAGACGCCGCTGGAGGAGACCGCCGCGGCGATGGACCACCTCGTGCGGCAGGGCAAGGTGCTCTACTGGGGCGTCTCGGAGTGGGCGGCGGAACAGCTCGACGAGGTGGTCGCCCTTTGCCGAGAGCAGCGGTGGGCGGTCCCGGTGTCGGACCAGCCCCACTACTCGGCGCTGTGGCGTGAGCCCGAGGCGAGCGTGCTGCCGGCCTGCGCCCGGCACGGGCTCGGGGTGCTGGCGTTCGCCCCGCTGGCCCACGGCGTGCTGAGCGGCAAGTACCGCGCGGGCGCGGCCGCACCCGCGGGGAGCCGGGCGGCCCGGCCCGCGGACCGGTGGATGTTCGACCGGTACCTGACGCGGTCGGTGCTCGCCGCCGTCGCGGAGTTTCAGGGGCTCGCCGAGCAGGCCGGCTGCTCGCCGGCACAGTTGGCGCTGGCCTGGTGCCTGCGCGATCCGGCCGTTTCCTCGGTCGTGGTCGGGGCCTCGACCATCGCCCAGCTCGAGGCGAACGCCGTCGTGCCCGACCTCGGGATCGGCGCGGATGTCATCGAGCTGGCCGACAAGGTCCTGGGCGTGGTCCGGCTGAGCTGACCGCGCTCGCCGGCTACGGCGACACCAACGCGATCACTGCCGGGTCGATCACTACGTCGATGCTCACCTCGTGCCCTCACGCACGTGGAGATGGAAACAGATCGCTCAGTCCAGTTCGTAGGGGTGGTGCTCGAGCAGCTCCGGCGGGATGCCGTGGCGGGGGAAGGGCGTGCGGCGCTGGCCGCGAACGGGTGTGGTCAAGACGAAGACGTCGCCGGCGAGGCGGCCCTGGCGGCCGTGCTGGGGAGCGGCTTGGGCGGCCGTCGTGATGTAGAGCTCATTGCGGTGCGGGCCGCCGAACGTGCAGCTGGAGACGTTCGGGGTGGGGACGGCGACGGCGCCCAGCAGCCGGCCGTCGGGGGCGTAGCGGCGGACTTCGCCGGCGCCCCAGACGGCCAGCCACAGGCAGCCCTCGCTGTCGACGGTGAGGCCGTCG
This sequence comes from Jiangella ureilytica, assembly GCF_004348545.1. Taxonomy (GTDB): domain Bacteria; phylum Actinomycetota; class Actinomycetes; order Jiangellales; family Jiangellaceae; genus Jiangella; species Jiangella ureilytica. Next base: position 59,007 of record NZ_SMKL01000006.1, on the reverse strand, counting down.
GGCAGCCCGTCGCTCGACGGAATCTCGATGAACCGCTCGGGGTCCGACGGGACACCCGCGGCGCCGTCCCAGCGGTAGCGGTTGACGCTCTGCGCGATGGTGTCGACGTGGTAGAACCAGCGGCCGTCGGGGCTCCAGTCGAGGCCGTTGGACATGCCGATGCCGTCGAACAGCGCCGCCGCTGTGCCGTCGGGGTCGACGCGGTAGAGAGCGCCGGTGAATCGCGGGTCGTGCGCGGCGGTGCCGGCGACGAACCGGCCGTCGGGCGCGCACTTGCCGTCGTTGAACTGGGTGGCACGGTGCGCCTCGACCGGCTGCCAGAGGGCGGGGAGGTCGTTCCAGCCCGCCAGCACGAGGACGCCGCGCCGGCCGGCGAGCAGGAACCCGCCGCCGTCGATGAGCGCCACACTGCCCAGTGGCTCACCGATCTCGCGGTACGCGACGTCGCGGCTGGCGCGGTCCCAGCGCCACAGGTGTCCGGCCGGGATGTCGACCCAGTAGAGCGTGCCGGAGCGGGGGTCGTAGACGGGGCCTTCGCCGACGTCTGCACGGCAGTGAACCAGCAGGCGCGGCTGAGTCGTGTTCACCATCGTCCGTCGGTTCGTCCTCTCGTCGCGGCGCCCGTAGCGCCGGCCCGAGCCGCCCGCCCCTGCACCACGGGCGGACCGGGGTCAGCCTCCTGCCTGGTCGGTTCGGTGGCCTCCGGGCTCGCCGGCCAGGTGCGCGGCCACCTCGGCCAGCCTGGCCGCCACCACGGGGACCTCGTCCATGGTGAACCGGACGGACGGCGCGCTGACGCTCAGCGCCGCGGGCAGCCGGGTGCCGAGAATGGCGACGGCGACGCAGCGGCCGTCCTCCTCGTTCTCGCCGTCGTCGACGGCGTATCCCTGCCGCCGGACGGTGTCGAGCTCGGCGTCGAAGGCCTCGGCTGAGGTGATCGTGTGACCGGTGCGGGGCTTGAGGTCGACCTGCTCGAGCAGCTCGGCGACCTGGCCCGCGGGCAGCTGGGCCGCGATGGCCTTGCCCAGCGCCGTGCAGTAGAGCGGGTCGCGGCTGCCGCGGACGCTCACCATGCGCACCGTGCGCGGGCTCTCGGCGACCTCGACGTAGCGGACGAGGTTGCCGTCGAGGACGCCCAGGTTGGTGGTCTCGCCGGTCTCGTCGCGCAGCCGCTCCAGCCAGGGGCGGGCGCGGTCCTGCAGGACCTCGAGGTCGCGCGACTGCATGCCGACGAAGCCGAGACCGAGCCGGTAGCGGCCGCCGGCGTCGCGCTCGACGTAGCGGTGCTTCTCGAGCGTCCAGAGGTAGCGGAACGCCGTGGCCTTCGCCATGCGGATCGAGCGGTGGATCTCGACGAGCGACATCGGCTCGGTGGACTCCTGGAGCACGTTGAGCATTGAGACGACCCGTTCGACGGATCGGTTGTTGTACTTGCGGGCTTGTTCGGGTGTGGCGGTGGCCGGGTCGGGCGCGTCGTGGATGTCGAGGTGCTCGTCGCCGGCTTCGGGGGTGGACTCGGGGTCGAGATCGTCGGGGTTGCGGCCTGCGGGCCGTCTGCGTGGCATGACGCCGCCTCCGTGGGTTTCTGGATCCGAACCTGCAGTTTCAGACTGAGAATACCGGAATCAAGATCATCTGCCAGGGGCCAGTTTCGCGGCAGTTGCTGCGTGCCGGCGCCCGCTGGCCCATCGCCCTTGATCCCGGTCGCAGGCGGATGCTGCGAACTGGCCCCCTTGACGCATGGTTTCTGACGATCGTAGCGTGATTTGCCAAGTGGAGCATCTGTTTCGATAAACAAAACGCCGTGATCCCGGAGCCCGTGTCCAGCCAGCCCGGCAGGAGTCCGTTCATGAGCACAGATGCTCGACCACATGTCCGTTCCCAGGAGCTCCACCAGCGGGCCAGCCGCTGCACGCCCGGCGGCGTCCACTCCAACGTGCGGCTGCCCGGCCCGCGGATCTTCTTCGAGCGGGCCGACGGGGCCTGGCTGCGCAGTGTCGACGGCCACGACTACGTGGACTACCTGCTGGGCCAGGGGCCGAACTTCCTGGGCCACGCGCCCGCGGCGGTGGTCGAGGCGGTCAACGAGGCCTGCCGCTACGGGGTGATCTTCGGCGGCCAGCACGAGATCGAGGTGCAGGCGGCGGAACTGGTCTGCGAGACGCTGGGGTGGCCCGACATGGTGCGCTTCGGCGTCTCCGGCACCGAGGCCGTGCAGGCGGCGTTCCGGCTGGCCCGCGCCGCCACCGGCCGCACGAAGATCGTCCGGTTCGAGGGGCACTACCACGGCTGGCTCGACAACGTGCTGATGGCGCCCGACGGCGACGGCTGGGGGACGGCCAGCGCGGGGCAGCTCGCCAGCCACCTCGACGACGTCGTGGTGCTGCCGTGGAACGACGCGGACCGGCTCGCGGAGGTGCTGGCCGCCGGCGGCGACCAGGTGGCCGCCGTCATCATGGAGCCGGTCATGATCAACGCCGGTGTCATCGAGCCGCTCCCCGGCTACCTCGAGCGCGTGCGCGAGCTGTGCACGTCGCACGGCATCGTCCTGATCTTCGACGAGGTGCTGTCGGGGTTCCGGCTCGGGCTCGGCGGCGCCGCCGGCCGGTACGGCGTCACGCCCGACCTCGCGACGTACGCCAAGGCGCTGGCGGCCGGCTGGCCGGTCGCGGCGCTGGCCGGCCGGGCGGACCTGATGGAGCGGTTCGGCACCGGCGAGGTCAACCACTCGGGCACGTTCAACGGCTCCGTCGTCGCGACGGCGGCGGTCAAGGCGAGCCTCGAGCGGCTGCGCGACGACCCGCCGTACGCCGCCGTCGAGGAGCACGGCATGGCCCTGATGGCCGGCATCCGCGAGCTCGGCGAGACCTACGGCGTCCCGCTGCGGGCGGCCGGGCTGCCGGCGGCGTTCCACGTCTCGTTCGGTGACGCCGACGTCGTCGACTACCGGACGCTGCAGCAGCTCGACCTCGCCCGGTACGAGAAGCTCGCCGACCGGCTGGTCGACAACGGCGTCTGGGTGGCGCCGCGCGGGGTCTGGTACGTCTCCGCCTGCCACGGGCCGGGCGAGCTGGACGCCGCGCTGACGCGGTTCGGCAAGACGCTGACGGAGTGGCTGTGACGGGCGCGCCAGCAGAGGACACGACCATGGAACGCGCGCCCTTCCGGCCGATCGTCCGGGCCGGGCCGTTCGTCTTCGTGTCCGGGCAGGCGTCGGTCGATGAGGCCGGCGAGCTGGTGCCGGGCACCTTCGAGGAGCAGATGCGCCGCTCGATCGAGAACGTCCGCCGCGTGCTGGCGCCGGCCGGCCTGGACCTCACTCACGTCGTGCGGACCGGGTGCTACGTCCACGACCCCGCCGACGCCCCGGAGTTCAACCGCATCTACCTCGAGTACTTCCATCCGCCGCGTCCGGCCCGCACGACGCTGACGGGCTGTCTCACCGAGCAGGTCCGGTTCGAGATCGATGTCGTCGCCTACGCCGGCGACGAGGAGGGGTGACCAGTGCGGCTGGCCCTGCTCGGCCTCTTCCACGAGGCCAACACGTTCTCGCCGCTGCAGGCCGACCGGGCGCGTTTCGCGGCCGGCGGTGTGTTCCGCGGCGCTGAGATCGTCGACGAGTACGGGGGCTCGTCGACGACCATCGGCGGCTACCTGGCGGCGGCCCAGGAGTTGGGTGTCGAGGTCGTCCCGCTGACGTTCGCGTTCGTCAACCCTGTCGGCGCCGTCACCGAGGACGCGTTCGAGTGGCTCGCGGGCGAGATGCTCGACGACCTGCGGCGCGGGGGACCGTGGGACGGCGTGCTGCTCAATCTGCACGGCGCCGCCGTCGCCGCCCATCTCGACGACGCCGATGCCGAGCTGGCGCGGCGGGTGCGCGCCGTCGTCGGACCGGACGTGCCCGTGGGTGCGGTGCTCGACCTGCACGGCAACGTCTCGCCGGCCCTGGTCGGCGCGCTCACCGTCACGCTCGCGTACCAGACGAACCCGCACGTCGACGCCGCGGTGCAGGGCGCGCGGTGCACCGAGCTCGTCGTCCGGGCCGCGCGCCGCGAAATCGCGCCGGTCCAGGTGCTCGCGCCGCTGCCGCTGGTCGTGAACATCGCCCGCCAGGACACCGGCGAGGAGCCCATGGCGTCGCTGGTCGCCGTCGCGGGCCGGGTCGCCGCCCGGCCCGGCATGCTCTGGGCCGGCGTGGTCGAGGGCTTCCCGTACGCCGACGTGCCGCACCTGGGGATGTCCTGTCTCACGGTGCACGACGGCGACCGGCTCGCGGCCGAGTGGGCGGCCGAGGAGCTGGCCGAGGCGGTCTGGAGCCGCCGCGACGACCTGCAGGCCACCGGGCTCACCGTCGACGAGGCGCTCGACCTCGCCGAGAGCGAGCCGAGCGGGCCCGTCGTCCTGCTCGACGTCGGCGACAACATCGGCGCGGGCGCCCCCGGCGACTCCACCGTCATCCTCGAGGGCGCGGTGCGCCGCGGGCTGCGTTCGCTGGTCCAGACGCTCTGGGACCCCGACGCGGCCGCGGCCTGCATCGCCGCCGGCGTGGGCGCCGAGGTGAGCCTCGCCGTCGGCGCCCGGCACAGCCACTCCGCCGGCGCGCCGGTGCCGGTGAAGGGCCGGGTCCGGGTGATCTCCGACGGCCGGTTCGAGGAGCCGGCGCCGACGCACGGCGGGTTCCGCTGGTTCGACATGGGCCCGACCGCGGTCCTCGAGACCGCCGACGGGCCGACGCTCGTACTCATGTCGCGGCAGACCATGAACACCAGCCGGCGCCAGCTCACCTCGCTGGGCCTGGACCCGCGGTCGTTCCGCGTCATCGTCGCGAAGGGCGTCAACGCCCCGCGGGCGGCCTACGCGCCCATCGCCACGCGGCTGCTCGTCGTCGACACCGACGGCATCACGGCCATGGGCCTGGACCGCTTCGAGTACCGCCGCCGGCGACGGCCGCTGTACCCGTTCGAGCCGGCCACGTTCCCCGCCGGACCCGCGGAGCAGGGCCGATGACCACCACGTTCGACCACCTCACGCTCGGCGACGTCCTGGCGCACCGGGCCGCGGCCGACGGCGACCGGCCGTTCCTCACCCACGCCGACCCGCTCGAGCCCGCGGGGGCCCGGACCTGGACGTACGCCGACTGCGCGGCCGACGTGGCCGAGCTCGCCGCGCTCCTGGGCGAACTGGGCGTCGGCGCGGGCGACCGCGTCGTGCTGCACATGGAGAACGCTCCGGCGTTCGTCGTCGCTCTGCTGGCGATCACCGAGCTGGGGGCGGTCGCCGTCCCGACGGTGGCCCAGTACACCGCCGACGAGCTCGGCTACGTCGTCGAGCACAGCGAGTGCGCCGCCCTCGTCACCAACCTGCGGCACCAGGGCCTGGCCGAGCGGGTGGCCGCCGGTGCGGCGGTCCCGCCGCCGGTCGTGTGCGGCACGACGGTGACCAACGGCCGCCGGCGAGCGCGCCGGGCGACGACGCCGCTGCCCCTCGACCCGCTCGGGCCTCCGGGGCGGCGCACGGCGCTGATCATGTACACGTCGGGGACCACCGGCCGGCCCAAGGGGGTCATGCTCTCGCACGCGGCCCTCCTGGCCGCCGGCGCGACGACCCGCGACCAGACCGCGCTGACGCCGTCGGACCGCTCCTACTGCGTGCTGCCGCTGTTCCACGTCAATGCGATGTGCTTCCAGTTGATGCCGGCCCTGCTGACGGGGTCGCAGCTGGTGGTCGGGCCGGTGTTCAGCGCCAGGGCGTACTGGTCGGTGGTGGCGGCGCAAGGGATCACCGTCGGCAACCTCACCGCCGGCCCGCTGCGGATCCTGCTGGGCGCGCCGCCGGGCCCGGCTGAGACGTCGGCGGCGGAGTCCATGCGGCTGATGATGTACGCGCTGCCGCTCGACCGCGACGAGATCCGCGCCGTCGAGACCAGGTTCGGCGTCGCCGTGTCCATGGGGTGGGGACTGACGGAGTCTGCGGCCTGCGGCACGCGCACCCCCGTCCACCTCGATCCGCGGCACGACTGGCAGTCCATCGGTACGGTGAGCCCGGCCTGGGAGCTGCGGGTCCTGGGCGACGACGGCGGCGAGGTGGCGCCGGGTGGGGTCGGCGAGCTGGTGATCCGCGGCCCGTCGACCATGACCGGCTACTTCAAGGACCCCGGGGCGACGGCCGAGGTGCTCGACGGCGGGGGCTGGCTGCGCACGGGTGATCTCGGCCGCGTCGACGACGGCTATGTGTTCTTCCACGACCGGCGCAAGGACGTCATCAAGGTCAAGGGCGAGAACGTCGGCGCCGGCGAGGTCGAGCGGGTGTTGCTGGAGCACCCCCTGGTCGAGGAGTGCGCGGCGGTCGGCGTCCCCGACCCGATCCTCGGCGAGCGGCTGCTCGCCTTCGTCGTGCTGGCCGCGGGCGCCGCCGTCGACGACGACGGCCTGCGCGACCACTGCGCCGAGCGGCTGGCGGCGTTCAAGGTCCCGTCGCAGGTGGTGCCGGTGCCGGAGCTGCCGCGCACGTCCATCGGGAAGGTCCGCAAGGCCGGGCTGCGAGACCTCGCCCGGGCGCTCGCGTGACCGCCGAGCTCCTCGAGCTGTACCGGCGCATGCGCCGCATCAGACGGTTCGAGGAACGGGCCGGGCAGCTGTACCGCGACACCGAGGTGCCGGGGTTCCTGCACCTGTCGATCGGGCAGGAGGCGACCGCCGTCGGCGCCTGCCGGCCGCTGCGCGCCACCGATGCCATCACCTCGACGCACCGCGGGCACGGGCACTGCCTGGCCAAGGGGATGCCGCCCGCGCCGATGTTCGCCGAGCTCATGGGCCGCGACGCCGGCACCTGCCACGGGCGGGGCGGGTCCATGCACATCGCCGATCCCGCGCTCGGCGTCTACGGCGCCAACGGCATCGTCGGCGCCGGGCTGCCCATCGCCGGCGGGGTCGCCACGGCGTTCCGGCTCACCGGGAGCGACGGCGTCGTGGTGGCGTTCTTCGGCGACGGCGCCGTGGCCCAGGGCATGTTCCACGAAGCCGTCAACCTCGCCGCCGTCTGGGACCTGCCGGTGGTCTTCTGCTGCGAGAACAACCACTACGCGGAGTTCTCTCGGGCTGCCGACCAGCACCGGGCCGGACTGGTCGACCGCGCGGCCGGCTACGGCATCGAGTACGCGCACGTCGACGGCAACGACGTCGTCGCCGTCGCCGACGTCATGGCGAAGCTGGTCGAGGGACGGCGCCAGGGTGGCGGTCCCGTGCTGCTCGAGGCCGACACCTACCGCTGGCACGGCCACTACGAGGGCGACCCGCAGCGCTACCGCGACGCCGTCGAGGTGGCCGAGTGGCAACGCCGCGACCCGCTCGCCGTCGCCCGCGACCGCCTGCTGGCTCTCGGGGTCGGGTCCGCAGCCGTTGCCGTCGTCGACACCGAGGTCGACGCCGAGATCGAGGCGGCGATCGAGTTCGCCCGCGCGGCGCCCGAGCCGTCGCCGTCGTCGCTGGGGGAGTACGTCGTGGCGCCGCGGCCGGCCGTCGCGGAGGGCGTCGTGCCCGCCTCGGGGGAGGAGCGGTACCGCGTGATGGACGCCGTTCGCGACGCGCTGGCGACCTCGCTGGACGAGGATCCGGGCGTCTTCGTGGCCGGCATCGACGTGGGCGCCGGCGGCAACGTCTTCGGGCTCACCCGAGGGCTTGCCGGCGCCTACCCGGAGCGGGTGCGCGACACCCCCATCAGCGAGACGGCGATCACCGGGCTCGCCGTCGGCGCGGCGATGGCCGGGCTGCGGCCGGTCGTCGAGATCATGTACATGGACTTCCTCGGCGTCTGCTTCGACCAGCTGCTCAACCAGGCGGCGAAGCTGCGGTACATGACCGGCGGCCGGGCCGCGATGTCGCTGGTCGTGCGCACGCAGTTCGGCGCCGGCCGGTCGTCGGGCAGCCAGCACTCGCAGAGCCTCGAGGTGCTGCTCGCGCACGTCCCCGGCCTCGCCGTCGTCATGCCGTCGACGCCCGCCGACACCTACGGACTGCTCCGCGCCGCGATCCGCGATCCCAATCCGGTCGTGTTCGTCGAGCACCGGCACCTCTACGGGTTCCGCGGAGTGAAACCACCGGCTGGGCATCTGGTCCCGCTGGGCCGGGCCGTCGTGCGCCGGCCAGGCACGGACGTCACGGTGGTGTCGTGGTCGCGGATGGCGCACGAGGCGTTGGCCGCGGCGTCCGCGCTTGCCGCGGAGGGGATCTCGGCCGAGGTGGTCGACCTGCGGACCATCGTGCCCCTGGACCGGGCGACGGTGCTCGAGTCGCTGGCGCGGACGAATCGCCTGGTCATCGCCCATGAAGCGGTCCGCGACTTCGGCGTCGGCGCAGAGCTCGCCGCCCTCGCGGCCGACGAGGGCTTCTGGCATCTCGACGCCCCGGTGGTGCGGGTCGCCCCGCCGCCCACGCCGGTTCCGTACGCCCCGGCGCTCGAATGGGCCTGGCTCCCCGGCGCCGACGCCATCGCCGACGCCGTCCGCCGCCTCGTCAGAGACTGAACCGCGTGTCCCCAGGCCCGCAGGTCGCATGCCGTACGGCTGCGCCTGCGGGCCCTTGACGTGTCGGGTGGTCGTGCCGTATTAAAACGGTAGTGTCAGTGAACGAAACACACGAGCGCTGGTTCATCGCGTCCGATGGATCGCGGAATGGAGGGCCGACCCGTGTCCGTGGGCTTCCGATCGTTCCTCCACACGTTCTCCGGTCCGGTCGTCGAGACCGTCGTCGACCATGTCGGCCGGTGGTCGGCCGCGAAGGAGATCGACGTCGATCCCGGCCGGCCGGGGCGGGCCGAGCTCGATCCCGACGACGTCGTCACCGTCCTGGTGGCCGACGACGACACCGGCCGGCGGCTGTACCGCTGGCGCCGCCTGCATCCGCTGGCGCGTGGTCCCGAGGAGATCTGGCGCACCACCATCACCGCCGTCGAGGACGGGCGGCACGGCCCGGGCTGGCTGTGGGTCGAGATCGAGGTCGCCGACGAGCCGGGAGACCGCGCGCCACGCGTGCCGTTCATGTCGGTGCCGGCCGTCCTGCGCGGGCTGCTCCCCGAGCTCGACTGCGCCGACGGCCTGGTGCCGGTGAGCACCGAACCCCGCTGGGCCGGACTCGCCGACCTGCCCGACCTCATGGACTACCTCGCCGACGAGTCCAGGTTCGGCCCGGTGTACGTGGCGCGGCAGGGCGCCCGCGATGCCGCTGAGTTCCAGACGTGGGCGACGAACGTCGCGTGGGAGGTCGTCGGGCTCGGGCACATGTTCTTGCTCCCCGCCGCGGCGGAGGATGAGTTCAACGAGATGGTCGGGCCGAACCACGCGATCCCCGACAGCGCCATCCGCACGTACCTGCCCGGTGTGCGGCTGGACGACCCGTTCGACCCGCGCCGGCACCAGATCCTCGGCAGTGTGCGCATCGACCGCACCGGCCCGCGGCGGCTGTCGTACATCCTCGGCCTGTCGCAGCGCGACCGGACTCTCAGCGCGCCGCTTCCGCACGACATCGGCCTCGTCGACTCGGTGCTGACCACCCTCGAGGGCCGCATCGAGGACGACGGTGTCGCGGCTCGCCTGCCGGTGGTGACGGTGCCGAGCGCGACTGCGGACGAGGACGTCACCGCGCGCCGGCCGGTCGTCGACGGCACGGTGCGCGAGCCGGCGACGACCGGGCCCGACGGGCGGCCGGTGCAGGTGCTGACCCGGCGCGGCCAGCATCGCCGCCTGGTCGAGCTGCTGTCCGAGAACGACCGCCTCCGAACCGAGAACGACGAGCTCCGCGACGCGCTGAACGGGCAGGGCCATACCGGCGCCGCTGTCGTCGCAGCGCTGGACGCACTCGAGCAGCAGGTGCGGTCGTTGCGGCAGCGGCTGGGCATCGACGCGGCCGACTGGCGTCGGCTCAGCGCCTCATAGCTCGCGGGCCAGAGCACCGGCAGCCGGAAATCGGCTACCGACACGTCATTTCGCCGTCAGGTGTGGCAGACTTTGAGTCGACAGACGATGAGTAGCATTCCACGTGAGTTCGCACGATGCACTAGTAGTGTCATCCGGCTATCGCCCCGGTTCGGCCCGCTGTGTCACGAGCAGTCAGGTTGCACATAGTCAGCGTCGTAGGACAATGGCAGCCCAGGAGCTGGAAGCTCACCCGCCCATCTCGGAAGAGGTGGTGAAGGTGTTCGACGCCGCTCGTGACCGTCCTGTTGGCTGTGACCCCGGGCCAGCCGGAATACCCGCCTGCGAACCATGTCGTGCGAGCGAGGTGACCGGAGTGGCTGACCTTCCCGCGAATCCGATGTCGATCGAACTGAGCGTCACACACCGGATGCTGTGGTGGCAGACGGTCGACGAAGACGATCTCCCCGAGCACTGGCACGTCTCCGCGGACGTGTGGAACCTCGACCTCTGCCGGCCGGAGCACCGCCACGTGGGCGACTTCTCCCTCGCCGTCGCCGACCTCAACGGTGACCGTAACCTCCTGGACAGCGTCGAGCTCGGGGAGTGGGCCCTCGAGTTCATCGCCGAGACCGTCCTCGACCTCTCCGAGGGAACGCTGGTAGCCGAGCTCGACGACCAGATCAGCGACGGTCTGCCGCGCATGGTGATCCTGCGCCGGTTCGAGCTCGCGCCCGCGTGGCGCGGCTTCGGCCTCGCCGGACCGCTCATCGCGGCCAGCCTCGAACGCTTCGCCGCCACCGCGCGGCTGGCGGTCTGCCGCATCTCGCCGGCGGACTTCCTGGGCGGGTGCGGCGACCGGGTCTCCGCCGAGCTCACCTGCCTGCGGCTGGGTGCGCTGCTGGAGCGCATCGGCTTCTACCTGTGGCGCGGGGTGTACGTGGTCGATCTGCGCAACCCCGCCCTCACCGACGCCAGCCTCGAGCCCCTCGAGCGCTGGGGCCCCTACAACGACCCGGACCAGTGAGGGGCGGGCTCCCGACCGTGCTGTCCGCCCCACCGGCCAACCCGATGTCCGTCGAGCTGACCGTCCTGCAGCGCCGTGCGTGGTGGCAACTCGACGACGAGCACCGGCCCGAGGCGTGGGAGGTCACCGCCGCCGTCTCCGAGCTGGGCCTGTGCGCCCCCGAGGTGCGCCACGTCGCCGACCTGTCCGTCACGGTCGCCGACCTGCGGCGCGGCCGGGTGGCCCTCGACGCCGTCGTGCTGGGGGAGTGGGCTCCCGGCTTCCTCGCGCACGTGGTGAGCGACGGCGACGGCGGCAGCCTGCTGCCCGAGCTCGAGGCCTGGGTCGGCGACGGCCCGCCGCGGGTGGTGGTCGTGCGGCGGTACGAGCTCGCGGCCGCCTGGCGCGGCCATGGCCTGGGCCCGGTGCTGCTGGCCGGCGCGCTCGCGGCGTTCCTGCCACTGGCCCGGCTCGCCGCCTTCCGGGTGACGGGTCCCGGGCCCGCCGTGCCCGGCCGGCCGCGCAGCACCGGCCTCGGCCGCGCCGCCCGCGAGCGCGTGGCCGAGCGGCTGCAGGCCCGGCGGACCGCGGTGCTGGAGGCGCTCGGATTCCGGCCGTGGGGCGGTGTGCACGTGGCCGACCTGCGCAGTGCCGAGCTCGCCGACACCCGGCAGGGCCCGCTCGAACGCTGGGAGCGCCTCGATTGGCACTGACCGCAGGCTGCCGCCGTCGTCGAACGGGCTCAGCGGGCGGCGGCGAAGGCGTCGACGCCGGTGAGGGAGGCCGAGAGTGACCACAGCCGGGCGGCCTGGCCGGGGTCGACGGCGTAGTCCTTGACACCGGCGGCGGTGGTGCCCTCGCCGGTGGCCGGGCCGGCGACGTCGCAGTCCTCGAGGTAGACGCCGCCCATACCGGCGAGCCTGGGCGAGGTGGCCGCGAACACCTGGGTCGCGGCGCCCTGCTCCGGCGTCTTGAAGCTCGGCTCGAGCGGCTTGCCGTCGTCGTCGATCCAGCCGAACGCGACCATCTCCTCCTTCGGCAGGTGCCGCTGCAACGGCGTGAGGATCCCGCCCGGGTGCAGCGCGAACGCCCGGACGCCGGCAGCCTTCCCGAGCGCGTCGAGGTGGACGGCGAACAGCACGTTCGCGGTCTTCGCCTGCCCATAGGCGAGCCACTTGTCATAACCTGTCGCGAACTGCGGGTCGCCCCAGCGGATCGGCGAGCGGTGGTGGCCGCGCGACGAGACCGACACCACCCGGGCGCCGTCGCCGGCAGCCAGAGCCGGCCAGAGTCGGTTGACCAGCGCGAAGTGGCCCAGGTGGTTGGTCGCGAACTGCGCCTCCCAGCCCGGCCCGACGCGCGTCTCGGGGCAGGCCATGATGCCGGCGCTGCCGATGAGGACATCGAGGCGGCGGTCCGACGCGAGGAACCGCTCGGCGAACCCGCGGACGCTCTCGAGGTCGCCCAGGTCGAGCTCGTCGATCTCGACGGAGCCGGGGCCTGCGGCGTCGATCCCGGCCAGTGCCTCGCGCGCGCGGTCCGGGCGCCGGGCCGGGACGACGACGTGCGCACCGGAGGCCGCCAGCGCGCGGGTGGTCTCGAGCCCGAGGCCCGAGTAGCCGCCGGTGACGATGCCGATGCGGCCCGACAGGTCGAGCCCGGCCAGGACCTCGGTGGCGGTCGTGCGGGCACCGAACCCGGTGCCGATCGGCTGTTGCTGCGAGATGGTCATGCCCTCGACGCTACGAATTCGAGCGCGCTCGAAGTCAAGGCCGGCACTACTCCGTCAGCAGGTCCCGCGGGTCGGTCTCGAGGGCCGCGGCCAGCAGGTAGAGGTTGTCCAGGGTGAGGTTGCGCACGCCGCGCTCGACCCCGCCGGAGAACTTGCCGCGGTATCCCATGCGCGCGTCCAGCTGCCGTTGCGTCAGGCCGAGGACGCCGCGGCGGGCGCGCGCCGTCTCGCCGAAGGCCATGAGGAAGTCGGCTTTGCCGGCCTTGACGTCGTCGTGTGCGGGCATCCCCTCACCGTCGGGGCATCATGATCGTTCGTCGACAGACTATGGAGAGCCAGTCAGAGCAGATCGCGGGCGGTCACACCCAGAGCTTTCGCGAGGCGGTGGATGTTGAGCAGCGCGACGTTGCGCTCGCCCCGCTCGATCGACCCCACGTAGGTGCGGTGGAGGTTCGCGCGGTCGGCGAGATCCTCCTGGCTCAGCCCCAGCTCGCGGCGGAGCTCCCGGACGCGAGTGCCGAATGCGCTCAGGGCGCGGCGCTCGTCGTCGAGAGGCTGTGGCACCCGTCTACGCTGCGGGTCGCCCTGCTTCAAGATCTACAGACTATGAGTAGCATGAGCGAGTTCAGCGAGCCGGACTGTATCCATTATTCCGACACTCCGGGCAGAACGGGCGGCGGATGATCGGGGAGCAGGTCACGCGCGGGCCGCCCCAGCGCCTCTGCCAGCAGGTGCACGACGAAGATCGACGGCGTGCGCTCGGCCCGCTCGAGCATGCCGACGTACGAGCGGTCCAGTCCGGCGGCGATCGCCAGCGCCTCCTGGCTCAGTTCGGGCTCGGCGGCGTCACGTAGCTCCTGCAGGCGCGCGGCGAACGCCTCACGCAGCCCGCGGGCGTACTCCTCAGTCGTCGACACTCGTCCACGGTCGAGGCCTGGGCACTATGGGTCGACAGACTATGGATGGCATTCGTCGCTGTCGGTGGCGGGTGGGATGGTAGCCCCATGCTCACTCGCGGACAGGTCCTGGCCTACCGGGCGGCCGCCGCCGGCCTCTCCGGCCCGGCCGCGGGGCCCGGCGCCGTCCTGGCGGTGGGCGTCCAGGACCATCCCGCCGGGACGACGGCGCGGCTGGCGGTGGCGCTGCGCGGCGACGGCGACCACGGCGACCACGGCGACGGAGACCACGGCGACGGCGGCGACGGCGTCCTGGTCCACTCGGTGCGGGCCGCCCTGCACCTGCATCGGATCGACGACCTCGGCCTGCTGGCAGGGGCGTTGCACATCGACGACGGCGCCGCGCTCGCCAAGCAGGCCATCAGCCCGTTCGGAGCCGAGATCGGGGCCGCCTTCGGCGCGGCCGTCGACGAGGTGGCCGGGGTCATGCGCGACGTCATGGCCGACGGCGAGCGGCGCACCAAGGGCGAGCTGTCCGGCGCCGTGTCGCCCCGCGTCACGCCGGCCCTGGCGCCGTGGTGCGGCGGCTGCGGCGTCCACCACGTGCAGGACGCGCTGTTCCGGTACGCGACATTGCAGGCGGGGCTGATCGCCGACGTCGAGTCGGCCCAGGTGTTCCGGTACCGGCAGGCGCCCGCGGGCGCCTGCCGCACGGTCGCCGTCGCCGATGCGCGGGCCGAGCTGGTCCGCCGCTACGTCCACGTCGCCGGGCCGGTGCGCCCGGCGCACCTCGCCACCTGGCTGTCGCTCACCCCGGCGGCGGCCAGGGACTGGTGGGCCCTGGCCGAGTCCGAGCTGACCGAGGTCGAGGCCGGCGGGCGGCGCGGCTCGGTGCTCGCGGCCGACGTCGCCGCGCTCGAGGACCCGCCCGAACCGGACGAGCTGCGGCTGCTGGGCCCGTACGACCCGCTCACCGAGCTGGCCGACCGCGAGCTCGTGCTGCCCGACGCCGGCCGGCGCACGCAAGTCTGGGCGGCGGCCGCCAATCCCGGCATCGTGCTGCACGCCGGCGAGATCGTGGCGACCTGGCGGCGGCGCACCGCCCGCGGCCGGCTCACGCTGACGGCAGCACCGTTCGGCCCGCTTCCGCGCGGCTGGTCCAGCACGGAGTCCGTCCGCGCCGACGCCGACGTCATCGGCCGCAGCTTCGGCGCCTCGGAGGTGCGCATCGAGACCGCGAGCTGAAGACACGCCGGAGCCCGTCCGCCCCCCGGAACATGGCGGCCGGGTCGGTCGTCGTGCACAATAGACCCGTCGCAGGTTCACCTGGGCGGAACGAGGTCGCAGGGGAAGGCGTCCCTCGAACCGCAGGAGGATCCGGTGACGACTCGTGGCGTCCTGTACGTCCACGCCGCAACGTCGGCGTTGTGCCCACACATCGAGTGGGCCGCGGCCGGCGCTCTTGGCGTGCGCGTGAAGCTCGACTGGAGCCCGCAGCCAGCCTCACCCGGCATGTACCGAGCCGAGCTGTCGTGGCAGGGTGCCCCGGGCACCGGCGCCAAGATCGCCTCGGCGCTCCGCGGGTGGATGCACCTGCGGTTCGAGGTGACCGAGGAGCCCAGTCCGGGCTGCGAGGGCGCGCGCTACTCCTACACCCCGAGCCTCGGCGTGTTCCACGCGGTCACCGGCGTGCACGGCGACATCATGATCCCCGAGGACCGCATCAAGGCCGCCGTCGTCAAGGCGTCCCTCGGTGAGGCCGACCTCGAGGAGGAGATGCGCCGGCTCCTCGGAGCACCCTGGGACGAGGAGCTCGAGCCCTTCCGCTACGCCGGTGACGGCGCCCCCGTGCGGTGGCTCCACCAGGTCGTCTGAGCGGCTCGACGACGCCTGCTCGGGTGTCTCGAAATTCGTCCGCGACAAGGGGTTCACAACCGGCGAAGACCTCGGTATGGTCACGGACAAGTAACACACCTCAAGACGTGGCCGCTCCGGCATCGGTGGTTGTCCCCGGCCCGGTGACCGGGAAATACAGCGGCCTCACCACGTAGCAGCGCCCCGGACCTCAACGGTCCGGGGCGCTCCGTGTGTGCGGCCGTTCGTGCGGCTCGGAAGACCCCGGGCCGCACCCTGCTACAGCGGGATGTTGCCGTGCGAGCCGCGCTGGCCGGCCGGAGCGGCGGCGATGGCGGCGGCCAGTGCCGAGCGGGTGTTCTCGGGCGTGATGACCTCGTCGATGACGCCGATCTCGATGGCGCGATCGAGGCTGCCGGTGATGCGCTGGTGCTCCTCGGCGAGCTCCGCCTCGACCTGGGGGCGGACCTCGGGGGCCACCTCGGCCAGCTTGCGCCGGTGCAGGATGCGGACGGCGGCGACGGCGCCCATGACGGCGACCTCGGCGGTCGGCCAGGCGAAGACGCGGGTGGCGCCCAGGGCGCGCGAGTTCATCGCGATGTACGCACCGCCGTAGACCTTGCGGGTCACCAGCGTCACCCGCGGCACGGTCGCCTCCGCGAAAGCGTGCAGCAGCTTCGCGCCGCGGCGGACGACGCCGTCCCACTCCTGGCCGACGCCGGGGAGGTAACCCGGGACGTCGACGATGACCAGCAGCGGCACACCGAACGCGTCGCACATGCGGACGAACCGGGCGGCCTTCTCGGCCGACGTGGAGTCGAGGCAGCCGCCGAGGCGCAGCGGGTTGTTCGCGATGACACCGACCGTGCGGCCGCCGAACCGGCCCAGCGTGGTGGTGATGTTCGGCGCCCAGCGCGGGTGCAGCTCGATCCCGTCCTCGTCGTCCAGAAGGTCCGACACGATCGGGTGGACGTCGTAGGCGCGCTTCGCCGACTCCGGGAAGTGCACACCGAGGTCCCGGTCGGCCACGGCCTCGGCGTCCAGCGTGCCCTGTGCGCCGAGCAGCGACCCCAGCGTCCGCGCCCGGTCCAGCGCCTCGCGCTCGGTGCTGGCCACGACGTGCACGACGCCGGAGCGGCGGCCGTGCGGCTCCGGCCCGCCGAGACGCAGCATGTCGACGTCCTCGCCGGTGACCGAGCGGACGACCTCGGGGCCGGTGACGAAGACCCGGCCCTCGGGGCCCATGATGACGATGTCGGTGAGCGCCGGGCCGTACGCGCCGCCGCCGGCGGCCGGGCCCAGCACGACCGACAGCTGCGGGATCTTGCCCGACGCGCGGGTCATGACCGCGAAGATCTGGCCGACGGCGTGCAGCGAGAGCACGCCCTCGGGGAGCCGGGCGCCGCCGGAGTGCCACAGGCCGATGATCGGGACGCCGTCGGCCAGCGCCCGCTCGTACGCCTCGACGACCACGCGGCAGCCGTCGGCGCCCATCGCACCGCCCATGACGGTGGCGTCGGAGCAGAACGCGACGGCGGGGGTCCCCTGCACGGTGCCGACGGCGGCGAGCATGCCGCTGAGGTCGTCAGCGCTGATCAGCTCGAGCGAGCCCTCGTCGAACAGGGCGGCGAGCCGGTGCTTGGGGTTGCGCGGGTCCTCGTCGCGCGGCGGCTTGGTCGCCGTCGGCTTCGACGATGCGGGGCGGTCGGCCAGAGCGGTCATCAGGCCCTCCTGAAGGCGAGGACGACGTTGTGGCCACCGAACCCGAACGAGTCGTTCAGTGCGGCGAGCGGACCGTCGTCGAGTTTCCGCGGGGTGGTGCGGACGATGTCGAGATTGACGTCGTCGTCGACGTCGTCGACGTTCGCCGTGGGTGGTACCAGGCCGTGGTGCAGGGTGAGCACGGTGGCCAGGGACTCGACGGCGCCGGCGCCGCCGAGCAGGTGCCCGATCATGGACTTCGGCGCGGTGACCGGGATGGACGTGACCCGGTCGCCGAAGACGGTGTTGAGCGCCACCGACTCCGCGACGTCGCCCGCCGGTGTCGAGGTGGCGTGGCAGTTGACGTGGGCGATGTCCTCGGGGGTCAGGCCCGCGTCGGTCAGCGCCTTGCGGATGGCCGTGATGACGCCGCGGCCGGACGGCTCCGGCTGAGCGATGTGGTGGGCGTCGGCGCTCATGCCGGCCCCGGCCACCTCGGCGTAGATCGTCGCGCCGCGCGCCTCGGCGTGCTCGGCGGACTCGAGCACCATGAGCGCCCCGCCCTCGCCGAGCACGAAGCCGTCGCGGTTCTTGTCGAACGGCCGGCTGACGGCGGTGGGCTCGTCGTTGCGCTTGGACAGCGCCATCATGTTCGCGAACGCGGCGATGGGTAGCGGCGAGATGACCGCCTCGGCGCCACCGGCCACGACGACGTCGGCCCGGCCCAGCCGGATCATGTCGAGGGCGTAGGCGATGGCCTCGGCGCCGGAGGAGCACGCGCTGACCGGGGTGTGCGCGCCGGCCCGCGCCTGCAGCTCGATGCTCACGTTGGCCGACGGGCTGTTCGGCATCAGCATGGGGATGGCCAGCGGCGACACCCGGCGCGGGCCTGCGTCGCGGAGCTGGTCGTAGTTGGACAGCAGCGTCGTGAGCCCGCCGATGCCGGAGGCGCACACGACGCCGACGCGGTCCGGGTCGAGCCCCGCCTCGCTCGCCTTGCCGGTGAACCCCGCGTCGGCCCACGCCTCGCGGGCGCAGATGATGGCGAATTGGGCCGAGCGGTCCAGCCGCCGGGCCTCGACGCGGGGGAGGACCTCGGAGGGGTCGACGGCCGCCGGTGCACCGATCTGCACCGGCAGGTCGGCGACCCACTCCTGGGTCAGCTTGCGCACGCCGGAACGCCCGGCGAGCAGGGACTCCCAGGTCGACGCCACGTCGCCCCCGACGGGCGTGGTGGCGCCGAGCCCGGTGACGACGACTCGTGCCTGGGAACGTGCCATGAGATCAGGACCCTGCCTTCTCGATGAACGTGACGGCGTCACCGACGGTGGCCAGGTTCTTGACCTCCTCGTCGGGGATCTTCACGCCGAACTTCTCCTCGGCGGCGACGACCACCTCGACCATCGACAGCGAGTCGATGTCGAGGTCGTCGGTGAAGGACTTGTCGAGCTGCACGTCCTCGGCGGGAACGCCGGTGATCTCATTGACGATCTCGGCAAGACCCTCGCGGATCTCCTCGGTGCTGGCCATGTCAGTCGTTCTCCTCGTTGGGTTGGCGTGATGCTCGTGACCGATCGTGGTCGGTGACGATCGTAGGTGCCCGCACGTCGTCGGGCGGGCACGTGGCTGGATCAGGGGATCCGGATCACCTGGCCGGCGTAGACCAGCCCGGCTCCGAACCCGATGATCAGGGCGAGGTCGCCGCTCTGGGCCTCGCCGGTCTCGATCATCCGCTCGATGGCCAGCGGGATCGACGCCGCGGAGGTGTTGCCCTGCGTGGCGATGTCGCGGCCGACGGCGACCCGCTCGGGCAGCTTGAGCTGACGGGCCATGGCGTCGGTGATGCGCATGTTGGCCTGGTGCGGCACGAAGACGTCGAGGTCGTCGACGGTGACGCCGGCGGCGGTGAGCGCCTCCTGGGCCACCTTGGCCATCTCGTACGACGCCCAGCGGAAGACCGGGTTGCCCTCCATGACCAGGTGCGGCATGGCCGGGCCGGTCTCACTGAACAGGGCGTCGCGCCAGTCTTCGCGCTGCCTGATGAGGTCGAGGTGCTCGCCGTCGGAGCCCCACACGACCGGGCCGATGCCGGCCTCGTCGGGACCCGCGGCGGGGCCCACGACGGCCGCGCCGGCGCCGTCGGCGAACAGGAACGCCGTCGACCGGTCGGTCTTGTCGGTGAGGTCGGAGAGCCGCTCGACGCCGATGACGACGACGTGGCGCGCGGTGCCGACGCGGACCATGTCCGACGCGAGCGACAGGCCATAGCAGAACCCGGCGCACGCGGCCGAGATGTCGAACGCGGCGGCCCGGTTGGTGCCCAGCTTGTGCGCGATCTCGGCGGCGGCCGACGGCGTCTGGTACAGGTGCGTGACCGTCGAGACGATGACGCAGTCGACCTGCTCGGGCTGGATGCCGGCGTCGGCCAGCGCCTTCTGCGCGGCGGCCAGGCTCATGGCGACGACGGTCTCGTCGTCGTTCGCCCAGCGGCGGCTCTCGATGCCGGAGCGGGTCCGGATCCACTCGTCCGACGAGTCGATCTGCTCGACGATCTCGGCGTTCGTGACCACCCGGCCGGGGCGGTAGCCGCCGATGCCGAGGATCCGCGACGACCGCGGCTCGCGTGCGACCTGGATCGTGACACCGCTGATTCCCTTGACCTTCCGCGCCTCGCCGTTGCCTGGGACCTCACGGTCGGCTCCACTCATCACTCACGCCACCGCCTCAGGGTGTAGCCGGACCAGTGGCTGGCCCGGGGCGACCGGGTCGCCGTCTTCGACGAGCCACTCGATGATGGTGCCGCCATGGCCCGCCGTGACCCCCAGCGAGTCGCGCAGCGAGCCGACGGTGCCGATGGTGTCGCCGGCGCTCAGCCGGTCGCCCACCTTGGCGCCGGACGCGGTGAACGTGCCCTTGATGGGCGCGACGACCAGGCGCCAGGTCGGGTTGGTGATCAGCTGGCTGGGCTGGCCGTGCTTCTCGACGAACGCGCGGGCGTCGTCGAGCTGGTCGGGGGTCTTCAGCGCGAAGGTCTCGACCCCGGGCAGCGCGCGCTTCACCAGGCCGGTCAGCGTGCCGGCCGGCGGCACCTCGAGCAGTCCGGTGACGCCGAGATCGGCCATGGTCTGC
This sequence comes from Jiangella ureilytica, assembly GCF_004348545.1. Lineage (GTDB taxonomy): Bacteria > Actinomycetota > Actinomycetes > Jiangellales > Jiangellaceae > Jiangella > Jiangella ureilytica. The sequence continues at coordinate 38,782 of NZ_SMKL01000006.1, read as the reverse complement.
ATGCAGAGGTCCCAGCGGACCGGGTTGGACACCTGGTCGACCAGGCGGTCGAGCACCCGGCGGCCGTCGTGCACGACCTGGCCGTCGCGGTTGGACAGCAGCAGCGTGCGGGGGTCGTGGGTGCTGATGGACTGTGCGTAGTGCCGCAGCCGCTTCACGGCCGACGCCATGTGCGTCGTGTGGAACGCGCCGGCGACCGGCAGCGCCCGCAGCCGCGCGCCCGCCGGCGGGTCGCCGGCCAGCGCCTCGAGTTGCGCGACGGTGCCGGCGGCGACCACCTGGCCCGCGCCGTTGACGTTGGCGGGGGTGAGACCGTGCTTCTGCAACGTGGCCAGGACCTCGTCGGCGTCGCCGCCGAGGACGGCGGTCATGCCCGTGGACTCCTTGGCGGCCGCCTCGGCCATGCCCTTGCCGCGCTCGCGGACGAAGACCATGGCCTGCTCGGCGGTGATGACCCGGGCGCCCGCGGCCGCCGTGATCTCGCCGACGCTGTGCCCGGCCACCGCGCCCACCGTCGAGAAGGCATCGGCGGGATGCGGGAACAGGGCGAGAGCGGTGACCAGGCCCGAGGCCACCAGCAGCGGCTGGGCGATCGCGGTGTCGCGGATGGTGTCGGCGTCGGCCTCGGTGCCGTAGTGCGCGAGGTCGAGCCCGGCGACGGCGGAGAGCCAGTCGATACGGGCTGCGAACGACGGCTCCTCCAGCCATGGCGCGAGGAAGCCGGGCGTCTGGGACCCCTGACCCGGGGCGACGATCACAAGCACCCTTCAAGCCTCGCGGCTACCGGGCCGTAGAAGGGGTCGGCCGCAGTCACAAGGTCGTCCCACTAAGTTTGGGGGTTTCCCACAACCTCGGTGCCGGATGCGGACGGCGGTCACTCGATGACCGGCGGGTTCATCCGTCCGAGGGACAGCGCGAGGCGCAAGGTGTAGGAGTCGCGGGGGTCGGTGGGAGTGAGCCCGACGACGTCGGTGACCCGCCGCAGGCGATACCGGACGGTGTTCGGATGCACGAACAGTAGCCGTGCCGCGGCCTCGACCGACGCGCCGGTCTCGAGGTAGGCGGCCAGCGTCTCGAGGACGACGGGGCCGGCCTCGGCGATGGGCACGTAGAGCTCGGCGACGAGGTCGTGCAGCGCCTCCTGGTCGCCGGACAGCGCCCGCTCGGGCAGCAACGAGCCGGCCGCGACCGGACGGGGTGAGTCGGGCCACCCCGCCGCCGCGAGCAGACCGGACACAGCGGGCCGCGCCGACGCCGCCGCCGACACCAGGTCGGGCACCAGCGGCCCGACGACCACGGGCCCCGGGCCGAAGTGGGTGACGATGGCCGTGGCGGCCTGCAGCGGGTCCTCGACCCGCCCGAGCACCGCGACCAGCCGGTCGCCCTGGCCGCCGGTGAGCACGTCGTACCCGGCGTGCCGGGCCGACCGGCGGATCTCGTCGGCCGAGGCGCCGTCGTCGGTCCTGGGCCGGCCGATGATGACGGCGACGCCGCTGGCCGCCGTCCAGCCCAGCGCCGATGCCCGCGACCGCACGTCCTCGTCGATCTCGCCGCGCAGCAGTGAGTCGACCACCGTGGCCTCGAGCCGGGCGTCCCACGAACCGCGCGCCTCGGCATACCGTGCGTACACGTGCGCCGCGGAGAACGCGACCTCGCGCGAGTAGCGCAGCACGCCCTCGGTGACGTCGCGGGCGTCCTCGGGTCCGACGACCTCCTCGACGCTGTCCTCGACCACCTCGATAGCGACCCGCACGACCTCGACGGTCTGCTGCAGGCTGATCGCGCGGATGAGGTCGCGCGGCGCCGTGCCGAACACGTCGGCGGTCGGCGTGGGCCGGGACTCGTCGGCGTTGCGGTACCAGTCGACGAACGCCGCGATGCCGGCCTGGATCACCAGGCCCACCCACGACCGCTGCTCCGCCGGCATGGCGCGGTACCAGCTGAGCGTCTCCTCCATGCGGGCGATGGCCGCGGTCGCCAGCCGCCCCGTGGCCCGTTCCAGCAGGTGCACCGTGTGCTCGTGCCCGCTGCCGCCGAAAGTGCCGGGCAACTCGGCGTCGGAGGATGGCCGCATGCCCGGCAGCGTACGCGGCCGGGGTCGCCGGACGGTGGACCAGGGCGGGCGCGGTTGTGGTGAACGGACAATCCCCGGTGGTCGGCGAGTGATCCGGCGCCGGGGGCCGGACCCGCCTGCCGATAGGCTCCGGGCCATGTCGACACCGACTTCGCCGGGGAGCGGCGCCCCGACCGACGACCTGGGCCGCGTGTTGCGATTGGTGAGTCTCGCCATGCTCGCCGGCGTGGCGGTCATCGCCGCGGTCACGGTGTTCACCATCGGCGACTCGCCCGGGTCCGGCGTCGACGCGTTCGGGGCGATCCTGGTGAGCGTCGTGTTCGTGGCCGCCGCGTTCGTGGTCCCGAAGCGCGTGATCAAGCCCTGGCCGCCCGGCTCCGGGCCCGACGAGGTGAAGGCGGCCGGGCAGCTGCGCAGCGCGGCGTTCCTCAGCCTGGTCTTCGCCGAGCTGCCGACGCTGATCGGGCTGGTCAACTCCTTCGCCCGCGGCGTGTGGCTGCCGGTGGTCATCGGCGCGCTGTTCAGCGTGGCCGGGCTGCTGCTGACGGCGCCGACGGCCGACCGGCTGCGCGGCTGGCTGGCGCGGCTGGAGTCGGCGGGCGCCCGCACCGGACTGTGACGGGCCGGTGAGCGTCGAGGTCCGGCGGGCCGGCGATCGGTTCGTCACCCCCGGCGACGGCGTGGTCTCGCGGCACTCGTTCTCGTTCGGGCCGCACTACGACCCCGGCAACGTGGGGTTCGGGCTGCTGGTGGTGGCCAACGACGATGTCGCCTCGCCCGGGGGCGGCTACCCGGCGCACCCGCACCGCGACGTCGAGATCGTCACCTGGGTGCTGACCGGCTCGCTGGTCCACCAGGACACCGCCGGGCACGGCGGCGAGCTGGTGCCGGGCGTGGTGCAGCGGATGAGCGCCGGGCGCGGCGTGCGGCACTCCGAGCTGGCGTCGGGCGGCTCCGGTGCGCGGTTCGTGCAGATGTGGCTGCCGCCGACGAAGCCGGGCGTGGACCCGTCGTACGGCCAGGCCGACGTGACGGCGACGCTGGCAGGCGGCGGGCTGATGCCGGTGGTGAGCGGGCTGGGACGGCACGCCGACGCCGTCGCCGTCGGGCTCGGGCAGGAGGCCGCAGCCCTGCACGTGGCCCGGCTGCGGCCCGGTGACGTCGTGACGCTGCCGTCGGCGCCGTTCGTGCATGTCTACGTGGCGCGCGCGGAAGCCGCAGCTGCCGCCGTCGTCGATGTCGAGTCCGCCGGCACCCTGGGCGAGGGCGACGCCGTCCGCTTCAGCGACGAGGGCGGCCGGGCGGTGACGGCCACCGGCGGCGCCGAGCTCCTCGTGTGGGAGATGCACGCCGCCGCCGGCTGACCGGCGTCAGGGAACGAGCGTCCTGGCGACGCACTCGCCGATCGTCACCTCCGGCAGGCCGCTCCAGCACGAGCTCACCAGGGCGTCACCGCCGAGGCTGCCGCCCGGCGGTCCCTGGGGGCCCTGGGGTCCCGGCTCGCCCTGCGGGCCGGCCTGGCCCTGCGGGCCGGGCACCCCCTGCGGGCCGGGCACGCCCTGCGGGCCGGGCACGCCCTGCGGGCCGGTCGCGCCGGGCGGCCCGGCCGGACCCTGCCGGTTCCAGCTCGTCGGATCCTCGGTGTGCCGGCAGTCGCCCGGTCCGTCGACGATGCGGACGCTCCCGGCGCCCAGTCCGAGCACGCCTCGGCTCACGCACGCATGGATCACCTCGTCGGACGTGGTCGCGGCCATGACCGCCACCGTGCCGCCACTCACGATCACCCCGGTCGAGGCGATGACGGCGAGCAGCCGGTTGCGGTTCACGAGACCCGCCTGAGCTCGTCGGCGACGATCGTCACGACCTCGAGGAGCCGGCCGCTGGAGTCGCCGGCATCGACATACGTGAGCTCGCTGGGCCAGGCGTTCTCGTAGGCGAACCCCGTGATCGGTTCGCCGAGCGTGTCGTACAGCGTGAGACCGACGTCCTTGCGGGCGTCGGGACCCCCGGCGAGCAGCAGCTCCTGCCACTCCACGAGCGTGTCGTCGTCGGTGACCACCCGGGTGCACACGAGGTCGTGGTCACGATGCAGGCCGGGCACCTTGACCGTCGTCACCTGACCGTCCGGGCCCGCCACCCGCTGCTCGACGACCTCCGTGGCCGTCCCGAGCCCGATGCACTGCTGCATGGTCAGCCCGACGCCGTCGATGGTGAGCTGGTAGCTGACGACCTCCTGGGCCGAATGGGCGACGCTGGGCGTGGACGTGCTCAGGACCGTCGCCGCCGCGGCGGCGACGGCGGCCCAGGCGACCGGTGTTCTCTTTCGCATGGCGAACCCCCTCTGGATGGACCGGTGCTCCGTCGGCGGTCGCGACGGATCGGCAGAACCAGCAAAGCGGGTCGATCTTGCGAAAGGAACGTGGTCGTCGGAAGTTCGGGCGGCTGGGAACTCCAGCTAGGACTCGCCGCCCGCCTCCTCGGCGGTGGTGGCCTTGACGTCGTCGAGTTTGTAGCGGTCGTGTGCCTGCTTGACCGTCTCCCAGGGCAGCTCGCCGCGCTGGGCCAGCAGCGTCAGCACGCTGATGACGATGGACTGGGCGTCGACCTTGAAGTGCCGGCGCAGCGCCGCCCGCGTGTCGGACAGCCCGAACCCGTCGGTGCCCAGCGAGGAGTAGTCGGTGGGCACGTACGGCGCGATCTGGTCCTGCACCGCGCGCAGGTAGTCGCTGACGCCGACGACAGGGCCGCGGGCCTCGCGCAGCCGCTGGGTGACGTACGGGACGCGGGCGTCCTCGCCGGGGTGCATGAGGTTCCACTCGTCGGCGGCCAGGCCGTCGCGGCGCAGCTCGTTCCAGGACGTGACCGACCAGACGTCGGCCGCGACCTGCCACTCGTGGGCCAGCCGCTGCTGCGCCTCGAGTGCCCAGTTCATGCCGACGCCGGACGCGAGGATCTGCGCGTGCGGGACGTTGTCGCCGGGTGCGGTCTCCATGGGCTGGTACAGGTACATGCCCTTGAGCAGGCCGTCGACGTCGAGGTTCTCGGGCTCGGCCGGCTGCACGTACGGCTCGTTGTAGATGGTGAGGTAGTAGAAGACGTTCTCGGAGTCCTCGCCGTACATGCGCCGCAGGCCGTCGCGGACGATGTGGCCGATCTCGAAGGCGAAGGCGGGGTCGTAGTGCACGACCGCCGGGTTGGTCGACGCGAGCAGCACCGAGTGGCCGTCCTCGTGCTGCAGGCCCTCGCCGTTGAGCGTGGTGCGCCCGGCGGTGGCGCCGAGGACGAAGCCGCGGGACAGCTGGTCGGCGGCGGCCCAGAAGCCGTCGCCGGTGCGCTGGAAGCCGAACATCGAGTAGAAGATGTACAGCGGGATCATCGGCTGGCCGTGCGTGGCGTAGGACGTGGCCGCCGCCGTCCACGACGCCACCGAGCCGGCCTCGTTGATGCCCTCGTGCAGGATCTGCCCGTCCTTGGCCTCCTTGTAGGACAGGAACAGCTCGCGGTCGACGGGCGTGTAGTTCTGCCCGTGCGGCGAGTAGATCTTCAGCGTCGGGAACAGGGAGTCCATGCCGAACGTGCGGGCCTCGTCGGGGATGATGGGCACGAGTCGCTTGCCGATCTCGGGATCCTTGAGCAGGTCCTTGAGGAGGCGGACCAGCGCCATGGTGGTGGCCACCGGCTGCTTGCCGGAGCCGCGCTTCGCCACCTCGTAGACCTTGTCGCCCGGCAGCACCAGCGGCTTCGCGGGGGTGCGGCGCTCGGGCAGGAAGCCGCCCAGCTTCTGCCGCCGCTCCATCATGTAGGCGTGTTCGTCGGAGTCCTGGCCCGGGTGGAAGTACGGCGGGTTGTAGACGTCCTCGAGCGCGGCGTCGGGGATCTCCATGAACAGGCGGTCGCGGAAGAGCTTGAGGTCGTCGCCGGTGAGCTTCTTCATCTGGTGCGTCGCGTTGCGCGCCTCGAAGTGCGAGCCGAGCGTCCAGCCCTTGATCGTCTTGGCGAGGATGACCGTCGGCTGGCCGGTGTGCTCGGTGGCGGCCTTGTAGGCCGCGTACAGCTTGCGGTAGTCGTGCCCGCCGCGCTTGAGCCCCCAGATCTCGTCGTCGGACATGTCCTCGACCATCTTGCGGGTGCGGGGGTCGCGGCCGAAGAAGTGCTCGCGGACGTACGCGCCGGACTCGGCCTTGTACGTCTGGTAGTCGCCGTCGGGCGTGACGTTCATGAGGTTGACCAGCGCGCCGTCGGTGTCGGCGGCCAGCAGCGGGTCCCACTCGCGGCCCCAGATGACCTTGATGACGTTCCAGCCGGCGCCGCGGAACAGCGCCTCCATCTCCTGGATGATCTTGCCGTTGCCGCGTACGGGGCCGTCGAGCCGCTGCAGGTTGCAGTTGACGACGAACGTGAGGTTGTCGAGCTCTTCGCGGGCGGCGACGCCGATGGCGCCGATGGTCTCGGGCTCGTCCATCTCGCCGTCGCCGAGGAACGCCCACACGTGCTGCTGGCTGGTGTCCTTGATGCCGCGGTGGTGCAGGTAGCGGTTGAACCGCGCCTGGTAGATGGCGTTCAGCGGGCCCAGGCCCATGGACACCGTCGGGAACTCCCAGAAGTCGGGCATCAGCCGCGGGTGCGGGTAGGACGGCAGCCCGCCGCCCAGCCCGGCGTGCGAGAGCTCCTGGCGGAAGCCGTCGAGCTGGCTCTCGGTGAGCCGGCCCTCGAGGAACGCGCGGGCGTACATGCCGGGGGAGGCGTGGCCCTGGAAGTAGATCTGGTCGCCGCCGCCGGCGTGGTCCTTGCCGCGGAAGAAGTGGTTGAACCCGACCTCGTAGAGCGCCGCCGACGACGCGTAGGTGGAGATGTGGCCGCCGACGCCCACGCCCGGCCGCTGGGCGCGCTGCACCATCATGGCCGCGTTCCAGCGGGTATAGGCCCGGATGCGCCGTTCGACGAACTCGTCGCCGGGGAACCAGGGCTCCGCCTCGGGCGGGATGGTGTTGATGTAGTCGGTGTTGCGCAGGCTCGGCACGCCGACCTGGCGCTCCTGGGCGCGCTGCAGCAGCGCCAGCATCAGATAGCGAGCCCGGTGGCGTCCGCGCTGGTCGATGGCGGCATCGAGCGACTCCAGCCACTCCCTGGTCTCGTCCGCGTCGATGTCGGGGAGCTGGCTCGGAAGGCCGTTGATGATGATCGGCGAGCGGTCGGCAGCCACGACTGTCCCTTCGTGGTCTCATAGGACGCCGATGAGCGTCGGGGGATGTTCGGGTTCTGTGTTTCCTATCCTGCTCGCTCCGGCGCCGTACGTCACATTCGGACCCGCCGACATCTTTCCAAGCGCGCTGAGCAGGGGCACCATAGGCGCGTTCGGGTGAGCGTGTCAGGCTTGGTCTGGCGGGTTCACTTGCGCAAGTGCGCGTCCTTGGGTGGACTACAGCAAACGCGGTACGCAGGAGCGGGCCGCGACGACTGCGAGGAGGACGATCGGTGGGCCAGATCGCGGGCCACTCGGACCAGCACGACGGGCCGGCGGCCAAGCTCGGCTTCCGCCCCAACCAGGTGGTCTTGGAGCTCGGCTGGGACGAGGACTGCGATGACGATCTGCGTATCGACATCGAGGAAGTCACCGGCAACGAGCTGCTCGACGGCGACTCCGGGGAGGTCGCCGACGTGGTGCTGCAGTGGTGGCGTGACGACGACGGCGACCTCACCGACGCGCTGATCGGCGCCACGACCGACCTCGCCCCCGGCGGTGTGGTGTGGCTGCTGACTCCGAAGGTGGGCCGCGACGGCTCCGTCGAGGCCAGCGACATCGCCGACGCCGCGCTCACCGCCGGCCTGTCCACCACGTCCACCGTCTCGGCGGCCGAGGACTGGTCGGGCACCAAGCTCGTCGCCCCCAAGGGGTCGGCCCGCAAGTGAGCCTGGTCGGTGCTCAGGCACCGGACTTCGAACTGCCGGACCAGCACGGTTCGGCAGTCCGGCTCTCCTCCCTGCGAGGACGCCCCGTCGTCCTGGCGTTCTTCCCGTTCGCGTTCACGGAGGTGTGCACCGGCGAGCTGACCGCCATCCGCGACTCGCTGATCCCCGCCGTCGGCTCCGGTACGCACGTCGTCGCCGTCTCGTGCGACTCGATGTTCTCCCTGCGCGTGTTCGCCGACACGGCAGGGCTGGATTTCCCGCTCGTGTCCGACTTCTGGCCACATGGGGCGGTTGCCTCGGCGTACGGTGTGTTCGATCACGAACGCGGCTGTGCCGTTCGCGGTACCTTCGTAGTGGACACAGGGGGGACCGTCCGCTGGAACGTCGTCAACGCGCTTCCCGATGCCAGGGACGTCGACGACTACCGGCGCGTGCTGAGCTCGCTCGGCACGGCCTGACGGTCCGGGCACCTTCGGCGTCCGGTGTCGTCCGACCAGAAGCAGAGCAGGAAGGGAGCTCGCTCGTGCCGTGCTACCGCTGTGGAGCCCGCCAGTCCGACCCCGCCCGGGGGACGAACCTGTGGGTGCGCGGGGTCCGGGCCGATGAGCAGGTGCTGATCTGCCCCGACTGCCAGCAGACCAAGGGCTGGTCGTCCGACCTCGACCGCTGCACGGTCTGCGGCGCCACCACGCTCGTGCGCCGTCTCGGCCACACGGTGTGCCGCTCCTGCGAGGCCTCGGCCACGGCCGAGTTCCTCGCCGTCGAGACCACCATGGACCGCGGCTTCGCCATCCGTATGCCCGGTCCCGGCCGGCACCGCCGCACCGACAGCCGCGACCTCTCCGCCGACGTCGCCAGCGCCATCGACCGCGTCCTCGGCCGCGCGCCGGCCCGGCCGACCCGCTCGGCCATCGCCGAAGCGCTGGACACACCTGAGATCAGCACCCAGGAACAGGAGAAGGTTCCGCCCGACGGCGCCGCCTGACGGCGATTTTCGGGCCGGGCCGATCTCTCGATACCCTGAGCCTTCGCACGATGACGGGCGCATAGCTCAGCGGTAGAGCACTGGTCTTACAAACCAGGGGTCGTAGGTTCGAACCCTACTGCGCCCACCACGCACGGATGCTGGTCAGGCCCGTCGTCGGGCTCAACCGCTGCACCTGATCGTCACCGTCGCGATCGGTCAACGTGGGATCCAGCGCCGTCGTCGGGCGGCGCCCGTCGTGGACCTGCCGGTGCCGGCCGGTAGCGCGGCCTCGCAGCAGCGGCCGAGGCCACCGGGACCGAGGCGGGGTGACGGTGCTGACCGGCGCGACGCTGGCCGACGGCACCGGCTCGGGTCCGCAACCCGAGGCGACGGCGGTGCCGGCGGGGGAGCGCGTGCTCGCCGTCGGACGGACGTCCCCGAGATCGCGGGCGTGCGGGTCGTCGACCTGCGGGGGAGGTTCCTCATCCCCGGACCGCGGGACCCGCACACCCACAGCACCGAGGTCGCCGGGACGTGCCCGCCGATGCACTTGGTGCACGGCGTCACCGGCATCCGCGAGATGCGCGCGTCCGCCGAGACGCACGAGGTGTGGCGGCAGGTCCGGCGCGGCGACCTGGACGGTCCCGTCCATGGTGATTGCCAGCAAGGTGCTGGACGGGCCGGGCTCGCGGAACCCGTTCGGCGTCCCGATCGTGACCGCCGCCGACGCACGCCTGGCGGGCGCTGCGCGGGGAGTGGGTGGCGTGGGTCGAGGCCTGGCCGGCGCGGACCCGGAGCGCGAGGCGCTCGAGCTGGAGTACCTCGACGCGAAGCTCCGGCCGGTCGGCGACCCGGCAGCGGCCCGGCGGGAACGTCGGCGCGGGCACCGACGGCGGCACATCGTTCGTCTTCCCGGGCCTGGCGGCGCACGACGAGCTCGAGCTGCTGGTGCGCGCTCGTGCTCGACGCCGAGTCGCCGGCCGACATCGGCCACACCCGGCGCATCCACGCCGTCGTCGCGCGGGGCGATACCCGGGTCCCGCGCAACGCCAGGAGATCGTCGACGAGCTGGAGCGGGCCGCCCAGGAGCCCTGACCGGTCAGTCGAGGCAGAACTCGTTGCCCTCGGGGTCGGTCATGACGATGAAGCCGCCGCTCCACGGCTCGTCGGGCTCGAACCGGCGCACGCGGGTCGCGCCCAGGGCGACCAGCCGGTCGCACTCGGCCTCGAGCGCCGCCATGCGCTCGTCGCCCTCGAGCCCGGGCGCGGCCCGCACGTCGAGGTGGACCCGGTTCTTGGCGACCTTGTCCTCGGGCACCTGCTGGAAGAACAGCCGCGGCCCGTCGCCGTCGGGGTCCTCGATGGCCGAGCGCGAGTTCCACTGCTCCTCCGGCACGCCGATTCGGGTGAGGAACTCGTCCCAGGCGGCGAGCGGGTCGGCGCCGTCGGGCAGGTCGGCGCCGGGCGGGGCGGGGTAGGCGTACCCGAGGACGTCGCGCCAGAACGACGACAGGGCGCGCGGGTCGTGGGCGTCGAAGGTGATCTGGACGTGCCGGCTCATCGGCTGTCCTTTCGCTCAGGATCGGGTGCGGTTCCACCCTGGCACGACTGGCGGACAGGATCGGTCCGCTTTCACCGGCGCGAATGTCAGGGGACTCTGAACTTGTGCCGCCGGGCCTGGCCGCGGGTCCGGCGGCCGGGCCACGGTCGTGGGCAACCCGCAGTCAGGCGACGAGGAGGTTGCTCATGATCGTGCGCTGGGACCTGTCGATCCCGACCCGTCGGCGACGGCGGGGAGGGGTGCTCGCCGCGGCGGCCGCCGTCGCCGTCATCGTGCCCCTGACGGCAGCCGTCACCGCTCCCGCTCAGGCGGCCCGGCCGGGGCCGGTCGAGATCAGCGTGCTCTCGGGGCGGCCGGACACGGTGACCGGCGGCGACGCGCTGGTGCGCATCGACGTGCCGGTGAACGTGCCGCCGCACCGGGTGCGGGTCGCGGCCGGCGGCGTCGACGTGACGGACGCGTTCGTGGCCGAGGGACGGAGGCTGACCGGCCTGGTCACCGGGCTGCCCGAGGGCACCAGCAGCATCACGACGTCCGGGCCCGGCGGGCGCGCCGAGGCCGAGCTCACCGTCACCAACCACCCGCGGACGGGGCCGGTCTTCTCCGGGCCGCACCAGCAGCCGTTCATCTGCGAGACCGCCTCGTTCGCCGTGCCGGTCGTCGGCGGCACCCTCGGGCAGCCCCTCGACGCGGACTGCTCGATCGCCGACCGGGTCGACTACTTCTACCGGACGACGGCGAACACGTTCGTCCCCTGGCCCGCCGGCGCGACGGCGTACCCGGCCGACCTCGCCACGACCACGATCTCGACCGGCGAGACGCGCCCGTACGTCGTGCGCATGGAGACCGGCACCGTCAACCGCGCGATCTTCCAGACGGCGGTCCTGCACGACCCGCTGGCCGAGCCCACGCCGTCGGCCACCGGCACCGAGCGGCCGGCCGGGTGGAACGGCGGCGCCGTCTACACGCTCGGTGGCGGCTGCATCGGAGGCTGGTACCGGCAGGGCAACTCCACCGGCGGCGTCACCGACGCGTTCCTGCTGGGCCAGGGCTACGCGGTCCTGTCGTCGTCGCTGAACGTGTTCGGGAACAACTGCTCGGACCTGACGGCGGCGGAGTCCGCCATGATGGTGCGCGAGGAGTTCACCGAGCGTTACGGCCGGCCCGACCACGTCATCGGGTTCGGTTGTAGCGGCGGCTCCTACCAGGGCCACCAGATCAGCGACAACTATCCGGGCATCTTCGACGGCATCGTCGTCGGCTGCTCGTTCCCCGAGGTCGGCTTCGGGACGGTGCAGTTCATCACCGACGCGTGGCTGCTCGACACCTACTTCACGACCGACGCGGGGGTGGCGTGGACGGCGCAGCAGCGGCGCGCCGTCACCGGCTTCGCCACCTACGCCACCGCGCCGAACGTGGCCAACGGCGCCCGGCGCATCGACCCGCGGGTGTTCTGCGGGGTCGTGCCGCCGGCCCAGCGCTACCACCCGGAGACCAACCCGGACGGCGTGCGCTGCGACGTCTTCGACCACACGGTCAACGTCTACGGGACCGACCCCGCGACCGGGTTCGCCCGGCGGCCGCTGGACAACGTCGGCATCCAGTACGGACTGGCCACGCTGAACGACGGCACCATCTCGGCTGAGCAGTTCCTCGACCTCAACGAGCGGGTCGGCGGCTTCGACGACGACGCGAACATCGTCGCCGCCCGCACCGAGGGCGACACCGAGGCGATCCGCGCCGCCTACCGGTCCGGCCGGCTGACCAACGGCGGCGGCGGGCTGGCCGACATCCCGATCATCGACTACCGCGCGTACTTCGACGACGCCGCGAACGGCGACATCCACGTCCGCTACCACACGTTCTCGATGCGGGAGCGGCTGCTGAAGGCCAACGGCACCGCCGCCAACCACGTCAGCCTGCTCGAGGACGCCCGCTACGGCCTGTTCAGCACCGCCAGCCCGCTGCTGCGCCACGCCGTCACGCAGATGGACCGGTGGCTGCGGGCCATCGCGGCCGACGACTCCGCCGCGAAGCCCATCGACAAGATCGTCGCCGCCCGGCCGGCCGCGCTGGTCGAGGGCTGCACCACCCGCGACGCGACGGCCGAGTTCCTCGCCCAGCCGCTGGACCGCGACCCGGCGAGCGAGTGCGAGCGGCTCTACCCGTCGGCGTCGTTCCCGCGGGAGGTCGCCGGTGAGAGCATCGCCGCCGACGTGGTGAAGTGCCGGGTGAAGCAGCCCGAGCGCGACGACTACGCCGTCGCCTTCACCGATGAGCAGTGGCAGCGCCTCACGACGATCTTCGCCGGCGGGGTCTGCGACTACTCGAGGCCGGGGGTGGAACAACAGGGCCTGGCTGGCACCTGGCTGCGCTCCTGACTCCCTGCCGTCTCACAGAGCGTCCGCTGCGGTCGCTCTGTGAGACGGTTCGGTACGACGGTGGACCATGGGAGCTCGGGACGTCGGCTTCACCGTCGACGGGCACGATGCGTTCGTCCGGCTGCCGGATCGGCGCGGCGGCACTACGCCTGGGCGAGTGAGCACCCCGGGCTGGTGCGGCGCATCGGCGGCATGGACCCGGTCTGCGACGTGCGCGACCGGCCCGGGCTGAAACGGGCCGCGCCGGCGTACGGCCTGCGCCCGGACGAGCTGGAGCGTGAGCTCGCGTTACCGGGAGCTCGGCGGGCCCGTCGAGGTCGACGTGGTCCCCGGCTACGGCGACGAGGAGGCCGACGTCTTCTTCGTCAACGCCAGGCTGCTGTCGTTCCTGCTGCACGGCGACCCGGCGGCGGACTAGGGTGTGTCTCCCAAGTCTCGGCCGTAGCGAGGCGGCGTCGTCCTACGCGCCATCACCATCTGGCTGACGACTTAAGAGACACGCCCTAGAGCGGCAGCCGGTCGCCCTGCTGCTCCACGAGCTCCTCGGGTGCCGTGAGCCGCCAGGCCTCGAACGTCAGCTCCACCAGCTCGTCCAGCTCGATGCCGTCGAGGTACACGACCACCCACCCGAACGCGCCGGCCGTGAACTGGATCTCGAACACGTCCGGCCGCTCGGCGACCAGCGCTCGCTGCTCGGCGATGGTCTGCTTGAGCCCGACGGTCGAGGTGCGCGGCCACAGGTAGCCGAACGTGCGGCCGCGCACGCGGAAGGAGGTCCAGTTCTCCGAGTCGGTGCCGCCGGCCCCAGGCAGCCGGTCGATGATGGCGAGGAAGTCGGCGATCGGCACGGCCATGTCCTCATCCTGCCCGACGGCGCACTGGTCCGGTCCGGAGGGACGCAGGTCCGTCCCATGGGGTATTCAGGCGTGCAAGGCGGCGGCCCGGCGCAACGGAGCGCCGGAGCCGTTGCCGCGCAAGGGGGCACGCCATGACGGATTTCATCGCCGAGTTCAACCAGGCTCTGGACTCCATGCGGGCGAGCGAACGCCGGGCGGCGCTGCGTGCGCTGATGCCGTCGATCGTCCACTGGTACCGGGAGTCGCTGGCTCTGGACGATCCCTCCCAGCCCGTTGACGTGAGTCTGCTGCTCTGGGTCGACGAGCTGTCCGCCGGACTGATCGGGCCGCTGTGCGCCGCGGGCCAGGACGTCCGGCTGGCGGCGACGCCGGTCCGGCAGTCGCGCCGCATGCAGGGGCGGGTACCCGGCCAACGACCTCCGAGGGCCGCGGTGAGGGAGCCGTAACGCTGCCGAAAACCGCCCGGTTCCGGGCGGAAACGGATCATTGATTCTTTATGGGCGTCCTGGTCCTTTGAGCCGGAGGTGCCCTTCAGATGTCGTTCCCCCGGAACGTCGCGGCATTGCGCGGACGTGTCCCCCTGGCGGTGGCGTCCGCCGTCGCCCTGATGCTCGTGTTCCTGCCCGGCGCCGACGGCGCGCCGGCGCAGTCGCGGCAGGCCGTGCAGACGGTGCCCAAGTCCGTCGTCCGGTCCGCCGACGCCGCTCTGCCCACGGTCACCGTCGTCGCGACCGGCGGCACCATGGCCGGGCAGTCGGACACCCCGACCAGCTTCCAGCGCTATCGCGCCGGCACGCTGCTGATGGAGGACATGCTCGCCGAGGTGCCGAACCTCGACGAGGTGGCCGACGTCAACAGCCTGCAGTTCGGCAACAAGGGATCCGGCGGCTACTCGATCGCCGAACTGTACGACCTCTCGCTGGCCGTCGACAACGCTCTGAGGACGTCCGACGCCGTCGTCGTCACCACCGGCACCGACACGATGGAGGAGATCGGCTACTTCCTCGACCTCACGGTGCAGAGCCCGAAGCCCGTCGTCATCACCGGCGCCATGCGGCCGTGGACGGTCATCGGCTCGGACGCGCAGGCCAACCTGTTCAACGCGATCGTGACGGCGGCAAGCGGCAAGACCGCCTGGTTCGGCACGGTGCTGATGCTCAACGACGAGATCCACGCCGTGCGCGACGTGACCAAGACGTCGGCGTACCGCATGGACACGTTCCAGACGCCGGAGCTCGGCGTCCTCGGCTACGTCGACGACCTCAAGGTGCGGATCATGCGGATGCCGGCCCGCGCGCTGCGGGTGTTCGAGACCCGGGGGAGCGTGGTGACGACGGCGAACGCGCTGCGGAACTGGCGCACGCCGTTCGACCTGACGACGATCGACAAGGCCGACCTGCCGCGGGTGGAGATCTTCTACAATGCGCAGGAGGCCGGCGGCGAGGCGATCGACGCGTGGGCCGCGGCCGGGGTCGAGGGCATCGTCACCGCCGGCACCGGCGCGGGCGGCATCTCCGGCGCGGCCGGCCAGGCCCGCAACCGGGCGGTGCAGGCCGGCGTGATGTTCGCGTCGACCACCCGGACCGGGTCGGGCAGCGTCTACGGCGGCAGCGGCGCGGTCTTCCCGGCCGACTCGCTCAACGCCCCGCACGCCCGGCTGCTGCTGATGATGGCGCTGGCCTTCAACGACGGCGTCGAGGACACCCGCGCGGACTTCGTCGAGTGGGCGAGTCTGCAGGCCGACATCACGTCGGCGCTGCCGGCGCTGAGCACCAGCGGCTCGCGGTAGCCCCAGATCATGCGGACCGGCGGCCGGTCTCCCCCGCAGAGGGAGACCGGCCGCCGGCGGTGACCCGTGCGTCAGCGGGTCGGCACCACCCAGATGGGGTTCGTGTAGAACCAGAGGTCGATCCACGGATCGGCGTTGCCGACGACGTCGAGCGCAGGGCCCTCGGGGTCGACGGCGGCGCCGAGGAAGCCCGGCTGCGAGCGGTTGCCGT
Organism: Jiangella ureilytica; assembly: GCF_004348545.1. Lineage (GTDB taxonomy): Bacteria > Actinomycetota > Actinomycetes > Jiangellales > Jiangellaceae > Jiangella > Jiangella ureilytica. The sequence goes on along the minus strand of NZ_SMKL01000006.1, from coordinate 23,032 downwards.
CGGTGCCGCGCAGCCGCACGTAGAAGGCGTCGTCGGCCCGGCCGAGGTCGTGGACGATCTCGAACGTGCCGGTGCGGCCCGAGGTGTCCCACTGCTGGACGACCTTGGTGTCGGGCGCGACGAAGGTGTCGCGCTGGTCGTCGGCGTGGCCGGGGTCGACCGTGCCGCGGATGAGGTCGACGCGCCCCAGCTGCGGCAGGAACTGCGCCCAGTTCGGCTCGTCCTGCGCCGTGATGCGCACGACGAGCTCGACCCGGCTGCCGCGGCGGACCCGCAGGGTGTCGCCGAGCGGAGCGCCCGAGCGGCGGCCGCGCTCGCGGACCGTGACCTCGACACCCTTGACCAGGTGGCCGTGGTCGACCCAGACGCGGCCGTCGCGCAGACCCCGCATGACGGCGAGGTAGTCGCGCTTGGACGCGCCCACGTGGGTGCGGGAGTAGAGGCCCGGCCAGTAGTCGCCGGCGGTGAGGTTGACGCCGCCGCTGTAGACCGGGTCGCCGTAGCGGCCGTCGCGGTTGAACTGCTCGGACGTCGAGCCGTCGGGCCGCCGGCTGGTGTCGCCCCAGTTGGTGTGGGAGTCGGAGTTGGCGCTGATGGACCACGGCTTGCCCTCGGCCAGCAGGCTGTCCCAGAGGCCGCCGACGGTCGCCGTCATCCAGTCGAAGCCGCCCCAGGTGCGGTAGCTCTCGAGCGGGTAGCCCGGGAACGAGTTGGCGTTGGGCGCGCCGCCGTAGAAGCCGCGGGCCGAGCCGGCGCCCACGCCTGCGGGCAGCCCGGCGGCCTGGTGGCCCGGCGCGCCCTCGAAGCCGATGGCGATGCGGGGGTCGGCGTCGCGCCAGGCGCGGATTTCGTGCGGGCTGTCGATGCCCTGCCGGGCCGGGTGGTTGGCCAGGAACAGCGCGTCGTCGATGCGGCGGCGGTCGATCTGGCGGCCCAGCCAGGTGATGCCGGCCAGCGCCTGCGCCTCGTTGGCGGGGCTGCTGGGCGACGTGCCGTTGACCGAGCCGTCGTAGTCGGTCTCGAACTGCTTGAGGACGGCGACCTCGTTGCGGCCCGGTGCGACGAACACGGTGCCGTGCTCGGCCGACGGGATGTTCCACTCGAGGCCCTGGAAGATCAGGGTGCCCGGCAGCAGCTCGCGGGCCGCGCGGATGTCGGGGTTGACCAGCTCGACGCCGATGCGCGCGTGCGTGGCCCCGCCGTGGTCGGTGATGACCATCCAGTCGAGGCCGTAGGCGGCGCCGTGCCGCACCTGGTCGTAGACGCGGTACATGGCGTCGGAGCTGTGCTGGGTGTGGATGTGGTGGTCGCCGGCCAGCCAGTGCCGGACACCGCCGCCGGAGCCGTGGTGGCCGTCGTCGTCGCGGCCGTCGGCCATGGCGGGCGTGACGCCGGCCATGCCGAGCGCGGTGGCGCCGCCCAGGACGCCGGCGGAGCGGAACAGGCCGCGGCGGGACAGCTGGGTGGGGGACAGCTCGCTGTCGTCGACGGAGAGATCGAGGGCGACGCTGGTGTCGGAGTCGAGCGCGTCGCTCAAGTCGTGCGGGTGATGGTGGTGCTCGTCGTGGTCGTGCCCGTGGTCAGCGGTGTGACACATGGGTTCCCCTCCATGCCCGAGTCGGCTGATGGCCGGACTCTTCCGCCGGCAGGTGACCATCAGGCGACGACTCGGGGCGATCGGTGCGAACTGTCGGCGACCTGCGGCCGCCGCTCCGACCAGCGGAGCGGCGGCCGGTGCACCAGGCGTCTCCCGGTCACCGGGGTCAGCGCGTGGCCCGGTCGGCAGCCTCGACGAGGGCGTGGCCGACGGCCTCGGCCTCGTCGGGCTTCAGGGTGACCAGCGCCGGTGCGGTGTGCCGGGTGGTGGCGGTGAGCTCGACGTGGTGCGGGTCGGCGCCGCTCTGGACGACGTTGACCCCGATCAGCCAGGTGTTGCGCCAGGTGAGCACGGACGTGAGGTACTGCCGGTGCACGGTGTGCTCGCCGGCCTCGTTGCACCACTTGAGCTCGCACTCGTCGGACGGGGCGGCGGCCGCGGCGGTCATCGGGCCGGCTCGCTCTCGGTGCGGTAGTACCGGCGCAGCTCCTCGAGCTCGGCCTTGACCGCGCCGAGCTGTTCGACCGCCTGCTGGTGGGCGGTGAGGTGCTGCTCGGCGGCGTCGAGGGCCGTGGCGGCGCGGTCGAGCAGCTCGGCGCCGACCTCGGCGGTGAGGATGCGCCCGGCCTTCCAGTCGATGCGGCCCTTGTAGCCGAGCACCAGCCCGCCGAGGCGGGTGGTGAGGGCGTCGAGGCGCTCGATGATCTGCTGGTCGGTGCGGCCGGGCAGGTAGCGCTCGCGGACGTCGGCGAGGACCTCGGGCGTCCAGCCGGCCCGCTGCGCGGTGGCGGCGAGGTCGGTGAGCTGCCCGGCGATGAGGCGGGCCTCGGACGGGGTGAGCGCGATGTGGACGTGCTGGCCGGAGTCGGCCGGCGCGAGGTCGACGTCGATGGTGGGGCCTTCGGCGTCGTGCCGGGCGACCATCTGGCCGACGTCGTCGCTGAGGAAGGCGGACCGCGCGATGACGGCGCGGCGGTCCGCCGTGGGAACGGTGACCACGGGTCTCCTCCAGGAGTGGACTCACGAGCTGGATGGGGGCCGGGGAGCCGTCGCGGCGGCGCGTGCCGTCGGCGGACTCCGCCCAGCAGCCGGCCCGCGGGCGGGCGGCGTGAACATGCGCGTCGGGTCGCCGAACCGTCCCACCATGAGCGGCCGGTACGAGAGCTGTCCGGCCGGCTGCCGCGCCTCGTGGTCGATAGCGCTCGCCCGCCTCCGAAGGAGGGTGGGGGCGCTATGGGTCAAGAATGACAGTGGTGGAAGGAGAAAGTCAAACGGGCGTTCGACCCGCGTCGAGCTCGTTCGCCAGTGCGGTCAGCGCGGCCGCGAGCTCACGTGCCTCGGCGGCGGTGAACGCGGGCAGCGTGCGCGCACCGGGTCTCGCCAGGGCCACCACGACGACGGCGCCGGTGTCGTCCGGGCCGCCCTCGAGCCAGGCGGCGCCGTCGCGCGGCAGGACGTGGAGGTGGCCGAGGCAGGTGCCGGTGGGGTCGTGCTCGGCGCACCAGGGGTGGCCGTCGGTGTGCTGTGGCGTGCTGATGGGACGAGCCTTCCTCGTGCGTGCCGTGCCCCTCGCGAATTGAGAATCACACCGGTGTCGTCCGCCCGTCAACCGGAGACCCTTTCCGGGAGCGGGCACCGATAGGGTCGCCCTGTGGAGGGTCCTGCTCGTCTCGCCGATGTCGTCGCCGCCGCCGAGCGGCTGTACCCGCCCGAGCTCGCGGAGTCGTGGGACGCCGTCGGGCTGGTGTGCGGCGACCCCGATGCTCAGGTGGGTCGCATCCTGTTCGCCGTCGATCCGGTGGCCGCCGTCGCCGACGAGGCGCTGGTGTGGGGCGCCGACCTGATCATCACGCACCATCCGCTGTTCCTGCGCGCGGTGCACGGCGTGCCGGCCACCACGCCCAAGGGCCGGCTGGTGCACCGCCTCATCACCGGCGGCGTCGCGCTGTTCACCGCGCACACCAACGCCGACCGCGCCGCGCCGGGCGTCAACGACGCACTGGCGGCGGCGCTGGGACTCGAGGACACCCGCCCGCTCGTCCCGGCCGACGGCGGCGACCCCGCCCTGGGGCTGGGCCGCGTCGGGCGGCTGCCGCGGCCGGAACCGCTGGCCGCGTTCGCCCACCGGGTTGCCGGGGCGCTGCCGGTGACGGCGGCCGGCATCCGCGCCATGGGCGACCCGCACGCCGTCGTCGAGACGGTCGCGGTGTGCGGCGGGGCGGGCGACTCACTGCTGGGCGCCGTGCGGGCCGCGGGCGCCGACGTCTACGTCACGGCCGACCTGCGCCACCACCCGTCGTCCGAGGCGGGCGAGGCCGGCGGGCCCGCGCTCGTCGACGTCTCCCACTGGGCCGGCGAGTGGCCGTGGCTGGGCTCCGCGGCGGCGCTGCTGACGGTCGAGTTGTCCGCCGCAGGCAGTACGGTGGAGACTCGCGTCTCGACCACCCCGACCGATCCGTGGACGCTGCACCAGCCCGCCCAGGTCCCCGGGTCCGACGAAGGAGCTCACGCTGAACGCTGACCCCGCCGTCCAGTTGCGGCTGCTCGACGTCCAGGCGGTCGACCAGCGCCTCGACCAGCTCGCGCATCGCCGCAAGACCCTGCCCGAGGCCGCCGAGCTCGAGACGCTCGCCGCCGAGCACAGCCGGCTCCGCGACGCCGAGGTCGTTGCGGGCACCGTCGTCGCCGACCTCGAGCGCGAGCAGAAGCGCGCCGACACCGAGGTCGAGCAGGTCCGGGCCCGCAAGGACCGCGACCAGAAGCGGCTCGACGCCGGCCAGGTCTCGTCGGCCAAGGAACTCGAGAGCCTGCAGAGCGAGATCGCCTCGCTCAACCGCCGCCAGGGCGTGCTCGAGGACGCCGAGATCGAGATCATGGAGCGGCTAGAGGAGGCGCAGAACCAGGCCGCGGCCCTGGCCGCCGACCGCGACAGCGTCGCCAAGAAAGCGCAAGAGGTGCAGGCCGCGCGCGACGCGGCCTGGGCGCAGATCGACGAGGACGCCGCCTCCGGGCGCGCCGAGCGCGAGACTCTGGTCGCCGGCATCCCCGCCGACCTGCTGGCGCTGTACGAGAAGATCCGCGCCGACCGCGGCGGCATCGGCGCGGCGGCGCTGCGGCAGCGCCGCTGCGAGGGCTGCATGATGCAGCTCGACGCCGCCGAGCTGGTCCGCATCCGCGGCCTCGCCCCCGACGTCGTCGTCCGGCACGACGAGTGCCGGCGCATCCTGGTCCGTACCCCCGAGTCCGGGCTGTGACGGGCCGCCGGCTCATCGTCGAGGCCGACGGCGGGTCGCGCGGCAACCCTGGGCCGGCGGCCTACGGCGCCGTCGTCCGCGACGCCGAGTCCGGTGCGGTGCTGGCCGAGGTGGCCGAGACCCTCGGCGTCGCCACCAACAACGTCGCCGAGTACCGCGGCCTGCTCGCCGGGCTGCGGGCCGCCCACGGCATCGACCCCGACGCCGTCGTCGAGGCGCGGCTCGACTCCAAGCTGGTGGTCGAGCAGCTGTCCGGCCGCTGGAAGATCAAGAGCGCCGACCTCGAGCCGCTGGCCGACGAGGCGCGCGGCGTCTTCCCGCCCGGCCGGGTCGGCTACACCTGGGTGTCGCGGACCGAGAACGCGCACGCCGACCGGCTGGTCAACCAGGCCCTCGACGGCAAGCCCGTCGGCGCCGCCGCGGTGCACGCCGGGCCCCATCTCGCCGGGCCCGATCTCGCCGGACCGGACCTCACCGAGGGCGCGGCCACCGAGCCGGCCGGCCCGGCGAACCGGCTGGCCGCGTGGAGCCCCGAGCTCGGCCCGCCCACCACGCTGCACGTCGTCCGGCACGGGCAGACGGCCATGACGGCGGCCCGCCGGTTCAGCGGCGGCGGAGTGCCCGGCCCGAGCCTCGACGACACCGGCCTGGCGCAGGCCGAGCGTGCGGCCGCCGTGCTCGGCGGGTGCGGCGCGGTCGCCGTCGTCGCCTCGCCCATGGTGCGCACCCGCGAGACCGCCGCCGCCGTCGCGCGCCGCCTCGGCCTCGCCGTGCGGGTCGACGACGCCTGGCGCGAGTGCGAGTTCGGCGAGTGGGAGGGGCTCACGCTGGCCGAGATCGGCGAGCGCTACCCCGACGCGCTGGCCGGCTGGTACGCGTCCACGGCGTACCGCCCTCCGGGCGGCGAGTCGCTCGACGACGTCGCCCGCCGCATCGCGACGGCCCGCGACGCGCTGGTCGCCGAGTTTCCCGGCCAGCCGGTCGTCGTCGTGACCCACTCGATGCCCATGCGCACGCTGACCGCGCTGGCGCTCGGAGCCCCGCCCGAGACGCTGTTCCGGCTGCTGCCGGCGCCGGGCTCGGTCACCGAGCTGCAGTACTACGCCGACGGCACCACCGCCGTGCCGGCGTTCGGCCACCGCCCCTGACCGGGGCGGCCGCCCCTGATCGGCCGCCGCCGCTGAACGAGCGGCCGCAAATCCGGCAGATCATCGCCGAGATGCGCTACACCACCTCCATGACCCGCATCGGCACCGACGACTGGGTGCCCGAGCGCGCTGCTCATCGACGCCGCCCGCGAGCTCGGCTACGGCTTCGGCACCGTCGACCACCACGGCGACGTCGTGGCGGACCGGCTGATCCCGACCGGCGAGCCGATCCCCGTCGTCGTGAACCCGGTGCCGGACGCGCCGCTGATCTTCCCGGCCGAGTCGCCGAAGCCGTACGTCAACCTGGACTAAGAAGTGGGCACCTCGGTCACGACGACGTCGACGGTCGCCAGGCGGCCGGGCGCGGACGGCGGCGTCAGCTCCGCCGTCCAGCCCAGCCGGGTCAGCACTGTGACCAGCCGTTTCGGCGTGGCGACGTTCGCGCCGTCCTGCAGCAGCCGCCGCACGATGCGGCCCTTCGTCGCCTTGTTGTGGTGGCTGACGACGGTGCGCCTGCCGTCGTGCTCGTGCAGGACCCGGACGACGACGGTGCGGGCGGCCAGGTCTCCCGCCGGCCGCCAGAACGACGCGTACGTGCTGGAGCGCAGGTCGACGATGAGCTCGTCGCCTGCCGCCGCGGGCAGGCTCTTGGCCAGTGGCCGGCGCCAGAACGCGGCCACCGGGCCGACGCCGGGCAGGCTCACGCCGCCGCCCAGCCGGTAGGCCGGGATGACGTCGGACGGCCGCAGCAGCCCCCACAACCCGCTGATGATCAGCAGCGACGCGTCGGCCCGCCGGGCCGTCCCGCCGCGCAGCGACCGCAGGCCGAGTGCGTCGTACAGCACGCCCGAGTACACCTCGCGGGCCGGCGCTGCCGGCGCGTGCGGCAGGACGGCGTTGCGCTCGACGTCGGCGGCCTGCGTGGGGCCGAGCCCGAGCGCCGTCGCCGCCTGCTCGGGCGCGGTGCGGCAGAGCCGGACCAGCGCCGCCAGCAGGTCGACGCGGTCGCCGGTGAGCTCCGGGGACGACAGCGCGTCGAGGTCGACGGGGGCGCCGCCTTCGGGCGCGGTCTTGCCCTCCGACGGCGGCAGCAGGATCAGCACTCCGGCAGCGTAGCCGCCGCGAGCCGGCCGCCGTCCGTTCCGTCAGACGACGGATGCCGGCCGCCGAACGTCCGACACCTGCTCGGTGAGGTTTGGATACATCCTGGCTAGCGTCCCTGCGGGGGGACCGATGCCCGCATGTCCGCAGAGCTGGCCGTCTCCCCACGAGCGAGGGGCGTGGTGGGATGGCTGGGATGGCCAAGCGGAGGATCGCGGCCGCCGTTGGGGCGGCCGGGCTGTTGGGCACGATGCTGACGGGCGCGATCCCGTCGGTGGCGGCGGAGGAGGTCGGGTCGGCGACCGTGGTGCCGCTGCAGGTGACGGGGGACCCGGAGGACCGGCTGAACCTCATCATCCTGGGCGACGGCTACACCGCCGAGGAGATGCAGCAGTTCCGCGACGACGTCGACAAGCACCTGAACGTGCAGTGGAGCATCGAGCCGTTCCGCAGCTACCGCGACTACTTCAACGTGTACATGATCGAGATCGTGTCGGGCGAGTCGGGCATCAGCTGTGACCCCGACGACGGCAACGTCCGCCGCGACACGCCGCTGAAGCTGCAGTACGCGAGCACCTGCCCGGCCGGCGCGAACGCCCGCGGCGTCACCTTCGGCACCGGCGGCCAGGCGGCGCTGGAGCAGTACGTCTCGATGATCCCCGGGGTCACGGCGCAGAACCGGCAGACCCTGACCCTGGCCAACACCAGCACGTACGGCGGCATCGGCGGCCGCAACGCCACCACGACCGGGCAGGCGCCGCAGGGCCCGCTGGTCAGCCCGCACGAGCTCGGCCACTCGCTGGGCAACCTGCAGGACGAGTACCCGTACAGCGCCCGCAACGTGCCCGGCGCTCCCTACACCGGCGGCGAGCCGTCCTCCATTCACCACACCCTGCTCACGGAGCAGCAGATGCTGGACCAGCAGCGCAAGTGGTTCCGCTGGCTGGGTGAGGAGAGCCTGGCTGGCGGCGTCATCGGCCGGTACGAGAGCGGCCAGACGCGCGCGTCGGGCATCTGGCGGCCCAGCGAGCACTCGATCATGCGCTGGATCGGCTACCACTTCGACCAGATCGGCCGCGAGCGGATGATCGAGAAGATCTCCGGCCGCCGCGACGACGTCGAGATGACGGTCGAGTCGACCCCGACCGACCAGCCCGTGTCGCCGGGTGACGTGCTCTGGGTCGAGACGATGCACCCGCTGTACCACGAGCTCACCGTCACCTGGGAGGTCAACGGCCAGGTCGTCGCGGGCACGAACAACAGCCGCAACTTCGACCTCGACGCGCACGGCGTGCAGATCGGCGACGTCGTGAAGGTCACCGTCTCCGACGACACCGAGGACGTCCGCGACCCCGCCGTCGCGAACGGCGGCGCGCTCACCCAGACCCGCGAGTGGACCATCGTCGAGGAGCCGCCGGCCCCCTCGGAGGTGAAGTTCACCTCATCGACCGCCACCACCCACCCCGTCGGCGGCCAGGACGTCGTCTACGTCGAGACCACCCACCCGCGCGACCGCGTCCTCGACGTCACGTGGCGGCTCAACGGCAACGTGCTGCCGAACCCGCACAACTCGCGGAACCTGGACCTCGGCGCGCTGAACCTGCCGGCCCGCTCGCACCAGCTGACGGCGACGGTGTCCGACCCCGAGGTGCCGTCGGCGCCGACCCAGACGCTCACCTGGACCGTCGACAACGTCGCCCCCGAGGTGACGTACGAGCTGTCCGACCCGGTCTCCGTCGTCCCCGGCACCCGCGTCCGCCCGCCGCACTACGTGTTCCGCGAGTGGTTCGAGATGGGCCTCGAGGCCACCGACGACCACGACGGCTACGTCGTCATCGAGTTCCAGCTCGACGGTGACGGCTGGTTCAACTACCACGGCTGGCCGGACGCGCCCGAGGGCACGCCGTACCGCTTCACCCCCGCCGGCACCGTCATCAAGGAGATCGCCTACGGCAACCTCGGCAGCGGGGGCCTGACGAAGGCGCCGTTCGAGCAGTTCTACGACGGCTTCGAGCCCGGCTACGGCCGCCACGAGATCCAGTACCGGGCCATCGATGCCGCCGGCAACATCAGCGCGCCGAAGACCTTCACGGTGACGGTCACCGACACCAACGGCGCGACGCCGCTTCCCCCGGGCGCGATCGTGCCGGAGTGACCGGCTTCGCGCTGGGTTGAGTCAGACCCGGGCGGGCGCCCCTGACGTGCGGGGGGCCCGCCTGTCGATCATGGAGAAGGAGGGCTTCCGAAGTGCGGGAAGCCCCTCTTTCTCCATGATCAACGGGAGTCGGCGGCGGTCCACGGTGCGAACGCGGCGGATGCGGCCGGCCGGAGGTTCCTACCGTGGAGGTATGGCGACGTACACGCACGGCCACCACGAGAGCGTCCTGCGCTCGCACACGTGGCGCACCGTGGCGAACTCAGCGGCGTACCTGCGCGACCACCTGGTGCCGGGGATCGACGTGCTCGATGTGGGGTGCGGGCCGGGCACCATCACCGTCGAGATGGCGGCCCTGGCGGCGCCCGGCCGGGTGGTCGGGGTGGACGCGTCGGCCGAGGTCGTCGCCGCGGCGAGCGACGCCGACACGGCCGGAGCCGTCGAGTTCCGCACCGGCGACGCCGCCGCGCTCCCGTTCGACGACGGTAGCTTCGGCGTCGTCCACGCGCACCAGCTGCTCCAGCACGTCGCCGACCCGGTCGCCGTCCTGCGCGAGATGGCCCGCGTCACCCGACCGGGCGGCGTGGTCGCCGCGCGCGACTCCGACTACGCCGGCATGTTCTGGCATCCGCGCCTCCCCGGCCTGGACGAGTGGCTGGAGCTGTACCGGACCCTCGCCAGCGACAACGGCGGAGAGCCCGACGCCGGGCGCCGGCTGCTGTCGTGGGCCCGCGAAGCCGGCCTGACCGACGTGACGGCGACGGCGAGCGTCTGGTGCTTCGCCACCCCCGAGGACCGCGCGTGGTGGGGCGGCCTGTGGTCCGACCGCGTCACGTCGTCGGCGTTCGCGGAGCAGGCTACCGGCCGCGGGATGGCGACCATCGCCGAACTCGAGCGGCTGGCGGCCGTGTGGCGCGAGTGGGCCGGTCAGGACGACGGCTGGTTCCTCGTTCCGCACGGTGAGATCCTGGCCCGGGTCACCGGGATCGAGTTCGTGCCAGCGGCCTCGTCCCACTAGGCTTTCCCGGTGCTCACGATGCAGGACGCGCTGCTGGCGCTGACGAAGTACTGGACCGACCGGGGCTGTCTCATGGTGCAGCCGTTCAACACCGAGGTCGGCGCCGGAACCATGAACCCGGCCACCATCCTCCGGGTGCTCGGTCCAGAGCCCTGGCACGTCGCCTACGTCGAGCCGAGCGTGCGGCCCGACGACGCCCGGTACGGCGAGAACCCGAACCGGCTGCAGACGCACACCCAGTTCCAGGTCATCCTCAAGCCCGACCCGGGCGACCCGCAGGAGATCTACCTGGCCAGCCTCGAGGCGCTGGGCATCGACATCCACGCCCACGACATCCGCTTCGTCGAGGACAACTGGGCCTCGCCCGCCCTCGGCGCGTGGGGCCTGGGCTGGGAGGTCTGGCTCGACGGCCTCGAGATCACCCAGTTCACCTACTTCCAGCAGGCCGGCGGGCAGACGCTCGACCCCGTCAGCGTCGAGATCACCTACGGCATCGAGCGCATCATCATGGCGCTGCAGGGCGTCAGCCACTTCAAGGACATCGAGTACGCGCCCGGCATCTCCTACGGCGAGGCGTTCGGCCAGGCCGAGTACGAGATGTCGCGCTATTACCTCGACGACGCCGACATCGAGGCCAACCGGCGGCTGTTCGACACCTACGCCTCCGAGGCCGAGCGCATGATCGCCGAGCGGCTGCCGGTCCCGGCACACGTTTACGTGCTCAAGTGCTCGCACACGTTCAACGTGCTCGACGCCCGCGGCGCCATCAGCACCACCGAGCGGGCCAAGGCGTTCGCCCGCATGCGCGGCCTGGCCCGCGAGGTGTCGTCGCTGTGGACGGCCCGGCGCGAGGAGCTCGGCCACCCGCTGGGCCTGGTGTCCCGGCCGGGTCTCGACGACGACGCCGCCGAGCCGCTGCTGCCCGACCTGCCGCAGGCCGACCTGCCGGGCCCGGCGCCGCTGCTGTTCGAGATCGGCACCGAGGAGATGCCGCCGCACGAGGTCACCAACACGGTGGCCGCGGTGCGCGCCGCGGTCACGGCGAAGCTCGCCGCCACCCGGCTCGGGCACGGGTCGATCGACGTGGTGGGAACGCCGCGGCGCATCGTCGTCCAGGTCGACGCCGTCGAGCCGCGCGAGCCCGACGCCGACCGCACCGTCCGCGGCCCGCGCGTCGAGGCCGCCTACGACGCCGACGGCAACCCCACCAAGGCGCTGCTCGGGTTCGCCCGCGGCCAGGGCGCCGAGGTCGACGACCTCTCCACCGCGGACTTCGGCGGCAACCAGCACGTCGTCGTCCGTGTGGTCGACGCCGGACGAGGTGCGGTCGAGGTCCTCTCGGGTCTGCTCGCCGAGGTCGTCACCGAGCTGCGCTCGGAGAAGAACATGCGGTGGAGCGACCCCGCGCTGTCCTTCACCCGGCCCATCCGCTGGCTGACGGCGCTGCTCGGCGACACCGTCGTGCCGGTGCGGGTGTCCGCCCTGGTCAGCGGCCGCACCACCCGCGTGCACCGGACTGCGGCGGAGCCCGTCGTCTCCGTGCCGTCGGCGGCCGGGTACCTCGAGTTCCTGAACGGGCACGGCATCGTCGCCGACCCCGCCGTCCGCCGCGCCGCCGTCGTCGACGCCGCGTCGGTGCTGGCCGCCACCGTCGGGGGCACCGTCGACACCGAGGCCGAGGCCGGCCTGGTCGACGAGATCACCAACCTGGTCGAGGAGCCCAACGCGCTGCTCGGCGGGTTCGACACCCGCTACCTCGAGCTGCCCGAGCAGATCCTCACCACGGTCATGCGCAAGCACCAGCGCTACCTGCCGGTCCGTGCGGCCGACGGCGCGCTGCTGCCGCACTTCGTCGCCGTGGCCAACGGCTCCTGCGACGCCGACGCCGTGCGCGCCGGCAACGAGGCCGTGCTGCGGGCCCGCTACGAGGACGCCGCGTTCTTCTGGCGCGCCGACCTCGACGTGCCGCTCGAGCAGTTCAAGGCGGGCCTGTCGAAGCTGACGTTCGAAGAGAAGCTCGGCTCCGTGGCCGAGCGGGCCGCCCGCATCGAGACCATCGCCGCCGATCTCGCCAAGGGCGTCGAGCTGTCCTCGGACGACTTCGCCGCCCTCGAGCGGGCCGCCGCGCTGGCCAAGTTCGACCTGTCGTCCCAGATGGTCGTCGAGCTGTCCAGCCTGGCCGGCGTCATGGCGCGCGAGTACGCCGTCCGCGCGGGGGAGTCCCCCGCCGTCGGGCAGGCGCTGTTCGAGATGGAGCTGCCGCGGTCGACGGCGGACGCGCTGCCGTCGTCGCTGCCCGGCGCCGTGCTCGCCCTGGCCGACCGGTTCGACCTGCTCATGGCCATGTTCGCGCTCGGCGCCAAGCCGACCGGCAGCTCCGACCCGTTCGGGCTGCGGCGGGCCGCGCTGGGCGTCGTGCGGATCCTGCGCGAGACCCCGGCGCTATCCGGCGTCACGGTCGACGGCGGGCTCGCGGTCGCGGCCGAGCGGCTGCGCGCCCAGGGCATCGAGGTGTCCGACGACGCCGTCGCCGCGGCCCGCGAGTTCGTGGTCGCCCGGTTCGCCCAGCAGTTGCGCGACGAGGACGTCCCGGCCGACTTCGTGTCCGCCGTCCTGCCCGGCGCCGACGCTCCCGGCCAGGCGGTCGCGACGCTGTCGGCGCTGCGCTCGCGCGTGGGTGACGCGTCGTTCCGAGCCCTGGTCGCCGCGCTGCAGCGGATCAACCGCATCGTCCCGGCCGGGACGGCGGCCTCCTACGACGCCGCCGTGCTCACCGAGCCGGCCGAGCAGCGACTGGTCGAGGCGGTCGCCGGCCTGGGCGACTGGTCCGGCCGGCCGGTCGGCGACTACGCCGGGGCCGCGGCCGCGCTGGTCGAGCCCGTCAACGCCTTCTTCGACGACATCCTCGTCATGGCCGAGGACCCGGCCGTGCGGGCGTCGCGGCTCGGCCTGCTGGCGGCCATCAGCGCGCACAGCCCGCGTACGGTCGACTGGGCCGCGCTCGACACCGCGCTCGGCTGAGCGTGCTGATGGCGTGATCGCCTTAACAAGGCTGGCCACGTGCTTGGCAAAGGCTCACCGTCGCTCGGATGTCCGTTCGATCCCGATCTCCAGGGCGGCCGGCCATGCCAAGGCGTGAGCGTCGCGCTGCGGGCCGGGCCGGCTCGTCCTCGCGGAGCCTTGTCGGTGCGCGCCCTTAGGGTTGGGTCCCACCCGGTCCGGGCGGGGTCCCGGCCTAGGGGGCTCTGACGGATCTTCCGCGGCGCGGATCGACGCCGAGGAACCGGCCAGCTGCGGGCAGCCGACCGCGTGGTCTGACGCAGTCGGCGGGAACAGAAGGTTGTCGTCGTCGCTCGATGGCGCCGCGTCGACCTCCGCCTCCGCCGTGCTGGACCGGCCCCGGATGCCGCCCGCATCCATCAAGATCGTCAGGCACGCCTCCTGGCGGGCGGGGTTCCGTGCCACCCGGGCAGTCGCACGGGTGCATTGCACAGCGGGCCCGATGGGTCAGGGCCGGCGCCGAGCGGCGACGGCGGCCTGCTGGGCGCGGTGATCGCCGACCAGCCAGTCGTCGGCGACGCCCTCGGCGAGCCGCGGGTCGTCGTCGCCGCGGCCGGCGGCGAGGTCGGCGAGATAGCGGCGGTCGGCGGCGAGGCGGCGGCGCAGGTCGGAGGCGTCGCCCACATGGCCGTGACCGGGCACGACGAACCGCGCGTCGCCGGCCAGCGCCTCGATCAGGTCCAGTGCGGCCACGTAATCGCCCAGCGGGTCGGCGGCGGCGAGGTCCAGCAGCGGCACCTCGAGGTCCGAGAGCAGGTCGCCGGCGACCAGCACGCCCTCATCGGCGACGACCAGCGCGGCGTGCCCTGGGGCGTGCGCCCGGTGCTCGACGACGTCCACGCGCGGCCCGTGCCACGGCACCGAGCCCACGCCGTAGGGCAGCGGCGTGAGCAGGCCGAACAGGTCGCCGTCGACATCCACACCGACGTCGCGCGCCTCGGCCGGCCCGGCCGCCCGCCCGGCCGCGGCTGCCGCCGTCGTCGCCGCGGATGCGAACCGGGGTGGGTCGCCGAGCGCCCGGCTCCACAGGACGTGGTCCCAGTGCGGGTGGGTCGCGAAGCCCGCGGCGACGCGCAGGCCGCGGGCCGTGAGCGCGCCGGCCAGGTCCGACAGCTCCGCCGGCGTGACGCCGGGATCGACGACCAGGCAGCCGCCGTCGTCGCCGACGACCACCGTGGTGGTGTGCGTGCAGAAGTCGTGCGTGGCGACCAGGACGGTGCGGGTCACCTCGGCGAGGCCGGCCATGTGCCCGACCGTACCCGGTGCATCATCGCCGGTTAGGGCAGCCTATCCTTTGGTCCATGTCGTTCACCGCCGCGGGCTGCCGGCTCGTCCTCGTCCTCACGGTCCCGCTCCTGCTCACCGCGTGCGGGGGTGACGACGGCGACAGCTCGGCCACGGGGGAGTCGAGCTCCGCGGCCGCCGCGGCGGGCGACGGCGAGTTCCCGGCCTCCGTCGACCACCGCTACGGGACGACGGCGCTCACGGAGGCGCCCGAGCGGGTCGTCACGCTCGGCTTCAGCGACCAGGACTTCGTGCTGGCCTTCGGCATCGCGCCGGTCGCCGTCACCGACTGGTACGGCGGGTACGACAACGCCACCTGGCCGTGGGCGGAGGACGAGCTGGGCGACGCCGAGCCGGTCGTCATGAACGAGGGCGCGTTCACCGGCATGCAGGCGTTCGCCTACGAGGAGATCGCCGAGCTCGAGCCGGACCTCATCATCGGCCTCTACACCGGCATGACGCAGGAGGAGTACGACACGCTGTCGGCCATCGCGCCCACGGTGGCGTCGTCGCCGGACTACCCCGAGTACGGCATGCCGTGGCAGGAGACCACGCGCATGGTCGGGCAGATCCTCGGCCAGGGCGACCGCGCCGAGGACCTGATCACCGAGATCGACCAGCAGTTCGCCGACGCGGCCGCGGCGCACCCGGAGTTCGAGGGCGTCCAGATGGTCGTCGCCGAGCAGTTCGAGCCCGGCTCGTCGTTCGCCCGCAGCGCCACCGACCCGCGGACCGTCTTCATGACCCAGCTCGGCTTCGAGCTGCCCGACGAGATCGCCGAGCTGGCCGGCGACCTCGACGGCGCGCCCATCAGCGACGAGCTCATGACCCAGCTCGACCACGACCTGCTCATCTGGAACGTCGGCCACGACGAGGCCCTCCGCGCGCAGATCGAGTCCAAGCCGCTCTATGACCAGCTGCAGGTCGTCCAGGACGGCCGGGTGCTGTTCATCGAGGACCCGCTGGTCTCCGGGGCGCTGACCTGGGCGACGGTGCTCAGCCTCCCGTACGCGCTGGAGGAGCTGGTGCCGCAGCTCGCCGAGGTCGTGGGCGCGGCCTAGATCCAGGGCACGTTAATCCTCGTCCAGAGGTCAAGAATCGTGAAAATCGAGGCAACAGCTGCTATGAGTCCGCCAATGCCTGCAGCGAGCTTGCGTGAGGTCGACCACCATCCTCCACAACCTTCACCTAGGTTCGCAGGCACGGTGGTGGGTGCTCCGGAGCTGATGCTGAGGCGCCCGACGTTGCCGTAGATGACAAGGGTGTGAGGTTGGTTCGCGACGTCCAGCTTAGGTGGCGCACTGTCCTGCAGCCCTGTGTTGCAGTTCGTGAGGTCAATGAGACGTCGATCGACCACCGCTTCGACCCGTGCCTCGAATGCAGCTGTGCTGCGGAGGTGGGAGGCTTCGACCAGGGACGCCCTGCCCGCCTTGTTGTTGTGCTCAGGGGTGGGGATTGCGCCCCACTTGAGCTGGCGTGCGCTCTTGCTGTTCGGGCTGGCCCGCTGTCTGCTGTTGGTCCCTGGAGCAGCTTTCAGAGGGTTGAATGCACCCACGCCGTCCTTCGCATGTCCAGATCGACTGCTCCCTCCTCACCTCTCACTGGTCCTTACCGCCCATCAGCTCGCTGAGCCCTTCATCGTCCTCTAGCTGCGCCAGCCGCACGAATCGCGTGATGAGCTTGTCGACCGTCTCGAAGTCTTCGTCACTCAAGTTGTCGATGGCAGGGGCTAGGTGTCGGACTCGTGGCGAAGTCTCGTCGACCCGAACTCCATACCAATCCTCGGCGACCATCGCTGCTACTTGCTCCGGGGTCCGCTCTAGGAGCCTTGCGAGGTCGGGAACAATTTCAGGCGTTGGCGGACTCACTACCTTCCCGTTAGCTAGGTTGTTGAACCAACTTGAGGAGCGCGCCTCGTTGCTCCTGATGGCCATGTCCATAAAGCGGACGCCGCGTCGGTTGAGCCCGCGCACCGCATCGCGAAATGGCTGTGTGGTCATGATCAGAGAATATCTCAGATGGCGGGCCCGTGTCATCAGGAAGATGGCGACGGTTTCTTGAGCCATCGGGCAGCGCCTTCGCCGCTCTAGTTCCGCAGGGGTGCTCCGGCGATCTCGTGCACGTGGTGCGGGTCGTCCTCGCGCGGGTGCTCGCCGCGGGCGTGGTCGGCGTGGAACAGCGCCTGCTCGAGCAGCTGGCGCACGTGGGTGTCGGCCGCGTGGTAGTAGACGAACGTGCCGTCGCGGCGGCTGCGCACCAGGCCCGAGAGCCGCAGCTTGGCCAGATGCTGGCTGACGGCGCTCGGGCTCGCGTCGACCAGCTCGGCCAGGTGGTTCACCGATGACTCGCCTTGCAGCAACGCCCACATGAGCTTCAGCCGGGTGGGGTCGGAGAGCATGCGCAGCGCTCCGGCCGCCCGCTCGACCTGGTCGGCGCCCGGCATGTCGAAGCCATCGATGGTCTCGTGCACGGGGGGAGTCTACTCCGCGCACTTGCATATCTGCGTAGGTGCGTAGATATGCTGATTCAGTGCGGAGAGCGAATCATCACGGGACGGGCCACGGACATGGTCACGGGAACGGAGACGGTCACGGTCACGGGCACGTCGACCGGCGCGGCGGGCTGGCGCGGCTGCGGCACGCGCTGACGCCGCACTCGCACGACGCGACGGAGGCGATCGAGAGCGCCGAGCAGGCCAGCGGCGCCGGCATCCGGGCGGCCTGGATCGGACTGGCCGGCATGATGGCGACGGCGGCGCTGCAGCTGGTCATCGTCGCCGTGAGCGGGTCGGTCGGGCTGCTCGCCGACACCGTCCACAACCTCGGACACGCCGTCACGACCATCCCGCTGCTCATCGCGTTCCGGCTCGGCCGGCGGGCGCCCACCCGGCGCTACCCGTACGGTTTCCGCCGCGCCGAGGACCTCTCCGGAGTGCTGATCGCGCTGGTCATCGCGGCGTCGGCGGCGCTGATCATCGTCGAGGCCGTACGGGCGCTGCTCGACCCGCGCGAGCTGACGAACCTCGGCTGGGTGCTGGCGGCCGCCCTCATCGGTGCCGCGGGGAACGAGGCGGTCGCCGTCTACCGCATCCGCGTCGGCCGCCGTATCGGCTCGGCCGCGCTGGTCGCCGAGGGGAACCACGCCCGCGCCGACGGCCTCACCTCACTGGTCGTCGTGTTCGGCGTGGCCGGCGTGTGGCTCGGGTTCCCGCAGGCGGACGCCGTCGTCGGCCTGGTCGTGGGCGTCATGATCCTGTGGATCCTGGTCAGCTCCTGCCGGACGATCTTCCGGCGGCTCATGGACGGGGTCGACGACGGCACCGTCGAAGCCATCGAGGGGGTCGCCGCGCGGGTCGACGGCGTCCGCGGCGTCGGGCGGGTGCGGGCGCGGTGGACGGGACACCGGCTCGAGGCCGACGTCGACGTCAGCGTCGACGGCGCCGCCACCGTCGCCGAGGGGCACCGCATCGCCGAGGTCGTCCACCACGCGCTGCTGCACCGCGTCCGCCACCTCCACCACGTCGTCGTGCACGTCAACCCCGTCGCCGACGGCGTCGTCCCCGACCACGCGCACGAGCTGACCGCACACCACTCCTAGGCAGGCGTGCGGGCCCAGAACAGCTCGTGCCCGCTGTCGCCCTCGGGGACGAGCTCCTGCCGCTCGACGGTGAACCCGGCGGCCTCGATCCAGGCCCGGTACGTCGCGGCGTCGGCGTGGCTCCACCACATGGTCGCGCCGCCGCCGAGCCAGTCGTCCTCGGTGCCGGTCCAGGCGCGGTGGCCCGTGGTGGCGACCATCAGCCCGCCCGGCCGCAGCCAGCCGGCGATCCGCGCGAGCAGCGGCGGCTGCTCCTGCAACGGGATGTGGATCAGCGCGTACAGGCACACGACGGCGTCGAAGCCGCGCTCCGGCAGCTCGACGGTGGTCGCGTCGGCCGCCAGGAACGTCGCGTCCGGCACGAGCGCGCGGGCCCGGGCGACCTGCACCTCGCTGAGGTCGACCCCGATGACGGCGAGGCCCGCGGCGGCGAGGTCGCGGGCCACCGGGACGCCGTTGCCACAGCCCAGGTCGAGGACGCTCGCGTGCGCCGGGAGGCGTTCGACCAGCTCGGCGATCCACGGCCGGTGCGTGTCCGGGTCGGCGTCGTCGGCGCGGTAGTGGTGCGAGAGGGCGTCGTAGCCGCGGCGGACGATCTCCTTCGGGTCGGTGCCGGGGCCGGTATGAGGGTCGGTGTCACGGGGCGCGGTCATGATCGGTCACGCTACTCCGTCGATCTTGATGAGAATCGCGGCGAAACGCCCCGAAAGGGGTTCCGGGCCGTCCATGATCGCGCTACCGTCCGGGACTTTCCTGTGGGCCGTACTCCAGGCCTATGTAGCGAAGATCCGAAGGGGGGCGACCTTGCGAAAGGTCACCATAGCGATACTGGCCGGCCTGGCCCTGCTCTTCGGCGGAGCGATGCCCGCCTGGGCCGAGGCGCCGATCGAGACCAAGGCGAGCGACTGCGACGCCTATCCGGGCTCCAATGCCTGGTGCGACCCGGAGTTCGGCGACTACGACTGCGACGAGATCCCGGACAGCGAGAAGCCGGTCTCGGTCCCGGGCGCCGATCCGTTCCTGCTCGACGACGACAACGACGGCGAGGGCTGTGAGGTGTTGTCGGGCGACGACACCGGCGGCGACGCCGGCGGAGCGCCGCCCGAGGAACCACCGGCGGCGGACAGCGGTTCGTGCGAGGCCTACGCGGACTCCGCAGCCTGGTGTTCCGACGGCGTCGACGACTACAACTGCGACGACATCGACGACGCCCACAAGCCGGTGGACCTGGTGGACGCCCAGGACGATCCGTTCCATCTCGACGATGACGTCGACGGCGTCGGCTGCGAGGACTCGACCGAAGGCGACGAGGACCCGTCCAACAACGATGATGGCGGTGACGACGATGCCGGGACCGGCGGCGACGGTGAGGCGCTGCCGAACACGGGCTCCGGCGATCTGGGACCGCTCTGGTTCGCGGTCCTGGCCTTCACGGCCGCCGGTGCGCTGCTGGTGACCCGCAGGGCGGCCGGTCAGCGGTAGGGCGTGAGCGGTGGGCGGCCCGGCGCAGCCACAGCGGCGCCGGGCCGCCCGCCGTCGTCCACGGTGCTAGAGGTTGTCCTTCAGCCAGTCGCTGCACTCCTGGTTGAAGCCGATCCAGGACGCGGGCGCGCCGGTGACGTCGATGACGAGGATCTTGTCGCCGTGGTTCATGTGCATCCAGAGCGAGTCGCGGACCTGCGAGATGCTCATCCGGGTTTCGACCAGCCACAACGTGTCGAGACAGTGCCAATAGGACCCGAAGCTCTCGAGAGAGTCGAGGAGTCTGTCGTAGTCTCCGCCCGGTCCATTGAGGTCGTAGCCGATCAACATCATCGCCATGTCCGGCACTCCGCGATCTCGATGAAATTGAAGCGCGGAGACTACCCCAGTTGCCGGACAGAACCTTGTCAAGGCAGAACGGCGTATCGGGGGTCGTTCACCGTGGACGCCATCGAGGTCGATCCCGGCTGCGCGACCGGGGACGCCCAGCCGGCGGCTGGGAGTGGCGAACGGGGGGACGAGCCGGCCTGTAAGCCGGATTCTGTGGTTCCCGGCGGACCGGGACCGGCGACCATCCATCTACGACCGTCGTTGCCGGCGGTCTCCAGCGATCTACCCGGGAGCTCGGGCGGGCCGCCCTCGAACGCTCCCTGTCTGACCTTGCTCCGGGTGGGGTTTACCGAGCCGCCCCAGTCACCTGGGGCGCTGGTGGTCTCTTACACCACCGTTTCACCCTTACCGCCCGCGCGAACGCGGGAGGCGGTCTGCTTTCTGTGGCACTGTCCCGCGGGTCACCCCGGGTGGGCGTTACCCACCACCCTGCCCTGTGGAGTCCGGACTTTCCTCGGCGGGACCTGACGGTCCCGACGCGGCCGCCCGGCCGGCTCGTCCTCCTGGCCCAGGATACCGCCTACGCTGCGCGTTCGGCTGCCAGGAGCGCCGCGCCGATGATGCCGCCGTCGTTCTTCAGCCCGGCCGGGACGATGGGCGTGGCCAACTCGAGCAGGGGCAGGAACTTGTCCGACTTCTTGCTGACGCCGCCGCCGACCACGAAGAGGTCGGGGGAGAAGATGAACTCGAGGTGGGAGTAGAACTCCTGCAGTCGCTCCGCCCAGTGCTCCCACGAGAGCTCCTTCTCCTCGCGGACGGAGGCGGCGGCGAACTTCTCCGCCTCTTTGTGGTGGGCGAGGTAGAGATGACCGAACTCGGTGTTCGGCAGCAGCACGCCGTCGTGCAGGACGGCGCTGCCGATGCCGGTGCCGAGCGTGGTGACGATGACGACGCCGTCCTGGTCGGCGGCGACGCCGAAGCGGTCCTCGGCGACCCCGGCGGCGTCGGCGTCGTTGACGATGGTGACGGGCTGGCCGGTGCGCTCGGTGAGCTGCTTCTCGAGGTCGACGCCGACCCAGGACTTGTCGACGTTGGCGGCGGAGTGGATGACGCCGCGCTTGACGATGCCGGGGAACGTGCAGCCGAACGGACCGGTCCACTCGAACTGCCGGAGCACGTCGAGCACCACCGCGATGACGTTGTCCGGGGTGGAGTCCTCAGGAGTGTCGACGCGGACCCGCTCGGCGGCGAACTCGCCCTTCCCGAGGTCGACCGGTGCACCCTTGATGCCGCTGCCGCCGATGTCGATGCCGAAGCCCTGCGTCGTCGAGGTCACGTCAACAAGCTTCGCCCATGGCGCCCCGCGCGGCCACCCGGGGGCCGCAGGCTGACGCCGTCGTCGATGGAAGGGCAGGTCAGGGGAGGGTGAGGATCTCGGCCCCTGCCTCGGTGACCAGCAGGGTGTGCTCGAACTGCGCCGACCGGCGCCCGTCGGCGGTGACGACCGTCCAGCCGTCGTCCCACATGGTCCACTCGTGTGTGCCGAGGTTCAGCATGGGCTCGATGGTGAACACCATGCCGGGCTCGATGATCGTGGTGGAGCCGGGGTCGTCGTAGTGCGGCACGACCAGGCCCGAGTGGAACGACTCGCCGACGCCGTGGCCGGTGAACTCGCGCACGACGCCATAGCCGAACCGCTTCGCGTAGGACTCGATGACCCGCCCGATGACGTTGATGGCGCGGCCCGGCTTGACCGCCTTGATGGCGCGGTTCAGCGCCTCGTGCGTGCGCTCGACCAGCAGCTGCGTCTCCTCGTCGACGTCGCCGGCCAGGAAGGTCGCGTTGTTGTCGCCGTGGACGCCGTCGATGTAGGCGGTGACGTCGATGTTCACGATGTCGCCGTCGCGGACCACCGTGGAGTCGGGGATGCCGTGGCAGATCACCTCGTTGACGCTGGTACACAGCGACTTCGGGAAGCCGCGGTAGCCGAGGGTCGACGGGTACGCGCCGCGCTCGATCAGGAACTCGTGCCCGATGACGTCGAGCTCGTCGGTGGTGATGCCCGGCGCGACGTGCTTGCCGACTTCGGCCAGCGCCTGGGCGGCCAGCTGCGCGGCGACCCGGATGCGTTCGATGGTGTCGGCATCCTTGATCTCGGAGCCGGCGAACGGCGTGGGGCGCGCCTTCCCGACGTACTCGGGCCGTGCGATGGACGGCGGCACGGGGCGTTCGGGCGACACGATGCCGGGTACGACGGGCGACATGGTGTGAAAGTCTAGGCTGAGGCGCGCTTCTCCGGCGAAGGGAGTCATCGTGGCCGACGGACCCTGGTACTGGTGCCTGGATCACTCGCGGGTCGAGCCGGTGGACGGCTGCCCCAACGACCGGCGCCTCGGGCCCTACGCGACGCAGCAGGAGGCGCAGGACGCCCTGGCTCGGGCCCGCGAGCGCACCGCCCAGCAGGACGCCATCGACCGCGACTGGGAGGACGAGACCTGACGCGGTTCTTGGGTGCGTGGAGGTGGGTGGGGTTCCCCCGTCCCCCTGCTGCCCATTCTCTTAAGCCGCGCGGGTGCCCTCAAGTCCGCGCGCTCTGTGCTTGCGCGCCGCCGGGGTCGGGGCGCTTGGACTTGACCGCACCCGCGCGGCCTAAGAACGGGCAGCTATCAGGGGGACGGGGGGAGTCTGGCGACGGCCACGGGTCCTGGCCGGCCCTGCTGGCGTCCACGTGCTGAGATTTGGCGGCGTTGGCGGGGCCATCACGAGGTTCTCTGCCGCTTCACGAGGCCTGCATGCCTGGTGATGTGGCAGAACGCCTGGTGATGTAGCGGATCGCCGATGATCATCGCGGTGCGCAGCCCGGCGAACCGGGCGAAACGGGCACGCGAAACGGGGACGCGAAACGGGGACGCGAAACGGGGACGCGAAACGGGGACGCGAAACGGGGACGCGAAACGGGGACGCGAAACGGGGACGCGAAGCGGTGAGGCGTGCCCAGTTCCTCCC
>NZ_SMKL01000069.1 GCF_004348545.1 Jiangella ureilytica | reverse complement strand
TGGACCGCGTTCCTACGCTCGTTGAAGACCCGCGGCCTCACCGGGGTGCAGCTGGTCATCTCCGACGCCCACGCCGGGCTCAAGCACGCCATCGAGGCGGTGCTGCTCGGCGCGGCTTGGCAGCGCTGCCGGGTGCACTTCCTGCGCAACGTCTTGGCCCAGGTGCCGAAGGGCCACGCCGAGATGGTCGCCGCGGCGATCCGCACCGTCTTCGCCCAACCCGACGCCGAGCACGTCCGCTCCCAGCTCGACGTCATCGCCGGCATGCTCGGCCGTCAGTTCGGCAAGGTCGAGGCGATGCTGCGTGAAGCCAGCCAGGACGTCACCGCCTTCGCCGACTTCCCCGTCAGCCACTGGAAGAAGATCTGGTCCACCAACCCGCTGGAGCGGGTGAACAAGGAGATCAAGCGCCGCACCGACGTCGTCGGGGTGTTCCCCAACCCCGCCGCGCTGCTCCGCCTGGCCGGATCGGTCCTGGTCGAGACGCACGACGAATGGCAGGTCAGCGACCGCCGCTACCTCTCCGAAAGCTCCATGGCCCTGCTCAACCCGACGACCCGCCAGCCCCAGGAGGTGGCCACACCCGCACTGCTCACGGCATGATCTGAAACAACTCGCTGACCCGATCACAGTGAAGATCAGTTACACCACCAGGTGGGACGTCACCCTCCCGTATGAGCCGGCAAGCGAGCACAGGTCGTCGTCATGGCTCATGGACAATCGGCAATCGATCCACATGGGCATGTGGCTGAGCGCGAGCCCTGCGCCGCACGGCCGAGTCGAAGAGCCGCCCGCACGTCAAAGGCCGCATCTGCAGCCCGCAGGGATGTCGCGGACCTGGTCGCGTTGCTCGGCTCGGGACGCAACGCCCATGTGGACGGGAGACGGTCTCGGTCTCCGGCGGCCGGAGGTTGACGAGGTAGGCGCCGGAGGTCAGGCGTTCACGTCGAGATCGGACCGGGTGCGAATTCTAGGCAATGTCGATCGCTCGTCCGATCGGGATCGTGCCGCCGACGACGACGTAGATACGGCCAGCGGTGTCGGGACGGTCGAGGAGCGCCAGGAGCACCGCGGCGACGTCGTCTCGGGAGACGGTGTCGAACCGGGGGCTCTCCGGCGCGATCCGGCCGCCCGCGACCAGATCCACAGTGCCGCTCCCCTGGTCGTCGGTCAGGACGCCGGGCCGGAGAACGGTCCAGGCGAGCCCTTCCCGGGCGAAGACGTCCTGCTCAGCCGCATGCTTGGCGCGCAGGTAGTCGGCGTACCCCTCGCCGATGCCGGGACTCTCGGCGCAACCCACGTTGATGGAGCTGACGTGCAGGAACCGCCGTACTCCCCCTCGTTCTGCCGCATCCAGGACCAGCGCGACGGCGTCCTTGTCGACCTTCTTGCGGCGGGCGGCGGTCACACTGCTGCCGGAGCCGGCGGAGAAGACGACCGCATCGCGCCCGGCCAGTGGTGCGACCACCTCGTCGATGCCGGCGTGCTCGAGATCAAGTACGGCAGCTGCCCCACCCACTCGCCGTACGTCCTCGACGTGGCCGGGATTGCGTACGATCCCGACGATGTCGTCGCCCCTCGCAGCCAGCAGCCGGGTCAGCCGGCGAGCGACCTGGCCGTGGCCACCGGCAATCGCTACGCGCACTGACACCACCTTTACTGCCCGGTCAGGGGAGACTGCCCGCTGCGCTGGCGGAACGAGCCACTCAGAGAAGCTGCGACGAGTTCACCTGGTCACGGCCGAGCGTGGCCGCTGACTCCAGAAGCTGATCGGCGGAGATTTCTCGCTCGGTCTCACCCGATGGAGGAGCATGCAGCCATTCAGAATGATGCGGCTGCACCACATGGTGGGATGGTGGCGGTCAACGGGTCGCTGCGTGCGGACGTGTTACCGCTCCAGTCGATGGCCTCAACGGTGAATTCGTAAGTCGCGCCGCAGGTCAGGCCGCCGTGGTATGGGTCGGTGAGCCGCCATGGTTCTGCGACGTCGCCGCCGATCAGCGTCAGTCGACCGTTGGCGTACAGGCGATAGCTGCCGACCTTCCAGTTGTCGGTTGAGGCGTTCCAGGTCAGGCCGGTCCATCGTCCGGTTGAGTCGCGGGTCTCGTGAAGACCAGTTGGCGTCGTCGGGGGCTCAGCGTCGTCGAGCGTGCTCGTGCGAAGAGTGGCGCTCGGCCCGAAGTCGCCATCGGCCGTCCGCGCCTGCACCTCGATGACGTACGTCGTGCCCGGGCTCAGCTGAGTCACGGTGGTCGCGATCTCGGGAGAGTAGACCCCAGCTCGCCAGACTCCGTTGACCAGCACGCGATAGAACTCAGCATCCGAGACCGGCGACCAGGCGAGTGAGATCGTGTCGAACCCGGTTTCGGTGATGCGGACGCCGGTCGGTGGAGGGGCTGCCTGGGTCGTGCCGCCGGACATGACGGCGATGGCCGCGCTCGCGCAAACGACCGCAAGAATGCGACGTAGATTGTCGCGCATGGCGTGTTCCTTTCCTATGAGGCTGCCACTTGCCATCGGGCTGCGTCTAACGACTTGACGACAGTGCGTTGAGTACCCCGGCGTAGGACCGAGCCGCAACCGCGTCCACAGAGATACGACGTGAGATGTTCGGATGGATTGCATATGCGCCGTAGGCCGCCAGCCGCGGACCGGCGGCGACCCCGTCGCGCCGATCATGGATGCACGGGTTGCCCGTGTGACCTTCGTCATACGTTCCGTCCATCGCGGGCCTGATCCCGTAATCGATGCCGAGGGCTCTTCTCGCCGCCGGACCACGGCACCGCCCTCACGTGGTCCGCCGGCGATCCTTGGAGGATCGAGCATGTTCGTACGCATGTTGGCTGCCGGACTCGCGGCAGGCTTGGCGACGTCCACCGGTGCCGTTCCCGGGGCGTCGGGTGACGAGCCGGCGGTGAGCCGCACCCTGGTCGTCGGCAACGGCGGCAGTAGCGATGTCGCGTCGTTCGTCGTCGGCGCGGACGGGACCCCCGATGCCACCGGAATTCTCGAACCCACC
Source organism: Jiangella ureilytica (assembly GCF_004348545.1). GTDB lineage: Bacteria > Actinomycetota > Actinomycetes > Jiangellales > Jiangellaceae > Jiangella > Jiangella ureilytica. The sequence goes on along the minus strand of NZ_SMKL01000069.1, from coordinate 30,770 downwards.
GGCGGGCGAGACGGCTCCAACAGTGTCGTGTTCGCCCCTGACGGCGACGTCGCCTACGTGGCGTACCGGGACTCGGGGCGCGTCGCCGCCTACGCGGTGGGCGAGAACGGCGAGCTGTCGTTACTGGCGCCGCCGGTGCCCACGGGGGGCAGCTTCACCTTCGGCATCGCTATGACACCCGACGGGCGGTCGCTGTACGTGAGCAACGTCGGCTCCGACACCATCACTGTCTTCGACGTCGCCGCCGACGGCACGCTGGCCCGCCGCGGGAACCCGGTCGCGACCGGGTTCGCCAACCCACGCGGCTTGGTCGTCTCTCCGGACGGCCACTCGCTCTACGTCGGCCACGGCATCCCGTTGACCGAGCCGACGAACGTCCTCGTCCGCTTCGCGATCGGCACCGACGGCGAGTTGCGGTCGCGCGGCGTCGTGGCGGAGACCGGCGGTGCGGCGACGGGTATGGGGATCACGCCGGACGGCCGGTTCCTATACATCGCCACTATCAGCACCGACGAGGTCTACGGCTTCCGAATCCGCCACGATGGCCGGCTCACTGCCGTGCCCGGGTCGCCCTACGCCGTCGCCGACCACTCCGAGGGCATTGCGATCTCCCCTGACGGCCGGCGGCTGTTCGTCGCCAGCCCGGGCCAGGACCGCCCCGACAGCGGAACCGGCGGGGTCACCGCCTTCCACGTGCGGCAGAACGGCCGGTTGCGCCCGCTCGGAGAGCCGGTCAAGGCCGGACTTGGGCCGGTCGGCATCACCACCAGCCCGGACGGACGGTTCCTGTTCGTGAGCAACTTCGACTCCAGCGAGCTGTCTGCGTACCGGGTGACCTCCGACGGGCTGGTCCCCACTCCGGGTTCCCCGGTGCGGACCGGTGGGCGAGGCCCGGCGTCGCAGTCGCTGGCGATCCGGCCGAACCAGGGCCCGGTCGCGGCGCTCACCGCGACCGCTGGCCGGGCCGGGACGGTGACCAGGTTCGACGCCACCGGCGGGGCCGACCCGGACGGGACGGTGGCCCGCTACGACTGGGACTTCGGCGACGGCACCAGGCTGGCCGACGGCGGACCGACGCCGACGCACGTGTACCGGACCTCGGGAGTGCACCATGCCCGGGTCACCCTCACCGACAACGAAGGGTGCTCCACGACCGACGTGTTCACCGGCCAGACATTCCTGTGCCACGGCACCGCCGCGGCCCGGGCCACGCACGCCGTCGTCGTGCCGAGGCGCTGACGCGACGCGCCGAACACGGAGGGGTTTCCGGTGATCCGCCGGCTGCCTGGATCTGGTTCAGGAGCCGGCGGATCGCCCCCACGTCCACGACGAGCTCGCGTGATTCTCGAACCGGCACACCCGATGGAGGCGGATCAGCGAGTCGCGCTGACCCGGCCCGGCTGCGACTCGCCAAGCAGCCGATCTCACAGGCTTCTCTCGGTCTCGACATCGCGTGCGCTGGACACGTCGTCGAGTACCAGCAGGTCCGGCCGCCGCACGAGGGCTCGTGCGACGGCGGTGTGCTGGACCTCACCGCCGGACAGCCGTATGCCGCGGACACCGGCCCGCGTGGGAGTCCTTCCGGCACCAGCTCGACCACGGGGCAGCCGCCCAGACGGACTGGGTCACGCCCAAGAGCGAGGCTCCGTGACTGACACGCACCCACGCATGGACCTGGATCGGGCACGCGGCCGGCGCCGAGACACTGCGCCGCCGTGGCATCACCCACGAGCTCGAACACATGCGGTTCCGCCCGGACGAGCCGGCCCTGTTGCTGCCTGTCCGAACCGACGACGACCAGACCCTGCCCGCGGGCGACGCGTGAGGACAGTCGGTGACTGGGCGTCGTGGGATGACGCCCGCTCGGCGCTGATCGGACGCTCACCGACAGCTGCACCACGTACCCGCGGCCACACTCGTTCACTCCAGTTCGCACCACGAACGGCACCACGCGGCGCATGGACTCAACGCGGCCGCCGCTAGGGCAGTGCCACCGGTTCGCCACTGGCGGCCGAGCGGTACGCCGCCAGCGCCACCCGGGTCGCCGCCAGTCCGTCCTCACCGGTGACGGACGGCACGCGCCGCTGCCGGGCCGCGTCAAGGAACTCCTCGATCATGCCTTGGTTGGCATCGGACCCCCACGTCGGCCAGTCCAGCCGGTCCGGCGGCGCGCGATGCACGGTCAGGTGCTGGCTGAAGGCGTCGACGGCGATCGTGCCGTGCTCGCCGACCAGCTCGAGGGTCAGCCCGCCCCAGGTGGGATACCCCTCCGGGCGGCTCCAGCTGGAATCGATCGTCGCGAAGACGCCGTCGGGGTAGCCGAGCATGACCAGTCCGCCGGTCTCGACGGCGACGGTGTCGCGGTGCAGGACCCGGTTGGTGGCCGCGTACACCTCGACCGGGTCGTGGCCCAGGTACCAGCGCAGGACGTCGGCCAGGTGCACCACGTGGTCCATGACGGCACCCCCGCCGGCCAGCACGGGGTCGGCGAACCAGGCGCCGTGCCTCGTCGGCAGCACGCTCTGGTTCGTGCCGGTGCACGCGTAGACCTCGCCGAGCGCGCCGTCGGCGAGCAGAGCCGCGGTCTCACGCAGCGGCGGGCTGAACCGCATGGGGAACGCGGTCATCAGCGGCACGCCCGCGGCGGCGCACACGTCGACGATGGCGCGCGCGTCGTCGTCGTTGGTGGCGAGCGGCTTCTCGCAGAGGACGGCCACACCGGCCGCGGCCGCCAGCTCCACCAGGCGGCGGTGATGCACTGTCTCCGACCCGACGATGACGGCGTCGAGTCCCGCGTCCAGCAGGTGCTCCGGCGAGGAGAACCACGGCACCGCGTGCGCGGCGGCCCACCGGGTGCCGCGCTCGGCGTCGTCGTCGGTGACGCCGGCCGCCTCGGCCCCGGCGGCCCGGACGTTCCCGACGTACGCGTCGACGTGCACGTGTGCGGTGGACAAGAACCCGACCCTCATGCGGCCACCTCCACGTCAGCGGGCCGGCCGGTGGCGATCGACCGTCCGATCGCCGTCGCGATGCGCACGGCGGCAAGGGCGTCGTCGGCCGTCACGATCGGCGCCGCGGCACCGCGGACGACGTCGAGGAAGTGCCGCAGCTGGATCGCGTAGGGCGACACGGCGAGCGGGCTGGACGGCAGCGGCATCGGCCCCGCCGCGGCGCCGGCCCGCAGGTTCGGGCGCACCGGCGCGCTGCCGTCGGAGTCGAAGTCGAGCAGGCCACCGGTCCCGGCGATCTCCACCCGGGTGCGAAACGTCGGCGGCGGCTGCGCCCACGACGCCTCGACATGGCTGATCGCGCCCGGTGCGTGCCGCAGGATGGCAAGGACGTGGTCGGTGCCGGCGTCCGGACGGGCCGCCCGGAGGCTGCGCGCGTGCACACCCACGACCTCGCCGGCGATCCAGCGGGCGTAGTCGAGGTCGTGCACCATCAGGTCGACATGCAGTCCGCCCGAGCGCGCCTCGTCGAGGTACCAGTTGCCCGCGGGCTTCGCCGGCTGGAACGACGCCCGGGTCAGCCGGAGCACCGCCGGTTCACCGATCGCACCGGCGTCGACCGCCGCCTTCGCCGCCGCGTACTCGGGGAAGAACCGCACGACGTGTGCGGGCAGCAGAGGCACGCCGGCCTCCCGGCACACCGCGATCATGTCCGCTGCCTCACCCGGCGTGCGGGCCAGCGGCTTCTCGCAGACGACGGCTCGTCCGGCCCGGGCCGCGCGGACCGTGACCTCGTGATGCAGGTCGGTAGGGACGCAGACGTCGACGACGTCGACCTGGTCGAGCAGCTCGTCCAGGCTCGCACAGACCCGCATGCCGTGCTCCGCCGCCAGCCGCGCGGGCGGGCCGCCGGACCCGCCGACGACCGCGGTCAGCCGGGCGTCCGGGCAGTCCGCCCACGCCGCCGCGTGGACCGACCCCATGAAGCCGGCCCCGACGATGCCGATGCGCGTCGGGCTCACTTGATCGCTCCTGACGTCAGTCCGCGCACGAACTGCCGCGAGAAGATGATGAACAGGGCCAGCATCGGCAGCGCGGCCAGCGTCAGCACCGCGAGCACAGCGTTCCAGTCGCTGACGAACTGCCCGAGGAACAGCTGGGTGCCCAGCGTCACCGTGCGGACCCCCTCGCCGGGTGTGAGGATCAGCGGGAACCACAGGTCGTTCCAGATCGGCAGCATGGTGTACACGCCGATGGCCGCCAGCCCCGGCCGCACCAGCGGCAGGGCCAGCGCGTACACCCGGTACTCGCTGGCGCCATCGATGCGGGCAGCGTCCTTCAGGTCGCCCGGCACCTGTTTGAAGAACGCGGTCAGCACGAACACGGCCAGCGGCAGCCCCATCGCGGTGTACACCAGCACCAGCCCGGCCAGCGAGTTCACCAGGTTCAGCCGGACCATGAGGTCGAGGATGCCGACCGTGCCGAGCCGGATCGGGATCATGATTCCCACCGCCATGTACAGCGACACGACGGTGATACCGGCGAACCGGTACTCGGCCAGGGCGAATGCCGCCATCGACCCGAGCAGCAGCACCAGGACCACTGTGCTGACGGTCACGATGAAGCTGTTGAGGAAATACAGCTCGAACCGGGCCCTGGTGAAGACCGTCTCGAACCCGCCGAGGTCCAACGTCGACGGCGTCGGGAAGGCGAACGGCTCCTCGAAGATCGCCTGGCGGGACTTGAACGCGTTCATGACGATCAGCGCGATCGGCCCGCACGCCACGACGACGTAGGCGATCAGGATGAGGTGCGGGACGGCCACACCGGCCCGTGCCCGCCAGGTCCGGCCCGCCCGCGGCGGCCGCGCGACACCGCGCACCGGGGTGCTCACAGCGCTCACTCTGGGCTCCTCACAGTTGGTAGCTCTGGATGCGCCGCTGCCAGCCGTAGAAGTACGCCAGCACACCGGCCAGGATGAGCAGGAACATCATGGTGGCGACCGTGGCGCCCATGGTGCTGGAGCCCTGCTGGAGCTGGAAGCCGAAGAAGGTGCGGAAGAACAGCGTCCCCATGATGTCCGAGGCGAAGTCCGGACCGGCCAGGGCGCCCTTGACGGTGTAGATCAGGTCGAAGGCGTTCATGTTCGCGACGTAGGTGATGACCGAGACGATGCCGACGGTGGGCAGGATCAGCGGAAACTTGACCCGCCAGAACGTCGACCAGGCGCCGGCGCCGTCGACCGTCGCCGCCTCGATGAGCTCGTCCGGGATGCTGATGAGGACGGCGTAGAAGAGGATCATCGGGATGCCGATGTACTGCCACACCGACATCAGCGCGAGCGTCACCAAGGCGGTGCTCGACTGCCCGAGCAGCGGGGTCTCGACGAACCCCCACACCGGGCTGATGATCAGCTGCCAGATGAACCCGACGATGACCACGCTCAGCGTCGTCGGGATGAACAGCAGCGTGCGGTAGGCCGACCGGCCCCGCAACGTGGGCGCGGCCAGCAGCGCCGCGAGCAGCAGGCCGATCGGGTTCTGGACGAAGAAGTGCACGGCGAAGAACACCAGGTTGTTCCACACCGCGTTCCAGAACGCGTCGGAGAGCAGGTCGTCGGAGAGCAGATGGACGAAGTTGTCCAGCCCGACGAACGTCTGGACGCCGTCGACCGGGGCGTACAGGCTGAGCCGCAACGAGTCGAGCAACGGGTAGACCATGAAGATCGTGTAGATCGCCGCCGCCGGCGCGATGAAGACCACCAGGTGGGTGCGGAACCGGCGACGCGGCCGGGCGGCGGGCCGCGTAGCCGGGGGCCGGCCGCTCGCCGTCGTGTCCTCGACATCGAGCCCCTTGGGCGGCGCCGAGGTCCGCGGTCGGGTCATGCGTTCTCCTTCGCGGAAGTGGGTGTGGCGCGGACCGAGCCCGCGCCACACCCGGACGGCACTACTGCTGCTGCGGCTCGTACCAGCGCTCCAGGCCCGCCTGGGCCTGGGCGGCGGCATCGGCCGGCTGGACCGTGCCGTTGAGCACCTGCGCGCTGAGGTCCCACAGCTGGTTCTCGAGGTTGGGCTCACCGCGCGAGAGGATCTGGTACGAGTTGCGGATGGTCGACTCGCAGTCGTCGCGCCAGCTGAGGAACTCCTGCGCCAGCGGGTCGTCGACCTCGACGTCGTGGTCGGACATCGGGAAGAACCCCGGCAGCGCGTTGGCGTACAGATCGGCGAACTCGGCCGAAGTGGTCCATTCCAGGAACGTCCTGACCTCCTCCGGATGCTCGGTGGCCGCGTTCATGCCGATGCCGATGTCGGTGTGGTCGCTGATGTAGCAGGTGTCCTGGCCCTCTGGCAGCGGCGGGGCGAACGCGCCCATCTCGAAGTCCGCCTGCTCGTTGAAGAGCGCGATCTCCCAGGAACCGGCGGGGAAGATCGCCCCGCGGCCGAGGGTGAACATGTTCTGCGCGTCGGGGTAGGTCATCGACTCGTAGCCGCTGGGCAGGTACTCCGCCCACGAGGCGAGCTCGGTGAAGACGGCGACGTACTGCTCGTCGTCGAACCGCTCGGCGCCGTCGATGAGCGCCTGCCTGCCCTCCTCGCCGTTCCAGTAGTTCGGGCCGATGTTCTGCAGGCCCATGGTCGCCGCCTCCCACTGGTCGGCGGTGCCCATGACCAACGGGGCGTACGTGCCGTCGGCGGCGATCGCGGCGAGCAGCTCGTGGAACTGCTCCTCCGTCTCCGGCGGGGTGAGGCCCAGCTCGTCGAACGCCGCCTTGTTGTAGAGGAAGCCGTGGATCACCGACGCCATCGGAACGCAGAACGTTTCCGAGCCGTCGTCGGTCGACCACGCGGCCCGGGCGACGTCGCCGAAGGCCTCCATCCCCTCCAGGTCGGTCAGCGGTGCGAGATGGCCATCCTCGTGCAGGCGCAGCGAGACGTCGAAGGGGCGGCAGGTGATCAGGTCGCCCGCGGTGCCGCCGGAGAGCTTGGCGTCCAGGGCGGCGTCGTACTCGTCCGGCGCCGTCGGCTGGAAGGTCACCCGGATGTCCGGGTGCTGTTCGTGGAAGGCGGGCAGGATGACGTCCTCCCAGATGGCGAGGTCGTCGTTGCGCCAGCTCTCCATGACCAGCGTCACCTGGCCCCCGCTGCTGCCGCCGTCCTCGTCGCCGGCGGCGTCGGTGTTCTCCCGTGGATCGGCACTCTCGCCGCAGGCGGCGAGCACCAGGACTGCACCCACGGCCGGTGCCAGCCGGCCGAGTCGGTTCGACATGAGATCTCCCGTGAGGTTCGAGGGCTGAATGGCCCCCGTCCGGCGCCGGTCCGCGGGTGGCGGACCGGCGCCGGACGAGGGTTGTCAGCGGTGTTCAGGACATGGACCACGACATCCGGCTCGACGCTGCCGGTTTGCCGATGTCGCTGCGCGCGGCGGTGCGGACGATGGCGCCTCGTTCCCTGCCGCTGAGCACGCCGTCAGTCACCAGTCGATCGGTCACCTCGCCGACATGGCGCATGAAGGCTCCGTGACTGTTCCAGTCGTCCTCGTCGAGGATGAGGTCGTTGACCGTGCACCCGTCGTCGAGCGCGTAGCTGGGCACGCCGGTGTCCTCCTCGCCGATCATGACGGTCTCCCGCGGGTCCGGGTCCGGACAGTTGCCCGGGTCGCCGTCGCCGATGGTGAACTCGACCGTCCGCCAGTCCTCGACGTTGCCGGCCACGTCCACCGACCGGAACTCGACGGCGTGGTCGCCGGGCTCGGTGACGGTGATCGGCTCGGCGTAGACCACCGGCTCCTCCGCGCCGGCCGGCCGGTACTGCGTCTCGGCGACACCGGAGGTGGCGTCCTGGGCGTTCAGGGTCACCGTCACCGGGCCGGTGTAGACGTCGCCGGCCTGCTCGCCGGCGAGGGCGGCCGCGGTGGCCGGGCCCGTGCCGTCGATCAGGAACTCGATCTCTTCGATCCCGGTCTCCACCGGCGGCTCACCGCCCGACGGCGTCACCTCGAACGTCGCCACCATCCCGGCCCACGTCGTGGGATCGGCCGGGTCGGGCCGGTTCGAGTGCGGCGTGCAGTAGACGTAGTACGTGCCCACCTCGGTCGCCTCGAAGAAGAACGGGTCGTCCTCCCAGTCGTCGCCGAGGGGACGAGATGCCAGCACCTCGCCGCTCTCGTCGGTGACGACGACGTCGTGCGCATAGCCCGGGACGTACTGGAACTTGACGGTGTCGCCCTGCCGCACGCTGAAGTCGGTCTCGCTGAACCCGAAGCCGCCGGACCCGACGAGGATCTCCTTCTCGATCGGCTCCCCGCCGCCGTCGCCGGGCAGCACCGCCTTGTAGTCGATGTTGTAGACGCCGTCGGCGTCGAACACCACCGGCTCGGTCCACGTGCGCCACTGGGTCTCGTCCGTCCGCGGCCGCCAGAGCAGTTCCGCGTCCGGGTCGTTGGACTCGAGCGTGAGGGTGACCGGTGAGACGTACCAGCCGCCGGCGCCGTCGGGCTCGGCCGGCGACACCGAGGCGTCGACCGTCAGCTCGTCCTCGATCTCCTTGATCCAGACGTTGCGGAACTCCACGCTCTCACCGGCCGCCTGGCCCGACGAGTGGTTCTGCAGGCCGACGTAGCCCTCCAGGGGACGGCTGCCGTCGCCGGTGAACGTGGTGACCTCGACATCGTTGAGGGTGACGCGGTACTCCTGGCCGATCACCTCGATCTCCATCGTGTTCCACTCACCGATCGGGTTCGTGGCCAGTGGCTCGGCCGGTGCGAAATTGTAGATCGCGCCGGTTCGGGTCATCGGGTTGTCGGTGGCGTCGTAGATCTGCACCTCGTGGCCCTCGTTCACCGGCCGGCCGGCGTCACCCTGCGGGTCGGGGAAGCGGAGGAACACGCCGGAGTTGTCCGTCGGCGCCTGGACCCGGAAGTCGACCCGCATCACGTAGTCGGCAAACGTCTGCCGGTCGTACCAGAGCAGGCCCATGCCGCCGTACGGCTCGAGCAGCCCGCACTCGTCGATCTCGAAACCGCCGGGACCGGCCATGGTCCAGCCGTCCAGCGTCCGGCCGTCGTACAGCGGCACGAAGCCCGCCGGCGGCGTCTCCGGCTCGGGGCACTGGGTGTCGCCGAGCTCCTTGATCCAGATGTCGCGGAAGAACACGTTGTCGGAGACGCGGTTGTTCTGGATCCCGACGAAACCGGAGGCGAGGTCGCGTGCGGGGTCGTGGTTGTGGAACTCGTTGACCAGGACGTCGTTGATCCACACCCGGATCATCGGGTCGTCGACCTCGATCTCCATCTCGTTCCATTCACCGGCGACCGTCGGGAACGACGTCGGCGCCTGGAAGGTGTAGATCGAACCGGTCTTGGAGCTGTCCGCGGCACCAGGGGAGCCGCCGGTGTCGTCGATCTGGATCTCGTAGCCCTGGCGCACCGCGACCCACGGGTCGTCGCCGGGGTCGGGGAACCCGATGAACACGCCGGAGTTGTCGTCCTCGGCCACGGCCTTGAAGTCGACGTGCAGCCGGTAGGACTCGAACTCCTCCTCGTGCCACAGCATCCCCAGGCCGGCCGGATCGCCGACCGACTCCAGGGCGCACGAGCCGGGCCGCTCCCCGTCCGGGACGACCGCGAACCCACCCGGACCGGCCTGGTTCCAGCCGGTCAGCGTGGCACCGTCCCACAGCGGGCGGTACCCGTCGTCCACCGTCGGCGCGGCGCACGCGGGCTCCTCCGGGACGCACAGCGAGAAGTCGGAGAAGGACGCGGTCAGCGGGTTCTCGATCTCCGCCGGGCCGTGGGCGGCGAAGAAGCCGAACGTGGGCGCCTCGTAGTTCGAGATCGGCGCCGGCCGCCCCACGTTGATCCAGGTCTCGCCGTCGCGCGAATAGGCGGCGCGCACGTTCTCGCCGTCGCCGGTGAGCCGCAGCTGCAGGGTCAGCGGCGCGGCGGCGACCGTCGGATTGTCGACGCCGCCTTGGAAGCGGATCTCACCGTTCTCGTGGTACAGGTACTCGAACCGGCCGTCGGCCGCGCCGCCGTAGGGCGGGAAGTAGGCCGCCTTGGTGAAGTTCTGGTCGTCCTCGTAGATGACGAACCCGGCCTGGTCGTGGTTGGTGACACCGGCCGGCAGCTCGACGGTGGCCTCCGCGACCCAGTTCCCGTCCGGCACCGGGGCCATGATCAGGTTCTGCGCGGTGGTGTTGATGTTGCCGCTCAGGTGGTTGCTGATCATGTCGCCCTGCAGCATGTCGATCTCGAGGGCGCCGTCGACCTGCCGGTACCCCTCCGGGTTCTCGCGCACGATCGTCGACCAGCGCTCGCGGTCGAGCTCGGTGCCGGCGAACTCGTCGGTCTCACAGGTACCGGGCTCGCTGCCGCTGACGTGGTCGACCCGGTACAGGCCGGCGTTCGGGCTGTTCCCGAACGAGCCGCCCTCCAGCACATACAGCGAGCCGTCCGGGCCGAACTCGCCGTCCATCAGGCCGGACCAGGTCTGGCCGGGCATGAAGTCGTCGATGGCGACGACGTCCTCGTTCTCGTCCAGCTCGACGGTCTTCACGTGACCGCGGTGGAAGTCGAGCAGGAACCAGCGTCCGTCATAGTGCTCGGGGAACTTGGTGTCGGACTGCAGGCTCGCGTCGTAGCGGTACACCGGGCCCGACATCGGCCCGCCCGCGCCGGAGCCCATGTTCAGGAACGGCTCGGGGATCGGGTTGAGCTCCTGCGCCGGCCAGCCGACCCAGGTCTCCGGCCAGTTCGCCCAGCTGCGCGGGTAGTAGATCGTCGCCGGCGTCACCGGTGGGAGCTGGTCGAGACCGGTGTTGTTCGGTGAGTCGTTGACCGGGCCGTTCTGGCAATCGTAGAAGTCGCCGAGCGGCTGGTTGGTCGCGTAGTCCCATGGGCGGTACGGGTAGTTGTTCCCGATGCAGAACGGGTAGCCGAAGTTGGCCGCCTCGGACGTGGCCATGTACTGGTCGAAGCCCCAGGGCCCGCGCTCGGTCCACTCGCCCAGCCGGTCCGGCCCGTAGTTGCCGATGTGCAGCCGGTCGGTCGCGGGGTCCAGTGAGATGCGGAACGGGTTGCGGAACCCCATCGCGAAGATCTCCGGCCGGGTCTTGCCGCCGCCCTCCTCGTCGCCGGTGAAGAGGTTGCCGTCCGGGATCGTGTACGTGCCGTCGGGCTGCGGGGTGATCCGCAGGACCTTGCCGCGCAGGTCGTTCGTGTTGCCCGACGTCCGGCGGTCGTCGTTGTACCAGTGCGTCGGGCGGCTGTCGAGCGGCGAGTACTGCTCGTTGAGGTCCGGCGGCGACTCGTCACCGGTGCTCAGGTAGAGGTTGCCGGCGGAGTCGAAGTCGACGTCCCCGGCGACGTGGCAGCAGTGCGTCTTGTTGTACGGCACCTTCAGCATGACGATCTCGGACGCGACGTCGAGCTGGTCGTCCTCCACGGCGAACCGGGAGAGGTAGTGCGCGTTCTCGGCGCGGGTGGTGTAGTACACGTACACCCAGCCGTTCGTCGCGAAGTCCGGGTCGAGGGCCAGGCCCAGCAGGCCGCCCTCCTGGTTCTTCGACCCCTGGAAGTCGGGGTTCGGCGGCAGCGGGTGGTCGTCGAACACGTCCAGCTCCGCGACCACGCTCACCTGCCCGGTGTCCGGGTGATACACGCGGATGACGCCGTCGCGGCTGGTCATGTAGACGCGGCCGTCGTCGGCGATGTCCATGGACATCGGCTGGGAGATGCCCGGTGCCACCAGCACCTTCTCGAACTGGTCGGCCGCGGAGAGCTCCGCGAACGTGCTCGCGGTGTCGGCCGGAGCCTCGACGATCTGCGCGGTGGCCGGCGCGCTGACCAGTACGGACATCAGCAGCGCCAGGAACGACAGTAACGATGCGGATCGCTTGCCCAACATGGCTTCCTCCCGGGGAAGGGACCGGTGTGACCTGAATGAACGCCGTGTTGATCTACTGCGGAGGGAATCAGGTGAGTAGCGCCCTGCAGGTGCCGGCAAGCAGAGCCTGACTTCGGGTGGCCGGCTGCCGCGCCTTCGGCGGCCGTGCGACACGGGGCGAGTCCCGGTCGAGAGCAGACGCAGTCGCGGCCACATCTGACAGCGGCGAAGACCACCATCTATACTTAGTAAGGAAACCTCCCTAACTATGTTGACGATCACTATGTTGGTGCGGGATCGTCTGTGTCAAGGGGTACTAGTGACTCAAATCGGACATGGCAGCGGGCCCCAGGTGCTGCGGCTCATGAACTGCGCCGCTGTGCTCTCCGCCATCCGTGCCGCGGGCACGGCACGCGTGACGGACCTCATCCGAGCGACCGGCCTGTCCCGTCCCACGGTCAGTGCCGCGGTGTCGACGCTCATGGCCGACGGGTGGGTCGAGGAGACCGAGGCGCCCGAGGTCGACCTGCCTCGCATGGGCCGGCCGGCCCGGGTGCTGCGTTTCCGCGCCGACGCGAGATATGTGCTGGGGATCGACGTGGGACCGCACAAGATCTACTGCGCTGTCGCCGATCTCAGCGGAACCGTCGCGTCTCGCGTCCGTCGTGACGTGACCGACGCGACCACCCATGCCCAGCTGCTCGAGCAGGTGACGTCGACGATGAGCCAGGCGCTCGACGCGGTACCCGTCCCGTTGTCCGCGCTCGCGGCGGTAGGCATCGGAACGCCCGGCATCGTGGACGAGCAGAGGGGCGCCGTCGTGCAGGCACCGTCGATACCCGGATGGAACTCGCTGGAGTTGGGCGGGCTGTTCCGGCGCAGCGTCGAGTGTCCCGTCCAGGTCGAGAACGACGTCAACCTCGCCGTGATGGCCGAACGATGGAACGGCGTCGGCAGTGCTGCCGAGAACCTGATCCTCGTGCAATGGGGTGCCCGGGTCGGTGCGGCCGTGCTGGTGCACGGGCAGTTGCACCGCGGCGCTCACGGAGCGGCCGGAGAGATCGGCTTCCTCGAACTGGAGGAGGAACCGCAAGGTGTCCAGCCCGACGGGCTCGGCCCGCTCGAGTCCGCGGCCGGAACCGCATGGATCCTGCGCCGAGCACGCAGCCTCGGCTTCGACGAAGGCGCAGACGCGGCCGCCGTCCTCACCGCGGCGGCCGACGGCGATGCCCGGGCCCTTCAGGCGGTGGACGAGGCCTGCGCTCGGCTGTCGCGAGGGCTCGCCTCCTTTGTGTCCGCGATCGACCCGGAGCTGGTCATCATCGGTGGCAGCGTCGCCCTGGCCGGCGACGCGGTGCTGGCGAGCATGCGGCGGCATCTGGGTCGGCGTGCGCTCGTGACGCCCCGGCTGGAACTCTCCCAGCTCGGCGACGACGCGGTCGCACTCGGCGCTGTGCGGCTCGCCCTCGCCGATGCCGAGCGACGGCTGCTGGACGTCTATACGGCGCCGTCGCCGGCTGAGCAGCTGTGACGACAGCACTCGGGCGTTACTCGGCCGGCCCCAGGCCCTCGACGAGGTCGCCGCGACAGCGCCCTTCGACGACCACGGCGCATTGGTACGCGCGGTGCGAGCCCTGGTCCAGCAATGCGAGCCGACGGCCTGCTGACCCGCCAGGAAGCACAAGACATCCAGGTCACCGCCAACCGCTCCGACATCGGCCGCGGCTGACGCCGAGCCCGGCCCGATGGGGCAGTCGCCGGGCTCAGGTCGCTCAGAGATCTCGCACGGCGTCCGCGAGCACTCTGTCCGCCGGCGCGGAGCGGCCGGCCCGTCGCGCCCGTTCGGTTGCCGACGCCTCGAGAGCCGCGCCCGCCCGCGCCGTGACGAGGTCCGCGGAGGCCGCCAGGAGGGGCATCAAAGGCACGCCGAGCGGATCACGCAACGCCTGCGAGGCGCTCAGCAGGGCGATCGCGCGCTCGTGGTCTCCCCGGGTGCTGTAGAGCTCCGCCGCGATTCCCAGACCGAGGGCCAGCACCCAGCAGTGACTCAGCCCCTCGTAGTGGTGCAGCCCCTGCCGCAGCAGCTCCGCGGCCTCCGCCTGGTCGCCTGTGCGCCAGGTGATGACGGCACGCACCATCAACGCCCGGGCGAGGCCGTCCAGCTCGCCCACTGCCCGCAGGTGCGACTCGCACTCCTCGAGCAGCTTCCTCGCCTGCTCGTACTCCTCCCGTGCGGTCGCCACGTAGGCCAGGTAGAGCAGGGCGTATCCGGCCGGCCATCGGCCGCCGCGGCGTCCCTCGGCGTGCCTCAGCGCCTCGTCCAGGATCGTGACCGCGCGGTCGAGGTCGTCTGTGTAGATCGCGATCAGCCCGGCGGTGGTCATCGCGCGCGCCACGCCGACGCGGTCTCCCACCTGCCGGCTCAACGCAACGGCCTCGTCGACGGCTCGGGTCGCGGCGGCCAGATCGCCCTGGATCGCCGCGAGCCCCGCCTGGCTCTCCAGCGCGAGCGCCCGGATCGCCGGCACGACGGGAGCCTCCATGGCCAGCGCACGCTCAAGCCAGCGCCGCCCTTCGTGGTAGAGGCCGTTGCGCTCCCAGACGGGGTACAGCAGTCCGGCCAGCCGGACGGCGGTCGCCGCGTCGCGCTGATCGATCGACCACGCCAGGGCCGCGCGCAGGTTCCCGGTCTCTGCCGCCACCCGGCGCAGCCACATCGCCCGCGCCCTGCCGTGCAGCTGCCCGCGGGCGGATCTGACCAGCTGCAGAGTGTAGGCCGCGTGGCGGGTCCGAACCGCTGCCGCGGCACCGGACGCGACCAACCGTTCTGCCGCGTACGCGCGCAGGGTCTCCAGCATGCTGTAGCGCGTGGTGGCCGGGTCGGTCCGGTCGATCACCACCAGCGACTTGTCCACGAGCCGCGCCAGCCCGTCGAGCACGCCCGCCTCGCCGTCGGCGACGTCGACGCTCACCGCCACCGCAGCGTCGACGGTGAACCCGCCGACGAACACCGATAGACGATCGAACAGCGCCCGTTGGCGATGGTCGAGCAGTCGGTAGCTCCAGTCGACCACGGCCCGCAGCGAACGATGGCGGGCAGGCGCGGTTCGACTCCCGCGCGTGAGCAGTTGGAACGGCTGATGGACGCCGCCGGCCGTCTGGTCGACGCCCCAGGCACTGATGCTGGCCGCGGCGAGTTCGAGGGCAAGCGGGAGACCGTCCAGGCGGCGGCAGATATCGGCGAGGCGACCCGTCACGGCGGCCGTGACCTCGAAGTCGGGCTGAACCGCTCTCACCCGCTCGACCAGCAGCCGGACGGCGTCGGCCCGGACAACGGCCCGCACACCGGTGACACCTGCCGGCGGCACGCCCAGGCCGCCCACGCGCCGGACGGCCTCGCCGGTGATGCCGAGCCGCTCCCTGCTCGTGACGATGATCCGCAGATCCGGGCAGCGTTCGAGCAACCGCTCGGCGACACGGGCGACCTCGTCGAGCACGTGCTCGCAGCCGTCCAGCACGAGCAGCGCCTCGGTCGTCGCCAGGTAGTCGACGATGATGTCGAGCAGCGGACGGCGCGCGTGCTCGCGGATCCCCAGCGTCGTCGCGATCGCCGACGGCACCAGGTTCGGCTGCGGCACTGAGGCCAGCTCGACCAGCCACGTCCCGTGCCGGAAGTCGGACCGGCACGCGGACGCGACCTCGACCGCCAGCCGGCTCTTGCCCGCCCCGCCGACGCCGGCGAGGGTGACAAGGCGTCGCGTGCGCAGCAGACCACGGATGGCGACGACATCGCGCCGCCGGCCGACGAAGCTGGTCAGAGCTGACGGGAGATTGCCCGCGATCCGCCGAGCCGCCGTCGGCCGAGGCTCGAGCTCAGGATCGTGCCTGAGGATGGCGGCCTGTATCCGTCGGAGCTCAGCGCCCGGCTCGACGCCCAGCTGGTCGGCCGTCAGCCGGCGGACGGTGTGGTAGGCCTCGAGTGCCTCACCCTGGCGTCCCGCGCGGTAGAGGGCCACCATGAGCTGGGCCCAGAACCGTTCACGCAACGGATGCTCCGCGACCAGTGTCTCCAGCTCCGCCACCACGCCCGCGTGCCGGCCGAGCTGGAGGTCGGCGGCGATCCGGTTCTCGACCGCCTGGTGCCGGAGCTCGGTCAGACGAACGGCCTCGGCGCGGGCGAACGGCTCGTCGGCGAACTCCGCCAGCGCCGCTCCACGCCACAGCGCCAGCCCGAGCGCGAGCTGCGCACGTGCCCGGGCCGCGTCGCCGTCCGCCAGCGCGTGCGAGCCGTCGGCGGCGAGTCGTTCGAACCGCCGGGCGTCCAGCGAGTCGTCATCGACGCGAAGCAGGTAGCCGCCCCCCTGCGTGAGCAACTCAGGCTGCCCCGCCCGCAACGCGGCCCGCAGCTCCGACACACGAACGTGCACCATCTGAGGTGCGGACCGCGGGACCGACGACCCCCACAACGCATCGATGAGACGGTCGGTGGGCACGACCTCGCCGGCATGCACCAGGAGGACGGCGAGCAGCCTGCGGTGCCGTGGTCCGCCCAGTCGGAGGCGAGACCCCTCGTGCAGAGCATCGACCGACCCCAGGACCCGGAACTCCACACCTTCCACGCTCTCCTCCCCCATCGCTCGCCGGAGTAGCGTTAAGTCAGTTAACTCACCAAGACAACGGCTCGTCAATGCCATGGTGGCTGACGGAGATCCGAGCTCCGCAACGAGTCGGTCGCCGTCCGAGTCGGGCGTGCCAGCCGTCTCGGTGCGTCGCAGGGTCTGTTCGAGCAGGTCGCGCAGGGTGCGTCGGCCTCGGCCCGGGTCGTGGCGTCCCAGGTCTCGACCAGGTCAGCGGCGTCGCCGAGGTAGCGGCGCATCAGGTCGAACAGCTCACCGTAGAAGCCCGCGACGATCGCGATGAGGTGCAGCCGCTCGGGGAACGGGTCGCCGGTGTCGAGGTAGTTCGCGATCTGGGAACGGTCACCGCCTTGACACTACTACTCCATTCTGGAGTAGTGTCCAGATGGTACATATTCGAGTAGAGCGCCGTCGCCGGGGGATCCATGGCGGAGATCGTGCAGCTCGACGGGCCACCCGCGCGGGTGGAACCCGTCACCGGCGAGATCATGCTGGAGTACCTGGCCTGGGTCGCCGAACGCTTCACGGCCGACCTCGGAGTGGTGTTCGACGATCTCGACGCCTCGCTCGCCTTACATCACCGCGAGTTCACCCAGGAGCTGCCGCAGCTGCTGAGCCCACGGGGACGCATCCTCGTCGCGCGGGCCGGCGCCGAGATCGCCGGGATCGGCGCGCTTAAGCCCGTCGACTCCGTCGTGGCCGAGATCAAGCGCATGTACGTGCGCCCCCACGCGCGCGGACAGGGCATCGGGCGGGCCATCCTCGAGCGGCTGCTGGCCGAGGCGGACACCATCGGCTATCAGGTGGCGCGCCTGGAGACCGCGCCGTTCATGACCGAGGCCCATGCCCTGTACCGGTCGCTCGGCTTCCGTGACATGCCGATGTTCGACAACCCCGAAGCCGGCCTGTCCGGCCTCGAGTCCTTCATGCTCTTCATGGAGCTACGACTCGACGCTGCCGCCTGAGCCGGGCTGCGCGCGCCGGCGATCATCGTCGCGCACCCACTCACGAGGCGTGCTCCTGCAGTGCGGCGCGGTCCAGTTCACTGCTGCCACCCCAGCCGAGCAGGGTCCGCACGGTGACGATCTCCCCACGCAGCGCGATCACGGGGTGTGCGCGCCGTTGACCAGGCCGACCCCGCACATGGCGCCACCGGGAGCGAAGCTCGTCGTGACGGCCGGACGCGGCATGCAGAAGCCTCACCGGCTCGGCCCGGCGACGCGTCACCTTCGGCAGCACACGCGCCTCGCGTGGTAGCCTCGCTTTACTTAGTCAACTAACTCACTTGACTCATACTTGGAGGCGAACGTGAGCGCAGCCGTTCTGGTCACCGGGGCGACCGGCAAGGTCGGGCGGCGCCTGATCCCGCTGCTCTTGCGGCGGGGCGCGACCGTCCGCGCCGCCAGCCGGTCGTTGCTCCCGGCGCGCACCGGCATCGAGCCGGTTCGCTTCGACTGGACCGACGAGAGCACCTACGAGGCCGCACGCAAGGGCGTGGACGCGATGTTCCTGGTCGCCGGCCCCGTCCCGCAAGCGGCGCACGCCGACTACGTCGGCGCGCTCCTGGACGGAGCCGCCGAGGCGGGGGTCGAGAAGATCGTGTTGCTGTCCCCGTACGGCGTCGGCCAGGCGCCGCCGGAGAACCCTCTGCGCCGCATCGAACTGGCCCTCGAGACCTCCGGTGTGCCGCACACCTTGGTGCGGCCGGTCGCGTTCATGCAGAACTTCTCCGAGGGACTGAGGTGGCGCGAGGCGTTGGTCGAGGGCATCCGAGAACGCGACGAGATTGCCGCGCCGGGCGGCGACGGCGTCGTCAGCTACGTGTCGACCGAGGATGTCGCAGCGATTGCGGCCATCGCCCTGACCGAGGACGGGTACCAGGGCAAGGCGTACGCCCCGGCGGGCCCGGAACCACTGACCCTGACGGAAGTCGCTGAGCACATCTCGTGGGCCGCGGGACGCCGGATCAGATACGTCGAGACCGACCGCACACCCATCCGCGACGCGCTCCTCGCCGCCGGCGCGCCACCAGAGACCGCCGAGCACAACAGCCAGGTCTACGTCCACGCGTTCAGCTCAGGCGCGCAAGGTGTGCTCAACGACGACATCCTCGACGTCACCGGACGGCCGCCGAGGAGCTTCGCCGAGTTCGCCGTCGGCGCAGCAGCGGCCTGGCGCCGATAGGCGGTTCCGGGACGCCCGGCGAGGTGGCGACGCGCGGCATCACGTGAAGCCAGATCAGGAGACATCCATACGACGCTGTCCTCGATTCTCGGGCAGCATAGTCGGTCATCTAACTCGCTACTGCCGTCCCGCGTCCTTCCCACACCACGTCGGGCGAGGGCCCACGCCCCGACCCGCCTCGTGCACCTGCAGTTCAGGCGCTGCGCCGGCTGCACCCACTGCCACCCCACCTGCGCTCGATCGTCGCTGCATCGAGAGTTCGTGGTCGAGTCGTCGCCACGAGCCGTGCTCGACCCACGCGCGCGGCACCCGGCCATCAGACGAGCCATCCGCAAGCACCAACCACTCTCTGCCGGCCACCGCCGCCGACATCCCGATCGCCCCCGGCGGCCAGGTGCTCGCGACTACGTACGGCACCTACGCCTTCGACAATGGTCCGTCGGCGAACTGCTCCAGCCGGCCTCGCAGCACTGGCCTTGACGGGCGTAGGACGCCCGTCCTAGAGTCGTCGTTCTAGGACGCCCGTCCTACCCATAGTGGTGTGATCCTCTGCCGCTGGAGGCAGTCGCGTGCGCAGACCTGTTCGATCCGCTCCGGCTTGGCGGCGTGGCAATGACCGACCGATGGTGATGGCGCCGATGACCAGCAACCGAGCCGATGAGGACGGCGTCGTGTCGCCCTTGACGGTGATCTACTACCAGCAACGCGCCCGTGCTGGGCTGATCATCGCCGAATCGACGCACGAGTCGGCGGACGGTCGGGTATCCGTTCACGCCAGGGTTCACACCGATGCGCAGGCCGAGGGCCGGCTTCGAGTGACCGACGCGGTGCATTCGACTGGCGGCCGGATCTTCCTGAAGCTGTTCCACAGTGGGATGCGGGACACCGCGCTCACTCGATGCCGACGAGATCACCGGCATCGCGGCCCCATTCCGGCATGCCTCGTCGATGGCCAGACGCAGGGTTCGACGGCGTGCAGGTCCATGGCGGCAACGGCTACTGATCGATCAGTTCCTCCGCGACGGCAGCAAACCATCGCACCGACCGCTGCGGCGGGACCGTCCGGAAGCGTATGCGGCTCCACACGCACACGTCGAGCACGTGGTACGCGAGCTCGGCCGATGGCGCCTGGCTTACCTGCACGTGCTCGAGGGCGACATGACGCCGACGTGGACGCTGGAGCATCGATCGGGACGGGAAGGTGGCGGCCGTCGACCATCGCGTTCCACGGTGGGGCAGACCGGATGCACCGATGATCCGACCTTTCGAAGCGACTACCCTCCAGCGTCCTGACGGCGCGGGCCACGATTTCCGGGAGGCGCCACATGGGCAACGCTGCGACTCGTGAGCACATCGTCGATGCTGCGGATCAGTTGTTCTATCGGCATGGTTACGAGCACACGACGTTCTCCGACATCGCCGACGTCGTGCAGATCTCCCGCGGCAACTTCTACTACCACTTCAGGTCCAAGGACGAAATCCTCGACGCGGTGATCAAGACCCGTTTGAAGCAGACCCAGGAGCTGCTCGAGCAGTGGGAGGCGGACGCAGAGCAACCCGCCGACCGCATCCGCAGCTTCATCCACATGTGGTTCGCGAACCGGGCCGACATCGCGCTATATGGCTGCCCGGTCGGGACGCTGACCACTGAGCTGGCCAAGCTGGACCACACCTCACAACGCGATGCCACCGCGCTCTTCACTCTCTATCGGAGCTGGCTCCGTCGGCAGTTCACGCTGCTCGGACGTGGGGCCGACGCCGACGCGCTGGCGATGCACCTGCTCGCCATGAGCCAGGGAGTGGCAGCCGTGGCCAACGCCTTCCGCGACGAGGACTTCATCGCGCACGAGGTGACGAAGATGTGCGAATGGCTGAGCTCCTACACCGACGACGCCGAACGTGGCACACCCGACACGGACGAGTCCCACAACCGATCATGAGCGAGAAACGAATGTTCACCGTACTGCTCAGGTTCTCTGATCATCGAAGCCGCGCGGGCCAGTTCATCGACGACCACAACGCCTGGATCCGACGTGGCTTCGAGGACGGTGTCTTTCTGCTGGCCGGCAGCATTCGGCCCGGTCTGGGCGGGGCGATCGTCGCGCACAACACGTCGTTGCCGCACCTGAAGCGCAGGGTCGACGAGGACCCGTTCGTCGCCGAAGACGTCGTCAAGGCGGAGATCCTCGAGATCGCGCCGGCCAGGACCGACAAGCGGCTGGAGTTCCTGCTCGGCTGAGCGGCCAGTGCCGCCTCCACAAGACATAAGGATTCGAGATCGATGAGTACGACGTTCCTGGGACCTGACGGCGAACCACGATGCGGCTGGGCCGGTGCAACCCCGGAATTCCTCGGCTACCACGACACCGAATGGGGCTTCCCGGTCCGCGACGACCGCAGACTGTTCGAGAAACTCAGCCTGGAAGGTTTCCAATCGGGCCTGAGCTGGCGCACCATTCTCGCCAAGCGAGACGACTTCCGCACCGCGTTCCACGACTTCGACATCGAACAGATCGCACGATTCACCGACCACGACGTCGATCGCCTGCTCCAGAACCCGGGAATCGTCCGCCATCGCGGCAAGATCGAAGCGGTGGTCAACAATGCAGGCCGCGCGCTCGAGCTCGTCGAGCGGGAGGATTCGCTGGCCGCGTTCGTCTGGCGCTACGAACCCGACGCCCAGAACCGCGCGGCCCCGCAGGCCGCATCGACATCGGCCGAGTCCATCGCGCTGTCGAAGGAGCTCAAGAAGCGCGGCTGGAAGTTCGTCGGGCCCACGACCGTCTACGCCTTCATGCAAGCCATGGGATTGATCAACGACCATCTCCACGAGTGTGTCATCCGACCTGATGTCGAACGAGCCCGCATCGACCGCCGCACCCAACACCAGCGCCCGTTGTGACCCGCACCGCGGGCGATCATGACGACCCAGCGACTCGGCTAGCCAAGACCGACCTGGCCCATTCACGCAGAACGGTCCGGTGCAGAACCGACCTGGTGTTCGCTGGCACAGACAGGGACCGCGGTGGCAGCGATCAGGACAGCTCGTCCAGCCACCGCTCGATGCGACGCACTTCCGCCTTCAGCAAGGCGGGGTCGCCGAACGTGTTGGCGAGGAGCGCGGCGCCCTGGATGCGGGACATCATGGTCACCGACAGCGCTGCCGCGTCGCGTCGTCCGAGCTCCCGGAACTGCAGCTCCATGAAGTCGAGTACAGTGCGCAGGAGATCCGCAGCTCGCTCCGCGGGCTGGTCATGCGACTTGTTGAGCTCCGAAGCCAGGCTGCCGATGGGGCACCCGTTGACGGCGACAAGGTCGGCGGAATCGGTCCATTCTTCGGCCAGGCCCTTGAGCTTCGCCTTCGGGCTGCGGCGTCGGTCGAGTTTCGCCAGCGTGTCGCGAATCGTAGTCTGGCGGTCGTCGATCACCGCCTCGACAAGATCGTCGAAGGTCTTGAAGTAGTAATAGACGTTCCCTGCCGGGACATCGGCGTGAGCGGCGATCTGAGCCAGCGTGGTCCGCTGCACCCCCTGCCGGTACATGAGGTCGCCGGCGCTGCCGATCAGCCGCTCACGCTTGCCGGGACGTGTCACTGAGTTGGTCATCTCGCTCTACATGCTACCCCGCTTGCCACCCTTGGCAGTCGTGCACCAGTTTGCGATTCGAGGTAGTGCGACCGCAGCCAACTGAGTGCCTTTCGCCATCTCGAGGTCGCGTCCGCCCGGCGCGCGCCGCCGCAGCGGTCCGCCCGGGCCGGTGGCGGATCGGGGCACCGGCCCGGGCGGAGTCGCGTCACCCGTGGTCGTGACTCACGGGCGGATCAGGTCCCACTCCACCGACGCCCGCGTCGGCGACGTGTTGGTGACGCACACCTCGTAGCTCTCGGTCGGTGCCGGAGCGAGCACACGGTTGACGTTCGCCGCGGTCTCGAGCACGACCTCGCGCAGGACATTGGCGTCGCCGTCACTCGCACGAATCGAGTACCGCACAGCGACATCGGACCTGCCGACCAGTTCGACCCTCGGGGTGGCCCATCCACCGACCCACTCGCCGCAGGCGCGGCCGCCGGGACCGAGGGTGGCCCTGTGAGCGCCGATCCCGTTGACTGCGGCCGGGCTGGGGTTCGCGTAGAACGACAGCTTGTAGTCGTAGACCGTCTTGTCGGTCTTGTTGGCCAGGCACGCCCGGTAGTAGGCGGGACCGTTCTGCGTCGATCCGACGCGCACCGTCTTGAGTTCCCACTCAGTACGGCGCAGGACGTCGACCTCGGGTCCGTCGGGGGTCGGCGAGGCCCGTACCGTCCAGATGACCGGCACCTTGTTCGTCGCGTGCCCGTAGGCCCAGACGAAGGTGTCCGCGTACGCGCGATCCGTGCAGATCACATCGCCCGGCCGAAGCCCGGCGCCGTCCGCGGCCTGCGCGGTGCCGAGGTGGGTCAGCGCCGCCGCGCCGGCCGCCAGCGCGACCAGCGCCGCAGCGAACTTGCGCAGAATCACGACGACTCCTCTCCGACGAACCGCATCACGCCGCCGCATCGGTCTCGGGGCCGGTGTCGACGGACCGGATCGTCTGTTCGTCAAGCGCGTGCACCATCACGGCGTGGTGGGTGGATGAGCTCGTCGTACGCGTGCGTGATCCCGCCATGAGCTTCCGTGTGGAGTGCCCCGCCGTGCGCCAGGCTGTCCGTACCGCTCCGGGCGTCCCCATCCGTGCCACAGTCGCCGCGGCGAGGGCCGAAGCCTCGAGCCCCACGCCGCCAGCCAGCAGCGCCCCTCGCGAGGTGGACGTCTCCACCGTCGCCGATACCTCGTCCTCCATACTTCGTCCTTCCACGAGAGAGTGGCCGACGCCTGCGGCGACCATGCGACCGCCGCGCAGATGGGGCTCACGGTAGGACGGCAACCTTCCGAGATCCTTATCGATGCCGTCGGCGGGTTAGTCATCTCACTGAGTAGCGGACGGCCCGGCGGCAGCCTCGGACGTCCGTGGCGACGGCGCCGCGAGCCCCGGTCGCCGCCCGACCAGTTCGATCGGCGTCGACCGGCGCATCCCGGCGATCGTGAACGTCAGTCCGTCGCCGGCCCGTCGGCTCCGAGGTCGACGGACCGGATCGTCTGCTCGTCAAGCGCGCGCACCATGACGGCATGGTGGTGACTCGGCTTCGTGCGCGTGGGTGATACCGCCGTGGAATTCCGTGCGAATGATCCCTCCGTGTGCGCGAACATCCTCGCGTCGCGATGTGGCGGCCCTCCAGAGGTTCAGCGATCGCTGCATCGTGATCCCTCCTTCCGCCCGGCTGGCCGCCGCAAAAATACCGCCCGCTTCCCGAGCGACCGTACGAGCGATTCCTTCCGGGACCCTTGTCCTCGTCAGCATCGTCATGTCTGGATCGGTCATCCCTCCGAGTCAGGTGCGATGTCGTAGCAGCTCCGGTCCCCGCCCTCATCGACGCGGCATCGAACGCCCGCAGTGCCGGATCCGTCCGGTGCACGGCCCGCTCGGCCCTGCCGCGGCGACGGCTGAGCGGCCTAGGCTGAACGGCTGTGAACGGTGGAGGATCCAGCAGCCGCGCGGTCGTCGTCCTGGTGCTGCCGGAGGTGAACCTGCTGGACCTGGGCGGTCCGGTGCAGGTTTTCGACGCTGCGAACCATCGAGGCGGCGACTATCGCATCGAGTACGTGGCCGCCCAGCCCGCGGTGACGTCAGCACAGGGCCTTCGCCTCGCCGACCTGGGCGCTCTGCGCGCAGTGGCGGCGGGCGACCTCGTCCTGATCCCGGGTCCCCAGCTGCATCCGCCCGAATCCGGCCACCCGATCGTGTCCGCCGCGGTCGTGGACTGGTTACGGGCAGCACGCGCCAGCGGCGCACGCTTCGCGTCGGTCTGCACCGGGGCGGCGGCGCTCGGCGAGGCCGGTCTGCTCGACGGTCGCCGGTGTACCACGCACTGGTCGCTGATCGACGCGATGCGGCGGCGGTACCCCGCAGCAGATGTGCAGGACGCCGTGCTGTACGTGCACGACGGTCCGGTCAGCACGAGTGCCGGCTTCGCGACCGGCATCGATCTCGCACTGTCGCTGGTCGAGCGCGACCACGGGCCCGCCGTCACCGCCGCGGTCGCCCGTCAGCTGGTCGTCTACGTCCGCCGGTCGGGTTCACGGGAGCAGCTCAGCGCGTTCCTGCGGCATCGAGCGCACCTTCACACCGCGGTCCACCGGGTCCAGGAGCACCTCGCCCAGCACCTGGACCGCCACCACACCCTCGAGGATCTCGCGTCCGTGGCTCATCTCTCACCGCGTGGCCTCAGCCGAGCCTTCCGTACCACCATCGGCATGACACCGCGCATGTACCACGAGGAGCTGCGTCTCGATCTGGCCGCGACGCTGCTCGCGGAGACCGATCTGACCGTCGACGCGGTGGCGGCGCGCTGCGGCTTCGGAGACCCGCGACACTTCCGGCGCCTGTTCGCCGCCCGGTACGGCCGACCGCCGTCGCTGGCGCGTGGGGAGACGGTGGCATCGTGACCCGTTCCCTCCCTCGCGCCGTCCGCGTCGGTATCCACATCGTCCTGGTCGTCGGCATCGCCGCCGCCGTCATGGCGACGACGGTGATCGCCGGTGTGACGACGACCATGCGCCAGAGCCACGGTCTGACCGAGCTGACCCCGCCCACAACCGGCTGGCCCACGCCGCCGGCGCCGCAGGCCGGCCGCATCACGGTGGCTGTGGTGCTGGGAACCAGCGGCTCGGTCGTGACCGACGTGCTGGCGCCGTACGAGGTCTTCGCCCGCTCCTCCGCGTTTCAGGTGTACACGGTCGCCGAACGACGCCAACCCGTGGCCCTCACCGGCGGCCTGCCGGTCCTCCCCCATCACACCTTCGACACCGTCACGGCCGACCCGGCGCTCCGGCCCGACGTGGTGGTCGTGCCCGCGTTGGCCGAGCCGGCCGGCGATGCCGAGCTGCCGCTGCGGGAGTGGGTGGCCCAGCAGGCACGGCGTGGCACACGCATCCTCGGGGTCTGCTCGGGTGCCCACGTCCTTGCCGCCGCCGGCATTCTCAACGGCCGGACGGCCACCTCGTTCTGGTTCCGCGTGGGGGCGCTCCAGAAGGCCTATCCGGACGCGACCTGGGTGACGGGCGAGCGCTATGTGCAAGACGGGCCGATCACCACAACTGCCGGTGTGACCTCCGGAGTCATCGGGGCGCTGCGCCTGGTCGAACAACTGGCCGGACCCGCGGAGGCGGAACGGATCGGAAGCGAGGTCTCCTACCCAGGCTGGTCGATGAGCGGCACGACGGCCATCGGACGGCACCGGCTGGCGATCGGCGACCTTCCCTATGCGCTCAACGCGGCCTTTCCCTGGGGCCGCCCGACCATCGGAGTCGGCCTCGTCGACGAGGTCGGAGAGACGGAGGTCGCGGCGGCCTTCGAGCTGTACTCAGCCACATCGTCCGCAGCACGCACGGTCCCGCTCGCAGGGCGGCGATGGGTCACCACCCGCCATGGCGTCGTCCTGATTCCCCAGCTTGCCGACGGGGACAGCCCGGCAATCGACCGTTTGGTCGTGCCCGGCGTCGAGCACGCCGACGATGTCGGCCGGCCCCTGACGCGCTGGGCCGCCGAGCGACACCTGACCGTGGAGCTGCCCCACCAGGGTCGCCACGGCCACGAGTCCGGCATCGATCCCGTGCTGCGAGACCTCGCCTCCCGCGCCGACGTGGCGACGGCCCGCACGGCCGCGAAGTTCACCGAGTACCCCGTCGACCACCTGCAGCTGGACGGTCCAGACTGGCCCTGGCGGCCCACAGTTCTCTTCGTCGTCGCGTTGGCGCTCTCGGTCGCCACCGGAATCGTTGCGGTGACCGTCGTGCCCCGGATCGTCCGCAGGCTGCGCGGTAGTGGTCGCGGCGCCGCCAGCGTCGCGGCGGATGGCCGCAGCCGTCACGTCGGCGCCGGCGGCGATCGACCCGGATGACGGCGCTGTCCGGCCGTCGCGCTCGCGGCCGGACCGCCGTTCACGGCTGGTCCCGTAGCGGTCGGTGGCCGGCGATGAACGTGTGTCTTCCCCACCGCCGCAGCACCGCATTGCGGGCGAGCGGGGGCAGTCGGCGCAGCTTGTCGCGGCGGCGTGTCTGTGCCAAGACCCAGTTCGTCCTCGGCCGGCGGCGCAGCTCGTAGGCCCGGAGTCCGTCGGCCAGCGTCGGCGAGGCGGCGAGCGACTCGGCGAGAACGACGGCGTCCTCCAGCGCCATCGCGGCGCCCTGCGCCATGTTCGGCGACGTCGCATGGGCGGCGTCACCCACCAGGAGGACGGTGCCGCGCAACCACGACGGCATCGCGACCTCCAGCAATCGCCCGCCGTGCACCACGCCGTCCGTACCGGCAGCGTCGATGCCACGCAACAGGGTGGGCACCGGTTCGGCATAGCCCGCCAGTAGCTGGCGCATCGACTTGTCGACGGCCGACGGCGGTCCGTCGCAGTAGCAGTAGACCCGCCCGGCGCCCACCGGAATGGTCAGGAACGCCGACCCGCCGCCGAGCATGAGCGACCACACCGGCGGCGCGGCGTCCGAGGCGGCGAGGAAACGCCACGCGAACGCGCCGATCGGTTGTGCCGGCCAGTCGTCGAACACGAGCTGGCGCACCGTCGAGTAGGCACCATCGGCACCGATGACGAGGTCATACCCACTCGAGGACCCATCGGTGAAGGTGACCTCGACGTCGTTCAGACCGTCGACGATTCGCTCCGGTCCCGTACCCCACCGGATGGGCACGTCCTTGGCACCGGCCAGCAACACCTCGTGCAGCTGCGGGCCGCGTCAGCGCCAGGCACGGCCCGACGTCGCCCCAGACGTCGGCCAGTTCGAGCTCGAACAACCGTCTGCCGCGATGGTCAGACACCCGCTGCCCCTCGACCTGGACCGCTCGCGTCCGTACCGGGTCGCCGAGACCCATCAGGTCGAGCGCGCGGACGCCGTTCGCAGGCAGGAACAACCCGGACCCTCGGGTCGTCACGCGGGATGCCTGCTCGACGATCTCGACCTGGGCACCCCAGGCGCGCAGCGTCCGGGCCGCCGCCAGGCCCGCGATACCGGCACCGACCACGAGCACTCGCACGCCGTCAGCACGCATGACCCGACGTCCTCACCAGCGCCCGCAGGACCGCATCGTGACCCGCATCCTCGTCCGAACACATGCACTCGACGCTAACGGGGCGACCTTCCGAGGTCCTTACTCGTCCAACACGAGGGGGCCTTGCCTCATGGCCGATCGGCGGTCACGTTTCGCCTGCGGCGAAAGCACCCCGCCGTAGCGACCGGATCCGCCCGAATGCCCGCCCAGATTGCCGTCGCTGTGACGCACGATGACGCCCCCGGCGAATGCGACCGCGACCTGGAGTTCCAGGTCGCGCTCGACTTCATCATCGATGCACTCGACCGGCTCAGGAACGGCTGACTGACGGGTTCTCGGGATCACTCAGACGTAGCGTGCGTTCGAGCATGCCGCGCAGTTCGGCGTCGAGCCCGACACCGGTCGTGGCGTCCCAGGTGTCGGCGAGGTCCGCGGCCTCGGTGAAGAATCGCCGTATCAGGTCGAAGAGCTCGCCGTAGAAACCTACGAGGAGCGCGATGAGGTGAAGGCGCTCGGGGAAGGGCCCACCCGTGTCGAGATAGGTCTCGATCTGTGGCCGGGCCCGAGCCAGTTCGCTGTCGGCCCAGGCGGCGGCCGAGCGCAGCGACCGGGCCAGCTGGTCGGGCGCGCCCTGGTCGGCGTAGATCACTCGGAGCATCGCCTCCAGCTCGAGGACCGGCGGAGCCGGTTCGGTGTCGAGCCATGCCTCCAGGGCGCGGCGGCCGCTGGCGGTGATGCGGTACAGCGACCGCGGCCGGTCGCCTCGGTGCTGGACGGTGACCCTCGCCAACCCGGCATCGACCAGCTTCTTCGGCTCGGTATAGAGCAGGCTCTCGGACCTCGGCCACAGGTAATGCAGGCTGCGCTGCATCTGCTGGGTCAGTTCGTACGCGGTCCACGGCCGGATGGCGAGAAGTCCCAGCAGCGCGTACGAGGTCGTCGTCAGGCGGGGGGTCCTGGATGCGGTCACGGTCTTGACACTACTCAAGTTTGGAGTAGCGTCGCGCATAGTCCAAATTGGAGTAACGAGGAGTGGAGCTCATGACCCATGCACTCGGCCGGCGGACGTTTCTGCAAGGCCTGGGCGCCGCCGGTGCGTTGACGCTCGCCGGGCCGGTGCGGTCGGCAGCATCGGAACGAGGGGGGCGGGGCGGTCGCAAGGTGGTCGTGCTGGGGGCCGGCCTGGCCGGCCTGGGTGCGGCCTACACCCTGACGAAGCGCGGGTATGACGTGACGGTGCTCGAGGCGCGGGACCGGCCGGGCGGGCGCGTGCACACGGTGCGGGACGCGTTCCGGCGCGGCGGGCACGCCGAGCTGGGCGCGGTCCGGATCTTCGACACGCATGAGCACACGCTCAGGTATGTCGAGGAGTTCGGCCTCGAACTCACACCGTATGAGACCGGCACACGCGCCTTTCACCTGCGCGGCCGGCGGTTCCTGGCGCCACCGGCCGACGAGCCGTGGCCGTTCCCCGGGCTGCATTCCCACGAGCAGCCCGACCCTGCGGCACTCTTCCCGCAGTACGTGCTGTCGGGGATGCTCAAGCTCGGTGACACCTCTGATCCCGGCTGGCCCGGCTCGGTGCCGTCGGCACTCGAGCTCGACCGCACGACGATCGACGACTACCTGTCCGCACAGGGTGCCTCGAAGGCGTGGCGTGACTGGTTCTACGCACAGAACGGCCGAGTCGCGCGCGTCAACGCGGCGGCCGGCCTGGCCGTCGAGTCGTTACCGGCCGGCGACCGGGTCACGAGCATCAGCGGCGGCAACGACCGCCTCCCCTACGCGATCGCCGCCGCGCTGGGACGCCGCGTCAAGTACCGCAGCGAGGTGGTGCGGATCGCCCAGGACCCCCGTGGTGTGACCATCGGCTACAAGGACCGCGCCGGCCTGCACCAACTGCGAGCCGATCGGTGCGTCTGCGCGTTGCCGTTCGCCCCGCTGCGCCGGGTGCACCTCGACGCCGGCTTCTCCCCCGAGAAGCTGGCCGCGATCCGCAAGCTGCCCTACATGGCCGCCGCCCGCTGCTATTTCCAGACCCGGCGCAGATTCTGGCAGAACGACCCGCTCGGCCCGCTGGGCGGACTCAACCTCGTGGCCACCGACACGATGGCCGGCCGCGTATGGAACACCAGCTCCCAGCAGTCCGACCCGACCAGCGGCATGCTGCACGCCTACATGTTCGACACCGAGGCGCTCGAGTTCGCCTCCCAAGGCGAACGACGAGTCCTGGCGATGCGCAAGCTCTTCCGATCACTCGTGCCCGGCATCGACGCACAGATCATCGGCGTCGCCCACAAGGCATGGCAGGAGGATCCGTGGGCCGGCGGCGGCTGGGGCTCGCCGCCAGCCGGCGATCTGCACTGGATGCGTCCGGCCATGCGACGCCCGGAGCGCCGCGTGCACTTCGCCGGCGAACACACCGCCCAGCAGTGGGTCGCCTGGATGAACGGCGCACTCGAGTCCGCCGAGCGCGTCGTCGACGAGATCCTGACGGCCGACGCCCAGCCGGTTGGCCGCGAACGAGGGTGAGGACGATGGCCGATGCGACGTCCTTCGCCCGAGTCGACGGCGTATCGGTCCCCTTGCGGGCCGCGATGACCGGCTACCTCGACCGTGCGGCCGGCCACCACGCGATCCAGCGGGTGCGGCGTGTCGCCCAGGAGGCGCTGGCCCTGGGGCTGGGCCAGCGTGTGCTCGACGCCGGCTGCGGGCTCGGCGAGGTGGCCAGGTCGCTGGCCGTCGCCGTCGGCAGCGAAGGCGAGGTTCATGCCGTCGACACCTCGCAGGTGCTGATCGACGAGGCGCGGCGCCGGCTGCGCAACGACCCGCCACCGCCGGAAAGCGCGCGCATCCGGTACGCACTCGGCGACGTGACGGAGCTTCCGTTCGCCGACGGCACCTTCGACGCCGTCCGCTGTGAGCGGGTGCTGCAGCACCTGGCCGAGCCCGATCGCGCGGTCACGGAGCTGGTCCGCGTCACCGGGC
>NZ_SMKL01000068.1 GCF_004348545.1 Jiangella ureilytica | reverse complement strand
GTTCTTCCCCGGGACCGCCCCCTGATCCGCCCCGGCGCCGCTCCCCTCTCACGCCAGAAGTTGATCATGGAGTAACCGCGCAGTCGCGGGCCGGAATGTCCGAGTGATTCCGCCATTGCTCCAAGATCAACGAGGGCGGCGGCGACGCAGGTGGTCGCGGCGTGCGGGAAGCGGGGCCCGGCGGTGGCGGGCGCGGCCGCATTCCGGCCCGAGCGCGGGGTTCGAACCGGCCGCATCAAGAAACGGTGACGTTACAGCGACCCCCTTGACTCCCGCATTGTATCCATTATCTTATCGCCAATAGCACTGCCGAGTGCGCACTCCCGACTCGGTGCACGGCCAAGCCCTGCGAGCAAGCATGGTGATCGCGGTCGCCGCGACGCCCCAGCACGGTCCCTTTCACGAGGAACGCTCGACATCATCCGGGGGGCACATCGGATTCACGAGCCGGCCGCACCCAGCCTGACCCCACCCGGAGTCCTCGTGGGCGGACGCTTCCGACAGCCGCATCACGGCAGCCGCATCCGCACACGGCTCTGCGCCGGGCAGCCGGCTTTCGGCACGTGCAAGGTCGATCGGCATCCCGTACGGGAACATGGAGGACGCGTCATGACCAGCAGAAGGATCCGCCCGGCGATGGTCGCCGGAGGCCTCGCGCTCAGCCTGGGGGTCCTTGCGGCCTGCGGGGGCGGCGACGACGACACGACGGAAGCCGGGTCGGCCGGGTTCCCCGAGGCCACCAATGTCGACGACGTCTGCGCGGCGGGCGCCGAAGAGGGTGTCGTCAACGTCCGCAAGACGACCGACGCCGAGGTCTTCGCCAAGGAGATCGTGCCGTTCCAGGAGAAGTATCCGGACATCGAGGTCGAGTTCGTCTCGCAGCGGCCCGAGGACGTCATCCAGCAGATCGTCACGTCGACCCAGGCCGGCCGCGGCAGCGACACCGACGTCGTCGACCTCGCGCTCGACGACGCGAAGCCGCTCTTCGACCGCGACCTGGTGGCCAACGTCGAGTGGACGAACCTCGGGATCCCCGAGGAGAACACCGTCGACATCAACGACATCCACGTCTACCGCAGCCAGCGCGAGATCTGGGGCCTCGTCTACAACACCTCGCGCACCTCGCCGGACGACCTGCCCGACACCTGGGCGGAGCTGACCGACCCGAAGTACAAGGGCCAGATCGTCATCGACCCGCGTGCCAACAGCACCGGCTACCTGGCCGTCGCGTGGGGCCCCGACGAGACCAAGGCGTGGTACGAGGACCTGCTGGCCAACGAGCCGCTGGTCGTCGAGGGCGAGACCGCGGGCCTACTGAAGGTCGGCGCCGGCGAGGGCGTCATGGCCACCAACTCCTACGACGCGACCGTCCGCGAGCAGCAGGGCAACGGCGTCCCCGTCGACATCAAGTACATGGACGACGTCGTCGGCGCGAAGGACCACTACGCCGTCATCATCAGCGAGACCGAGCACCCGAACGCCGCCATGTGCTTCCTGGCCTGGTACGGCAGCGAGGAGGGGCAGGCCGCGCAGCTGGAGTTCGAGTTCAAGGACAACATCGCCAAGCCCGACTTCGTCTCGGAGGCCGCGGACTTCGCGATCATCGACACCTTCGAGGACATGGAGATGGTCTCCGGGGTCACGCAGGAGCTGTCCGCGATGACCGTCGGCGGCTGACGCCGTCACCCCTGTCCAGCGGTTTCCGAAGGAGGAGTCCGGCATGGCGCAGATGAGGACCGAGGGTGCCTCGCACCACGACATCCAGAACCAGCGCGGGGACGCGCAGAAGCAGTCGTGGCGCAAGCGCCGGACGGCCCTCATCAAGGGCGACACCGTCACCATGCTGGACTCCCCCTGCCGCCGGACCCGGCGGGGCGTCCACAAGGGCCCCGAGGGCCACTGCGGGCTCACGGCCGTCATGCCCGAGATCGCGGCCGGCAACGGCCACACCACGATCGACGGCGAGGCGCAGCACAGCACGTTCGGCGACATCGTGGACGCCCTGCTCGATCCGGTGCGGACGCTGGAGGACCCCGACCGCGACAGTCCCGACCTGTCCGGCCTGGTCTGGCCGGACCCGGACGACGACCGCCCGGAGGTCTGAGAGTGAGCGCCACCGCGACCCACACCGAGCGCTGGTTCGACGTCGACGGCCTGCGGCTGCACGGCGTCGAGTGGGGCAGTCCCGACGGAACGCCGATGCTCCTGCTGCACGGCGTCGGCAGCAACGCGCTCTTCTTCAACTCGCTCGGCCCGCGCCTGGAGGACCGGATGCCGGGCCGATACCGGATCCTGTCGCTGGACCACCGCGGCTGCGGCGACAGCGACAAGCCCGGTACCGGCTACGGCATCGAGCGCGCCGCCCAGGACGTCATCGACATCCACGACCAGCTCGGCGGAACGCCCATGGTGATCGTCGGCCATTCGCGCGGCGGCTGGCTGGCTTCGTACATCGCCGGGCGCTGGCCGTCGCGGGTCACCGACCTGGTGCTCATCGACCCGGCCCGGATCTTCTTCGCGACGATCGAGGATGCCGACGACTTCTACGGCGCGGTCGCGGCCGGCCTGGGCCCGTTCGACACCCTCGACGACGCCTTCGCCGCAGCCCGCGAGAAGGACCGCACGATGACATGGACGGCGCAGCGCGAAGCCGCCGTCCGCAACGGCCTGGAGGAGCTGCCCGACGGGCGCTGGCGGGCCAAGATGCCCCGCAGCGTGCTCCAGGCGATGCGGGCGGCCCGCGAGGACACCGACCGCGTGGGCCCGGTGCTCCCTGACGTGACGGCACGGGTGCTGATGTTCGTGTCGTCGCGCTCCGGCGAGTCGCGGCAGCAGCAGAAGCTCGAGTACGCCCGCAGGCTGCCCGGCGACGTCCGGGTCGAGATGGTCGACGCCACGCACGCCATCCACCAGGACGAGCCGGACGTCGTCGCCGGCACCATCACCGAGTTCCTCCGACCGGAAGCGTGAGGTCAGCATGAACGAGACACGTGAGGCCGACGAGCTCGAGGTGGAGGAGACGGGCGGGCCCCGCAAGCACGCGATCCACGTGCGCGGCCTGGAGCACGTCTACGGCACCGGCAAGAAGAAGTTCACCGCCGTCGACCACATCTCCTTCTCCGTCGAGGAGAGCCGGTTCTACACCCTGCTCGGCCCCAGTGGCTGCGGGAAGTCGACGACGCTGCACTGCATCGCCGGGCTGGAGCGGCCCACGTCGGGCGAGATCGAGCTCGGCGACACCGTCGTGGTGTCGTCGCGCCGGTTCGTGCCGACGCACCGCCGCGACATCGGCATGGTCTTCCAGGACTACGCGGTCTGGCCGCACATGACGGTGTTCGAGAACGTCGCGTTCCCGCTGCGGGTCAGCCGGCACAAGGTGCGCGACGTCAAGGAGCGCGTCATGAGGATCCTCGAGACCGTCGGCATGGCGCACCTGTCGCAGCGCCGGCCGTCGGAGCTCTCCGGCGGCCAGCAGCAGCGCGTCTCGCTGGCCCGGGCGCTGGTGCGCGAGCCCAGCGTGCTGCTGCTGGACGAGCCGCTGTCGAACCTCGACGCGACGCTGCGCGAGCAGATGCGCGCGGAGCTGCGGCAGATCCAGCGCCGCCTCAAGGTGACGACGATCTTCGTGACGCACGACCAGTACGAGGCGCTGGCGATGTCGAACCGCATCGCCGTCATGCGCAACGGCACCATCGTGCAGGAGGGGACGCCGCGCGAGATCTACCGCGAGCCGAAGGACGCCTTCGTCGCGTCGTTCATCGGCGTCTCCAGCTTCATCGAGGGCACGCTCCAGACGACGGACGACGACGGCTTCGGCTGGGTCGACTCCAACGTCGGCCGCATGCGCACCCGGGTGTCGCCGGACGCCGTCGCCGGTGACCGCGTCCTGGTCGTCGTCCGGCCCGAGGGCGTCGTCCTGCAGCCGCTGGGCACCGAGAGCCAGGAGAACCACTTCCCGGCCGTGGTCGACTACCGGCTGTACCTGGGCGGCGGCTACGACTACCGGCTGCAGGTGGGCGGCGTCCCCGTCCGCGCGACCCGGCCGGCCAACGAGCCGTACCGCAACAAGGACAAGGCGGTGGTCCACCTGCCCGCCGAGGAGTGCATCGCGATCCCGGCCGGCGAGGAACAGCACGCGCCGCCACCGGGGACCATCCCCGAGGACCCGCGCGACCAGGTGCCCGGTGGTCTGACATGACGCTGCTGGGCGACCGGCCTGCGGCCGCGGCACCCCCGCCGCCACCGGCCGCGCGGCCCTCGAGGCGGTCCTGGCGGCCCAGCGGCCGGGTCGTGCTCACCGTCGTCGTGGTCGCGATCCTGCTGTACCTGGTGGCCGGGCCGCTGATCATGCTGGTCGGCAGCAGCTTCCAGGACTCGTCGACCGGGCTCCCGCTGTCGGCCGGCGCCGAGTGGACGCTGGAGAACTACACGCGGGTCTTCGGCAACGAGCAGACCTATACCGCGCTCGGGAACACGCTGATCTTCGCCGGCGGAGCGCTGGCCATCGCGTTCACCCTCGCGGTGCTGTTCGCCTGGCTCATCGAGCGCACCGACATCCCGTTCCCGAACGCGTCGTTCGTGCTGCTGGTGGCGCCGTCGGGCATGCCGTTCCTGATCGTGTCGATCGCCTGGTCGCTGCTGCTCAACCCCACCAACGGGCTGATCAACCAGCTGCTCGACACCTGGTTCGGGTTCACGGTGAACATCTACTCGATGGCCGGCATGATCTTCGTGCAGGGCATCGGCATGGTGCCCATCACCTTCCTGCTGGTGTCCGCGGCCATCAAGGGCATGAGCAGCAGCCTCGAGGACGCCGCCAGCACGTCCGGCGCGACCCTGCCGCAGACGCTGCGCCGCGTGACCGTCCCGATGATGACGCCGGCCCTGCTGGGCGCGTTCGTCTACCTCATCGTCAACGTGGTCGACACGCTGGACGTGCCGCTGGTGCTGGGGCTGCCCGGCCACGAGATCGTGCTGAGCTCGCAGGTCTATCTGACGTCGCGGCCGCCGGCGGGCCTGCCCGACTACGGTGCGGCCAGCGTCTACGGCATCCTGATGATCGGCATGGTCATCGTGCCGCTGCTCGTCTACAACCGCCTCATCGGCCGGGCCAACGCCTACACCACCATCGGCAGCCGTGCGCGGCATCCGAAGAAGCTGCAGCTGGGCATCTGGCGCTACCCGGCGCTCGGGCTGCTGGGGCTGTACGTGCTGATCGGCTTCGTGCTGCCGTTCCTGGTGCTGATCTGGGTGAGCATCCAGCCGTTCTACGAGGGCATCTCGCAGGCAGCGGTCGACCGCATCACGTTCGACGGCTACCGCGACATCTTCAGCAGCGGCGCCGTCGGCGAGGCCTTCCTCAACACGCTGATCCTCGGCGCCGCCGCCGGCATCACCGCGGTGGCGCTGGCGACGCTGACGTCCTGGCTGATCGTCCGGTCGCGGTCGCGGGCCACGTGGATGCTGGACCTGCTGGCGTTCATGCCGCACGCCTTCCCCGGCGTGGCCATCGGCCTGAGCATCTCGCTGATCTACCTGGTGCTCCCGATCCCGATCTACGGCACCATCTGGATCGTCGTCCTCGCCATGGCGACGCAGTACGTCAGCCTCGGCACCCGGCTCACCACCAGTGGCATCGTGCAGATCCAGGAGACGCTGGAGAAGGCCGGCGCCACCAGCGGGGCGGCCATGCGGACGGTCTGGCGGCGGATCCTGGTGCCGCTGCTGCGCCCGGCGTTCGTCAACGCGTTCCTGCTGGTGTTCCTGGCCAGCATCCAGAACCTGACGCTGCCGCTGATGCTGCAGTCGCCGGACAACACCGTCGCGTCGACGCTGCTGTGGGGCCACTGGGACCGGGGCAACGTCACCAGCGCCGCCGTCCTCAGCGTCGTGATGACGATCATCACCGTCCTCGCGGCCGGCTTCCTGCGCAACACCACGCGCAAGATGTGACGGCGTCGACGGGTCGGCGCGGCTCGGGAGGGTGGCGCACCGGACCCCGGTTGCCCATCCGCCCGCCGCCTCGTCCGCGACATGCCGGGTCGCGGGTGCAGAGGGGCGACCCATCGGGGTCGGGAACCGGGGCCGGCGCTCGAGCGGGCCGGGTGGCGCCTAACCGTGGTGGGCCGCGGCGGCCGGCACCCCGAGCTCCGCGAGCCGGGCGGCGCCGCCGTCGAGGGCGGTGAGGACCCAGGGGCCCTCGGGGGTGACGGCGATGCTGTGCTCGAAGTGTGCGGCCCACGAGCCGTCGTCGGTCTTGACCGTCCACTCGTCGTCGAGGACGTGGGTCTCGGGGCCGCCCATGGTGATCATCGGCTCGACCGCGAGGCACAGGCCGGGGACGAGTTTCGGCCCGCGCTGGCGGGTGCGGTAGTTCATGACGTGCGGGTCCTGGTGCATCGCGGTGCCGATGCCGTGCCCGCCGTACTCCTCGACGATGCCGTACGGGCCGCGCGCCTCGATGGTCTTCTCGATGGCGGTGCCGATGTCGCGCACCCGGTTGCCGGCCCTCATGGCGGCGATGCCGGACCAGAGCGCGTCGTCGCAGTCGACGAGCAGTGTGGCGACGGCCTCGGGGACCGAGCCGACCGCCACCGTCACCGCGGCGTCGCCGTGCCAGCCGTGCAGGACGGCGCCGAAGTCGAGCGAGACGATGTCGCCCTCGGCGAACGGGGTGGAGTCGGGGATGCCGTGGACGACCACGTCGTTGACCGAGACGCACACCGTCGCCGGGAAGCCGCCGTAGCCGAGGAAGTTCGACGTGGCGCCGCGCGCGGCCAGCTCGCGCCGGGCAATGGCGTCGAGGTCCAGCGGGGTGGCGCCCGGCACGATGGCCGCGCGCATCACCTCGTGGATCTCGGCGACGACCAGCCCGGCCGCGCGCATCCCCGCCAGCTGCTCGGGCGACTTGATCTCGACCATGCTGCCGCGCCGGCTCAGTGCGGCTGCGGCGGCTGCTCGATCGCCTCGGCCACCCGCTGCTGCACCTCG
Source organism: Jiangella ureilytica (assembly GCF_004348545.1). Lineage (GTDB taxonomy): Bacteria > Actinomycetota > Actinomycetes > Jiangellales > Jiangellaceae > Jiangella > Jiangella ureilytica. The sequence continues at coordinate 27,090 of NZ_SMKL01000068.1, read as the reverse complement.
TCGACGCTGCCCAGGCCGTCGACCTCGAAGACCAGGCCGCGGTCGCGGTAGACCGCGATCAGCGGCGCCGTCTGCTCGAGGTAGAGGTCCTGCCGGCTCCGGATGGTCTCGGGGGTGTCGTCCTCGCGACCCTCCTTGAGCGCCCGCTCGTGCAGCCGCTTGACGACCTCGTCGACGTCGACCTTGAGGACGATGACGTGGTCGAGCTCGCACCCCTGCTCGGCCAGTACCTTGTCGAGGAAGTCGACCTGCGCGAGCGTGCGCGGGTAGCCGTCGAGCAGGAAGCCGTCGGCGACGTCGGGCTGCAGGAGGCGGTCGCGGACCACCTCGTTGGTCAGCTCGTCCGGCACGTAGAGGCCAGGCCCGAGATAGGGCTTCACCTGCCGGCCGAGGTCGGTCTCGTTGGCGATGTTCGACCGGAAGATGTCGCCGGTCGAGATGGCCGGCACGGCGAACCGCTTGGCGACCAGGTCGGCCTGGGTGCCCTTGCCCGCGCCCGGCGGGCCCATGATGAGCAGTCGCGTCACCGCAGGAACCCCTCGTAGTTGCGCTGCTGCAGCTGGCTCTCGATCTGCTGCACGGTCTGCAGGCCCACACCCACCATGATGAGGATCGACGTGCCGCCGAACATGTTGTTGAACGACTGGCCGCCGTCGGCGGGGTTCAGCACGTTGAACGCCAGGAGTGGCAGCAGTGCCACGAGAGCCAGGTAGATGGCGCCGGCCGAGGTGATGCGGTTGAGCACGTAGGCGAGGTACTCCTCGGTGGCCCGGCCGGCGCGGATGCCCGGCACGAAGCCGCCGTAGCGCTTCATGTTGTCGGAGATGTCCTTCGGGTTGAACGTGATGGACACGTAGAAGAACGCGAACCCGACGATGAGCAGGAAGTACGCCGCGATGTAAGCGGGGTGGTCGCCGCGGGTGAAGTTGTCCTGGATCCACAACGCCCAGCCGGACGTCTGGTTGAACTGCGCGGCGAGCAGCGGGATGTAGAGCAGCGACGACGCGAAGATGACCGGGATGACGCCCGCCTGGTTGATCTTCAGCGGGATGTACGTGGCGGAGCCGCCGTACATGCGCCGGCCGACCATGCGCTTGGCGTACTGGACCGGGATGCGCCGCTGCGCCTGTTCGACGAAGACGATGAGCGCGACGACGATGAGCGCGACCGCGATGACCAGGCCGAAGATGCCCCAGCCGCGGCTGGTCTGGATGCCCCAGAACAGGCCCGGGACGCTGGCCACGATCTGCGTGAAGATCAGCAGCGACATGCCGTTGCCGACGCCGCGGTCGGTGATGAGCTCGCCCAGCCACATGACCAGACCGGTGCCGGCCGTCATGACGATGATCATGATGGCGGCGGTGGTGAGCGAGTCGTCCTGCAGGACCTCTTCGGGGCAGTTCGGGAAGAACTGCCCGCGGCGCGCCAGCGTGACGATGGTGGTCGCCTGCAGCAGCGCCAGGCCGATGGTGAGGTAGCGCGTGTACTGCGTGATCTGCGCCTGTCCCGACGCGCCCTCCTTGCGCAGCGCCTCGATGCGCGGGATGACCACCGTAAGCAGCTGCAGGATGATGCTGGCGGTGATGTACGGGATGATCCCGAGCGCGAAGACCGCGAGCTGCAGCATGGCGCCGCCGGAGAACAGGTTGAGCATCCCGTAGATGCCCTCGTTGCCGGCGAGGTCCACACAGGTGCGGACCGCCGGGACGTCGACGCCAGGTGTCGGGAGTACCGAGCCGACGCGGAAGATCGCGATGATGCCCAGCGTGAACAACAACTTCTGGCGCAGGTCAGGTGTACGGAACGCCTGCGCGAACACTCTGAGCACTTCAGGGCCTCCTGCGGGGCCGACGGCGGAGACGACGAGGTCGTGGCCGACGCGGTGGTACGGACGGAACAGACGGTAACACCGCCGGGTCCGAACGACCGAAAGCGCCTGTCGTCCGTAAGACGGCAGGACGCTCTCGGAACCGTTCGAAACACGCCGGCGGGGGGCGCCTACACCTCGGTGGCGGTGCCCCCAGCAGCGGTGATCTTCTCCTTGGCGCTGGTCGAGAACGCGTTGACGTTCACTTGCAGCGCAACGGAGATCTCACCGGTGCCCAGAACCTTGACCGGCTTGCCGGCTCGCACAGCGCCCTTGGCCACGAGGTCGTCGACGGTGACGTCCCCGCCCTCCGGGTACAGCGCCGCCAGCTTGTCCAGGTTCACGACCTGGAACTCGACGCGGAACGGGTTCTTGAACCCCTTCAGCTTCGGCAGACGCATGTGCAGCGGCATCTGCCCGCCCTCGAATCGAGCCGGCACCTGGTAGCGCGCCTTCGTGCCCTTGGTGCCGCGACCCGCGGTCTTGCCCTTCGACGCCTCACCGCGACCCACGCGGGTCTTCGGGGTCTTGGCGCCGGGGGCCGGCCGCAGGTGGTGCGGCTTCAGTGGCGAGTTGCTCATGCCTCTCAGACCTCCTCGACGGTGACCAGGTGCGCCACCGTCTTGACCATGCCCCGGATCTCGGGGCGGTCGTCCTTGACGACCTCGTGACCGATCCGCTTCAGGCCGAGCGAGCGCAGGGTGTTGCGCTGGGACGACGTCCCGCCGATCGGGCTCTTGACCTGACGGACCTTCAGCTGCCCGCTCATGCCGACGCTCCCGCGGCCTGGGCGCGCAGCAGCGCGGCCGGGGCGACGTCCTCGAGCGGCAGGCCGCGGCGGGCCGCCACCTGCTCCGGACGCTCCAGCGACTTCAGCGCCTCCACCGTGGCGTGCACGATGTTGATGGCGTTGGACGAGCCGAGCGACTTGCTCAGGACGTCGTGGACGCCCGCGGCCTCCAGGACGGCGCGCACCGGGCCGCCGGCGATGACGCCGGTACCGGGCGACGCCGGGCGGAGCAGCACGACGCCGGCGGCCTTCTCACCCTGGACGGGGTGGGGGATGGTCCCCTGGATCCGCGGCACCTTGAAGAACTGCTTCTTGGCCTCTTCGACACCCTTGGCGATGGCCGAGGGCACCTCCTTGGCCTTGCCGTAGCCGACGCCCACGGTGCCGTCGCCGTCGCCGACGACGACCAGAGCGGTGAAGCTGAAGCGACGGCCACCCTGCACGACCTTGGCGACGCGGTTGATGGCGACGACGGTCTCGATGTAGTTGGTCTTGTCCGCACCGCCGTCGCCGCGACGGTTGTCGCGATCGCGACGGTCACGACGATCGCGGCGCTCGCCACCGGCACCGCCACCGCGGCGCTGGGGTTCAGCCATGATGTCCCTCTATCCTTCTCGAGATTCGATCGCTGTCAGAGCTTCAGGCCACCCTCGCGGGCGCCCTCCGCTACCGCGGCCACGCGGCCGTGGTACTGGTTGCCGCCGCGGTCGAAGACCACGGCCTCGACGCCGGCAGCCTTGGCGCGGTCGGCGAGGAGCTCGCCGACCCGGCGCGCCTTGGCGGTCTTGTCGCCGTCGAGCGAGCGCAGGTCGGCCTCCATGCTGGTGGCCGAGGCCAGGGTGCGGCCGGTGGCGTCGTCGACGACCTGGGCCACCATGTGCCGCAGCGACCGGGTGACGACCAGGCGCGGCCGCTCGGCCGTGCCCGTGACCTTCTTCCGGACCCGCAGGTGCCGGCGGTCGCGGGCAACCCGCTTGTCGCCCTTCTTGATGTGGCGATTGATCGCGATGCCCATGTGTTACTTCCCAGCCTTTCCGACCTTGCGCCGGACGCGCTCGCCCTCGTAGCGCACGCCCTTGCCCTTGTACGGCTCGGGCTTGCGGATCTTGCGGATGTTCGCGGCGATCTCGCCGACCTTCTGCTTGTCGATGCCCTGCACCGAGAACTTGGTCGGGGACTCGACGGCGAACGAGATGCCCTCGGGCGGCTCGACGACGACCGGGTGGCTGAAGCCGAGCGCGAACTCGAGGTTCCGGCCCTTGGCCGTGACGCGGTAGCCGACGCCGACGATCTCGAGCTTCTTCACGTAGCCCTCGGTGACGCCGGTGACCATGTTGGACACCAGGGTCCGGGTGAGCCCGTGCAGCGCCTTGCTCTCTCGCTCGTCGTCGGGACGGACGACCTCGAGGGTGCCGTCGTCGCCCTGCTGGACGCCGATGACCTCGGGCAGCGTGTGGTTCAGCGTGCCCTTGGGGCCCGTGACCGTGAGCGCGCGGCCGTCGATGTCGACCTTGACGCCCGAGGGAACGGGGATCGGGAGCTTGCCGATGCGCGACATGAGAGTATTCGCTCCTTTCCCGTTACCAGACGTAGGCGAGGACTTCCCCGCCCACACCCTGCTTGGCTGCCGACTGACCCGTGAGCAGGCCCTGCGACGTGGAGATGATGGCGATGCCCAGACCGCCGAGCACGCGCGGCATGTTGGTGGCCTTGGCGTAGACCCGCAGACCCGGCTTGCTGACGCGGCGGATGCCGGCGATCGAGCGCTCGCGCGAGGGACCGTACTTCAGGGTGAGCTCGAGGCTCTTGCCCACAGTGCCCTCGGCCGGCTCGTGCACGGAGAACCCGGCGATGTAGCCCTGCTGCTTGAGGATCTCGGCGATGTGCACCTTGATCTTGCTGTGCGGCATCACCACGGTGTCGTGGTGCGCCGTGTTGGCGTTGCGCAGACGCGTGAGCATGTCTGCGATCGGGTCGGTCATGGTCATGTGTGGTTGCCGCTTTCCCGTCGTGGTTTCCGCACCGGCTCGTGCCGGCTACGGACCTGTGACGATCCGATGGGGTCTGGCTGCTGGGGTGATTACCAGCTGGACTTGGTCACGCCCGGCAGCTCGCCGCGGTGCGCCATCTCGCGCAGGCACACTCGGCACAGCCCGAACTTGCGGTACACCGAGTGCGGGCGACCGCACTTCTGGCACCGGGTGTACGCGCGCACCGCGAACTTGGGCTTGCGCGAAGCCTTGATGACAAGCGCCTTCTTGGCCACGTCAGTTCTCCTTGAACGGGAAACCGAGCAGCTTGAGCAGCGCCCGACCCTGGTCGTCGTTGGTGGCGGTGGTGACGACCGTGATGTCCATGCCGCGGACCCGGTCGATCCTGTCCTGGTCGATCTCGTGGAACATCGACTGCTCGTTGAGACCGAAGGTGTAGTTCCCGTTGCCGTCGAACTGCTTGCCCGACAGGCCGCGGAAGTCCCGGATGCGGGGCAGCGCGATGGTCACCAGGCGGTCGAGGAACTCCCACATGCGGTCGCCGCGCAGCGTGGCGTGCGCACCGATGGGCATGCCCTCGCGCAGCTTGAACTGCGCGATGGACTTGCGCGCCTTGGTGACCGACGGCCGCTGGCCGGTGATCGCGGCGAGGTCGGCGACGGCGCCCTCGATGAGCTTCGCGTCGCGGGCGGCCTCGCCCACACCCATGTTGACGACGACCTTGGTGACGGTCGGCACCTGCATGACGTTCGCGATCTGGAACTGCTCGCGCAGCGCCGCGATGATCTCGTCGCGGTAGCGCTGCTTGAGCCGCGGCAGCGCGCGGGTCTCAGTGGTGGTGGTCATCAGATGTCCTCACCGGTGCGCTTCGCGAACCGGACCTTGTTGCCGTTGTCGTCGATGCGGTACCCGACCCGGGTCCCCACCGTCTTCTTCTTGCCGTCCACGTCGGCCTCGACGGCGAGCTGCACGTTCGAGACGTGGATCGGCGCCTCCTGGTGCACGATCCCGCCGGACTGCTGCGTGCCGCGGGCGGTCTGGGTCGGCTTCGTGTGCTTGGTGATGCGGTTGACGCCCTCGACGAGGACACGCTCCTGGCGCGGGTAGGCCGCGATGACCTTGCCCACCAGACCCTTGTCCTTGCCGGCGATGACGATGACCTTGTCACCCTTCTTGATCTTCATACTCACAACACCTCCGGAGCGAGCGAGATGATGCGCATGAAGCGCTTGTCCCGCAGCTCACGACCGACGGGCCCGAAGATGCGGGTCCCGCGCGGGTCGCCACCGTCCCTGATGATCACGGCCGCGTTCTCGTCGAAGCGGATGTAGGAGCCGTCCGGACGGCGGCGCTCCTTGACGGTCCGCACGACGACGGCCTTGACGACGTCACCCTTCTTGACCGCGCCGCCGGGGATGGCGTCCTTGACGGTCGCCACGATGACATCACCGATGCCGGCGTATCGCCGACCGGAGCCACCGAGTACACGGATGCACAAGAGCTCCTTGGCACCGGTGTTGTCGGCGACGCGCAGTCGCGACTCCTGCTGAATCATCTCGCTCCTACTTCGCCTTCTCGATGATCTCCACGACGCGCCAGCGCTTCGTGGCCGACAGCGGACGGGTCTCCATGAGCAGGACGCGGTCGCCGATGCCGGCCGTGTTCTGCTCGTCGTGGGCCTTCAGCTTGCTCGACCGACGGACGACCTTGCCGTAGAGCGGGTGCTTGAAGCGGTCCTCGACGGTGACGACGACGGTCTTGTCCATCTTGTCGCTGACCACAACGCCCTGGCGGGTCTTGCGGTAGCCGCGGCCGCCCGGGGCACTCCCGGCGGACTTCGGGCTCTCGGTCACGTTCTCTTCCTTGTTCGCGGGGCTCACTCGGCACCATCCTCAGCGGAGGCGGCCTTCTTGGTCGTCCGCTTGCGCGGCGCGGCCTTCTTGGGCGCCTCGGCGTCGTCGTCGGCCTTGACCTCGGCCTTGGCAGCGGTCTTCTTGGCCGCGGCCTTCTTCGGCTCGGCCTCGGCCTCCGCCTTCTCGGACTTCGCCTCCGCCTTCTTCGACTCGGCCGGCGCCGCCACGACGGCGACGATGCCGAGCTCGCGCTCGCGCATGATCGTGTAGATGCGCGCGATGTCGCGACGGACGGCCTTCAGCCGGCCATGGCTCTCGAGCTGACCGGTGGCACCCTGGAACCGCAGGTTGAACAGCGACTCCTTGGCCTTCTGCAGCTCCTCGACCAGCTCGTCGTCCGAGCGGTCGCGCAGCGACACGGCGTCGAGGTTCTTCGAACCGATCGCCATCAGAAATCACCTGCCTCGCGCTTGACGATGCGCGCCTTCATGGGGAGCTTGTGGATCGCACGGGTCAGCGCCTCGCGAGCCACCGTCTCGTTCGGGAACGACAGCTCGAACATGACGCGGCCCGGCTTGACGTTCGCGATCCACCACTCAGGCGAACCCTTGCCGGAACCCATGCGGGTCTCGGCCGGCTTCTTCGTCAGGGGCCGGTCCGGGTAGATGTTGATCCAGACCTTGCCGCCACGGCGGATGTGCCGGGTGATGGCGATACGTGCGGCCTCGATCTGGCGGTTGGTCACGTAGTGGCCCTCGACCGCCTGGATGCCGTACTCACCGAAGGCCAGCGTCGTGCCGCCCTTGGCCATGCCGCGGCGCTTCGGGTGGTGCTGCTTGCGGTGCTTGACCTTGCGGGGGATCAGCATGGTCTCAACCCTCCTGGCCCGTCGTGGTCGCGGCGTCGGCGGCCGGCGCCTGGGGCGCGGTCGTCTCGGCCGGAGCGGCCTGCGTGGCGGGAGCGTTGTCGCGGTCGCCGCGGCCACCCGGCCGGCGGCGCTCGGGGCGACCGCCGCGGCGGTCACCGCCGCCACCGCCGCCGCGCTGCTGCTGAGCACGGGCCTGGGCGGCCTGCTCAGCGGCGCGCTCGGCGCGGGAGCCGCTCACGTCACCCTTGTAGATCCACACCTTCACGCCGATGCGGCCGAAGGTGGTGCGAGCCTCGTAGAAGCCGTAGTCGACATCGGCGCGCAGGGTGTGCAGCGGAACCCGGCCCTCGCGGTAGAACTCCGAGCGGCTCATCTCGGCGCCGCCGAGACGGCCCGAGCACTGGATCCGGACACCCTTGGCACCGGCACGCATGGTGGTCTGCAGCGCCTTGCGCATCGCGCGGCGGAACGCCACACGAGCGGAGAGCTGCTCGGCCACGCCCTGCGCGACCAGCTGAGCGTTGATCTCGGGCTGCTTCACCTCGAGGACGTTCATCTGGACCTGCTTGCCCGTGAGCTTCTCGAGCTCCGAGCGCAGGCGGTCCGCGCCCACGCCGCGGCGGCCGATGACGATGCCCGGCCGGGCGGTGTGGATGTCGACGCGCACACGGTCGCGGGTGCGCTCGATGTCGACGTGCGAGATGCCGGCGCGCTCCATGCCGTCGGTCATCAGCTTGCGGATGGCCACGTCCTCGGCGATGTAGTCGCGGTAGCGCTGACCCTGGGTCGTGCTGTCGGCGAACCACCGGCTCTTGTGGTCGGTGGAGATACCCAGCCGGAACCCGTGCGGGTTGATCTTCTGACCCACTAGCGGGCCCCTCCCTTCGATGCAGCGATCGACGCCTTGTCGTCGACGATCACGGTGATGTGGCACGTCCGCTTGTTGATGCGGCTCGCACGGCCGTGCGCGCGCGGACGGAACCGCTTCATGGTCGGCCCGTCGTCGACGAACGCCTGCATGATGACGAGCGTCTCGCGCGGTGTGCCGGCGAGGTCGTCGGCGTTCGCGATGGCGCTCTCGAGCACCTTGCGCACCGGCTCGGCGGCCGCTTGCGGGGCGAACCGCAGCAACGCCGAGGCCTCGTCCGCGTCCATACCACGGATCAGGTCCACCACACGGCGCGCCTTCATGGGCGTGACACGGACGAACCGCGCCTGAGCCCTGGCTTCCATCGTTACTCCTCTGTCACTTCGTGGTGGACGTCACCGGCGGCGAGCGCGGCGGTCGTCCTTCTCGTGGCCCTTGAACGTGCGCGTCGGGGCGAACTCGCCGAGCTTGTGCCCGACCATCGCCTCGGTCACGAACACCGGGACGTGCTTGCGGCCGTCGTGCACCGCGATGGTGTGGCCGATCATGTCCGGCACGATCATCGAGCGACGGGACCAGGTCTTGATGACGTTCTTGGTGCCCTTCTCGTTCTGAGCATCGACCTTCTTGGCCAGGTGCTCGTCGACGAAGGGGCCCTTCTTCAGGCTGCGCGGCATCTGTTCCTACTCCCGACTCAGCGCTTCTTGCCGGTCTTGCGACGGCGGACGATCTGACGGTCGCTGGGCTTGTTCTTCCGGCGGGTGCGCCCCTCGGGACGACCGTTCGGGTTGACCGGGTGGCGACCACCGGAGGTCTTGCCCTCACCACCACCGTGCGGGTGGTCGACCGGGTTCATGGCGACACCACGGACCGTCGGGCGCTTGCCCTTCCAGCGCATGCGGCCGGCCTTGCCCCAGTTGATGTTCGACTGCTCGGCGTTGCCGACCTCGCCGACGGTGGCGCGGCAGCGCACGTCGACGTTGCGGATCTCACCGGACGGCATGCGCAGCTGCGCCCACGTGCCCTCCTTGGCCACCAGCTGCACGCTGGCGCCGGCGGAGCGGGCGATCTTGGCGCCGCCGCCGGGCCGCAGCTCGATGGCGTGGACGACCGTACCGACCGGGATGTTGCGCAGCGGCAGGTTGTTGCCGGGCTTGATGTCGGCACCGGGGCCGGCCTCGACCGTCGCGCCCTGGGCCAGGCGGTACGGCGCCAGGATGTAGCGCTTCTCGCCGTCGGCGTAGTGCAGCAGCGCGATGCGCGAGGTGCGGTTCGGGTCGTACTCGATGTGCGCGACCTTCGCCGGCACGCCGTCCTTGTCGGCCCGGCGGAAGTCGACGACCCGGTACTGGCGCTTGTGCCCGCCGCCCTGGTGGCGCGTCGTGATCTTGCCGGAGTTGTTGCGGCCGCCCTTCTTGGGCAGCGGCCGCACCAGCGACTTCTCGGGCGTGGACCGGGTGACCTCGACGAAGTCGGCGACGCTGGAGCCGCGTCGGCCCGGCGTCGTCGGCTTGTACTTACGGATTCCCATTCGTCGTTACCTCAGTAGCTCGTGTCCTGGCCGGCTTCAGCCGACCGGGCCGGAGAAGATGTCGATGCGCTGGCCCTCGGCGACCGTGACGATCGCGCGCTTGGTGTCGGGGCGCTTGCCCACCCCGAAGCGGGTGCGGCGACGCTTGCCCTGGCGGTTCTGGGTGTTGACACCGGTGACCTTGACGTTGAACACCTTCTCGACCGCGATCTTGATCTCGGTCTTGTTCGCGTCAGGGGCGACGACGAAGGTGTACTTGTTCTCATCGAGAAGGCTGTAGCTCTTCTCGGACACGACCGGCACGATGAGGATGTCGCGCGGGTCCCTGCGGTTGACGCTCACTTGGTGTCCTCCCCATCGGAGGTCGTCGTGGCCGTGTCCGATGCGCTGGTGCCCAGGAACGCATCGAGCGCACCCTTGGTGAAGACGATGTCGTCGGCACAGAGCACGTCGTAGGTGTTCAGCTGGTCGGCCACGAGCAGGTGCACCTGCGGCGCGTTGCGCAGGCTCTTCGCCGTGACCTCGTCGCCGCGCTCGACCACGACCAGCACGCTGCGCCGCTCGGTGAGCGACTGCAGGGCCTTCAGCGCGGTCTTGGTGCTCGGGACGTCGCCGTCGACGAAACCGGTAATCACGTGCACGCGGCCGTGGCTCGCCCGGTCCGACAGCGCGCCGCGGAGCGCGGCGGCCTTCATCTTCTTCGGCGTCCGCTGCGAGTAGTCGCGCGGCTGCGGGCCGTGCACGATGCCGCCGCCGGTGAACTGCGGCGCGCGGATCGAGCCCTGGCGGGCGCGGCCGGTGCCCTTCTGGCGGTACGGCTTGGCGCCGCCGCCGGACACCTCGGCGCGGGTCTTCGTGGCGTGCGTGCCCTGGCGGGCCGCGGCCAGCTGCGCCACCACGACCTGGTGGATCAGCGGGACGTTGACCTGGACCTCGAAGACCTCGGCGGGGAGGTCGACGGTGCCGGACTTCTTGCCGGCGGCGTCGAGAACCGTCACGGTGCTCACTTGACGACCCCCTTCGCGGCCGTGCGGACGAAGACGAGGCCGCCGTTGGGGCCGGGCACGGCGCCCTTGAGGAGCAGCAGCCCCTTCTCGGCGTCGATGGCCTGGACCGCGATGTTCTGGGTGGTCATGCGCTCGCCGCCCATGCGGCCGGCCATCTTCATGCCCTTGAACACGCGACCGGGCGTGGCGCAGCCGCCGATGGAGCCCGGCGAGCGGTGCTTGCGCTGCACACCGTGCGAGGCGCGCAGGCCGTGGAAGCCGTGGCGCTTCATGACACCGGCGAAGCCCTTGCCCTTGGTGGTGCCCGTGACGTCGACCTCCTGGCCGGCCTCGAACAGCTCCACCGTCAGCTCCTGGCCGAGGGTGTACTCGGAGGCGTCGGCGGTGCGCAGCTCGGCGACGTAGCGCCGCGGCGTGACGCCGGCGCGGTCGAAGTGACCCTGGGCCGGCTTGGTGACCTTGCGCAGGTTCGGCTGGCCGAAGCCGAGCTGAACCGCGTCGTAGCCGTCCTGCTCAGGCGTGCGGACCTGCGTGACGACGCACGGCCCGGCCTTGATGACGGTGACGGGCACGATGCGGTTGTTCTCGTCCCACACCTGGGTCATGCCGAGCTTCTCGCCCAGCAGGCCCTTGCGCACCGTGGTAGCGGCGGCCTCGGAAGACTGAATACTCATCGTCGGCGGTCCCTCAGAGCTTGATCTCGATGTCGACGCCGGCCGGCAGGTCGAGACGCATGAGCGAGTCGACGGTCTTCGGCGTGGGGTCGATGATGTCGATGAGCCGCTTGTGCGTACGCATCTCGAAGTGCTCGCGGCTGTCCTTGTACTTGTGCGGCGACCGGATGACGCAGTACACGTTCTTCTCGGTAGGCAGCGGCACCGGGCCTGCGACCTGCGCACCCGTGCGCGTCACCGTGTCGACGATCTTGCGCGCCGACGTGTCGATGACCTCGTGGTCATAGGCCTTGAGCCGGATGCGGATCTTCTGTCCCGCCATGGCTGCTTGCGTCCTCACTCTTCGTACTGCTAAGACCCGATCTGAACCAACACTGAGCTGCTGCTCCGCCGACCCCCGCGGTCGGGCGTGTCGCGCCTTTCGGCACAGCACGCCGCAACGAACTCGCTGGTTCATCGGGGTTTGACGGCGACCCGGCCACGCCCCTGAGGCGCAGTGCCGGCCCATCGGAGTTCTTCGTCATGAGGCCCGGTGCATCGCACCGTTCCCGCGCGCACAGCGCAGACGTCGCCCTCCGCCGAGCAACCTGAACAGTATGCCAGATCAGATTGGCTGAGGCCAATCCTGGAGGATCATGCAAGTACCGACGGGCGAATGGGGGCCGGAGTCCCCACGAGCCCTCGGTCCGGGCCCGATGTCGTCCGGAGAACGTTCGTGACCCTTGCATGATCCGACTTCTGCATGTCGAGGTGCGAGGGGCGGCCGAGACGGCCGCCCCTCGCAATGTCGAACTACTTGAGGATCTTGACGACGTTGCCGGCGCCAACGGTCCGGCCACCCTCGCGGATGGCGAACTTCAGACCCTCTTCCATGGCCACCGGCTGGATCAGCGCGACGGTCATGCTGGTGTTGTCGCCCGGCATGACCATCTCGGTGCCCTCGGGCAGCGTGACGACGCCGGTGACGTCCGTGGTCCGGAAGTAGAACTGCGGACGGTAGTTGTTGAAGAACGGCGTGTGCCGGCCACCCTCGTCCTTGGACAGGATGTAGACCTGCGCCTCGAAGTCGGTGTGCGGCGTGTTGCTGCCGGGCTTCACGGCCACCATGCCGCGCTCGACGTCCTCGCGCTTGGTACCGCGGAGCAGCAGGCCGACGTTCTCACCGGCGCGCGCCTCGTCGAGGGTCTTGCGGAACATCTCGACGGCGGTGACGGTGGTCTTCTGGGCCGGGCCGGGACGGATGCCGACGAGCTCGACCTCCTCGTTGGCCTTCAGCACGCCGCGCTCGACGCGGCCGGTGACGACCGTGCCACGACCGGTGATGGTGAAGACGTCCTCGATCGGCATGAGGAAGGGCTTCTCGATGTCGCGCACCGGGTCCGGCACGTTCTCGTCGACGGCCTCCATGAGGTCCTCGACCGTCTTGACCCACTCGGCGTCGCCCTCGAGCGCCTTCAGCGCCGAGACCTTGACCACGGGGACGTCGTCGCCCGGGAACTCGTACTCGGAGAGCAGCTCGCGCACCTCGAGCTCGACGAGCTCGAGGATCTCCTCGTCGTCGACCATGTCGGCCTTGTTCAGCGCGACCAGGATGTACGGCACGCCGACCTGGCGGGCCAGCAGCACGTGCTCCTTGGTCTGCGGCATCGGGCCGTCGGTGGCCGCGACCACCAGGATGGCGCCGTCCATCTGCGCCGCACCGGTGATCATGTTCTTGATGTAGTCGGCGTGACCCGGCGCGTCGACGTGCGCGTAGTGGCGCTTGTCGGTCTGGTACTCGACGTGCGCGATGTTGATCGTGATACCGCGCTGCTTCTCCTCCGGCGCCTTGTCGATGTCGTCGAACGGAGTGGCCTCGTTCAGGTCCGGGTACTTCTCGTGCAGCACCTTGGTGATGGCAGCCGTGAGCGTGGTCTTGCCGTGGTCGACGTGACCGATGGTGCCGATGTTGACGTGCGGCTTGGTCCGCTCGAACTTCGCCTTAGCCACTGTGGGGTCCTCCTGTGGACGTCGTACGTTGCCGATTCCCGCTGGTGCGGTGTGTTCGGCTAGCTGTTCTGGTCGGGATTGCTCTTGGTGCCGGGCCGGGTGAAGACCCGGAGAGATTACTCTCCCCGGACCTTCTTGATGATCTCTTCCGCCACGTTCCGAGGAACCTCGGCGTAGGAGTCGAACTGCATCGAGTAGCTCGCCCGGCCCTGGGTCTTGCTGCGGAGGTCACCGACGTAGCCGAACATCTCCGACAGCGGGACCAGCGCCTTGACGATGCGCTGGCCGGCACGCTCCTCCATGGCCTGGATCTGGCCACGGCGGGAGTTGAGGTCGCCGATGACTTCGCCCATGTAGTCCTCGGGCGTCGACACCTCGACCTCGAACATCGGCTCGAGCAGCACCGGGTCGGCGCGCCGAGCAGCTTCCTTGAACGCCATGGAACCGGCGATCTTGAAGGCCAGCTCCGAAGAGTCGACCTCGTGGTACGCACCGTCGCGCAGCGTCACCTTGACGTCGACCAGCGGGTAGCCGGCGACGACACCGAACTCCATCGCCTCCTGCGCACCCGCGTCGACCGACGGGATGTACTCGCGCGGGACGCGGCCACCGGTGACCGCGTTCACGAACTCGTAGCCGCCGTCGCCCTCGCCGCCCGTGGGCTCGATGTCGATGATGACGCGCGCGAACTGGCCGGATCCACCGGTCTGCTTCTTGTGGGTGTACTCGACCTTCTCGACCTTGCGGCGGATGGTCTCGCGGTACGCCACCTGAGGCTTGCCGACGTTGGCCTCGACCTTGAACTCGCGCTTCATGCGGTCGACCAGGATCTCGAGGTGGAGCTCGCCCATGCCCGAGATGATGGTCTGGCCGGTGTCATCGTCGGTGCGGACCTGGAAGGTCGGGTCCTCGTCGGCGAGGCGCTGGATCGCGGTGCCCAGCTTCTCCTGGTCGCTCTTCGTCTTCGGCTCGATGGCCACCGAGATGACGGGCGCCGGGAACTTCATCGACTCGAGGATGACCGGCTGGGCGGAGTCGGACAGCGTGTCGCCGGTGGTGGTGTTCTTCAGCCCCATGACGGCGACGATCTGGCCGGCGCTGGCCTTCTCGATCTCCTCGCGCTTGTTCGCGTGCATCCGGTAGATCTTGCCGATGCGCTCCCTGTTGCCCTTGGTGCTGTTCAGCACCATGGTCCCGGTGGTCAGCGTGCCCGAGTAGACCCGGACGAACGTGAGCTTGCCGAGGTGCGGGTCGGCCATGATCTTGAACGCCAGCGACGACAGCGGAGCGTCTTCCTCGGGCTCGCGGACGACGATCGCTTCCTCGTCGCCCATGGCGTGGCCCTCGACCGAGCCGACGTCGACCGGCGACGGCAGGTAGCGCACGACGGCGTCGAGCATGGGCTGCACGCCCTTGTTCTTGAACGCCGAACCGGTGAGCACCGGGGTGAGGTTGCCGGCGATGGTGGCGCGGCGGATCGCGGCGATGAGCTCGTCGCGATCGGGCTCCTTGCCCTCGAGGTACAGCTCCATCATCGCCTCGTCGTTCTCGGCGATGGTCTCGAGCAGGCGGTCGCGCCACTCCTGGGCGGCCTCGGTGTGCGTGTCCGGGATGTCGACGGTGTCGTACATCTCGCCCAGCGGCGTCTCGGCCGACCAGACCAGAGCCTTCATGTCGACGAGGTCGACGAGGCCGCGGAAGTCCGCCTCGGCGCCGATCGGCAGCTGCAGCACCAGCGGGGTGGCCTTGAGCCGCGACACGATCATGTCGACGCAGCGGTGGAACTCGGCACCCGTGCGGTCGAGCTTGTTGACGAAGCAGATGCGCGGGACGCCGTACTTGTTGGCCTGGTGCCAGACGGTCTCGGACTGCGGCTCGACGCCGGCGACGCCGTCGAATACGGCGACCGCGCCGTCGAGGACGCGCAGCGACCGCTCGACCTCGACCGTGAAGTCGACGTGGCCGGGCGTGTCGATGATGTTGATGGTGTGGCCGTCCCACTCGCAGGTGGTCGCGGCCGACGTGATGGTGATGCCGCGTTCCTGCTCCTGCTCCATCCAGTCCATGGTGGCTGCGCCATCGTGGACCTCACCGATCTTGTAATTGATACCGGTGTAGTAGAGGATCCGCTCGGTGGTGGTGGTCTTGCCGGCGTCGATGTGGGCCATGATGCCGATGTTGCGGACCTTGGCCAGATCGAGCTTGCGGAGGTCGGTCGCCATGTGCGTGCGTTCGCTTCCTTATATGCGGTCTCGTCGACTCGGCTGCCGCGACTACCAGCGGTAGTGCGCGAACGCCTTGTTCGACTCGGCCATCTTGTGGGTGTCCTCGCGACGCTTCACGCTGGCACCCAGGCCGTTGGAGGCGTCGAGGATCTCGTTCATCAGCCGCTCCGTCATGGTCTTCTCACGACGGGCGCGGGAGTAGCTGACCAGCCAGCGCAGGGCCAGTGTGGTGCTGCGGCCGGCGCGCACCTCGATGGGCACCTGGTAGGTCGCGCCACCGACGCGGCGGCTGCGGACCTCGAGGGTCGGCTTGACGTTGTCGAGCGCGCGCTTGAGCGTGACGACGGGGTCGGTGCCGGTCTTCTCACGGCAGCCCTCGAGGGCGCCATGGACGATGCCCTCGGCGATGGACTTCTTGCCGTCCTCGAGCACCTTGTTGACCAGCTGCGTGACCAGCGGCGACCCGTAGACGGGGTCGACGACGACCGGCCGCTTGGGAGCGGGACCCTTACGCGGCATCAGCTCTTCTCCTTCTTCGCACCGTAGCGGCTGCGCGCCTGCTTGCGGTTCTTGACGCCCTGGGTGTCGAGCGAACCGCGGATGATCTTGTACCGGACGCCCGGGAGGTCCTTCACACGGCCGCCGCGCACGAGCACCATGGAGTGCTCCTGCAGGTTGTGGCCGACGCCGGGGATGTATGCGGTGACCTCGATCTGGCTGGTCAGCTTGACACGGGCGACCTTGCGAAGAGCCGAGTTCGGCTTCTTCGGCGTCGTGGTGTACACACGCGTGCACACGCCGCGACGCTGCGGGCTGCCCTTGAGCGCCGGGGTCTTGTTCTTGGCGACCTTGTCCTGGCGGCCCTTGCGGACCAACTGCTGGATCGTAGGCACTACGTCTCCGTGTCCTCTGCTTCGTCGAACTGCCTCGACTGGTCTGGTTTCCGGGGATCACACCGCCCGCTTGCCTGGCGTCTGCGCAGGTGGGAGGTGCCTTACGGCGACCCCCGCGGTCGGGCGTGTCGGCCCGGCCCCACGCCGCACGATCAGGCTCCCGATCGGTGTGGTCGGTAGATCCGTCCGGTATGCGCCGGCTTCAATCGCCGGGCGCGCCGGATTGCCCGGAGCAGTCCAGGCACGGAGATTGAGGTTACCCGGTCGAGGGTACCCAGGTCAAAGTGGATGCCGCTGCTCAACGGAAGAGGTCAGGCGACCATAACGCACCGGTTTCGTCGACGTCACGCCTCCACGCCGCGCCGCCCGCACGAACCGCCCGCCGCCGTCAGCAGCGGTAGCCGCCGTCGGCCAGGCCGGCCTCGCGTTCCAGCGGGTGCTCGCACGGCTTCCGGGGATCGTGCCGGATGACATACTCCCAGATGAACCGGACGTAGCCGTAGCGGGCCCACTGCTCGGAGTGGATCCGCTCGTGGCGCAGCAGCCGGGCCAGACTCGGCGCACCGGACCCCGGCGGGCGGCCGCCGGACTCCACCGTCGTGCGCAGCACCTCGGCGGGGTCGTCGTGCGAGCCGTTCACCAGGTAGATCTCGCCCCAGGTGGTGCCGCCGCGGGCCGCGAACCAGTCGACGGGGTTGGGCACGGCCCGCAGCGCCCGCCGGCCGGCCGCCGCCATCATCGTCCCCTCGGGCGTGGCCACCAGGGCACCGCGCCTGACCGCCGTCCCGGCGTCGCCGGCGTTGAGGCCGAACAGCCCGGTGTACGACCAGGTGTTGCGGTCGCGGCGCGGGTCGCTGAGACTCGGTCGGCCGCCGTTGAGCAGCTCGGCCAGCCGGGCCAGCTCGCGGGCCCGGCGGGCGTCGTCGACGCGCACGTACGGCCGGCCATCGGGACCCCGCCAGACCGTCCGCGCGGCGAGCGGCTCGAACGTGCCCGCGGTGACGCCCTCGTCGCGGGCCCGGCCGGGCACCTGCTCCGGGGTGAGCCCCGACGCCAGCGTCCACCGGATCCACTCGCGGTAGAGCGCGCCGGGCTCGCCGCTCAGCAGGCCGGCGTCGCGCAGCAGCGCGACGGTCGGCTCGGTCATCGGTCCTCCTCGGCGTGGCGGCGCCAAATCCTACTGGGCGGTGTCACATTCGGGCCGCGGGAACCACCCATAGGAGGTGTGGTCCTCTCGTCCTCCGCGCGACCGGTACGGTCCGCCGCCCGCGGGCTGGCGGAGCTGTCCGATGTGGTTCACGACGGCGCCGGCGCGCTCGCCGCGGCGGTGCTGTCCCGCGCCCAGCTCGTCGGCCGCGTGGCCGGTCCGGCGCTGTCTCCGTCCCAGCACCACGTCCTGCGCGCGGCCGCCGCCGCCATGGCGCAGACCGTCACCACCGCCGCCGAGCAGGTGACCCTGACCCTCGACGCCACCACCGACGCTCTGGAAGAGCTGCTCGGCCCCGCGCAGCACAGCAGCCGCGGCACCCGGCCGGGGCCGGGGGCGCGGGGAGTCCGGCCAGGGTTCGGCCGGGCATCGGAGGTGAGGGACGAGCCGGAGCGAGCGGGAACGGCCTCCCCGCACCCCCGGCTCCACGCCCACGGCGCCGCGCACCTCACCCCGGCGCAGCTCCGAGCCCTGCACTTCTACACCACGGTCGAGGGCGTCGAGGAGATCAATCGGCACCTGCGGCGGCCGCGAGACACCCCCGCGGAGCGGCGCGACGACCTGCAGCGGCTGGTCGACGACGCCGTCGCCGGGCTGGCGGCGCTGCCGCGCTTCGACGGCGTCTCCTACCGCGGCACCACGCTGCCGGCGGCCGATCTCCCCCGCTGGCGGCCGGGCGCCGTCGTCGCCGACCGCGGGTTCGCCAGCTCGTCGGCCAGCGCGCCGGTGGCCGAGGCGTTCCGGCGCGGCGGCAACGCGTTCATCACCATCGCCGGCCGCACGGGCGCCGACATCCGGTCGCTCTCGTTCTTCGCGCACGAGGCCGAGGTGCTGTTCGCCCCCGGCACGCGGTTCCGCGTGATCGGGCGCTCGTGGGACCATCGGCGCGAGTGCTGGAGCTTCCAGATCGAGGAGGTGACGGGATGCGCTTCGACCGCGCCACCTACGACGCGCTGAGCGACGAGGAGAAGGACCTCTACCTGCAGGCGGTCCGCGACGCCCAGCAGGACGTCGACCCGCCGACGGGCGAGATCGCGCCCGAGAAGGGCGACAGCCACGAGGGCTTCGAGGTCGTCGACGACCCCGGGAATGACGACGGCGCCGCCACCCGCGAGGGGTGACGGCGCCGCCGATCAGTGACGCCGGACTCGTCAGTTGTACGAGCCGAAGTCGTAGTCCTCGAGACGCACGGCCTCGCCGGACCCCTGGCCGAACTCGTAGTCGGAGTAGTCGGCGCCGTAGTCGACCATGGAGTACATGGCGGCCTTGGCCTCCTCGGTCGGCTCGACCCGCAGGTTGCGGTAGCGGGGCAGGCCCGTACCGGCCGGGATCAGCTTGCCGAGGATGACGTTCTCCTTCAGGCCGATCAGCGGGTCGGACTTGGCGTTGATGGCCGCCTCCGTGAGTACCCGCGTGGTCTCCTGGAACGACGCCGCCGACAGCCACGAGTCGGTGGCCAGCGACGCCTTGGTGATGCCCATCAGCTGCGGGCGACCCGACGCCGGCTGACCGCTCTCGGCCACCGAGCGACGGTTCTCCTCCTCGAACCGCGACCGCTCGACCAGCTCGCCGGGGAGCAGGTCGGTGGTGCCGCTCTCGAGCACCGTGATCCGGCGCAGCATCTGCCGCACGATGATCTCGATGTGCTTGTCGTGGATGGACACACCCTGCGACCGGTAGACCTCCTGGACCTGGTCGGTCAGGAAGACCTGGACCGCCCGCTGGCCCTGGACCCGCAGCACGTCGTGCGGGTCGGCCGTGCCGGAGTGCAGCAGCTCGCCGACCTCGACGTGGTCGCCGTCCTGGACACGCCACTGGGCGATGCCCGGGGCGCGCCGGTTGGTCCACTCGAACACACGCCGCGACAGCGGGAACGACTGCTCCTCGCCGCCGTCGTCGGGGACGATGACCGCGTGGGCGCCCTTGGCGTCCTCTTCGATGCGGACCCGGCCGGCGGTCTCCGCGAGCGGAGCCTTGCCCTTCGGGGCACGCGCCTCGAACAGCTCGACCACACGCGGCAGGCCGTGCGTGATGTCCTCACCGGCGACACCGCCGGTGTGGAACGTCCGCATGGTCAGTTGGGTGCCGGGCTCGCCGATGGACTGGGCGGCGATGATGCCGACCGCCTCGCCCACGTCGACGAGCTTGCCCGACGCCAGCGACCGGCCGTAGCACATGGCGCAGACGCCGGTCTTGCTCTCGCAGGTCAGGACGCTGCGGACGCGGACCTTCTCGACGCCCGCGGCCACCAGGCGGCCGATCTCGACGTCGCCGAGGTCGTCACCGGCCGACGCCACCTTGGTGCCGTCGGGCGCCACGACGTCCTCGACCAGCGAGCGCGCGTAGACCGAGGTCTCGACGTGCTCGTCGGTGACGAGACGGCCGTCGGCGCCGGCCGCGGCGATCGGCAGCGACAGACCACGCTCGGTGCCGCAGTCGACCTCGCGGATGATGACGTCCTGGGAGACGTCGACCAGACGACGGGTCAGGTAACCGGAGTCGGCGGTCCGCAGCGCGGTGTCGGCCAGACCCTTGCGGGCGCCGTGCGTCGAGATGAAGAACTCGACGACGGACAGACCCTCGCGGAAGCTCGCCTTGATGGGCCGCGGGATGGTCTCACCCTTGGGGTTGGCGACCAGGCCGCGCATGCCCGCCAGCTGGCGGATCTGCATCCAGTTACCACGGGCACCGGAGGTGACCATGATGTTGATGGCGTTCTCCGAGGTGAACGCCGCCCGCATGGCCTCGTCGACCGCGTTGGTGGCGTCGGTCCAGATGTCGATGAGCTCCTCGCGCCGCTCGCCGTCGGAGATGACGCCGCGGGCGAAGTTGCGCTCGACCTTCTCGGCCTTGGCCTCGTAGTCCTCGAGGATGTGCGCCTTGGTGGGCGGCGCCATGACGTCGTCGAACGAGACCGTCACGCCGGACCGGGTGGCCCAGTGGAAGCCGATCTCCTTCAGCGCGTCGAGGGTGGCCGCCACCTGGATCTTCGGGTACCGCTCGGCGAGGTCGTTGACGATGCTGCCGAGGCGCTTCTTGTCCACGACGGCGTCGACGAACGGGTAGTCGAGCGGCAGCGCCTCGTTGAACAGCGCCCGGCCCAGGGTGGTGCGCAGCGTCAGCGGCTGCCCGGTCTCCCAGTCCTCCGGAGCCTCGAAGCCCGCCGGCGGCACGACGTCGTTCACGCGGATGGTGATCGGCGCCTGCAGCGACAGCTCGCCGCGGTCGAAGGCCGCGATGCCCTCGGCGACGGACGAGAAGGCCCGGCCCTCGCCGGTCTGGTCGCCCCGGTCCGAGGTCAGGAAGAAGATGCCCAGCACCATGTCCTGCGTCGGCATGGTGACCGGCCGGCCGTCGGCCGGCTTGAGGATGTTGTTGCTGGACAGCATCAGGACGCGGGCCTCGGCCTGCGCCTCGGCCGACAGCGGCAGGTGCACGGCCATCTGGTCGCCGTCGAAGTCGGCGTTGAACGCCGTGCAGACGAGCGGGTGGATCTGGATGGCCTTGCCCTCGATCAGCTGCGGCTCGAACGCCTGGATACCGAGACGGTGCAGCGTCGGAGCCCGGTTCAGCAGGACCGGGTGCTCGGCGATGACCTCCTCGAGAACGTCCCAGACGACCGGGCGGGCGCGCTCGACCATGCGCTTCGCGCTCTTGATGTTCTGCGCGTGCGACAGGTCGACCAGCCGCTTCATGACGAACGGCTTGAACAGCTCGATCGCCATGCCCTTCGGCAGGCCGCACTGGTGCAGCTTGAGCTGCGGGCCGACGACGATGACCGAACGGCCCGAGTAGTCGACGCGCTTGCCCAGCAGGTTCTGGCGGAACCGGCCCTGCTTGCCCTTGAGCATGTCGGAGATCGACTTCAGCGGGCGGTTGCCGGGACCCGTGACGGGACGGCCGCGGCGGCCGTTGTCGAACAGCGCGTCCACGGACTCCTGGAGCATCCGCTTCTCGTTGTTGACGATGATCTCGGGCGCGCCGAGGTCGAGCAGCCGCTTGAGCCGGTTGTTCCGGTTGATGACCCGGCGGTAGAGGTCGTTCAGGTCGCTGGTCGCGAACCGGCCGCCGTCGAGCTGCACCATGGGGCGCAGGTCCGGCGGGATGACCGGGACGGCGTCGAGCACCATGCCGCGGGGGTCGTTCTTCGTCGTCAGGAACGGCGAGACGACCTTGAGCCGCTTGAGCGCACGCGTCTTCTTCTGGCCCTTGCCGGTGCGGATGAGGTCGCGCAGCTTGTCGGCCTCGGCCTCGAGGTCGAAGCCGTCGATGCGCTCCTTGATGGCCTGCGCGCCCATGCCGCCGCGGAAGTACTGGCCGAAGCGGTCGCGCATCTCGCGGTACAGCAGCTCGTCGCCCTCGAGGTCCTGGACCTTGAGGTTGCGGAAGCGGTCCCAGACGGCGTTGAGCCGGTCGATCTCGGCCTCCGCGCGCTTGCGCAGCTGGCTCATCTCGCGCTCGGCCGACTCCTTGACCTTGCGGCGCGCGTCGCCCTTGGCGCCCTCGGCCTCGAGCTCGGCGAGGTCGGCCTCGAGCTTCTTGGCGCGCGTCTCGATGTCGGCGTCGCGGCGCTGCTCGATCTGCTTGCGCTCCACGTCGATCTGGCCCTCGAGCGACGAGAGGTCGCGGTGGCGCGCCTCCTCGTCGACCCAGGTGATCATGTAGGCCGCGAAGTAGATGACCTTCTCGAGGTCCTTCGGGGCGAGGTCGAGCAGGTAGCCCAGCCGCGACGGCACACCCTTGAAGTACCAGATGTGCGTGACGGGGGCGGCCAGCTCGATGTGGCCCATCCGCTCGCGGCGCACCTTGGCGCGCGTGACCTCGACGCCACAGCGCTCACAGATGATGCCCTTGAAGCGGACGCGCTTGTACTTGCCGCAGTAGCACTCCCAGTCGCGGGTGGGACCGAAGATCTTCTCGCAGAAGAGCCCGTCCTTCTCCGGCTTCAGAGTGCGGTAGTTGATCGTCTCAGGCTTCTTGACCTCGCCGTGCGACCACTCGCGAATGTTGTCGGCGGTCGCGAGGCCGATGCGTAGCTCGTCGAAGAAATTGACGTCGAGCACGTGTGTCCTTCTCTCGCTCAGATGATGCAGGTCTGTGGTGGCCGGCGGAAATGGGAGACCGGGTCAGAAAGCCCGGTCTCCCACCACCGTCAGACCTCTTCGACGCTGCTCGGCTCGCGCCGGGACAGGTCGATTCCGAGTTCTTCTGCCGCGCGGAACACGTCCTCGTCGGTCTCGCGCATCTCGATCTGGGACCCGTCGCTGGAGAGCACCTCGACGTTGAGGCACAACGCCTGCATCTCCTTGAAGAGCACCTTGAACGACTCGGGGATACCGGACTCGGGGATGTTCTCGCCCTTGACGATGGCCTCGTAGACCTTGACGCGGCCGGGAACGTCGTCGGACTTGATGGTGAGCAGCTCCTGCAGCGCGTAGGCGGCGCCGTAGGCCTGGAGCGCCCAGACCTCCATCTCACCGAAGCGCTGGCCGCCGAACTGCGCCTTGCCACCCAGCGGCTGCTGCGTGACCATCGAGTACGGGCCGGTCGAGCGCGCGTGGATCTTGTCGTCGACGTGGTGGTTGAGCTTCAGGATGTACATGTAGCCCACCGCCACCGGCTTCGGGAACGGCTCACCGGACCGGCCGTCGAACAGCTGGGCCTTGCCGTCGCCACCCACCAGGCGGACGCCGTCGCGCGTCTTGAGCGTCGACCCGAGCAGGCCGGCGATCTCGTCCTCGCGCGCACCGTCGAAGACCGGCGTGGCGACCTTGGTGTTGGCCGGAGCCTCGCCGGCGCCGATGCCGCGCAGCCGGGTCTTCCACTCCTCGTCGTCGCCCTCGACCTCCCAGCCGGTCTTGGCCACCCACCCGAGGTGGGTCTCCATGACCTGGCCGAGGTTCATGCGGCTCGGGACGCCGAGCGGGTTCAGCACCATGTCGACCGCGGTGCCGTCCTCGAGGAACGGCATGTCCTCGACCGGGAGGATCTTGGCGATGACGCCCTTGTTGCCGTGCCGGCCGGCGAGCTTGTCGCCGTCCTGGATCTTGCGCATCTGGGCGATGTAGACGCGGACCAGCTGGTTGACACCCGGCGGGAGCTCGTCGCCCTCGTCGCGGTCGAACACCCGGACGCCGATGACCTTGCCGGACTCGCCGTGCGGCACCTTCAGCGAGGTGTCGCGGACCTCGCGCGCCTTCTCACCGAAGATCGCGCGGAGCAGCCGCTCCTCGGGGGTCAGCTCGGTCTCGCCCTTGGGCGTGACCTTGCCGACGAGGATGTCGCCGTTGGTGACCTCGGCGCCGATCCGGATGATGCCGCGCTCGTCGAGGTCGGCCAGGACCTCGTCGGACACGTTCGGGATGTCGCGCGTGATCTCCTCGGGGCCCAGCTTGGTGTCGCGGGCGTCGACCTCGTGCTCCTCGATCTTGATCGAGGTGAGGACGTCGTCCTGGATGAGCCGCTGCGAGATGACGATGGCGTCCTCGTAGTTGTGGCCCTCCCACGACATGAACGCGACCAGCAGGTTCTTGCCCAGCGCCATCTCACCGAGCTCGGTGGACGGGCCGTCGGCGATGACCTGCCCGGCGAGCACGCGCTGGCCTTCGTCGACGATCGGCTTCTGGTTGATGCAGGAGCCGGCGTTGGAGCGGCGGAACTTGGCCAGCTGGTACGTCTGGTACGTGCCGTCGTCGGCCATGATCGTGACGTAGTCGGCCGACAGCTCGGTGACCACGCCGTCCTTCTCGGCCAGGATGACGTCGCCGGCGTCCTCGGCCGCGTGCGACTCCATGCCGGTGCCGACCAGCGGCGACTCGGAACGGAGCAGCGGCACGGCCTGGCGCTGCATGTTGGAGCCCATGAGCGCGCGGTTGGCGTCGTCGTGCTCGAGGAACGGGATCATCGCAGTGGCGACGGAGACCATCTGCCGCGGCGACACGTCCATATAGTCGACCTGCTCGCCCGGCACGGTCTCGATCTCGCCGCCGCGCTTACGGACCAGGACCTTGTCCTCGGCGAAGCCGTTGTCTTCGGTCAGCGGCGCGTTGGCCTGCGCGATGACGCGACGGTCCTCTTCGTCGGCGCTGAGGTACTCGATGTCGTCGGTGACGCGGGCGTTGACGACCTTCCGGTACGGCGTCTCGATGAACCCGAACGCGTTGATGCGCCCGTAGGTGGCCAGCGAGCCGATGAGGCCGATGTTCGGGCCCTCAGGGGTCTCGATGGGGCACATGCGGCCGTAGTGCGACGGGTGGACGTCGCGGACCTCCATGCCGGCGCGCTCACGCGACAGACCACCCGGGCCGAGGGCCGAGAGACGACGCTTGTGCGTCAGGCCCGCCAGCGGGTTGGTCTGGTCCATGAACTGCGACAGCTGCGAGGTGCCGAAGAACTCCTTGATGGCCGCCACGACCGGGCGGATGTTGATCAGGGTCTGCGGCGTGATGGCCTCGACGTCCTGCGTGGTCATGCGCTCGCGGACGACGCGCTCCATGCGGGACAGACCGGTGCGCACCTGGTTCTGGATGAGCTCGCCGACCGTGCGCAGGCGACGGTTGCCGAAGTGGTCGATGTCGTCGACCTCGACCGGGACCGTGAGGTCGCCGTTCGTCAGCTCCGTCTCGCCGGCGTGCAGCCGCACCAGGTAGCGCAGCGTGCCGATGATGTCGTCGATGGTCAGCGTGCTCTGGTCGAGCGGCAGGTCGAGTCCGAGCTTCTTGCCCAGCTTGTAGCGCCCCACCTTGGCCAGGTCGTAGCGCTTCGGGTTGAAGTAGGCGTTCTCGAGCAGCTGCTGCGCGGCCTCGCGCGTGGGCGGCTCGCCCGGGCGCATCTTCCGGTAGATGTCGAGCAGCGCCTCGTCCTGGGTGGTGGTGTGGTCCTTCTCCAGGGTGGCGCGCATCGACTCGTAGTCGCCGAACTCCTCGAGGATCTGCTCGTTGGTCCAGCCCATGGCCTTGAGCAGCACGGTGACGTTCTGCTTGCGCTTGCGGTCGAGACGGACGCCGACCATGTCGCGCTTGTCGATCTCGAACTCGAGCCACGCACCCCGCGACGGGATGACCTTGGCCGTGTAGATGTCCTTGTCGGAGGTCTTGTCGAGCGACCGCTCGAAGTAGACGCCCGGCGACCGCACCAGCTGCGACACGACGACACGCTCGGTGCCGTTGACGATGAACGTCCCCTTGGGCGTCATGAGCGGGAAGTCGCCCATGAACACGGTCTGGGACTTGATCTCGCCGGTCTCGTTGTTGATGAACTCGGCGGTGACGAACAGCGGCGCGGAGTACGTGAAGTCGCGCATCTTGCACTCGTCGATGCTGTTCTTGGGGTCCTCGAAACGAGGGTTCGAGAACGACAGCGACATGGTCGCCGAGAAGTCCTCGATGGGGCTGATCTCGTCGAGGATCTCCTGCAGACCCGACGTCGTGTTGACGTCTGTACGCCCCTCCGCCTCGGCGGCGGCGACACGCGCCTGCCAGCGCTCGTTGCCGAGCAGCCAGTCGAAGCTGTCTATCTGAAGGGCGAGAAGGTTCGGAACGTCGAGAGGTTCGCGAATCTTGGCAAAGGAGATGCGACGCGAGACATTGGGGCCAGCAGTGGTGGTGGGCGTGACGGCCAACAGGGGTCCTTCCGAGGGCACACGGTCGGAATGCACGCGCAGTCCTCAACCCAAGCGGGCAGCATCGGCGAAGGGCAGCGCAAAGCTGCAGT
Source organism: Jiangella ureilytica (assembly GCF_004348545.1). Taxonomy (GTDB): domain Bacteria; phylum Actinomycetota; class Actinomycetes; order Jiangellales; family Jiangellaceae; genus Jiangella; species Jiangella ureilytica. The sequence continues at coordinate 615 of NZ_SMKL01000068.1, read as the reverse complement.
CTAACCCAAAGGGCACACTGCTGTCGAGTGGTCAGCCACTCCGCGCTTCCTTCTGTCTCGCATCCCCCACCCCGCTGCCAGATCAGCATCTCGTCACGAGGTCGCCCACGTCAAGCACCGACGCTCCCGAAATCCCGGGAGTCTCCCCTGTTTTGCCGCATTCGCGGTGCTCAGAGGCTGATCGACAACTCATCCGAACGTACGATCCAGTAGTGCGACGGGTGGTCCGGACGGCCGGCGCAGGGACCTCGGGCGGGCGGACGGCGGGCGGCTGGAGCCGGCCCGCGTTCGCTGGGGGCGAACGAATGCCCGCCCGTTCCCACCTTCCGGACGGCCGCACGGACGGCGAGGACCATGATCATGACGGCATCGTCGTCGCCGGAGCGGCACGAACCCGCCCATGATCACGGTTCTCGGCACGATGTCACCGATTCCCGCGGCCGGGTGTCACCGATCGGCCTCGGCCGCCCGGATTCGGCCCGATCCGCCTCGGCCTGGACCGCCCGATTCCACTCGCCTCGGCCTCGGCCGCCCGGGTCCCGATCCATTCGCCTCGGCCTGGGCCGCCCGATTCCCGATCCACTCGCCTCGGCCTGGGCCTGCCCGCCCTTGACC
>NZ_SMKL01000067.1 GCF_004348545.1 Jiangella ureilytica | reverse complement strand
TCTATCAAGTCACTCCCGGCCGGGCTCTCACCCGTGATCACCATGGACACGTCATTACCGAAGCCACACACAGCGGGCAGATCACGTTGGAGTCACCCGGCGACCACGCCAGGCCCCGCCCCGTCGAACAGCGCCCGGTAGCAGAACCCTGACAGAGAGATCACGTTCACCACCGGAATCCCTGCCTCACGAGGCCTGCGGAGCTCGTGAAGCACGAGAAGTCCTCGTGATGCGCGGCGCCCGCACGTCACGAGGATTCCCTGCGCTTCACCAGGCCTGGGAGCCTGGTGTGGCAGGGGATCGGGTGGTGAACGTGATCATTCCGAGGCGGGAGGCGGGCGGGGTTGGTCACAGGGAGCGGATCGCGCCGCCGTCGACGGCGATGACGGAGCCGGTGACGTACGAGGCGGCGGGGGAGAGGACGAAGGCCGCCACGCGGCCGAACTCCTCGGGTCGGCCGTAGCGGCGCAGCGGGATGGTCTTCGAGGCGGCCGCCTTGACCTCCTCGGGGTCGCGGCCCGACGCCGCCGCGAGCTCGCGCAGCCGGTCGGTCTCGACGCCGCCCGGGAGCAGCCCGACCGCGCGGACGCCGTCGGGACCCAGCTCGTCGGCCAGCTGCTTGACGACCATCGCCAGGCCGGGGCGCAGCCCGTTCGACGCCGCCAGGCCCGCGATGGGCGACTTCACGGAGCTGGACAGCACGAACGCCAGCGCCCCGCCGCCGGTGAGCCGCGAGGCCACCACCCGGGCCAGCCGCACCGCGCCGAGGAAGACGCTCTCGAAGGCGGCCCGCCACTGGTCGTCGTCGATGTCGACCACGCGGCCCGCTGGCGGCCCGCCGACGCTGACCAGGGCGCCGTCGAGCCGGCCGAACCGCTCCAGCGCGACGTCGGCCAGCCGCTCCGGCGTCGACGGGTCGGCGTTGTCGGCGGCCACCCCGGCGACCACGCCGGCACCGCCCAGGTCGGAGACGGCCGCGTCGACCGACTCCTGCGAGCGCGACGCCAGCACGAGCCGGGCGCCGTCGGCCACCAGCGCCTCGGCGCTCGCCCGGCCGAGCCCGCGGGTGCCGCCGGTGACGATGTAGACGCGATCCTGCAGCCCGAGATCCATGGTCGTCGATCCTAGGGGTGTCAGGCGTGGCCGGTGGCGGGCCGTCCCATCTCGGACAGCAGGTAGGCGGCCGTCACCAGCGGGATGTGGCTGAGCGCCTGCGGGAAGTTGCCGACCATGCGCCCGATGCGCGGGTCGAACTCCTCGGCCAGCAGCCCGAGGTCGTTGCGCAGGCTCAGCAGGTGCTCGAACAGGTCGCGCGCACGCTCCGTGCGGCCGGTCAGGTGCAGCGCCTCGACCAGCCAGAACGAGCAGGCGAGGAACGCGCCCTCGTCGCCGGGCAGGCCGTCGACGTCGTGCTCGGTGCGGTAGCGCAACACCAGCCCGGAGTCGGTGGACAGCTCCTTGGCGACGGCGTCGACGGTGCCGACGACCCGGGGGTCGTCGGGCGGCAGGAAGCCCACGATGGGGATCTGCAGCAGCGCGGCGTCGAGCGCCGGGTGGCCGTAGGACTGCGTGAAGGTGTTGCGCTGAGCGTCGTAGGCGTTCGTGACGACGTCGTTCATGATCGTCGCCCGCAGCGCCCTCCACCGGTCCGGCTGCCCGGCGGCGCCGTCGCCCTCCAATGCGGCGACGGCGCGGTCGGCGGCCACCCATGCCAAGACCTTCGAGTGGGTGAAGTGCCGGCGCGGCCCGCGGATCTCCCAGATGCCCTCGTCGGGCTGGGTCCAGGCGCTCTCGAGGTGCTGCAGCAGCTTCTCCTGCAGCGCCCAGACGTGCCGCTCCAGCGTCAGCCCGTGCTGGTGCGCCCGGGCCAGCGTGTCGATGACCTCGCCGTAGACGTCGATCTGCAGCTGTTCCGCCGCGGCGTTGCCCACGCGCACCGGGCTGGAGCCCTCGTAGCCGGGCAGCCAGTCGATCTCGTACTCCTGCAGCCGCCGCTCGCCACCGATGCCGTACATGATCTGCAGGTCGCCGGGATCGCCGCCGATGGCGCGGATCAGCCAGTCGCGCCAGGCCCGCGCCTCGTCGACGTAGCCGCTGCGGATCAGCGCGTCCAGCGTGAACGCGGAGTCGCGCAGCCAGCAGTACCGGTAGTCCCAGTTGCGCACGCCGCCGATGCCCTCGGGCAGCGACGTGGTGGGGGCGGCGACGATGCCGCCGGTCGGCTGGTACGTCAGCGCCTTGAGGGTCAGCAGCGAGCGCATGACGGCCTCGCGGTACGGCCCGTCGTAGCTGCACCGGGCCGCCCAGTCGGTCCAGAACTTCTCCGTGGCGTCCAGCGCCTGCGCCGCGTCGACGGGTGTCTGGGGCGGGTCGTGCGACGGCCCCCACGAGAGCACGAAGCTGACCGTCTCGCCCTCGCCGACCGTGAAGTCCGAGTGCGTCGTCAGCGCCCGCCCGTACGTCGGCACCTCGCAGTGCAAGGCGACGGAGTCGGGCCCGGCCACGCCGACGATCAGGCCGTTCTCGCGGTGCACCCAGGGCACCGAGCGCCCGTAGTCGAAGCGCAGCCGCAGCTCGCTGTGCACGGGCACCCGGCCGGACAGCCCTTCGACGATGCGGACGACGTCGTGCTGGCCGGTGCTCTGCGGCATGAAGTCGATGACCTTCACGCTGCCGTCCGGGGTGTCCCAGACGTGCTCGAGGATCAGCGTGTCGCCGCGGTACCAGCGGCGGTCGGCCGGGCCGGCGCCGATGGGCGCGATGCGCCAGAACCCGTGCTTGGACGTGCCGAGCAGCGCGGCGAAGCAGGCCGCGGAGTCGAATCGGGGCAGGCAGAGCCAGTCGATGGTGCCGTCACGGTCGACGAGCGCAGCGGTGTGCAGGTCGCCGATGATGCCGTGGTCCTCGATCAGACCCGTCATGGCTCATTACTACCCGACGGGTCCCGCCCGCGCCGGGGTCTGCGCGCCGGAGTCGTCGTGTGTCTCGTCACGTCCCTTCGCCTCGGCGCGGATGAGCAGGACGAACCCGCCCACGCCGACGACGGCGAACAGGAACCACTGGATGGCGTAGGACAGGTGCGGCCCGGACTCCGTCGCGGGCGGGTCGATGAGCTGCAGCGCGGTGGCCGGCTCCGGTTCCTGCGTGATCAGCTCGGCCCAGGCGCCGTAGAGCGGGTAGGGGAGCCCGGCGCCGATCGCCTCGACGTCGACGAACCGCACCGACCCCGACGACGGGTCGACGTCGTGGCCGGTCTCGCTGTGCCGGACCCGCGCGGTGACGGTGACCTCGCCGTCCGGCGGCGCGGGCAGGTCGATCCGGTCGTCGTCGCGGCCGTCGGCGGCCACGAACCCGCGGTCGACGAGCAGGGCGACGCCGTCGTCGGTGACGAGCGGCGTCAGCGCGTGCACGCCGCGGGTGCCGTCGACCGGGCGCAGCCGCAGCGCGAGCTCGTTCCCGGTGTCCCACCGGCCGGTGACCTGGACGGTGCTCCACTCGTCGCCGTCGGCCAGCGGCCGGCCCGGCGCGACCAGCTGCGCGGCCGGCACGGGATCGCCGTCGACGTTGGCCTCGATGACGGCGTTGCGCTCCTGCCGCTGCTCGTTGCGGTCGAGCTGCCACAGTCCGAGCCGGACGCAGAGCAGCACGAGCAGCACTCCGGCGACCGTGCGCACCAGCCAGCGCCTCGACGCCAGGAACCTGTACACGTCCTCGACGGTACGCCGGGTGGCGGACGGCGGCGGCATCGGGGCGCGCCGGGGCTTAGGCTGGAGCGGTGCTGGTAGACCGATATGGACGCGTGGCCACCGACCTGCGGGTGTCGCTGACCGATCGGTGCAACCTGCGCTGCACCTACTGCATGCCCGAAGAGGGCCTGGCCTGGCTGCCTCGCCAGGACGTCCTCACCGACGACGAGGTCGTGCGGCTGGTCCGCATCGGCGTCGAGCGGCTGGGCGTGCGCGAGGTCCGGTTCACCGGCGGCGAGCCACTGCTGCGCCGCGGGCTGGTCGACATCGTCGCCGCCTGCGCCCGGCTCGAGCCGCGGCCGGAGCTGTCGCTCACCACGAACGCCGTCGGGCTGGCCCGGGTGGCCGGCGCGCTGGCCGAGGCCGGCCTCGACCGCGTCAACGGCTCGCTCGACACCCTGCGCGCCGACCGGTTCGAGGCGCTGACCCACCGCCGCCGGCTCGACGACGTCCTGGCCGGCCTGGTTGCGGCGAGCGCAGCCGGGCTCGACCCGGTCAAGATCAACGCCGTCCTCATGCGGGGCGTCAACGACGACGAGGCGCCCGAGCTGCTCGCCTGGGCGCTCGAGCACGGGTACGAGCTGCGCTTCATCGAGCAGATGCCGCTCGACGCACAGCACGGCTGGGACCGCGCCACCATGGTGACGGCCGAAGAGATCCTGGCGTCGCTACGCAGCGTGTTCGACCTCACGCCGATCGGCGACGTCGAACGGGGCAGTGCACCCGCGGAGACCTGGCTCGTGGGTGGCGGCCCGGCCCGGGTCGGCGTCATCGCGTCGGTCACCCGGCCGTTCTGCGGCGCCTGCGACCGCACCCGCATCACGGCCGAGGGACAGGTGCGCAACTGCCTCTTCGCGCGCGACGAATCGGACCTGCGCGGGGCCATGCGAAGTGGTGCCGACGATGCCGAGCTGGCGCGTCGCTGGGAGGTCGCCATGGCGGGCAAGGCGGCCGGTCACGGCATCGATGACCCGGGGTTTCTGCAGCCGTCGCGGCCGATGTCTGCAATCGGCGGGTGAAAACCGCAAAATCAGCGGTTGACCAGGTGAGATTCGACACATTTGGTCGCAGATTAGGACGACGCCGGGCAGCCACGGGGGAAGCCGCCCGACGTCGCCGGTACGCAACGCACCGACGGGGGAATACGGAACGTGCGCCTGGGGAGTATTGCACGTTCCACAACCACTTCGGAAGGCCCTGTCAATGTTCGATTCGATCTTTGGGCGGAGCCGCGGGAGGAAGCGCCGGCCGCGTCGGCGGAACCACTGGTGAGAGCGCGCTGCGGGCCGGCTGGCGGGCGGCATTGGCGATGACGACGGCGACGTAGGGCAGCACCACCGCACCCAGGATGAACACCCAGCGAAGCCAACCCTGAGTGACGACGGCGAGCGGGAGACAGGCGACTCGGATACCCATCATGATCAGATATCGGCGTTGCCGGCTGGCGAGATCGTCACTACGTGGCGCCGCCGCAGTAGTGACCGACGGCACAGGATCACTCCGGCGTTGACCGTGGTGTCGACCCGTCCCATTCACTCTTCCACGGTAGGCCAGAATCGTGCGATCAATGCAGCCGGGCCGCCATCGTCCGGCGTCGTGTGGAAGAGGAGAGGCTCATGAACCGCACCTACCGGGTGACCGAGATCGTCGGCACGTCCACCGAGGGGATCGACGAAGCAGTCCGCAACGGCATCGGCCGAGCCGCCCAGACCCTGCGCCACCTCGACTGGTTCGAGGTCACCGAGGTCCGCGGCCAGATCGTCGACGGCGAGGTGCAGCACTTCCAGGTCGGCATGAAGGTCGGCTTCCGCCTCGAGGACGCCTGACGCCGCCGGACGGGGGACCGTCCGGTATCCGGTAGGTTCGGCGCGGACGTTGCCACGCAGAGTGAGGAGTACGAGACGTGGGTCGGTCGGTACTGGTGACCGGTGGGAACCGCGGCATCGGGTTGGCCATCGCGCGCTCGTTCGCGCAGGCCGGTGACGACGTCACCATCACCCACCGCAGCGGTGAGCCGCCCGAGGGACTGGCGGGGGTGCGCTGCGACGTCACCGACGCCGAGTCGGTCGACGCGGCGTTCACCGAGGTCGAGGCCGCGCAAGGGCCGGTCGAGGTGCTGGTGGCCAACGCCGGCATCACCCGCGACACCCTGCTGCTGCGCATGAGCGAGTCCGACTTCACCGACGTGCTCGACACCAACCTGACCGGCGCGTTCCGCGTCGCCAAGCGGGCCGCCAGGGGCATGCTGCGCGCGCGCAAGGGCCGGGTCGTGTTCATCTCCAGCGTGGTGGGCCTGCTCGGCTCGCCGGGGCAGACGAACTACGCCGCGAGCAAGGCCGGCCTGGTCGGCCTGGCCCGGTCCATGGCCCGCGAGCTGGGCAGCCGCAACATCACCGCCAACGTCGTCGCGCCCGGGTTCGTCGAGTCGGACATGACGGCCGAGCTCACCGACGACCGGCGTAAGGAGATCCTGTCGGGCATCCCGCTCGGGCGGTACGCCGCCGCGGACGAGGTGGCGCGCGTGGTGCGCTGGGTGGCCAGCGACGACGCGGCCTACGTGACGGGCGCGGTCATTCCGGTGGACGGCGGATTGGGGATGGGTCACTGATGGGCATTCTCGAGGGCAAGCGGATCCTGGTCACCGGGGTCCTGACGGAGGCGTCGTTCGCCTTCCACGTGGCTCGGCTGGCGCAGCAGGAGGGCGCCACCGTCGTGCTGACCGGCTTCGGCCGCATGAGTCTGGTCGAGCGGATCGCCAAGCGGCTGCCGTCGCCCGCGCCGGTCGTGGAGCTGGACGTGACGAACACCGAGCAGCTCGACTCGCTGGCCGCCCGGGTCGGCGAGCACGTCGACGGGCTCGACGGCGTGGTGCACTCGGTCGGGTTCGCCCCGCAGACGGCGCTCGGGGGCTCGTTCCTCGAGACGCCGTTCGAGGACGTCGCGACCGCGGTCCACGCGTCGACGTACTCGCTGAAGTCGCTCACCATGGCCGCGCTGCCGCTCATGCCCGACGGCGGCTCCGTCGTCGGCATGGACTTCGACGCCCAGGTGGCCTGGCCCGGCTACGACTGGATGGGCGTGGCGAAGGCGGGCCTCGAGGCGACGTCGCGCTACCTCGCCAAGTACCTGGGTCCGCAGAACGTGCGGGTCAATCTCATCTCGGCCGGCCCGGTGAAGACGATGGCCGCGCGGTCGATCCCCGGCTTCTCCGACTTCGAGGGCGTGTGGAACGACCGCGCGCCGCTCGGCTGGGATCTTTCCGACCCCGAGCCCGGCGCCCGTGGCGTCGTGGCGCTGCTGTCGGACTGGTTCCCGAAGACCACCGGTGAGGTCATCCACGTCGACGGCGGTGTGCACGCGGTGGGCGCGTGATCCCGGCCGGGCGCGACGGTTCGGTCCGCCTGGGTGGGCTGGTCCTGCGCGACCACTGGTTCGACGCGCCGCTCTCGCATGCCGACCCGTCGGGTGAGTCGATCCGGCTGTACGCGCGGGAGGTCGTCTCCGCGGCCGAGCCGGACCGCGACCTGCCGTGGCTGCTGTTCCTGCAGGGCGGGCCGGGCGGCAAGGCGACCCGGCCGGCGGGCGCGTCGGGCTGGGTGGGCCGTGCGGTCAAGGACTTCCGGGTGCTGCTGCTCGACCAGCGCGGCACCGGCCGGTCCACTCCGGCCACGGCGGCGACGCTGGCTCGTCGCGGCTCCGCCGCCGCGCAGGCGGACTACCTGGCGCACTTCCGGGCCGACGCGATCGTGGCCGACTCGGAGCTGATCCGCCGCCGGCTGGTGGGCGACGACGGCCGGTGGCACGTGCTGGGACAGTCCTACGGCGGGTTCTGCTCGCTCACCTACCTGTCGTTCGCGCCCGAGGGGCTCGCGTCGGTCATGCTGACCGGCGGGCTGGCCCCGGTCGCCGTCGGCGCCGACGAGGTGTACGCCGCCACCTACCGCACCGTCGAGCAGAAGAACGAGCGGTTCCACGCCGCGTTCCCGGCCGCCCGGGCGCAGCTTGCCGCCGTCGCCGATCATGTGCGGGCGCACGACGTGCGGCTGCCCGACGGGTCGCGGCTGACGGTGCCGCGGCTGCAGGCGCTGGGGCACGGCCTGGGCGCCAATTCGGCCATTCCCGGGCTGGCCTACCTGCTGGAAGAGGCGTTCGCCGCCGACGGCGTGCTGTCCGACACCTTCCTCGCCGGGGCGTGGGAGACGCTGTCGTTCGCGAGCGGGCCGCTGTACGCCGTCCTGCACGAGGCCTGCTACGCGCACGAGACCGCGACGCGGTGGTCGGCCGCTCGAGTGGGCGGCCGGCTGCCCCAGTTCGGGCCGGACGCCGACCCGCTGCTGCTCACCGGTGAGATGATCTACCCCTGGATGTTCGAGCACGACCCGGCGCTGGTGCCGCTGCGCGAGACGGCGGAGCTGCTCGCCTCGCGCGAGTGGGGGCCGCTGTACGACCTGGACCGGCTGGCCGCCAATGAGGTTCCGGTCGCGGCCGCCCTCTACACCGAGGACATGTACGTCGACGCCGGCCTGTCGCGCGACACGGTGACGCGGGTGCGCGGGCTGCGTGCCTGGGAGACCAACGCCCACGAGCACGACGGCCTGCGCGAGACCGAGGACGTCGTCGACCGGCTGATCCGCATGAACGGAGGTGAGCTGTGACGGCGGCACCCCGCTTCGCCGTCGCGGCGCGCGGCTACCACCGCGAGGTCGAGGCCTTGGTGCGCGGCCGGGCGGCCCACCTACGGGCGGGTACTGACAGGACTCGCTGAACGCCGTCCGTCCGGCCGCGTCGCGGCCCGAGGAACTCAGGTGGTGCGCTCGGTGGTCAGCTCGATGAGGTGCGTCAGCGCCTTGCGGCCGTCGTCGGTGACGTCGGCGCCGTCGAGGGTGGCGCGGGCGCCGGCCACGAGCTCGGTGACCAGGGTCTCGACCCGGGTCAGCGCACCGGTCTCGACCAGGACCTCGCGCAACGCCGTCACACCGTCGAGGTCCAGGGCCGGGTCGCCGAGCAGCGACCCGACCAGAGCGGCCTGCGACGCCGTCGCCCGCTCGAGGGCGTAGGCGATGAGCAGCGTCCGCTTGCCCTCGCGCAGGTCGTCACCGGTGGGCTTGCCGGTCTGGGCGGGGTCGCCGAAGACGCCGAGCTCGTCGTCACGGAGCTGGAACGCCTCGCCGAGCGTCGACCCGAACCGCCGGTAGTCGTCGAGCAGCGGCTCGGGCGCACCGGCCAGCAGGCCGCCGATGACGAGCGGATGCTCGACGGAGTAGCGGGCGGACTTGTAACGGATCACCGTCCGCGCCCGCTCGGCCTGACCGGACGGCGCGCCCGCGCCGCTGACCTGCTCGAGCATGTCGAGGTACTGTCCGCCGCCGACCTCGGTGCGCATGCGGTCGAACACCGTCCGCGCCGACCGCAGCCTGACGCCGTCGACGGCGGCGAGGTCGAACAGCTCCGCGCTCCAGGCCAGCAGCATGTCGCCGAGCAGGATCGCCGCCGCCGCGCCGAACGCGTCGGGGTCGCCCTGCCAGCCGGAGTCGCGGTGCAGCGTCGCGAACCGCCGGTGCACCGACGGCAGCCCGCGCCGGGTGTCCGAGCCGTCGATGATGTCATCGTGCACCAGCGCGGACGCCTGGAACAGCTCCAGCGCCGCCCCGACGGTGACCAGTGCCTCGTCCGCGGGGTCGCCGCCGGCGGCCCGCCAGCCCCAGTAGCAGAACGTCGGGCGCAGCCGCTTGCCGCCGGACAGGAACGCGGCCGCGGCGTCGATCAGCGGCAGCGTCTGCGGGCTGGCCTCGGCGAGCAGGTCGCGCTGGCCGTCGAGGAACGTGTCGAGGGCGCGCTGGATGAGCGGCCGCAGGAGGCCGACCGGGTCGTCGGGGCCCGCCAGGGGCTCGGGTTGTGCCACGTCCGTAAGGCTAGGGGGTGACGACGGTGTCCGCTCCGGTCAGGGCGGCCGTCCGGTCCCTGAGACAAGGTGTCCGGGGGTTGGACAAAGATCGGTAGGGTGGGTGAATGGCTCTGGGTCTTCCGTCGACGATGCCCGGTGGTGCACGCACCATCCGGGAGCTGCTGGCGTCGGGCGGAAGGTCGTTCTCGTTCGAGTTCTTCGCGCCCAAGAACGAGCGGGCCGAGACGGTGTTCTGGCAGACCATGCGCGACCTCGAACGGCTGCAGCCGACGTTCGTCTCGGTCACCTACGGCGCCGGCGGCACCACGCGCGACAGCACGGTGCGCGTCACCGAGGGGATCGCCCGCGACACCACGCTCACCGTCGTCGGGCACCTCGCCGCCGTCGACCACTCGGTCGCCGAGCTGCGCAACGTCATCGGCCAGTACGCCGATGCCGGGGTGCGCAACTTCCTCGCCGTGCGCGGCGACCCGCCCGGCGACCCGCGCGGCGAGTGGGTGAAGCACCCCGAGGGCTACGAGTACTCCGAAGAGCTGGTCCGCCTGCTCCGCTCGACCGGCGACTTCTGCGTCGGCGTCGCGGCCTTCCCCGAGAAGCATCCGCGCTCGCCCGACGTCGAGACCGACGCCCGGTTCCTGGTCCGCAAGTTCCGGGCCGGCGCCGACTATGCGATCACGCAGATGTTCTTCGACGCCGACGACTACCTGCGGCTGCGCGACCGCGTCGCGGCCGCCGGGGGAGAGGCGCCGATCATCCCGGGCGTCATGCCGGTCACGAACGTGCGGCAGATCGAGCGGTTCGCCGTGCTGTCAGGCATGGACTTCCCGCGGCCGCTGGCCGAGCGGCTGCTCGCCGTCGAGGACGACCCCGAGGCCGTGCGGGCCATCGGTGTCGAGGTGGCGACTGACCTGTGCGAGCGGCTGCTCGCCGAGGGCGCGCCCGGCCTGCACTTCATCACGCTCAACCGGTCGACGGCGACGCGCGAGATCTACCAGAACCTCGGGGTCGCGGCGCTGTCCTGAGCGCCTCAGGCCCGGCCGATGTGGTCGGTGACGATGGCGGCCGACACCGCGACCAGCGGGATGCCCGGGCCGGGGTGCGCTCCGGAGCCGGCCAGGTAGAGCCCGCGCACCCGGGTGACGTTGCCCGGACGGCGGAAGATCGCGGTGACGCGGCCGGCCGCGACGCCGTGCACCAGCCCGCCGGGAGCGCCGAGGTCGCGCTCGAGGTCGGCCGGGGTGCGGACGTCGTGCGGCTGTTCGCCGGTGACCCGGGCGAGGAACCCGTCCGTGACGCCGGGGACGGTCCAGTCGACAGCGCCCTGCGCCTCGCAGGTGACGTGCCGGAACCGGCCTTCAGGGGTCTGGTACGCGGTGACGACCGGGCCGCGGTCGCCAAGGATCACGACGGTGGGCGTCGCCGACGGCTGGGCGATCGCCTGGGTGGCGACGGTGAGCAGCGACCGGCTGGTGCGGACGGCGTCGCCGTCGTCGCGCGAGCCGCGCCTGAGACGGCCGAGCAGGCGCGGCGGGTCGCCGGCGAGCTCCGGCGGCAGCAGGCGCGGCTGCGCCGTCCAGACCACGATGTCGGCGGCGACGGCGGCGCCGCCGGCCGGCTGCACCCCGGTGACCCGGCCGCCGTCGACGACCGGGCCGGCGACCGGCGTCTCGTACCGGAACGTCGCGCCGCGTTCGGCCGTCCGGGCCGCCAGCACGGCGGCGAGTGAGCCGACGCCGTCGGCGACCGCCCAGACCCCGAACGTCTGCTCGAGGTAGGGCAGGACGGTGAGTGCGGCCGGCGCCGTCGCCGCGTCGGCGCCGTAGCGGGTGGCGTACGACTCGAGGAGGGGCCGCAACCGGGGTTCGGGCAGCGAGGCGGCGACGTCGCGCAGCGTGCCGGCCGACGGCGCGGGCCGGCCGCCGGCCTGCCCGAGGACGAGGGCTCGCAGGTCGCGCCAGGACCGGTCGCCGTGGGCGACGACGGCGTCCCACTGCGCGCCCGCGCCCCGGCCGAGCGCCTCGTCGAACGCCCGCCGAGCGCCGGACGGGCTGGCGTTGGGGACGGTGATCTCGGTGCCGTCGGCGAGCACCCAGCGGACCGCGGGGTCGACCGGGACGACGTCGAGCTCCTTCTCCAGCGGCCGGCCGGTCTTGCGGAACAGGTCGCGCAGCACGGCCGGCAGCGTGAACGGCTGCGGCCCGTGGGCGAGCTGGCCGCCGGGCCGCCCGGCGGCTTCGAGCACCGTCACGTCGTGGCCGAAGTCGGCCAGCGCGAGCGCGGAACAGAGCCCGGCCAGGCCGGCACCGACGACGACGACGCGCGCCATGGCGCCGTCAGGCCGTGACGTCGACGGGGGTGCCGCCGGTGACGCGGACCAGCTCGTCGAACGTGGTGGGGAAGACGGTGTGCGGATGGCCGGCCGCGGCCCAGACCTGGTCGTACTTGGCCAGCCAGACGTCGACGAGCGTGCGGACCGGCTCCGGGTGTCCGACCGGGGCGACGCCGCCGATGGGCTGCCCGGTGTGGGTGCGGACGAACGTGGGGTCGGCCCGGCCGACAGTGTCGGCGCCGGCCGCGCGGGCGAGCACCGCGACGTCGGCCCGGTGGGCGCCGCTGGTGAGGACGAGCAGGGGAGCGCCGTCGCAGTCGAAGATCAGCGAGTTGGCGATGGCGCCGACCTCGCAGCCGAGCTGCTCGGCCGCCGCCGCGGCGGTGGGCGCGGAGTCGGAGAGGGCGACGATCTCGGGGTTCGCGCCGGCCTCGGCGAGGGCGGCGCGGACGCGCTGGACGTTCGGGTGGCCGAGGACCTTGTCATGGCTGTCGGGGCTGGTCACAGGGGTCGACCTTACCGCCTCCCCTTCAGGTTCGACACGTTGTCGGTGGTGGGGTGTACATTGCTGAGTGAGGTCGAACAGTCGTTCGAACACGAAGCGGAGGCGGCAATGACTGTCGAGATGCAGCACTACAGCAGGGTGGCGACCGGCATGCCCCGGCGGTCGCGTCCGCCCATGGGGCACGCGGCGCTCGACCTCATCGAGCACGCGCGTCTCTGCCTCGCCGAGGCGGCGTCCGCCGGGCACGCGGGCGACCGGTTCGCCGCCGCCCACCTGGCGGCGCTGCGGGCCGCGGCGGCCGTGCTGGCGGCGAAGGCCCGTCCGGCCGATTCGGGCCGGGGCAGGGGGCGGCGTGGTCACGGCCCGCGCAACGTGTGGGAGCTGCTGCCCGGCGTCGCGCCCGAGCTGGCCGAGTGGGCCGCGTTCTTCGGGGGCAACGCCGGCAAGCGGGCCGCCGCACAGGCCGGGCTGCCCGGCGCGGTCACCCCGCGCGAGGCCGACGACCTCCTGCGCGAGGCCGACGCGTTCCTCGGCCTGGTGTGCGTGCAGCTCGGGCTGCCGTACCAGGAGCCGCTCGACGGCCCGGTGGTGGCGCTGACCCCCGGCGCGGCCTGATCCTCGCGGCGCCGCGACGCCCGGGAAGGCTTCGAGGGGTTGCGGCGTTATGACGGATGTCTTGTCTGTCCGATGTCGGGAGTTCCGCCATGTCGAGCCGCAGTGATCTGTACGAGCTCGTGGACGAGCCGGCCGAGCTCGATTCGCCGGTGCTCGTCTACTGGTTCGACGGTTTCGTCGACGCAGGGCGCGCCGGCGGGGGGCTCGTCGACCACCTGCTCGCCACCCTCGACACCGAGGTCGTGGCCAGGTTCGACGTCGACTCCCTCATCGACTACCGGTCCCGACGCCCCGAGATGCGCTTCGCCGACGGCTCGTTCCAGCACTACGACGCCCCTGAGCTCACGCTCCGCCTGGTCCGCGACGACGTCGGCTCGCCGTTCCTGCTGCTGTCCGGCCCCGAGCCCGACGTGCGCTGGGAGGCGTTCATCTCCGCCGTCACCGACCTCATCGAACGGCTCGGCGTGCGGCTGTCCATCGGGGTGCACGGCATCCCGAACCCGGTGCCGCACACCCGCCCGCTGAGCGTGCTCACCCACGCCAACCGCCCCGGCCTCCTCGACGACTCCGCCCTCGTCGACGTCGAGCTGCGGGTCCCCGGCAACATGGCCTCGCTGCTCGAGTACCGTCTCGGCCAGACCGGCCACGACGCCATCGGCCTGGTGGCGCGCGTCCCGCACTACCTCGCCGAGTCCGAGTACCCGCAGTCGTCCCTGACGCTGCTCCGCGCGCTGAGCGCCACGACAGGGCTCCTGCTGCCGTCGGGCGAGCTGGCCGAGGCGGCGCGACGCACCGACGAGCTCGTGCGCGAGCAGGTCGAGGGCAACGACCAGGTCGCCAAGGTCGTCCACGCCTTGGAGAACCAGTACGACGCCTTCGCCGGCGGCGACACTCGCGGGAGCCTGATCGCCGAGCAGCGCGCCGTGCCCAGCGCCGACGAGATCGGCGCCGAGCTGGAGCAGTTCCTCGCCGACCTCGACGACTCCGGCCATGACGGGTCGGACGAGGATGACGACGAGGACGCGGGCGACCGTTAGTTGTCGGGTGCGTGGGGTGGGCGGGGTTCCCCCGTCCCCCTGCTGCCCATTCTCTTAAGCCGCGCGGGTGCCCTCAAGTCCGCGCCCTCTGTGGTTGCTTGCCCGTGGGGTTGGGGGGCTTGGACTTGACCGCACCCGCGCGGCCTAAGAACGGGCAGTTATCAGGGGGACGGGGGGAGTCTGGCGACGGGTGCGGGGTCGGCGGGCCTTGGTGCGTCCGCGATGTGGGATTTGGCGCGTTTCGCGGGGCCGTCACGAGGTTTTCTGCCGCTTCACGAGGCATGCATGCCTGGTGATGTGGCAGAAGGCCTGGTGATGTAGCGGATCGCCGATGATCATCGCGGTGCAGAGTCCGGCGAACCGGGGTGAAACGGGCACGCGAAGCGGTGAGGCGTGCCCAGGTTCTCCCCGTCCCCCTGATAGCTGCCCGTTCTTAGGCCGCGGGTGCACGGGTCAAGCGGACCTCAAGGGCGCGCAGCGCCCACCGGTCCGCTTGAGGCGGGTGCACGCGGCTAAGAGAATGGGCAGCAGGGGGACGGGGAGCCAACCCCGAGCCTCCGGCCAACCCCGAACCCCCGGCCAACCTCAAAGGGCAGCGACGTCCCAGGTGCGAAGACGGCCGCACATGCCGTACCGGTAGGTCCGCTCCTGCCGCTCACCCACGTGCACCGACGCCGAGTGAAGGTGCGCCGCATCGCCGCGGCCCAGCGCCGTCAGCGCACGATCCGTCTCGTCGACTCCCGCCCGGACGGCCTGCTCCCACGTGGTCCGCCAGCCGGTGGCCTTCGCCGCCACCAGCGCACCGGCCCGTGAGTACAACCGCTCCAACGCCGCCGGGCCACCGGCGCGCAGCGACGCGTACCCTTCGAGCGCGAGGTCGCGCCGCCGCCGGGCCGCCGTGGCGACCGCGTCCTCGTCGCCGTCGGGGAGGGCGGCGGCCGCCGCATAGCGATCCGGCGAGGCCAGGACCTCGTCGGGGAAGGTGAAGACGGCGTCGCCGGCTTCGGGCAGCCCCGCGTTCTGCATGACGACGACGATCTCGAGGCCGCCGTCGTTGACCAGTCGGTGCACCGTGCCCGGCGTGAACCACAGCACGGCGCCGGCAGCCAGTGGGTGCTCCGCAACTCCGGCGGGGCTCAGGGTCTGCAGCCGGCCCTGTCCGCCGACGACGACGTAGCCCTCGCTCGACGCCGTGTGCAGGTGCGGGGAGCCGCCGGCCAGCCCGTCGGGCGTCGGCCAGTCGTAGACGGTGAGGTGGCTGACCGCCGTCCCGCCGGGGAATCCCGGCCGCCCAGCACGCATCCGCAAGCTCCCGCCGTCGTCATTGGAAAGCGTTATCCCAGCCTACTCGCGGCCGGCCGGACGCGAAAGGGCCCCGGTGCCTGGCTGGCACCGGGACCCCTCTGCCTGCGGATGGTTCCTGCGGATCAGCTCCGTACGTCAGTCGCCGATGAACGGACCGTTGCCGGGGCTCTTGCGCCAGATGGTGACCACCGACGGCCGCGGCTGGTCGCCGTACGGGAACGTCGAGATCGGGTTGTCCGGCGAGGCGCCGCTGCCCTCACCCGGGTGCTGCACCGCGATGGTGGCGGTGCGGCCGTCGGGCGTGATGAACGGGCCGCAGCACTCGGCGTTGCGGGGCACCGAGGCGAACCGGCGGACGTGGCCCTTGTCGGGACCCTCGACCGGCACGACGAACAGGCCGTCGGCGATGCCGCTGGCGCTGGGCATGCCGTCGGTGGAGATCCACAGCCGGCCGGCCGCGTCGAAGGCCACGTTGTCCGGGCAGGACAGGTGGCTGACCTGCGACTTGTCGAAGCCGCCGTAGTAGGTCGACGGGTCGGCCGGGTCGCCGGCGAGCATGATGACGTTCCAGGTGAAGGTGAGCGCCGCCGCGTCGTTGCCGGTCTCGTCGATGCCGACGACGTGGCCCCACTTGTTGGCGAACCGGGGGTTGGTCTCGTCGACGCCGCTGGCAGCGTTGCGCGAGGTGTTGTTCGTCAGCGCGATCACGATGGTGCCGGTGACGGGGTTGCGCTCGACGTCCTCGGGGCGATCCATCTTCGTGGCGCCGACGCGGTCGCCCGCGAGGCGCGTGAAGGTGAGGACCTCGGCGACCGTCATGCCCTGGACCTTGCTCTGGCCTGCGACCACGAGCGGGATCCACTGGCCGGTGCCGTCGAAGGCGCCGTCCGCGGGTACCTTGCCGGTGCCGTCGATCTCGGCGGCCGGGCTGTCGCCGGTGAACTTGGCGACGTAGAGGTCGCCCTCCTCGAGCAGGCGCAGGTTCGAGTCGCGGTCGCGCTTGCTGTCGCCCGGACGGAACTTGTTCTTCGAGATGAACTTGTAGACGTAGTCGAAGCGCTCGTCGTCGCCCATGTAGGCGACGGCGCGGCCGTCCTTGGCGAGCGAGATGGTGGCGCCCTCGTGCTTCATGCGGCCCAGCGCGGTGTGCTTGCGGGGCGTGGAGTCGGGGTCGAACGGGTCGACCTCGACGATCCAGCCGAAGCGGTTCGGCTCGTTCGGCTCCTGCGCGAGGTCGAAGCGCTTGTCCGTCTTCTCCCAGGCGCGCTCGGTGCCGGCAGTGGTGCGCAGCCCGTAGCGAGCGTTTCGGGCGGCGATCGTCGGGTCGGTGATGGCCGCCGACGAACCGAAGTACTGGTTGAAGTTCTCCTCGCCCGAGAGGATGGTGCCCCACGGGGTCGTGCCGCCGGCGCAGTTGTTCAGCATGCCGAGGACCTTCTTGCCGGTGCGGTCGGCGCTGGTCTTCAGCAGGTCGCTGCCGGCCGCCGGGCCCGTCACCAGGAACTCGGTCTTGGTGTGGATGCGTCGGTTGTAGCGGCGGCGGCCGCCGACCGGCAGCCACTCACCGGTGTCGCCGACCCGCTCGAGCTCGACGACCGAGCCGCCGTGCGCGGCCTGGACGACCTTCAGCTGGTCCACGGTGACGCCGCCGACGCCGGTCCAGCCGCGGAACATGAGCTCCTCGTTGGTGTACTCGTGGTTCACCCAGAGCAGGCCCTTGGTGAACTCGCGGTTCAGCGGGAGGATCGCCACGAAGTCGCAGTTGTAGCCGAACTGCTTCAGCTGCGCGGCCTCGGTCTGGTGGTCGAAGTCGAACTCCGGCGCGCCAGGCAGGACCGGGTCACCCCACGCCATCGTCACCGACCAGTCGTAGCCGTTCGGCACCACGATGGTGTCGAGCGTGTTGTCGCCGACGGAGCGGAAGCCGACGGGACGGCCGCGCTCGGGCACGTCCGGGAAGCTCGGCGTCGGCGGCTTCGGGCCCGACGCGGTGACGTCCGGACGTGACGACGAGGCGGCAGCGAGCGCGCTGCCACCGACGCCCGAGCCGACGACCAGGGCGGCGACGGCGCCGCTGCGCAGCAGGCCACGACGCGACATCGCCTTCTCGACCACGTCGCCGAAGTACTCGTTGTCGCTGGTGTTCGGCACCGGGTGGAAGCAGGCGTCGGCGCAGCGGTACTTGCACGTCATGGCGCTGCGGCCACCGTGCACACCGCCCAGGACGGGCAGCAGGCGGCGGCGCGGGCCACCTTCGGGTTCGGGCATGGGAGTCCCTTCGTCACTCTCCGGCACGTTCTCCACCAGAACCTAGGAACCGGGCTGCTCGGGAGCCACCACCTGAGAACGAACAGAAGGTAAAGGGCGCATGAGTTAGGCAAGCCTTCGCTAAGCCGCTGACCAGCATGTTTGCCGAGAGTGATCGGCCATGACTGGCGTCCTCGTAGCCGGCGGGCGCCGGCCACCGGCTGGAGCCCGCGCCGGGGCGGGACGGGGCCGGCGCCGCGGACGAGGGGCGCCG
Source organism: Jiangella ureilytica (assembly GCF_004348545.1). Classification (GTDB taxonomy): domain Bacteria; phylum Actinomycetota; class Actinomycetes; order Jiangellales; family Jiangellaceae; genus Jiangella; species Jiangella ureilytica. The sequence continues at coordinate 16,282 of NZ_SMKL01000067.1, read as the reverse complement.
GCCCCCCTCCCACCCCGGGCTCCTGGGTTCGTGCGCCGCTCAGTCGCCGATGAAGGGCCCACCCGTGGGACTGGTCCGCCAGACGGTGACGACGGACGGCCGCGGCTGGTCGCCGTAGGGGAAGGTCGAGGCGGGGTTGTCGGGCGTGGCGCCGTCCTCCTCGCCGGGGTGCTGGACGGCGATCAGCGCGGTGCGGCCGTCGGGCGTGATGCAGGGGCCGCAGCACTCCGCGCCCACCGGGACGGAGGCGAAGCGGCGCAGGTGGCCGGCGTCGTCGCCGTCGAGGGGGAGGACGAACATGCCGTCGTTGACGCCGACCGAGGCGGGCATGCCGTCGGTGGCGAGCCAGAGCCGGCCGGACGGGTCGAACGCGACGTTGTCGGGGCAGCTGATCATGCTGACCTGCGACTTGTCGAACCCCGCGTAGTAGGTCGACGGGTCGTCGGGGTCGCCGGCCACCAGCACGAGCGACCACGTGAAGGCCAGGGCCGCCGCGTCGCCGCCGTCCTCGTCGAGCGCGAGGACGTGGCCCCACCGATTGGTGGCCCGCGGGTTGGCCTCGTCGGCCTGGGCGGGGGTGCGGCGGTCATTGTTGGTCAGCGCCATGAACACGGTGCCGGTGACGGGATGCGGCTCGACGTCCTCGGGGCGGTCCATCTTGGTGGCGCCGGCGCGGTCGGCGGCCAGCCGAGTGAGGACCAGCACCTCCTCGACGCTCATGCCGTCGATCGTGCTCTCGCCGCCGACGACCAGCGGCAGCCATTGGCCGGTGCCGTCGAACAGCCCGTCGGAGGGCAGCCGGCCGGAGCCGTCGATCTCCGCGGGCGGGCTGTCGCCGGTGAACCGCGCCACGTAGAGATCGCCGTCCTCGAGCAAGGCCAGGTTGTGCCGCCGATCACGGGTCGAGCCGCCGGTGCGGAACCGGCCGGACGACACGAACTTGTACACGTACTCGAACCGCTCGTCGTCGCCCATGTAGACCGCGACCCGCCCGTCCGCCGTCAGTGCCGTCGTCGCGCCCTCGTGCTTGAACCGGCCCAGGGCGGTGAGCTTCTGCGGGGTCGATCGCGGGTCGTACGGGTCGATCTGGCAGACCCAGCCGAACCGGTTCGGCTCGTTCGGCTCGCGGGCGACGTCGAAGCGCGGGTCGGCGCGCTCCCAGGCGCGCTCGGTGCCCGCGGTGGTGCGGATGCCGTAGCGGGCGTAGCGGGCCGCGACGGTCGGGTCCGTGACCGGCGCCGACGCGCCGAAGTACTGGTTGACGTTCTCTTCGCCGGTGAGGACGGTGCCCCACGGCGTGGTGCCGCCGGCGCAGTTGTTCAGCATGCCGAGGACGGTGGTGCCCGCGGGATCGGCGCTGGTGCGCAGCAACGGGCTGCCCGCCGCCGGTCCGGTGACGCGGAACCGGGTGCCGGTGTGGATGCGCCGGTTGTGCCGCCGGCTGCCGCCGGCCGGACGCCACTCGCCGGTGTCGCCGGCCCGCTCGATCTCGACGATCGACCCGCCGTGCGCGGCCATGGCGATGCGCAACTGCTCCACGGTGGCGCCGGCCGCGCCGGTCCAGCCGCGGAACATCAGCTCCTCGTTGGTGTACTCGTGGTTGACCCAGAGCAGGGCGCGGTCGAAGCGGCGGTCCAGCGGGTAGACGGCCACGAAGTCGCAGTTGTAGCCGAACTGCTCGCGCTGGGCTGCCGCGGTCTGGTGGTCGAAGTCGAACTCCGGCGCGCCGCGCAGCACGGGCTCGCCCCATGCGATGGTCACCGACCAGTCGTAGCCGTTCGGGACGACGACGGCGTCGACCGTGTTGTCGCCGACCGGACGGAAGCCGACCGGGCGGCCGTACTCGGGTCCGCCGGGGTGGTCCGGCCTGGGCTGACTGGGCGGCCGGGTGGCGGCGGCGGAATCCTCCGACGCGGCGGCGAGCGTGCCGGCGGCGAGCGTGCTCGCGGCCCCCGATCCGACGACGACGGCGGCAGCGGCGGCACCGCCGCGGAGCAGTCCTCGCCGGCTGACGGCGGCCTCGACCACGTCGCCGAAGTAGGCGTTGTCGCTGGTGTTGGGCGGCTCGTGGGCGCAGGCATCGGCGCAGCGGTACCGGCACGTCATGGCGCTGCGGCCGCCACGCGCGCTGTCGAGCAGCGGGAGCAACCGCCGCGGGCCGGGGCCGTCGTCGTGGTCGGGCATCGGTGGCTCCCTCCGCCAGGGGGCACGAACGTGGTGTCACAGCGTAGGTAAACATTCGCCCGTTGGCCACCAAGAAGTCACGAAACGTATGGCATGGCCCTCTCGGGTGCCGGACGGGGCGTCGAGGGTGCATGCTGGACCGACGGGGAGAGGGGGACCGGATGGTCGCGACGTCGCTGATCGAGCGGATCCGCAGCGGCATCATCGGCGAGGGCGAGGTGCTGCACGGGCCTTACGGTGCCCGCCGCATGACCTACGCCGACTACACCGCGTCGGGGCGGTCGCTCGACTTCATCGAGGACTTCGTCCGCGAGCAGGTGCTCCCGCTCTACGCCAACACCCACACCGAGAGCTCCGGCACCGGGCTGCAGACGACGCTGCTGCGCGAGGACGCCCGGCGCACCATCCGCACGTCGGTCGGCGGCACCGAGGACCACCTCGTGATATTCACCGGGTCCGGCGCCACGTCCGCCGTCAACAAGCTCATCGCCATCCTCGAGCTGCGGATCCCGGCCGGCGCGCCCAAGCGTCACGGCGTCGTCTACGACGTCCCGGCGAGCCGGCCGGTCGTGTTCGTCGGGCCGTACGAGCACCACTCCAACGAGCTGCCCTGGCGCGAGACCATCGCCGACGTCGTCGCCGTCGACACCGACGCCGACGGCCACATCGACCTCGCGCAGCTGGACCGGTTGCTGCGCGCCCACGCCGACCGACCGCTGCGCATCGGCAGCTTCTCCGCCGCGTCCAACGTCACCGGCGTGCTGACGAACACCGAGCCCATCGCGGCGTTGCTGCACGAGCACGGCGCGCTGTCGTTCTGGGACTATGCCGCCGCCGCGCCCTACGTCCCGATCCGCATGGCCGAGAGCGCCGCCGGCGCCGGCGACCACAAGGACGCGATCTTCCTGTCGCCGCACAAGTTCGTCGGCGGCCCGCAGACCCCCGGCGTGCTCGTCGTCGACGCCGCGCTGGTGCAGAACCAGGTCCCGACGGTGCCCGGCGGCGGCACCGTCGAGTTCGTCAGTCCTGACGAGCACCGCTACCTCGACGACCCCGTCGCCCGCGAAGAGGGCGGCACCCCGGCCATCGTCGAGTCGATCCGCGCCGGTCTGGTGTTCGGGCTCAAGGACGCCGTCGGCACCGACCTCATCCAGGAGCGTGAAGAGGCCCTGTGGCGGCACGCGCTGCGGCGCTGGCAGGACGTGCCGCAGATCGACGTGCTCGGCAACCGCGACGTGCCGCGGCTGCCAATCGTGTCCTTCCGCATCCGCCACGGAGAGCGGTTCCTGCACCACAACTTCGTCGTCGCCCTGCTCAACGACCTCTTCGGCATCCAGGCCCGCGGCGGCTGCTCGTGCGCGGGGCCGTACGGCCACCGGCTGCTGTCGGTCGGCCCGGCGGAGTCCCGCGGGTTCCGCGACGTGGTCGGCGTCGGCTGCGAGGGCATCAAGCCCGGCTGGACCCGGCTGAACTTCAACTACTTCATCTCCGACACCGTGCGCGACTACCTGGTCGACGCGGTCGCGCTGATCGCCGCCGACGGGTACCGGCTGCTGCCCGACTACGGGTTCGACCCGCACACCGGCCTCTGGCGGCACCGCGAGGGCACGTCGCGCCCGCCGGTCCGGCTCACCGGGCTGCACTACGACGCGCAGGGCCTGCTGGTCGGCGCCGAGCGGCACGAGCGGGTGGGCGAGGAGATGCTGGCCACCCACCTCGACGACGCGCGGACGGTGCTGGCGTCGCGGCCCGACGTCCTCGAGGAAGGGCCGACCGGGCTGTCCGCGGACTTCGAGGCGCTGCGCTGGTTCGTCCTGCCGCCGTCGTGCGTCGTCACCGCCGACACCTCGGTCGAGGTCCTGGTCGACGACCGCTGCGCCCATCCCTGACCCCGCCCGCCGCCCCCGGAATGATCACGTTCACCACGGAATCCCGTGTCGCACCAGGCCTGCAGCCGTGGTGACGCTCGGGTGATCCTCGTGGTGTAGGGCGGCAATCGCTTTCCGCCGAATCCTGACGGCGTCACGAGGATCGCCCTAGCATCATGAGGGCTGCAGGCCTGGTGGGGCAGGGAATCGGGTGGTGAACGTGATCAGTCCGGGGTCGGGTGAGCGCCCACTGCCGGGCCAGCCGGGCTCCTGGACGTCGACCGGGCCGGCGGCCGGCGCCAGCACCACGAGCAATGCGGCCACGGTCACGACGGCGGCCGACGGCGGCCGCGGGCGGGCTGTCCGATCGATGTCGCCCGGACCGGTGGATTGGCGCAATCTTCGCATACCACCGGCGGTGCGGGACCGATTCGTGATCTGTCGTCGGGCACGCCAGGCGGGTAGCGTACGTTGATGGTCCGTTGGATACCTACGATCATCACCGGGTGACTCATGGCCGTGCAGGAGAAGGAACACCTCGAGGACACCGAGTTCGAGCTGCCTGAGACGCGGGCCTCGATCAAGGTCCTCGGCTGGCTGCTCACCATCGGCGGAGCGATCGGCGTCTGGGCCTCGGCGATGCTGATCATCGAGCGCGTCCGGGTCCTGCAGGACCCCGGCTACACGCCGTCGTGCAGCTTCAATCCCGTCCTCACCTGCGGCACGGTCATGGACAGCTGGCAGGGGTCGCTGTTCGGCTTCCCCAACCCCGTCATCGGCGTCGCGGCGTTCCCCGTCGTCGTCACGGCCGGCGTGGTCGCGCTCACGGGCGCGACGCTGCCGCGCTGGTTCTGGCTCGGCCTCAACGCCGGCGCGCTGGCCGGCGCCACGTTCGTCACCTGGCTGTTCACCCAGACCACGTACTACATCGGCGCGCTGTGCCCCTACTGCATGGTCGTGTGGGTCGTCACCATCCCGATCTTCGTCTACACGACGGGCTATACCCTCTCCGAGGGACACCTCAAGGCGCCCGGGTGGCTGCGCCGGGCCGTCGTCGAGAGCCGCGGCCTCATCGTCACCGTCTGGTTCCTCATCATCGCGATCCTCATCACCATCGAGTTCTGGGACCGCTGGTACCTCGTCTTCTGACCGGCGACCGATCGGCGACGGCGTCAGCTGCGGGCGGCGGGGGCCTCACCCCGGGCGACCGCGGCGTCGTGGCGCGCGTGCGCCTGCTCCACCAGGTCGAGCAGGCCGTCGGCGTCGCGGGCCATCTGCTTGTACTTCGGTCCGAGCTTCACGATCTCGACCTTCTCGTCCACGAGGCACTGGAAGATCCGCTCCCGCTCGGCGGGGTCGGCGGTGTACTCGGAGTCGAGATAGGCCGTCGCGTGCCGGCGGGCGTTGGCGATCGCCGTCTGCGCCCGGCCGGTGTGGCTGAACAGCGACGCGAGCACCGTCACGACGAGGACCGACACGATCACCGTCAGCGACAGCCCGGTAGTGATCTCGGCCACCTCGACGGGCTGGCCGTTGTTGACGAACGGCAGGTTGTTCTCGTGCAGCGCGTGCAGGATGAGCCGCACGCCGATGAAGGCCAGGATCGCGGCCAGCCCGTACGCCAGGTAGATCAGCCGGTCGAGCAGGCCGTCGATGAGGAAGTACAGCTGGCGCAGTCCGAGCAGCGAGAACGCGACGGCGGTGAAGACCAGGTACACGTTCTGGGTGAGGCCGAAGATCGCCGGGATCGAGTCCAGCGCGAACAGCACGTCGGTGCCGGCCAGCGCCACCATGACGAGCAGCATCGGGGTCATCGCCCGGCGGCCGTCGCGCTCGGTGTACAGCCGGCCGCCGTCGTAGGACTCGCTGGTGTGGAAGAGCCGCCGAGCCGTGCGGACGGCGATGTTCTCGCCCTCGTCGGGTTCGCCGCCGCGGGGCTTGAGCGTGTTGCCCGCGGTGATCAGCAGGATCAGCCCGAACAGGTAGAACACCCAGGCGAACGTGTTGATCAGCGCCGACCCGACGAAGATCAGGCCCGTCCGCGCGATCAGCGAGAACGTGATGCCGAACAGCAGCGCCTTCTGCTGGTGCTCGCGGGGCACGCGGAAGCTGTGCAGGATGACCAGGAACACGAAGAGGTTGTCGACCGACAGCGCCTTCTCGGTGATGTAGCCGGCGAAGTACTCCGCGCCCATGGTGGTGCCGCCGACGACCAGCACACCCACGCCGAACGCCACGGCGATGCCGACGTACAGCGCCGACCACACCGCCGCCTCGCGCAGCGTCGGCACGTGCGCCCGGCGCACGTGGAACACGTAGTCGAACACCAGCAGCGCGACGATCCCCGCCACCGTCGGCACCCATACCCAGCCCGGGACGTCCATGGCGCCACCTTAGGGGCGGCTTCTCAGGGCCGGTAGGAGACGAGTGCGCTATCCTGACCTTGTGCGAGGCCTGCTGCTCCTTATCGGGCCGCGCTGACTGGTAGCGGACGCCCTCCAGCGGCGTCACGTCGGCGCGGCTGACCCCTCCTGCGTGAGGGGTCTCTTCTTGTTGGGGGCCTGGTGTTCCGGGCCTGACATCCACAGATGAGGGACGAATTCCGATGAGCCAGACGCACACCAGTGCGATGTCGACGCCGGCCGACGACGCGCCCTACCGCTACACCGCGGAGGTGGCCGGCCAGATCGAGCAGCGCTGGCAGGACCGCTGGGAGCACGAGGGCACGTTCAACGCCCCCAACCCGTCCGGCCCGCTGGCCGAGCCCGGCACCGACCTGCCGGCGAAGAAGTTCTTCGTCATGGACATGTTCCCGTACCCGTCCGGCAAGGGGCTGCACGTCGGCCACCCCCTGGGGTACATCGCCACCGACGTGTACGGCCGCTACCGCCGCATGCAGGGCGACAACGTGCTGCACGCGCTGGCCTACGACGCGTTCGGGCTGCCGGCCGAGCAGTACGCCGTCCAGACGGGGCAGCACCCGCGCAAGACCACCGAAGAGAACATCGCCACCATGCGCCGGCAGCTGCGCCGGCTGGGGCTGGCGCACGACAACCGCCGCACCTTCGCGACCATCGACCCCGGCTACGTCCGCTGGACGCAGTGGATCTTCCTGCAGATCTTCGAGTCCTGGTACGACGAGGCGGCCGACGGCGGACGGGGCCGGGCGCGGCCCATCGCGGAGCTGGTCGCGGCCTTCCAGAGCGGCGAGCGGCCGGTGCCGGGTGGTCGCGCGTGGGGCGACCTGGACGCCGTCGAGCAGCGGCGCATCGTCGACGAGCACCGGCTGGCGTACGTGTCCGAGTCGCCGGTCAACTGGTGTCCCGGGCTGGGGACGGTGCTGGCGAACGAAGAGGTCACCGCCGACGGCCGCAGCGAGCGCGGCAACTTCCCGGTCTTCAAGCGCAGCCTGCGGCAGTGGATGATGCGCATCACCGCGTACGCCGACCGCCTGATCGACGACCTGGAGCGCATCGACTGGCCCGACAAGGTCAAGACGATGCAGCGCAACTGGATCGGCCGTTCCACGGGCGCCAACGTCCGGTTCGCCACCGACGCCGGCGACCTGGAGGTCTTCACCACCCGCCCCGACACCCTGTTCGGCGCCACGTTCATGGTGGTGGCGCCCGAGCACCCGCTGGTCGACGCGCTGACGCCGTCGTCGTGGCCGTCCGAGGCGAAGCCGGCGTGGATCGGGGGGCACGCGACCCCGGCTGACGCGGTCGCCGCCTATCGTGCCGAGGCCAGCGCGAAGACCGAGGTCGAGCGGCAGACGGAGGGCCGCGAGAAGACCGGCGTGTTCACCGGCTCGTTCGCCGTCAACCCGGTCAACGGCGCCCGCATCCCGGTGTTCGTCGCCGACTACGTGCTGATGGGCTACGGCACCGGCGCCATCATGGCGGTGCCCGGCCAGGACGAGCGCGACTGGGAGTTCGCGACGCGGTTCGAGCTGCCGATCATCCGGACGGTGCAGCCGCCCGCGGACTTCGACGGCGAGGCGTACACGGGCGAGGGCCCGGCGGTGAACTCCGCCAACGACGAGATCTCGCTGGACGGCCTGGGCGTCACCGAGGCCAAGGCCGCCATCATCGCCTGGCTGGAGTCGAAGGGCGCCGGCGAGGGCACCATCACCTACCGGCTGCGCGACTGGCTGTTCAGCCGGCAGCGCTACTGGGGCGAGCCGTTCCCCGTCGTCTACGACGAGAACGACCAGCCCTTCGCCATCCCCGACCACCTGCTGCCGGTCGACCTGCCCGAGGTGCCCGACTACTCGCCGCGCACGTACCCGCCCGACGCCGCCGACACCGAGCCGGAGCCGCCGCTGGCCCGCGTCCCCGAGTGGGTCGAGGTCGAGCTGGACCTGGGCGACGGCCCGAAGCGCTACCGCCGCGACACCAACACGATGCCCAACTGGGCCGGTTCGTGCTGGTACGAGCTGCGCTACCTGGACCCCACCAACACTGAGCGCCTGGTCGACCCCGAGGTCGAGCGGTACTGGATGGGCCCGCACGGCGACGGCGACGCGGGAGGCGTCGACCTGTACATCGGCGGTGTCGAGCACGCCGTCCTGCACCTGCTGTACGCCCGGTTCTGGCACAAGGTGCTGTTCGACCTGGGTCACGTGTCCAGTGAGGAGCCGTTCCACAAGCTGTTCAACCAGGGCTACATCCAGGCCTACGCCTACGTCGACTCCCGCGGCCAGTACGTGCCGGCCGACCAGGTGGTCGAGGACGGCGACGGGTACACGTTCGAGGGCGAGCCGGTCACCCGCGAGTACGGGAAGATGGGCAAGAGCCTGAAGAACATGGTCACGCCCGACGACATGTACCGCGACTACGGCGCCGACACCTTCCGGGTGTACGAGATGTCCATGGGCCCGCTGGACCTGTCCCGGCCCTGGGAGACCCGCGCCGTCGTCGGGTCGCTGCGGTTCCTACAGCGGGTTTGGCGCAACGTCGTCTCCGAGCAGACCGGCGAGGTCGTGGTCGGCGCCGCCCCGGCCGACGACGAGACGCGGCGGATCCTGCACCGCACCATCGACGCCGTCCGCACCGAGATGGAGGCGATGCGCTTCAACACCGCCATCGCCCGCATGATCGAACTGAACAACCACCTGACCAAGCTGGACACCGTCCCCCGCGAGGCCGCCGAGGCGCTGGTGCTGATGATGGCCCCCGTCGCCCCGCACGTCGCCGAGGAGCTGTGGTCGCGGCTGGGTCACCCGGAGTCGCTGGTGCGCGAGCCGTTCCCCGTCGCCGACCCCGTCTACCTGGTCGAAGAGACCGTCACCTGCGTCGTCCAGGTCGCCGGCAAGGTCCGCGACCGGCTGGAGGTGCCGCCGTCGATCAGCGAGGACGACCTGCGCGCGCTGGCGCTGGAGTCCGAGGCGGTGCAGCGGTCACTGGACGGACGGCCGGTGCGCACGGTCGTCGTCCGAGCGCCCAAGCTGGTCAACGTCGTCCCGGGCTGACGTCCCTTGACGGGGCGGGTCGCGGTCGTCACCGACTCGACGGCACACCTGGCGGCCGGCGACGTGGAGTCGCAGGGCCTCCGGGTCGTGCCGCTGCAGGTGGTCGTCGACGGTGTCGCGGTGTCGGAGGGGCCGGGCTCGTCGTTCGGGCCGCGTGAGGTCACCGCGGCGCTGCGGGCGCACGTGCCGGTGACGACGTCGCGGCCGAGCCCGCGGACGTTCCTGGACGTCTATGAGTCCTGCGCCGCGTCCGGGTGTACCGCCGTCGTGTCGGTGCACCTGTCCGGCAGCCTCTCGGGGACGGCGGACGCGGCCCGGCTGGCGGCGCGCGACGCCCCGGTCCCGGTGCACGTGGTCGACTCCCGGTCGCTCGGCATGGGGCTCGGGTTCGCGGTCCTGGTGGCCGCCGACGCGGCTTCGCGCGGGCTGACGGCGGACGAGGTGGCGGCGCTGGCGCTCGACCGGGCCGTGCGGTCGTCGGCGTTCTTCTACGTGGACACGCTGGAGTACCTGCGGCGTGGCGGGCGGGTGGGCGCGGCATCGGCCATGGTGGGGACGGCGCTGGCGATCAAGCCGCTGCTCCATCTGAGCGACGGCTGGGTCGACCTGCTCGAGAAGGTCCGCACGTCGGCGCGGGCACGGTCGCGGCTGGAAGACCTGGCGGTCGAGCGGGCGCTCGATGCGTCCGCGTCGAGCGGTGGCGGCCGTGTGGATGTGGCGGTGCATCATCTCGACAACGCCCGCCGCGCCGACGAGCTCGCCACCCGCCTGGCCGAGCGGCTTCCGTCGGCCGGGTCGGTGGTGGTGACCGAGGTCGGGGCGGTCATCGGCGCTCATGTGGGGCCTGGCATGCTGGCCGCGGTGATCAGTCCCCGCTGACCTTGTCGGTGGCGGACGGGAAGTGCGGGCATGCCGCGTGCTTGCGAGGTCTTCGACATCGCGGTGCGGCGCCGCGACGTGCGGCGGCTGGCCGAGTTCTGGGCGCTCGCGCTCCGGTATCGGCTCGAGCCGCCGCCCGACGGGTTCGACTCCTGGGAGGCGCTGGCGGCCTGGGAGTTCCCGAGGACCTGTGACAGACCGCCGGCGCCCATCATCGACCCGGGCGGCGTGCTGCCGAGGATGCTGTTCCAGAAGATGCCCGAGCCGAAGAGCGCCACGAAACCGCGCCCACCTCGACGTCCGCGGCCCGGCGTTACGGCTCTGGCGGCGCGGTGCCGCCCGGGGCCCCGCGCCGCGGCGGAGCGTCGCGCCGCGGCGGAGCGTCGCGCCGCGGCCGAGGCGACGGCCGCCGAACTGGTGGCGCCGGCGCGACGGTGGCCGGCTCCGTCACCGAGTCCGAGAACGCTCGGACGGTCCTGCTCGACCCGAGGTCAACGAGTTCTGCGTGACCTGAGCGGCCGGCGTGAGGAGCGACACCCCCGACTCCGCGTCGGGAGGCAACGCGGCCCAGGCCCAGGACGCGCCCGAGAGCCGCGCCCTCGGTCGCCGAACTCACCCTCTCCGGGTCGGCCTGAGCGCTTGTCCACAGCGCTGACCAGTTCGTTCACTTGTCCACAGAAGGCGGTTCCGGCGGTCGCGGCGGGCGGTGGTGCCGCCTAGCGTCCCTGGCATGCGATCGCTGCGCTCCCGCCCCGCCGACGACCGGACGGCGGCGCTCGCGCGCGCCCGGGTGGCGCAGCTGACGGGCGCCGCTCCGCGTGGCCCGGGCGGGCCCGATGCCGACACCGGTGTCTGGATCGAGGGCGGCTCAGGTGGTGGCGGTAGCTGGGCGAGCGCGCCGCCCGATGGGGCCGGCGATGCGTGGAGTGAGCCCGGCCGGCCGCGGCACGCCGCCTCCCGGCGGCAGCGCCGGGAGGCGGCGTCACCCGGCGACGCCGAGCCCACCGAACCGGCGCCGTGGGACGAGCCGGCACCGGACGCCCGTCGGGCCGATGAGGCGGCCGGCGGGGGCGACTCCGCTCGGTCGCCGGAGTGGCTCGACGCGCTGAAGGACCGCATGCCGCTCGCCGTCCGGCCGCGCATGGGGCTCGAACGCACCCATCTCGCGGTCATCGTGCTCGTGGTGCTGGTCGGCCTCATCGGCGCCACCGTGCTCTTCCTCCTCGCCCGCCCCGAGGTCGTCCCGATCGAGCCCGAGGTGGTCGCCACCGGCACCCCCGTCGCTACCGGGTCCGCACCGCCCGGCACTCCGGACGAGCCGGGCACGCCGAGCACCCCGGGCGCGCCCGACCCGACCACGCCGACCACAGCCGTCGCCATCGTCGTGCACGTGGCCGGGCTGGTCGCGCGTCCCGGCATCGTCGAACTGCCGGCCGGCTCCCGCGTGGTCGACGCCATCGAGGCGGCCGGCGGAGCGACGCCCGAGGCCGACCTGACGCCGATCAACCTCGCCCGCGTCCTCACCGACGGCGAGCAGGTGCTCGTCACCGCCGACCCGCCGCCCCAGGCCGCGCCGCCGGCTGCTCCACCGGGCTCAGGCTCCCCGGCTCCCACCCCGACGGGGCCGATCAACCTCAACACCGCGACCGCCCCCGAGCTCGAGACCCTGCCCGGCATCGGCCCCGCCCTCGCCGGCCGGATCCTCGCCTGGCGGGCCGAGAACGGCCGCTTCACCACCGTCGACGAGCTGCGCGAGGTCGCCGGCATCGGCGAGCAGCGGTTCGCCCAGCTCGAGCCCCTGGTCACCGTATGACCACCGCCCCAGCGCCTGCTGCCCCAGCGCGTGCTGCCCCAGAGCCGGCCGCCACCTCGCCCACGCCCGCCCCGGAGCCGGCCGAGCGCCCGGACCTGCGGCTGGTCCCAGCCGCTCTCGGACTCTGGCTCGGCGCGCTCGCGGGCGTCCTCGTTCCGTGGCGCAGCGGGCTCGCCGGCTGCGTGGCGGCATCCGTCGTCGCGGGCATCGTCCTGCTCCGTGCCCCGCTCACACCCAGCGGCCGCCGCGCGCTCGTCGCCGCGAGCCTCTGCCTCGTCGCCGGGTTCGCCGTCGGCGCGGCCAGGGCGGCCCCGGTCTGGGACGGCCCGGTCACCGACCTCGCCGCCGCGGGAGCCCACGTCGAGCTCGAGGGCGTCGTCGAGCGCGACCCGGTCCTGCGCAGCGGCGGGCCGGCCGGCGAGGAGGCCGCCGCCACCGAATACGTCGTCGGGCGCATCCGGGTCGGCCAGGTCACCGGCCGCGGCGCCACCCACCGCGTCGGCGTGCCCGTCCTCCTGGTGAGCGGCGACCGCGCCTGGGCCGGTCTCCTGCCCGGCCAGCACGTGCGGGTCGAGGGCCGTCTCGAGTCCACCGACCATCCCCGCGACGACGTCGCCGCCGTCTTCCGCCCGTACACCGGGCCGGACAAGCAGGCGACCGGCCCGCCGAGCGCTGCCAGCCGCGCCACCGAGCCGTTCCGGGCCGGGCTGCGCGACGCGGTCGCCGGTGTCCCGCCCGACCCGCGCGGCCTGGTGCCCGGCCTGGTCATCGGCGACGAATCGCTGCTCGCCGACGACCTCCGCGACGCCATGACGGTCGCCGGGTTGACCCACCTGACCGCGGTGTCCGGCACGAACATCACGCTGATCCTCATCGCCGTGCTCGCACTGGCCCGTCTGCTCGGCGTACGCGGCTTCGTCCTGCCGGTCGTCGGCATCGTCTGCGTCCTCGCGTTCGTCCTGCTCGCGCGGCCGGAGCCGAGCGTCCTGCGGGCCGCCGCCATGGGCGTGGTCGCCGTCGTCGGGCTGGCGGTGGCCGGGCGACGGCGCGGGCTGCCGTCGCTGGCCGCGGCGGTCGTCGCGCTCGTGCTCGTCGATCCGTGGCTGGCCCGCAGCGCCGGGTTCGCGCTCTCGGTGCTGGCGACGGCGGGCATCCTGCTGCTGGTGCCGGTGTGGACCCGGTCGCTGTCGTGGCTGCCACGGCCGCTGGCGCTCGCCGTCGCGGTGCCGCTGGCGGCGCAGGTCGCCTGCACGCCGATCGTCCTCGGGTTGTCCGGGCAGCTCAGCCTCGCCGCGCTGCCGGCGAACCTGCTGGCCGCTCCCGCGGTGGCGCCGGCGACGGTGTTCGGCGCGGCCGCCGCGGTGGTGAGCCCGGCCGCGGCGCCGGTCGCGACGGTGCTGGCCTGGCTCGCGGCCCTGCCGGCGTGGTGGATCGCCGCCGTCGCGCGCTGGTTCGCCGGCCAGCCCGGCGCCGTCCTCCCGTGGCCGCCGGGCGCGGAGGGCGTGGTGATCGCCGTCGTGCTCGCGGTCGTCGCGCTGCTGGCCGTCCCGCTGGTGCTGCGCCGCCCGCTCGTCACGGTCGCGGCCGGGACGGTGCTGGTGGTCGGCCTGCTCAAGACGGTCCCGACCCCGGGCTGGCCGCCGGCCGGCTGGCTGGTCGTGGCCTGCGACGTCGGGCAGGGCGACGCGCTCGTCCTGCGCGCGGGCCACCGGTCCGCCGTCGTCGTCGACACCGGGCCGGAGCCGCGGTTCGTCCGCCGCTGCCTCGACGACCTCGGCGTGCGACAGGTGCCGCTGCTGGTCCTCACGCACTTCCACGCCGACCACGTCGGCGGCCTGCCCGGCGTCCTCGCCGGTCGCGAGATCGGCCGCACGCTGGTGTCGCCGCTCGACGATCCGCCCGCGGCCGCCGACGGTGTCCGCCGTCGCCTCGCCGCGGCCGGCGTCCCGGTGACGGTGCCGCGCGCCGGCGACCTGCTGCGCGTGGGGGAGCGGCTGACGCTCGACGTGCTCGGGCCGGTGCGGCTCACCGAGACGCCGGAGTCCGAGTCCAACAACAGCAGCCTGGTCATCGAGGCCGACGTCGACGGCGTCAGCATCCTGCTGACCGGCGACATCGAGCCGTCGGCGCAACGCGCGCTGTTGCGGGCCGAGCCGGCGCTCGATGCCGACGTGCTCAAGGTCGCGCACCACGGTTCGCCGCACCAGGAGACCGAGCTCCTCACCGGCGTCGACGCCCGCCTGGCCCTGGTCAGCGTCGGCGAGAACACCTACGGACACCCGTCGCGGCGGGTGCTCGACGCCCTCCAGGCGGACGGCGTGCGGGTCTACCGCACCGACGAGCACGGCAGCATCGCCGTCCTGCGCACCGGCGACGGCGGGCTGGGCGTGGCGACCGGCGGGCCGCGGTCGCGACCGGTGCCGAGACGATCGGCGAACGGACGGCGACCGTGTCGGTGGGACGTGTCATGCTGTGACGCGACATGGCTGCGCTCTCCACCGACCCCCTCGTCCCGGTCACGCTCGTCTTCGGCCCTGAGCTGCTGCTGGCCGAGCGTGCCGCGGGCGCCGTCGTGCGGGCGGCGCGCGCCGCCGACGCCGATGCCGACGTGTCCCAGGTCGCCGGCTCCGAGCTGACCGCCGGCGGCCTGGCCGAGCACGTGAGCCCGTCGCTGTTCGCCACCCGCCGGGTCCTGATCGTCAACGACGTGCAAGACGTCACCGAAGCGGTCGGCGACATCCTGGTGGGCTACGTGAGGTCGCCCATCGAGGACATCCACGTCGTGCTGCTGCACCCGGGCGGCGTCAAGGGCAAGAAGCTGCTCACCGCGCTGCGCAAGGCCGGCGTGCACGAGGTCGCCGCCGAGCGCCTCACCCGCCCCGACGACCAGGTCGCGTTCGTGCGGGCCGAGGTGCGCCGCAGCGGCGGACGCATCGACGAGCACGCAGCCCGGCAACTGGTCGAGTCGGTGGGCGGCGACCTGCGCGGCCTCGCCTCGGCCGCCGGCCAGCTGGCGGCCGACGCGCCGGACGGCCAGGTCACCGGCCAGGTGGTGTCGATGTACTTCGAGGGCCGGGCCGAAGTCAAGGGCTGGGTGGTCGCCGACCGCGCCGTCGAAGGCAGGACCGGCGAGGCGGTCGAACAGCTGCGCTGGGCCCTCGGGACCGGCACCGATCCCGTGCTGGTCACCGGTGCGCTCGCGACGTCGCTCCGGTCGCTGGCCCGTCTGGCCGGCGCCCCCCGCGGTATGCGCGACGCCGACGTCGCCCGCGACCTGGGGATCCCGCCGTGGAAGGTCCGGGTGCTCCGCGGCCAGCTGCGCGGCTGGACGCCGAACGGCCTGTCCCAGGCCATCCGGGCGGTCGCCGAGGCCGACCTCGCGGTCAAGGGCGGCGGCAACGACTCCGCGCTCGCCCTGACCACCGCACTGGTCGCCATCGGCACCGCCCGCGCCGCCTGACGGACGCACTGGTCCGCAGGGGATCGGTGACGGCCCAGGTCGTGGCCGACTGGCTCACCACCTTGGCAGCCGACGTCCTGCGCCGGGGGCCCGAGGCCGTGCTCGTGCCGAGTTGGCCGGGGCTGCCCGTCCCTCTGCTGCCCCATGCTCTGAGCCGCGTACGCGCGCCTCGAGCGGACGAGTGGGCGCTGCGCGCCATCGAGGACCGCTTGACCCGCACGCACACGGCCTGACGGGCAGCTATCACGGAGGACGGGGGAAGAGCGGCAACGCCTCGTGATGCGGCGTTCGCCGGGTGTCGAGGGCGAGTGCTACGGCCAGGGCGGCAGTGACCCGCCGACGGCGCAGCGTCAGGAGGGAGTTGCCCCCGCTCTGGCGCTGAACGTGCCTCCTCGCGATAGCAGCCGCCCGCCGCCCGGCCCACCTCACTGCCGCCGGCCGTCTTCACTATCGCCAACCGTCTTCGGCGCCGCCAGAAGGCGGTGATGTCCCCGCTTGTGGTGTAACTCGTCGGGCCTGACGGCGTGGGTGACCACGCGTGTGGAGGCCATCGTGTGATGGTCAGCGAGACCACGCCAATGGTTCTCGCGGAAGGACACATCACACGA
>NZ_SMKL01000066.1 GCF_004348545.1 Jiangella ureilytica | reverse complement strand
TAGCCAGACTCCCCCCGTCCCCCTGATAGCTGCCCGTTCTTAGACCGCGAAGCCGCGGGTCAAGCGGACCCCCAAGGCGCGCAGCGCCCACCGGTCCGCTTGAGGCGCGGATTCGCGGCTAAGAGAATGGGCAGCAGGGGGACGGGGGAAACCCCACCCGACCCCACGAACCTCAATGTGACACAGGTCACATCGAGGTACTCGTCATACCCGGACAAGGACCTCGTCTTGGCGGATAGGGGGGCGGGGCTCCGCCCCGCATCGAGGGTCTCGCCACCGGGGCGGCGGGCCGGCGATGCGGGTCGGAGCCTCCGTTCTGTCCGGACCGCTCACAGCCAGCCGTTCTGCTCGGCCACCCGGACCGCCTCGACCCGGTTGCGGGTGCCGGTCTTGCCGATGGCGCTGGACAGGTAGTTCCGCACCGTGCCCTCGGACAGGTAGAGCCGGGCGGCCACGTCGGCCACCGACGAGCCGTCACGCGTCGCGCGCAGGACGTCGGCCTCGCGCGGGGTGAGCGGCGACGGGCCGGCGGCGAGGGACTCGACCGCGAGTGCGGGGTCGACCACGCGCAGGCCGGAGTGGACCCGGCGGATGGCGTCGGCGAGCTGTTCGGCGGGGCTGTCCTTGACGACGAACCCGCAGGCGCCGGCCTCGATGGCCCGCCGCAGGTAGCCGGGCCGGCCGAAGGTCGTCACCACCAGCACCCGGCACGACGGTAGCTGCTCCCGCAGTACCGCCGTCGCCGCGATGCCGTCGAGGCCGGGCATCTCGACGTCCACGAGGGCGACGTCCGGCCGGGCGACCAGCGCGGCGGACACGACCTCGTCGCCGCGGGCGACCTCGGCGACGACCTCGAGGTCGGGCTCCAGCGACAGCAGCGCCGCCATCGCGCCACGGACCAGCGCCTGGTCGTCGGCGAGCAGCAAGCGGATCACGTGGCCATCATCGCGGCCCCGGACCACCCACTCGCGCCACGACGCGCCAGCCGCCGTCGCCGCCGGGCCCCGCGACCAGCGTGCCGCCCGCGCCCTCGACCCGCTCCCGCAGTCCCACCAGCCCGGACGACGCCGACTCCCCCGGAGCCGCGCCGACGGCGCCGTCGTTCCAGATCTCGATGGTGTCGACGGCGACGGTGACCCGGCAGTAGTGCGCGTGGCTGTGCCGGACGACGTTGGTGACGGCCTCGCGCAGCACCCAGCCGAACAGCTCGCTCCACTGCGCCGGGACGTGGTCGACGGCGCGCGGCAGGTCCGCCGTCACGCCCGCCGCTTCGAGCACGGTCGCGGCACGGACCAGCTCGGACGTCAGCGTGACCTCGCGGTAGCCGGCGACAGTGCCGCGCACGTCCCTGAGCGCCTCGCGCAGCAGCCCCTCGACCTCGCGCAGCTCGGCCTTGGCGCGGTCGTCGTCGCTGTCGACGAGGCGCCGGGCCAGCTGCGCCTTCACCGTCGCGGCGGTGAGGCTGTGGCCGACGACGTCGTGCAGGTCGCGGGCGAAGCGCAGCCGCTCCTGCTCGACCGCCATGGACGCGATCTGCTCCTGTGCCCGGGTCAGGCGCTGGTTGGTGTCGCGCAGCCGGAAGATCGCGTCGGTGGCCCACGACGATCCGAGGATCGCCACGAGGAACCAGGCGTTGACCTCCCATTCCAGGCCCAGTGACCACGGCACGGCCACGACGGCGACGCAGATGCTGCCTATGGTGGCCCACGCCTCGCGACGGCCCATGAGGACGAGCGCGGCCTGGCTCAGCACGAACCACACGACCACGCCGTTCTCGCCGGCGAAGCCGACCACCAGCGCACCCAGGACGCTCAGCCCGATGAAGCCGAATCGGCGGATCGAGCACGGCACCGGGTCGCCGCTCCGCCGGGCCACGGCCGCGCGGGTGAACACGTAGTAGAACGCGGCGACGAACCCCGCCAGCGACACGTAGCCCGCGATCGCCCAGCCCGGCGGGTAGTGGTGCTGGTAGATGCCGGCCGCGGTGGGGGCCAGGACGACGGCCCACACCAGCGCGGCGACCAGCGGCAGCCGCCGCTCGCCGTCGCGGGCGAACGGCGAGGCCGTCGGGGCCGAGGGCTTTTCGGCCGGGGCGGAAGGCATCGTCGTCACGGTAGCGCTCATCGTCACCGCTCCGCCCGGCCGTAGTGCCGGCGGACCAGCGCGGCGAGCACCACGGTCCACGCCACCGGCGTCAGCACGCCGCGCAGCACGACGGCGAACACCAGGGTCGCGGCCAGCATGCCGAGCACCAGCGCGACGACGCTCTTGGTCGGCGCGTAGGACAGCGGGCGCAACGGCGGCAGCCGCAGCTCGCGGGTCCAGCCGGCGTGCCGCTCCTGCGAGACCCGGCCGCCGGCGGACACCGTCGAGGCCAGGCCGGCGAGACCCGCCCGAT
This sequence comes from Jiangella ureilytica, assembly GCF_004348545.1. Taxonomy (GTDB): domain Bacteria; phylum Actinomycetota; class Actinomycetes; order Jiangellales; family Jiangellaceae; genus Jiangella; species Jiangella ureilytica. The sequence continues at coordinate 32,308 of NZ_SMKL01000066.1, read as the reverse complement.
CGAGCACGTCGGCGACCGGCAGCGGGTGCGGGTGCAGCGCGGCCAGCCGGACCGCGTACGGAGCAGTGGGGCGTTCGGTCATGCCTCCAGCGTCCGCCCGCGGGGGCGAACGCAGAGGTCACGGCCGTCCGGTCCTGACCATGACAGTTGTCACGCCTGGTCCGCGAGCTCCACCGGCCGGGCGATGACGTCGACCATGGCGCCGTTGCGGAACGTGGTGATGGGCAGCGGCACGTCGATGGCGTCGGCGAACATGCGCCGCTGCAGTGCCTGCGCGTCGTCGACCGGCTCGCCACCGACGGTGATGACCAGGTCGCCCGGCCGCAGCCCGGCCACCTCCGCCGGGCTGTTCGGCTCGACGTGGACGATGCGCACGCCCTTGGTGCGCCCGATGCGCTCGGCCAGCGACGGCGGCACCGGCGCGGGCGACGTGGCGACTCCCAGGAACGCGCGGCGCACCCGGCCCTCGCGCAGCAGCGTCGTGACGATGCGGGTCGTGGTCGCGTTGATCGGCACCGCCAGGCCCAGTCCGACCCCGGCGACGGCGGTGTTGATGCCCACGACCTTCGCGTGCGAGTCGGCCAGCGCCCCGCCGGAGTTGCCCGGGTTCAGCGCGGCGTCGGTCTGGATGACGTCCTCGATGATGCGCACGGTGCGCCCGCTCTGCGCCGGCATCGACCGCCCGAGCGCGCTGACCACGCCCGCCGTCACCGACCCCGACAGCCCCAGCGGGCTCCCGACGGCGACCACCAGCTGCCCGACGATGAGCTCGTCGGCGTCGCCGAGCGTGGCCGGCGGCGGGGTGTCGCCGTCGGCGCGCACGACGGCGAGATCGGACAGCCGGTCGCGGCCGATGACGGTGTAGCCGACCTCGGTGCCGTCGGCGAACGCGGCCGTCCCGCGCGACGACGAGCCGACGACATGTGCGTTGGTCAGCAGGAACCCGTCGCCGGTGAACACCACCGCCGAGCCCGTGCCGACGATGCCCGTGCGGCCGCGCCGCTCCCCCGTGACCGCCAGGCTCGCGACGGACGGCAGCAGCGTGCGCGCGACGCCGGTCACCACTTGCGAATACGCGTCCAGCTCGTCGGCCATGGCGCACCTCCCACGTTCGAGATGCAGGGGTCAACGCCGGGTACCGCGCACGCTACTCCCGTGTCCGCCGTGGGCGGACACGCCGCCGGTCAGCGCATCGACGCCCGCGAGGATGGGGGTCATGAACACCCGCTTCGACGACGTCGCCGACGACCTGCGCACCGCCTACGCCGGCGGGGCGGAGCATCGCGACGCCATCGCCAAGACGCCGTGGAAGCTGGCCGAACGGGCCGCGTTCCTCGACCGGCTGCGGTCGGCCGGCGCCCGGACGCTGGTCGAGATCGGCGCCGGCACCGGCCAGGACGCGCTGTTCTTCCAGCAGAGCGGCCTCGACGTGATCGCGACCGACCTCACGGCCGAGATGGTCGCCGCCTGCGCGGCGAAAGGCCTCGACGCGCGGGTCATGAGCGTGCTCGCGCCGGACCTGCCGGCGGAGTCCTTCGACGCGGCGTACGCGCTGAACTGCCTGCTGCACGTGCCGGACGCCGACCTGCCCGCGGCGCTGGCGTCGGTGCGCTCGCTGCTGCGCCCGGACGGGCTGTTCTTCCTCGGCCTCTACGGCGGCGACGGCTCCGAGGGCGTGGTCGAGTGGGACCGGCACGACCCGCCCCGGTTCTTCTCGTGGCGCACCGACGCACAGCTGCTCGCCGCTGCCGGCGAGCACTTCGACGTGGTCGACTTCCACCGGGTGCCGCTCGATCCGGAGGGGTGGTTCCAATCGTTGACCCTCAGCCGACGTCGAGGGCGAGGAGGTCGTCCTCGGTCTCGCGGCGCATGATCAGCCGGGCCTGGCCGTCGCGGACGGCGAGGACGGCGGGGCGCGGCTGGTGGTTGTAGTTGCTGGCCATGCTGCGGCAGTAGGCGCCTGTGCCCGGGACCGCCACGAGGTCACCGGGGGCGATGTCGCCGGGCAGGAACTCGTCCTTGACGACGATGTCGCCGCTCTCGCAGTGCTTCCCGACCACCCGCGACAACACCGGCGGGGCCGACGACGCGCGCGACGCCAGCGTGCAGGAGTAGTCGGCGTCGTAGAGAGCGGTGCGGATGTTGTCGCTCATGCCGCCGTCGACGGCCACGTACCGGCGCGAGGCGCCGCCGTCGAGCGGGACGGACTTGACCGTGCCGACCTCGTAGAGCGTGAACGTCGACGGGCCGGCGATGGAGCGACCGGGCTCCACGCTGAGCCGCGGCACCGCGAGACCGTAGCCGGCGCACTCGTGCTCGATGATCTCGGCCATGCCCGCGGCCAGGACGGCGGGTGGCTGCGGGTCGTCCTGGCTGGTGTAGGCGATGCCGAAGCCGCCACCGAGGTCGAGCTCGGCCAGCTCGAGCCGGTGCTCGTCGCGGATGTCGGCCTGCAGCCGCAGCACCCGGCGGGCCGCGACCTCGAAGCCGGCGGTGTCGTAGATCTGCGAGCCGATGTGCGAGTGCAGGCCGAGCAGTCGCAGCGACGGCGACTTCAGCACGGCCCGGACCGCCTCGGCGGCCTCGCCCGAGGCGATGGAGAAGCCGAACTTCTGGTCCTCGTGCGCGGTGGCGATGTACTCGTGCGTGTGTGCCTCGACGCCGACCTTCGTGCGCACGAGCACGTCGGCGCGGACGTCGCGGGCCGCCGCAAGCGTGGCCAGCCGGTCGATCTCTTCGAAGGAGTCGAGCACGACGCGCCCGACGCCGGCGTCGAGCGCCCGCACCAGCTCGGAGACGGTCTTGTTGTTGCCGTGCAGGCCGATACGCGCTGCCGGGAACCCGGCCCGCAGCGCCACGGCCAGCTCGCCGCCGGAGCAGACGTCGAGGTTGAGGCCCTCGTCGGCGATCCAGCGCGCCGTCGCGACGGACAGGAACGCCTTGCCGGCGTAGAAGACGTCGGCCCCGCCCAGGACGGCGCCGAAGGCCTCGCGGAACGCCCGTGCCCGCGAGCGGAAGTCAGACTCGTCGACGACGTAGAGCGGCGTGCCGAACTCGGTGGCCAGCTCTTTCACCGACAGGCCGCCGACCCGCAGGACGCCGTCGTCGTCGCGCTCGACCCCGTGGGCCCAGAGGCCGGGGAAGAGGGCGTTGACGTCCTCGGGCTCGCGCAGCCAGGACGGTCCGCGGTGGCCGGCCTCCGCGTGCAGGGCGCCGGCTTCGTGTGCGCGCATGGTTACATCCGATCCGGTGCGTCGACGCCGAGCAGTCCGAGGCCGTTGGCCAGGACCACCTGGGTGGCCTCGACCAGCCAGAGCCGTGCACGGTGCACGTCGGTGGCCGTTTCGTCGCCCATGGGCAGCACTCGGCAGACGTCGTAGAACTTGTGGAAGGTCGAGGCGGTGTCCTCGAGGTAGCGGGCGACGCGGTGCGGCTCGCGCAACTCGGCCGCCGTGGCGATGACGCGCGGGAACTCGGCCAGCGCGCCCAGCAGGAGCGACTCGCGCTCGTGGTCGAGCAGCTCGGGCCGCAGCTCGCCCTTGTCGACACCCAGCTCGGCGGCGTTGCGCAGGATGGACGCGAGCCGGGCGTGGGCGTACTGCACGTAGTAGACCGGGTTGTCCGGCGCGTGCTTGGTGATCTGGGCGACGTCGAGGGTCAGCGGCGACTCGGCGGGGTACCGGCACAGCGAGTAGCGCAGGGCGTCGACGCCGGCCGCCTCGACGACCTGGCCGAGCGTGAGCATGGTGCCGGCCCGCTTCGACAGCCGCAGCTCCTGGCCGTCCTGCACGATCTTCACGAGCTGGCCGATGGGGATCTCGATGTTCTTCTCGGGGTCGTCGCCCGCGCACGCCGCCAGCGCCTTGAGCCGGCCGATGTAGCCGTGGTGGTCGGCGCCCAGCAGGTAGACGCAGATGTCGAAGCCGCGCTCGCGCTTGTCGATGTAGTAGGCGGCGTCGGCGGCGAAGTAGGTGTACTCGCCGTTGCTGCGCCGCAGCACGCGGTCCTTGTCGTCGCCGAAGTCGGTGGTGCGCATCCAGAGCGCGCCGTCGGCCTCGAACAGGTGGCCCTGCTGCCGCAGCACGTCGAGGGCGTGCTCGACCCGGCCGCCGTCGTGCAGGCTGCGCTCGGAGTACCAGACGTCGAAACGGGTGCGGAACTGCTCGAGCTGGGCCTGCTGCTCGGCCAGCTGCAGCCGGTAGCCGTCCTCGCGGAACCGGGCCAGCTGCTCGTCGCGGGGCAGCTCGAGGATGCCGGGGTCGGCATTGACGATGGCCGTGGCGAGCTCGTTGACGTACTCGCCGTGGTAGCCGTCCTCGGGCACCGCCTCGCCGAGCGCGCGGGCCATGATGGAGGCGCCGAACTTGTCCATCTGGCCACCGCGGTCGTTGATGTAGAACTCGCGGGTGACGGCGGCGCCCGCGGCCTCGAGCACCCGGGCCAGGGCGTCGCCGACGGCGGCCCAGCGCACGTGGCCGAGGTGCAGCGGACCGGTGGGGTTGGCCGAGATGAACTCGACGTCGATGGCGGTGCCGGCCAGTGCGTCGCCCCGGCCGTAGGTCGCGCCCGCCTCGACGACGGTGCGGGCCAGCTCACCCTGGGCGGCCGCCGACACGGTGATGTTGAGGAAGCCCGGCCCGGCGATGTCGACCGCCTCGATGCCGCCGACCTGGCGCAGGCGCGCGGCGAGCAGCTCGGCCAGCGCCCGCGGGTTGGTGCCCGCCTTCTTCGCCAGCTGGAGCGCGACGTTGGTGGCGTAGTCGCCGTGGTCGCGGTTGCGCGGTCGCTCGACGGTCACCTGGGTGGGCACGCCGTCGGGCAGGGCGAGGTCACCTGCGTCGACGGCGGCGGTGAGGACGTCGCGTACCGCGCTGGAGAGCTGTTCGGGGGTCACCGAGCAAGCGTAGCCAAATCGCCGGCCGGGATCCTCTCGGTATCAGTGGCGAGGCCGGCCAGCAGCTCGTCCAGCGACAGCCCGAGCACGTCGGCCACGGCGACGACGGTGAAGAAGGCCGGCGTGGGAATGCGGCCCCGCTCGATCTTGCGCAGCGTCTCGGGCGAGATGCCCGCCTGCGTGGCGACGTCGACGATGCTGCGCCGGGCCCGGGCCGCACGCAGCGCCCGGCCCAGCCGCTCGCCGCGTTCGCGCTCGTCGAGGGTCAGCGGGACTCGCACCATGCCCCAATACTAATACCGCTCGCGTGTGCGCACTCCGCGTCCACGATCTCTCGCGATCCGGCTCTTGCGGCCTTCTGGCCGCTGTGTTATAGAAAAAGTGTAGCGCATGCCATAGATCGCACGAGCGGTCTCATGGTCCACGAGGAGCATCTCTGTGTCTGTGCATGGGAGGTGGAACCGATGCTTATGCGCACCGATCCGTTCCGTGAGCTGGACCGTCTGACCCAGCAGATGTTGGGCACCAGGGGCACCCTCGCCCGTCCGGCCGTCATGCCGATGGACGCCTGGCGCGAGGGCGACCGGTTCGTCGTCGAGTTCGATCTGCCGGGCGTGGCCGTCGACTCGATCGACCTCGACGTCGAGCGCAACGTCGTGACCGTCAAGGCCGAGCGTCCCGCACCCGAGAACGACATGGAACTGATCGCCGCCGAACGACCACGCGGCGTCTTCAGCCGCCAGCTGGTGCTCGGCGACAACCTCGATCTCGAGCACATCACCGCGAACTACGACTCCGGTGTCCTGACGCTGCTCATCCCGGTCGCCGAGCAGGCGAAGCCGCGCAAGATCAACGTGACGTCGTCCGGCGACCACGGCCCGCAGGCCATCGACAGCGGCGCCGGCCCGGTCCTGAGCGGCACCGTCGAGGCTTCGTCGGCCGGGTCCGCCGCCGACAGGGACCCCGTTCCCGCCTGACCGAGGTGACGGCGATGCCTGCCACCTACACCGGTCTCGAGCCGGCGCGGGCCGGCGAGCGGTTCACCGACCAGGCGGTCATCGACGCGGAGTTCGCCGCACTGGTCGCGGCCGCCTGGCCCGCGGATCCGGACGTCGTCGCTCCGACCGGTTGCAGGCTGCTCGAACCGGGGCGTCCCCGACCCCGGCCGGAGGTTGCGCCGCGGCGCCCGCGCGGGGTACTGGGTCGCGCGCACAGGGAACGGTGCCGGTCCAGAGCACCTCCGGAACGCAGCCGGTCGGTGCGCCAGGACGAGAGGGAGGTGATGAGTCCGATCATCGACGAGACGGTGACGGCCGGCCCGGTCGGCGATGTCGCGCGCGTCATCACGGATCGAGACGCGCCACGCAGGACCTGGCGGAACGAGGTGGACTGACCCGCCGGCCGTCACACCGCTGAACCACGACTGGCCCGGCTCGGCCATGGACGGCCGAGCCGGGCGCCGGGTTGTCTCCCCACGTCACATCACCGCCAGCTGGCCGCCGTCGATCACGAGCTCCGTGCCGGTGACGAAGGCGGCGTCGTCGGAGGCGAGGAAGGCGTAGGCCCCCGCGACGTCCTCGGCCGAGCCGGCCCGGGCCAGCGGGATCCGGTCGCGTATGTACGCACCGACGAAGTCGTCGCCCGATCCGGCGGCGATCGCGGCGTTGAGCGGGGTGCGGATGTAGCCGGGGCACAGCGCGTTCACCCGGATGCGGTGCGTCCCCAGTTCGACGGCCATGGTGCGGGTGAGCAGCAGGACGCCGGCCTTGGTGGCGTTGTAGTGCGCGTAGTCCTCCTCGCCGCCGAGGCCGTTGGTCGAGGACATGTTGAGGATGACGCCGCCGCGCCCGCGTTCCACCATGCCCCGCGCGACGGCCTGGGCGACGAGGAAGGCGCCGCGCAGGTTGACGGCGACCACGCGGTCGAACGACGCGGCCGTGATGTCGAGGAACGGGGAGCGCTGCGCGACGCCGGCGTTGTTGACCAGGACGTCGATGCCGCCCAGCCAGGCGTCGGCGGCCGCCACCATCGAGCCGACCTCCTCCGAGCGGCTCACGTCGCAGTACCCGCCGCCCACCCCGAGCGAGGCCACCGTCGCGTCGACTGCAGCGGCGTCGTCCGCGCACACGAACACCCGCGCCCCCTCGGCCAGGAACCGCCGGGCGGTCGCCAGCCCGATGCCGCTGGTCCCGCCGGTCACCAGCACGCCCTTGCCGGCCAGGCCACGCACTACGCGAGCTCCCAGGCGAGCAGGCCGGCGCCCAGGCAGGCGGCCCGGTCGCCCAGCGCGGCCGCCGCGAGCGACGGCAGCCGCTGCAGGGTGAGCAGCTCGTCCAGCCGCCGGGCCAGCGGCACCAGCAGGTCGTCGCCGGCCAGCGACAGCCCGCCGCCGACGACCACCAGCTCCGGGCCGACCAGCGACGAGCCGATGGCCAGCGCCGTCGCCAGGTACTCGACCGCCTCGTGCCAGACCTGGCGGGCGACGGCGTCACCGCTGCGGGCCCGCGCGAGCACCTCGGCGGCGCCGTCGGTGGCCCGGCCGCTGCGCTCGCCGTAGCGCCGGGCGATGGCCGCGGCCGACGCCACGGTCTCGAGACACCCCTGGCCACCGCATGCGCACGGCTCACTACCGGCGACGCGAACGTGCCCGATCTCGCCCGCGTACCCGCCCGCCTCCAGCAGGTTCCCGTCCACGATCAGTGCCGCGCCGATCCCCGTCCCGATGGCGAGGAAGACCACGTCGTGGCGGTCGCGGGCCGCGCCCAGCCGCGACTCGGCCAGCGCGGCGACCCGGACGTCGTGCCCGAACGCGACCGGCAGCCCGGTGCGGGCGACGGCCAGCTCGGTGAACGGCACGTCGGCCCAGCCCAGGTTCTCCGAGAACACCGCCGTCCCGGTCTGCGCGTCGACCATGCCCGGCACCACCAGCCCGGCGGCCGTCGCGGTCCGCGCCCGCGGATGTGCCGCCAGCTCCTCGAGCGCGGTCAGCACGGACTTGACGACGGCGTCCGGGCCCAGGTGGCGGGCGGTCGGCCGTGACGTCTCGGCCAGCACGTTCATGGCCTCGTCGAGGACGGCGCCCTTCATGACGGTGCCGCCCACATCGAGCGCGATGACCGTCGCCGCGGTCACAGGCGGGGACCCGATCCGTCGGCCAGCACCAGGTGGCAGGCCACCGGGTGGCCGTCGGCGGCGCGCGGGACCAGAGCGGGGTCCTCCGTCCGGCAGACCGCCTCGGCGACCGGGCAGCGGGTGTGGAACCGGCAGCCCGGCGGCGGGTCGAGCGCGCTGGGCATGTCGCCGCTGAGCACCACCCGGGGCGTGGCCGCGGCGTCGGCGTGCAGCGGGGGGTCGGCCGACAGCAGCGCCTGCGTGTACGGATGCCGCGGGAGGGCGAACAGCTCGCTCGCCTTCGCCACCTCGACGATGCGCCCCAGGTACATGACGGCGATGCGGTCGCACATGAACTCCACGACGCTGAGGTCGTGGGAGATGAACAGGCAGGTGAACCCCAGGTCGGCCTGCAGGTCCTTGAGCAGGTTGAGGATCCCGGCCTGCACCGACACGTCCAGCGCCGACACCGGCTCGTCGGCGATGAGGACCGACGGGCGCAGGCTGAGCGCGCGCGCGATGCCGACCCGCTGGCGCTGCCCGCCGGAGAGCTCGTGCGGGTACCGGTGCCGCCAGGCCGCCGCGAGCCCGCACTGGTCGAACAGCCCGGTGACCCGCGCCTCCAGGTCGCGGCCACGGGCCACCCGGTGCAGCCGCAGCGGCTCGGCGACGATGTCGCCGATGGACATCCGCGGATCCAGCGACGAGTACGGGTCCTGGAACACCATCCGCAGCCGGCGGTGGACGGCGCGCAGCTCGCGCCCGCCGGCGCGGGAGATGTCGCGGCCCTCGAACTCCACCGTCCCGGCCGTCGGCGTCTGCAGCCGCAGCAGCACCTTGCCCAGCGTCGACTTGCCGCTGCCCGACTCCCCCACCAGGCCGAACGTCTCGCCCGCGGCCAGCTCGAGGTCGACGCCGTCGACGGCGCGCAGCACCGACCGGCGGCCGACGGAGCCGACCTGGAAATCCTTGACCAGGCCGCCGGCCCGCAGCACGGGACTCCCGGGGCTCTGCTGGCTCACCACGACTCCTCCGGGTGGAAGCAGGCCACCAGGCCGCCGCCGGCCGGCTCCAGCTCGGGCCGGACCCGGGTGCAGAGGTCGACGTCGCGGTGGCAGCGGGCCTGGAACGTGCACGCCGTCGCCGGCGCGGTCATGGTGGGCACCCGGCCGGGGATCTCGGCCAGCCGCCGCCCGCCCGCCTCGACGGACCCGCCCGGGCCGCCGGCCGCGGCCGACACCGCCGCAGACCGGGCCGCCTGCGGGGTCGAGGCGAGCAGCCGCGCGGTATACGGATGTCGCGGGGTGTCGAGGATGTCGCGGGTCGGGCCCTCCTCGACCTTGCGCCCGGCGTACATGATCGACACCCGGTCGGCCATCGTCGCGATGACGCCGAGGTTGTGCGTGATCAGCATGATCGCGAGGTCGACACGGTCGCGCAGGCTGCGCAGCAGGTCGAGGATCTGCGCCTGGACGGTGACGTCGAGCGCCGTCGTCGGCTCGTCGGCGATGAGCAGCTTGGGCTCGCAGGCGATCGCGATGGCGATCATGACGCGCTGGCGCATGCCGCCGGAGAGCTGGTGCGGGTAGGCCCGGCTGCGCCGCCCGGCGTCGGGAATGCCGACGAGGTCGAGCAGCTCGACGGCGCGGGCGGCGGCCGCCGTCCGGCCCAGGTCGCGGTGCCGGCGCAGCACCTCGCCGATCTGGCGGCCCACCGGCATGACGGGGTTGAGCGAGCTCATCGGCTCCTGGAAGATCATGCCGACCTCGCTCCCGCGCAGCCGGCGCAGCTCGCCCGGCGGCAGGGTGAGCAGGTCGCGCCCGCCGAGCCGCACCCCGCCGCCGCGCACCGACGCGCTGCCCGGCAGCAGGCCCATGATCGAGAGCCCGAGCGTGCTCTTGCCGCAGCCGGACTCGCCGACGACGCCGACGATCTCGCCCGGCTCGACCCGCAGCGACACGTCGTCGAGCGCGAGCACCTCGCCGTCGTCGGAGCGGAACCCGACGGAGAGGCCGTCCACCTCGAGTACCGGGGTCATCGTGCCCTCCGTGGGTCCAGGGCGTCGCGAGCGCCGTCGCCGAGCAGGTTGAAGCCGAGCGCCGCCACGAAGATCGCCAGGCCCGGGAACACCGCCAGCCACGGTGCCTGCGCGGTGTACGCCTGGGCGGCCGTGAGCATGACCCCCCACGACGGTGTCGGCGGCTGCACCCCGAGGCCGAGGAACGACAGCATCGACTCGGTGATGATCGCGAACGGCATCAGCACAGTGACCTGCACGATCAAGGTGTTGACGATGTTCGGCAGGACGTGCCGTCCGAGGATGCGGGCGCTGCCGGCACCGTCGGCCACCGATGCGGCGATGTAGTCCTCCTCGCGCACCGCGAGCGCCTCGCCGCGGACCACCCGGATGAGCATGGGCACCTGCGAGATGCCGATGGCGATCGCCGCGTTGACCATCGACGGCCCGAAGATCGCGGTCAGCCCGACGGCCAGGACGATGAACGGGAACGCCAGCCCGGTGTCGGTCAGCCGCATGACGACGGTGTCCAGCCGGCCGCGGAAGTACCCGGCCATCAACCCCAGCGGCAGCGCCACCAGCAGCGCGAGCAGCGTCGCCAGCACGCTCACCTGCAACGACGTCCGGCTGCCCCAGATGATGCGCGAGGCGACGTCGCGGCCGAGCTCGTCGGTGCCGAGCCAGTGCGCACCGGATGGCCCCGTGAGCGCCGGCGTGCCGGTGATCTCCTCGGGCCCGAACGGCGCCAGCACCGGCGCCAGCAGGGCGACCAGCACCACCCCGCCCACGAGGACGAGCCCGATGCGGCCGGTGCGGTGCCCGGCGATGCGGCGCAGGACGCCGCGGCGCCGGACGACCCGCTCGGTGGTGGTGTCGACGGCGGTCACGGCGGTCACGCTGCCCTCGCCTCCAGCCGGACTCGGGGGTTCAGGACGGTGTAGAGCACGTCGACCAGCAGGTTGACGACGATGTAAGCGACGGCGGCGAGCAGGGTGACGGCCTGGATCACCGGGTAGTCGCGAGTGGCGACGGCGTCGATGATCAGCTTGCCGAAGCCCGGGATGAGGAAGATCTGCTCCGTCACCACCGAGCCGGCGATCAGCAGGCCCAGCTGCAGGCCCAGGATCGTCGTGACCGTCAGCAGGCTGTTGCGCAGCGCGTGCCGCACCACCACCGACCACTCGGACAGCCCTTTGGCGCGTGCCGTGCGGATGAAGTCCGCGCTCAGGGTCTGCACCATCGACGACCTCGTCTGCCGCATGATCACCGCCGAGAGCCCCATCCCGAGGACCACCGACGGCAGCACCAGGTGCTGCAGGTTCGCCACCGGGTCGTCGGCGAACGCCACGAACCCCGACGCCGGGAAGATCCCGAACTGCACCGCGAAGACCGCGATGAGGATCAGGCCGACCCAGAAGTTCGGCACCGACATCCCGGTCAGCGTGAGGGCGTTGCCGAGGTGGTCGGGCCAGCGGCCCCGGTACACGGCCGCCAGCACGCCGATCGGGATGCCCACCAGCATGGCGATCAGCAGGCTGCAGGCCGCCAGCTGGAGGGTCACCGGGACCCGGTCGGCCACCATGTCAGCCACCGGCAACGACGTGCGGATCGACTGCCCGAAGTCGCCTTGCAGCACCTGGCCGAGCCAGGCGACGTACTGTGCGGGGAGCGGCTGGTCCAGCCCGTAGCGCTCGCGGATGGCCGCCAGCAGCTCCGGGTCGCGCGCACCCTCCTGCCCGGCCAGCGCCAGGGCCGGATCGCCGGGCAGGGCGTGCGCGCCGATGAACACCACCACCGAGGCCAGCAGGAGGGTGACGATGGCCCAGCCCGCTCTCCTCATCACGTACGCGGTCATCGACCCGTCCTTCCGGTCACTCCGAGACCGACACTCCCTTGAGCCGGATCAGCCCGTCCGGGACCAGCTGCAGGCCCTGGACGGTGTCGCGCCAGCCGGTCAGGAGGTTCGGGTTCATCAGGACGATCTCGCTGTGTCGCGCCCGGGCCAGGTCCCACGCCGCCGCGTAGGCAGAGGCGCGCTCGGCCGGGTCGTTGACGCTGCGCGCGGCCTCGATGGCGGCGTCGATCTCAGGGTCGGACGCCCCGCCGAAGTTCTGCCCGCCGTCGGTGTGCTCGAAGGTGGCGAAGTTGCCGTCCGGGTCGGCCCGGCCGGACCACGTCAGCACGACGGCGTCGAACGCGCCCGCGGCGGCGTCGTCGATGAGGGTGCCGACCTCCGTGGGCCGGACGTTCACCTCGAAGCCGGCCTCGGCGGCCTGCGCCTGGATCAGCTCGCCGCGCCGGGTGCTGAGGGTGTTGTTGAGCAGCACCAGGTCGATCGCGACCGGTGTCGCCGCGCCCGCCTCGGCCAGCAGGTCCTGGGCCGCCTGCGGGTCGCGCTCGGTGCACTCGAGGTCGTCGAGGTGGTACGGGCTCGCGCCCGGGAACGGCTGGCAGCTGGTGGAGTGCAGGCCGCCGTAGACGGTGTCGTTGATCTCCTGGCGATCCAGCGCCAGCTCGAACGCCTCGCGCACCCGCACGTCGGCGAACGGCCCGTCGACGGTGTTGAGCATGAGAGTGTCGAAGCCCAGCGACGGCAGGGTGTCGACGGTGATGCCGTCAGCGCTCTCGAGCTGGGCGTACTCCGTGGTCGGGATGCGGTCGATGACGTCGATCTCACCGGAGCGCAGGTTCGCCACGCGGACGGTGTCGTCGAGGATCGGGCGCATGATCACCCGGTCGATGTGGATCTGGTCCGCGTCGTAGTACAGGTCGGACTTCTCCAGGACGATGCGGTCGCCGACCACGCGCTCGGTCAGCGTGAACGGACCGACGCAGGACGGGTCCTGGGTGAAGTCCTCGCCCAGGTCCTCGAGCTTGGCCGGCGACATGATCATGCCGGAGCGGTCGGCCAGGATCGCCGTCAGCGGCGCATAGGGCTGCGCGAGCGCGATCTCGACCGTCATCGGGTCGGCGACGCGGACCTCGCTCACCGGGGCCAGCTCACCCGCGCGGGCCGAGCCCTCGGTCTCGCGGTGCCGGTCGAGCGAGGTCTTCACGGCCTCGGCGTCGAACGGCTCGCCGTCGTTGAACTGCACGCCCTCGCGCAGTGGGATCGTCACCGTCAGCCCGTCGGCCGACACCGTGGGCAGCTCGGCCGCCAGCTGGGGCACGATCTCCAGCTCGGGGCTGAGGTCGTAAAGCTTCTCGCACATGTGCATGAACACGTAGCGGCCGCCGAAGGTCTGGCCGAACGTGGGGTCGAGCGTGTCCGCGTCCTCCACCATGGAGATCGTGATCTCGGCCGAGCCGTCCGCGCCGCCACCGGAGCCCTCTCCGGAGCCGTCGTCGTCGCCCGAGCCGCCGCAGGCCGCCAGGACGATCAGCGCCACCGCGGACGAGCCGCACACCCGCCACCGGCGACGGGCGCCGGTGCTTCGATGAGTACGCATGTCTCACACCTCCCGCATCCGTGCCGAACCTGAGCGATTCGGGTATAACTAGATAAGAAACCTACCTATCCTGTCAAGGGGTATTCGTGGTGAAGGTCACACCTCCGGGGGACACTGCGGCGGGATCGCCATCGGTCCTCAGACGCCTCAACCTGGCCCATGTACTGCGCATCATCCGCAGCGAGGGACCCATGCCGCGCAGCGATGTCGTGCGTGTCAGCGGCATCTCCAAGCCAACCGTCAACGAGGTTGTCGAAACCCTGCTGGCTGAGGGCCTGATCACCGAGTCGCTCGACGGCGGCACCGAGCGGCCGCGCCGGCCCGGCCCGCGGGCCCGGCTGCTGCAGTTCAACTCACGCCGCCGGCTGGTGGTCGGGGTCGACGTCGAGGCGTCGCGGATCCTTGCGCTGCTGTCCGACCTCGACGGCACCATCCTCGGCTCGGCGCGGCGGCCCACCCCGCACGGCGGCCGCCAGGACGAGGTGCTGCGCGCGGTCCGGCAGACGGTGCGCGACGTCGTGGCGCAGGGCGAGGCGGACTGGTCGGCGGTGCGGGCCGTGGTCGTCGGCACGCCCGGCATCGTCGACCGCGAGTCCGGCACCGTCCGGCTGGTGCCGCAGCTGTCGGGATGGGAGGGCCGGCCGCTCGCCCGGCTGCTCTCCGAGGCGCTGGCGGCCCCCGTGCTGCTCGAGCACGACGTCCACCTCGCGGTCATCGGCGAGTACTGGCGGGGTGTGGCCGCGGGCCTGCGCAACGCCGCCTACGTGCAGATCGACGTCGGCGTCGGCATGGGGTTCCTCATCGACGGCACCGTCTACGCCGGGGCCGACGGCGCCGCGGGCGAGGTGGGCTACCTGCCGGTCGTCCGGTCGCGGCCGGCCACCGGCACCGCCGCCGGGCTCGGCCCGTTCGAGGCGGCCGCCGGCGCGACGGCGTTCAGCGCGCTCGCCGCCGAGGCGATCGCCCGGGGCGAGGAGACCAGCCTCCGGCCGTCCCGGTCGGGAGAGATCACCGCCGCCTCGGTGCTCGCCGCGGCGCGCGACGGCGACCGGACCGCCGCCGGCATCGTCGACACCGTCCTCGGCCACCTCGCCGGCGGGCTGGCCAGCATCGCGGCCGTGCTCAATCCCGAGATCGTCGTGCTCGGCGGCGAGGTCGGCGAGCAGCTCGGCGCCTACCTGCCCCGGCTCCAGCAGCAGCTCGACGCCGCCGTGCCGGCCCCGCCGCGGGTGCACGTCACCTCGCTGGAGGACCAGGCCATCGCGCTCGGCGCCGTCCGGCGCGGCATCGACACCGTCGAGAGGCAGATCTTCGACCAGCTCGGCGGCGCCACCGGGTGACATCATGCCTCGGGGTGGGGACGAATCGGGCACACGAGGCGGACACCCGACCAAGGAACGAGAGGCCATGACGACATTCACGACCCGACCCGAGCTCACCGGCACCCACGGCATGGTCGCCTCGACGCACTGGCTGGCGTCGCAGGCCGGCATGTCCGTGCTGGAGCGCGGCGGCAACGCCTTCGACGCCGCCGTCGCCGCGGGGCTGGTGCTGCAGGTGGTCGAGCCGGAGATGAACGGGCCGGGCGGTGACCTGCCGGTCGTCGGCTGGGACGCCGCCGCCGGCGAGCCGTTCGTGGTCTGCGGCCAGGGCGTCGCGCCGGCCGCCGCCACCAGTGCCGCCGTCCGCGACCTCGGCGTCGAGGTGGTCCCGGGGACGGGGCTGCTGCCCGCCGTCGTGCCCGGGGCGTTCGGCGGCTGGATGCTGCTCCTGCAGCGCTACGGCACCATGCGCCCGCGCGACGTCATGTCCTACGCCATCGAGTACGCCGGCGGCGGCTTTCCGCTGGGGGCGTCGGCGGCGCGGGTCATCGGCGAGTCGGCGGCCTGGTTTCGCACCCACTGGCCGACGTCGGCCGCGCTGTGGCTGAGGGGCGCGGCGGGCGCGGCGCCGGGGGCGGGCGACCGGTTCGTCAACGCCGAGCTCGCGGCGACCTACGAGCGGATCGTCGCCGAGGCCGAGGCCGGCTCCGGCGACCGCGACGAGCAGATCGAGCGGGCCCGGCGGGCCTATTACGAGGGGTTCGTCGCCGAGGCGCTGACGGCGTTCGCGGCGACCGAGGTCATGGACGAGAGCGGTGCGGCGCACCGCGGGCTGCTCACCGCGGGCGACCTGGCCGCGTGGCGCGCGACCGTCGAGGACCCCGTCGCGTACGACTACCACGGCCACACCGTCCTCAAGGCCGGGCCATGGAGCCAGGGCCCGGTGTTCCTGCAGCAGCTCGCCTTGCTCGACGCCGCCGGTCTGGGCTCTGCCGAGCCGGACGGCGCGGACTTCGTCCACCTCGTCGTCGAGTCGGCGAAGCTGGCCTTCGCCGACCGCGAGGCGTTCTACGGCGACCCGGCGTTCGCCGAGGTGCCGCTGGCGGCACTGCTGGCGCCGTCGTACGCCCAGGAGCGGGCCCGCCTCGTCGACGCGGCCGCCGCCGACACCGGGCCGCTGCGTCCCGGCCGGCCCGCCGGTCGTGAGCCGCGGCTCCCGCGTCCGCCGTCGGCCGTCGCGCAGCCACTCGGCAGCGGGAGCGGCGAGCCCACCTGGGCCGGCACCCACGGCGACACCTGCCACCTCGACGTCGCCGACCGCTGGGGCAACGTCGTCTCGTGCACCCCTAGCGGCGGCTGGCTGCAGAGCTCGCCGGCCGTGCCGGGCCTGGGCTTCGGCCTGGGCACCCGGGGCCAGATGTTCTGGCTCGAGGACGGCCTGCCGAACTCGCTGGCCCCGGGCAAGCGCCCGCGCACCACGCTGACGCCGAGCCTGGTGCTGCGGCCCGACGGGTCGCGGCTCGCGTTCGGGACGCCGGGCGGTGACCAGCAGGACCAGTGGTCGCTGCTGTTCCTGCTGCGCCTGGTCCACCACGGGCACGGCCTGCAGCAGGCCATCGACGCGCCCGCCTGGCACACCACGCACTTCACGTCGTCGTTCTACCCGCGCGGCAGCGAGCCCGGCGCGCTGTACATCGAGGGCCGCGTCGGCGAGCGGGTGCTGCAGGGGCTGCGCGCGAGGGGCCACCGCGTCACCGTCGAGGACGACTGGTCGCTCGGCCGGGTCTCCGCCGCCGGCCACGAGCCCGGCGGGTTCCTCCGCGCGGCGGCCAACCCGCGCGGGATGCAGGGCTACGCCGTCGGCCGCTGACGACCCCCGCCCGCGCCCGCGCCCCCGGCCACGACGGTGACCGGGGGCGCGGGCGTGGGGTCGTCACACCTCGGCGGGCTGCTCCGAGTTGATGTTCGGCCGGTCCTCGCGCCAGTGGCCGCGGGTGAAGTCGGGCACCTTCACCGCCCGGCTGCCGCGCTTCACCGACTCGTGGCTCAGCGGGATCGGGACGGTCCACGTCGCGGAGTCGTAGACGTCGATGTCCGGCGGCAGCCCGAGCCGCAACAGCTGCATCGTCCGGTACACCACGAGCTGGTCGGCGTCGTTCGCGATGCCGGCCTTCCACAGCCAGTGGTCGTACTCGGCGCCGTAGTCGGAGAACAGGCGCCACCGGTGGTCGTCGTGGTCGGGTTCGACGTAGACCTGCCAGCGGTTGGCGAACGCCGTCGTCCGGTCGTCCTCGGTCAGCTTGCCCTTGGACCCCTGCAGCGTGTTTGCCCGCGTGTACGGGTGCGGCGCTGAGACGTCGTGCTCGGAGCGGATGAACCGGCCCTGGACGGTCTGGATGAAGCACATGTTCGTGTCGCCGCAGATGTACTTCTCGCGCCACGACGGGTGGCCGGGCGGCATGTTCGCCGCGCGGTACTCCGAGTAGCCCGCCTCGGGCGACGCCACAGCGATGAGCCAGTCGTAGCGGTCGCCGCGGGTGATCTTCATGGCGTTCGAGATCGGGGCTAGGCCGTGCACCGGATAGAGGTTGGCGTTGAGCCGCGTGTGCCACTTGCGCCGCCAGCCGGCCGGCTCGTGGTCGTCGCTGAAGTTGAGCTCGCGCAGGTCGTGCACGTAGCCGCCGGAGCCGTAGAGCAGCTTGCCCAGCCGCCCGGCCTCGACGAAGCGGAGCATCCGCAGCTGGTCCAGGCCGTAGGAGCGGTTGTGGAAGATGAACGCGTGCCGGCGGGTGCGCTCGCACGTGCGGACGATGTCCCAGAGCTCGTCGAGCGTCATGGCCAGCGGCAGCTCGGTGCCGACGTGCTTGCCGTTCTCCATGGCCGAGATGCAGATGGGGTGGTGGTACTCCCACGGCGTCGCGGTGTAGATGAAGTCGACGTCGTCGCGCCGGGCCAGCTTCTCGTAGGCGTGCTCGCCCTTGTAGAGGGCCGGGTCGGGCTGGCCCGCCGCGCGCACCGCCGCCGCGCCCTCGTCCAGCTTGGCCTGGTTGATGTCGCCGAGTGCGGTGATGCGCACGCCGGCCGTGGCCAGGAACCGGTCGAGCATGCCGCCGCCGCGCATGCCCAGGCCGATGATCCCCACCCGCACGACGTCGTGCCGCTCGAAGGGGACGCCGCCCATGAACCGCTCGCCCTTGCGGCGTTCCGGAGCCCGGCCGGTGGGATCGTCGTCGGCCGCGGCGACGCCGGGCAGACCGGCCATGCCCAGGCCGGCGCCCGCGGCCACGCCGGTGCCGAGGAGCGCGCGCCGGGTCAGGCCCGGCGATTCGGACTCAGGTGCCATGACTACCTCCTGCTGTTGAGGTTCGGTGGACCGTTCGGCTCACCGGGGTCGGCAAGGCATGGCGAAGCTGTCGTGGAACGGCGGACCCCGGTGGATCGGTTCGACGGAACTCGGGTGGCCGCCGAAGGAGCTCCGGCGGCTTCAACACGCTCAGGTCAACGCTCTGAGGGCTTCACCGAGGGCGGCGAATGCACCCCAATGGGCACATCCTGTCGACGCCGCGTGCTCGATGTCAAGCGTTCTCGACTGAAAAACGTCATGAACGCTCACACTCGCTCAGTGCCGGCGGCCTCTCGCGCGTCGCGCGTGCCGCCGAGCCCAATGATTGTCAAGACTGGACTGCACTAACGTGACTGATAACATCGCATATCGCTCACATCTGACCACGCGCGATCGACCGTTGGAGGACCATGGTGCTGGGCGGCGGACACGTGCTGAAGGAGATCGACAGTCAGGGCGACTGCTGGCGGCGTGCGTCCCAGGTCGCCCACGAGAACGCGGGCGTGCTGCCGCGCGACGGCGACCGTGTCGCCGTCGTCGGCTGCGGCACCTCGTGGTTCATGGCCCAGGCGTACGCCGCCCTGCGTGAGGCGAGCGGTCACGGCGAGACGGACGCGTTCGCCGCGTCCGAGTTCCCCGAGGGCCGGTCCTACGACCGCGTCCTCGCCATCACTCGCTCCGGCACCACCACCGAGGTCCTGCAGCTGCTCGACCGCCTGCGCGGGGTCCCGGCCACCGCCGTCACCGCCGTGCCCGACGCCGAGGTCGCCGACGCCGCCGACGAGCTGGTCGTGCTCGACTTCGCCGACGAGAGGTCGGTGGTGCAGACCCGGTTCGCCACGACCGCCTTGACGATGCTGCGCGCGCACCTCGGCGCGCCGGTCGACCAGGCGCTCGCCGATCTCGAGCACGCCCTCGCCTGGCCCATCGGCGACGACCTGCTGGAGCGCCGTCCGTACACCTTCCTCGGCACCGGCTGGACCACCGGACTGGCGCAGGAGGCCGCGCTGAAGATGCGCGAGGCGTCGCTGTCGTGGGCCGACGCCTACCCCGCCATGGACTACCGCCACGGCCCGGTCAGCCTGACCGACGGCGCCAGCCTGGTCTGGTTCCTCGGCGGGCTGGTGCCCGGCGGCCTGGGCGAGGAGGTTACGGCCCTCGGCGCCACCGTCGTCGCCGACCCGCTCGACCCCGTCGCGGACCTCGTCCGCGTCCAGCGCCTGGCTGTCGCCGCCGCCCTCGCCAAGGGTTTCGATCCCGACCGGCCGCGCAACCTCACCCGGTCGGTGATTTTGTCCTGAGGCGACGACGGCCTTGGCCGCTGGTCGCACCGCCGTCGACTTCAGGCCGATGCGGCGCCGGTCCGCCGCCGACGAGGCTCGTGGCGATGGCCACACATCGCCGGCCCGACCGGCCGGACCCACCGCCGCCGCGGTGGCCGTCCTCGGCGCGCAGCCGGTGGCGCTGATGCCCACCGGCGTCACGGACGTGCCGAGCGCCGGCACCTCGTCCGCGGGTCACCTACGGGCGGAGCGCCCTGGGTTCATGATCAGCCGGTGGTCCAGCTGCGCAGCTTCTCCGGGTTGCGCACCGCCCAGATGCGCGTGATCCGGTCGCCGTCGACATCGAAGGCCAGCACGGTCACCGTCGCCCCGTCGCGCTGCAGCACCAGGCCGGGCCGGCCGTTGACCGTCCGTTCCAGCACCTGCAGCGACGTCAGCGGGGCGACGACCTCGACGAGGAAGCGGGCGATGCCCTCGCCGGTGCGCACCGGGTCGAGCGAGGCGGGGACGATGCCGCCGCCGTCGCTGATCGCCGTCGCGTCGGGGTCGAGCAGTCCGACGAGGGCCTGGATGTCCTTGGCCGCCCAGGCGTCCTTGAAGTCGCGGACGAGCTCGGCGTGCCGGTCGGCCGGGACGGCGGGCGCCCGGGTCGCGTCGATGCGGCGGCGGGCCGACGAGGCCAGCTTGCGGCAGGCGGCCGGCGTGCGTCCGACGATCTCGGCCACCTCGGGGAAGGAGTAGCGGAACACGTCGTGCAGCACGAACGCCACGCGCTCGGCCGGGGTCATGGAGTCGAGGACGACGAGGAAGGCCATGCTGATCGACTCGTCGAGGGTGACGCGGTCGGCCGGGTCCGCGGCCTCGGCGGCCTCGGTGGCCGGGCGGCCGGTGACCCACTCCGTGCGGTCCGGCACCGGCTCGGGGATCCACTCGCCGACGTAGCTCTCGCGCCGGGCCCGGGCGGAACCGAGCTGATCGAGGCAGATGCGGCTCGCGACGGTGGTCAGCCAGGCCGCGGGGGTCTCGACGGCGTCGCGCTGCTCCTCCGGCATCGCGTACCAGCGAGCGTAGGTCTCCTGCACCACGTCCTCGGCGTCGGTGAGCGAGCCGAGCAGCCGGTACGCCAGGTTGATCAGCCGGCGCCGCTCGCTCATGATCGCCGTCAGGCTCGGATCGGTCATCAGGCACCTCCTCCCGTACTGATGACGAACGAGCGGGCCGACGTGTGACCTCGGCGGGTCGGAGTCACACTTCGCGCGGCCGCATCGTCAAGCGAGGAACGACACATCTCGCGACGAGGACGGCTCGACATGATCGACAACCAGCTACCCCTCCCCCAGCTCCGTTCCATGGTCGACGGACAGGTCATCGTGCCCGGCGACGACGGCTACGACGCGGCTCGCGCCCTGCTCGCCGGCGGCTTCGACCGGCGCCCGGCGGCGATCGTCCGCCCGGACGGCGCGGCCGGCGTGGCCGCGGCCGTCGGCGTCGCCCGCGACGTCGGTGTCCCCCTGTCGGTGCGCGCCGGCGGGCACAGCGCCGCCGGCCACGGCGTGATCGACGACGGCCTCGTCGTCGACGTGCGCGGGCTCACCGGGCTCGACATCGACCTCGAGACGCGCACCGCGTGGGCCGGCGGCGGGCTGACCGCCGGGGCGTACACGACGGCGGCCGCCGAGCACGGGCTGGCCACAGGGTTCGGCGACACCGGCTCGGTGGGCATCGGCGGCATCACCTTGGGCGGCGGCGTCGGCCACCTCTCCCGGCTGCACGGCCTGACGATCGACAACCTGCTCGCCGCCGAGGTCGTCACCGCCGACGGGCCGATCCTGCACGTGGACGCGGACACCCACCCGGACCTGTTCTGGGCGATCCGCGGCGGCGGCGGCAACTTCGGCGTCGTCACCCGGTTCCGGTACCGCCTGCACGAGCTCCCGTCGATCGTCGGCGGGCTGCTCCTGCTGCCGGCGACCGCCGAGAACATCGCGGCGTTCGCCGCCGCGGCCGCCGCCGCGCCGGACCAGCTCAGCACCATCGCCACCGTCATGCCCGCCCCGCCGCTGCCGTTCGTCCCCGCACACCTGCGCGGGCAGCTCGTCATCATGGGCACGCTCTGCTACGCCGGCCCGGCGGAGGCGGGCCGGCAGGCGATCGCCCCGTTCCGCGGCATCGCCACGCCCGTGGCCGACCTGGTGCGCCCGATGCCGTACCCGGGTCTGTTCCCGCCGGACGATCCCGCCGCGCCCCGGCCGGTCACCGTCGGCACCACGGGCTACCTCGACCACGTCGACCTCGCCACCGCCGAGACGATCGTCGCCCACCTGACCAGGTCGGACGCGCCGCTGCGGCTGGTCCAGCTGCGGGTCCTCGGCGGCGCGATCTCACGGGTGCCCGACGACGCGACGGCCTATGGCCACCGGGCCGCGAAGGTCATGGTCAACGTGGTGTCGATGGTGCTCGGCCCGCAGGACCGGCCGGGCCGGCGGCAGTGGGTCGACGAGCTCACCGCCGCCCTCGACCAGGACGTCCCCGGCTCCTACGTCAACTTCGTCAGCGACGACGGCCCGCAGCACGCCCGCAGCGCCTACCCGTCGCCCACCTGGGAGCGACTGGCGGCGGTCAAGGCGGCCTACGACCCGGCCAACCTGTTCCGCTCCAACCACAACATCCCGCCTGCCCGGGCCTGACATCGAGTTGACGGCGGTGTCGCGGGCATGGGTGCATGAAGGCTGCGCCTCGCTTCCGAGTCCGTCCGAATCCTTCAAGACCGCCCTGTCGTCGGCTTCCTACCGTCGTCGGGTATGAGGATCGGAATCGGGCTGCCGGCCGCCGTGCCGGATGCGGACATGACCACCATCGGCGCGTGGGCCGAGGCGGCGGAACGACGGGGCTTCGCGTCGGTGGGCGTCATCGACCGCCTCGTCTACGACAACCTCGACCCCCTGACGGCGCTGGCCGCGGCCGCGGCGACGACCTCCCGCGTCGAGCTCGTGACGACGGTGCTCAACGTGAACTGGCGGGGCAACCCGACCCTGCTGGCCAAGCAGCTCTCGTCGGTCGACCGGCTCTCGGGCGGACGGGTGGTGGCCGGCCTCGGCATGGGGGGCTGGCCCGCGGACTACGCGGCGAGCGGCGTGGCGACCGCCGGACGGCTCGCCACGTTCCGGCGGGCGCTGCCGGGCCTGCAGGCGGCGGCGCGGACCCTGCTCGGCGGCACCGTGCCCGCCGCCGTCGAGCGCGCCGCCACCGCGCCGAGCGAGGGCTGGGTGGCGCCGCTGTTCGGCCTCGACCTGCTGCGTTCCGGCGCCGCGACGCTGGCGAAGGCCTGGGCCGACGCCGGGCGCGAGGGCCGGCCCCGGGTCGTGACCGGCCGGTACGTCGGCCTCGGCGCCGCCGCGAACGCCGTCGCCGACGACTACATCCGCCACTACTACGGCGCCGAGTACTTCGGCCCGGCCAGGGCGGACACGTGGACCAGCCCCGCGCGGATCCGCACCGAGCTGACCCGGCTGCGGGACGCGGGCTGTACCGACGTCGTGCTCTACCCGTGCAGCGGCGATCCCGGTCAGGTCGAGCTCATCGCCGACGCCGTCGGACGCTGACGCACCAGCTCACGCCGCGGTACGGGGTCAGGTGCAGGTGCGCACCACCGGTGGAGCACGGCGTGACCGTCGACGACGGCTCACGGATGTGACGGCGCCGGCTCCTGCCCCTCGATCTCGAACGTGAGCTCGTCGGCGTAGCAATACCACCAGTCCTCGCCCGGCTCGTAGGACCGGATGATCGGGTGGTCGGGGTGCTCGTGCGCGTGCGCGGTGGCGTGCTTGCCCGGCGAGCTGTTGCAGCAGCCCACGTGGCCGCACGCCATGCAGAGCCGCAGGTGCACCCAGCGGCCGCCCTCGCGCAGGCACTCGACGCAGCCGGTACCCGACGGCGTCACCTCGGCGACCGTGTCCAGGTGCGTGCAGGTCCTCATGGCCGTCATGGTCTCACGCCCCATGATCGGCGACGGCGAGGGCGGCCAGTCCCGCGCCGGCCAGCTCGGCCCGCACGATCCGCAGCGCGAACTCCCGGCCCTCGCGACCGACGTCGTGGTCGAGGATCTCGACGGCGAACTCGGTGAGATCGGCCAGTGCCCGGACCGTCCGGTAGTACGCGAGCCGGTCCGGATCCGGGTCGACCGGGCCGTAGCCGGCAGCGAACCAGGCCAGCTCACGGGCACCCACCGGGGCGAACCCGGGCAGCCCGCCGACGACGAACATGAGGTCGCGCTCGGGCGGCGCCAGGGTCGCGTCGTCCCAGTCGATGAGCCAGACCGTCCCGTCGTCGCCGAGCAGGACGTTGCCCAGGTGCGCGTCGGTGTGGCAGACGGCGACGGGGTGAGCGGTGCGGTCGCGCAGCCCGTCACCGAGGACGGCCGCCCGGGCGGTCAGTGCGCCGAGCAGCCCGGCGCCGCCGCGCCACGCCGCTGCCAGCCCGCGAACGAGGTCGTCGCCGTCGTCGCCCGCGCCGCCCAGCCGCGCCGTCACCGTCGCCGTCGTCGCCAGCAGCTCGTCCGGGCGGTGGTCCTCGACCGGCAGCGCGCGGACGACGGTGTCGGCCGTCGGCACCGCGTGCACCCGCGCAAGCAGCGCGCCGTACGCCGTCCATTGCGCGGGCGTCATCGCGGTGTCGACCGCCCGCCGGTCGGCGACCCACGGCTGCACAGAGAGCCGCCGCCCGTCCCGCTCGCTCCACAGCCCGCCCTCGTGCGTGCGGACCGGCGCCGGGACGCCGTCGACGCCCAGCTCCGCGAGCCGGGCCGGCAGCAGCAGCCCGGCCGCCGACCCGCCACCGCTCCACTTCACCGCATAGCGCGTGCGATCCCTCTGCGTCACCTGCCAGACCGAGGCCGCCGCGTCGGCGCCATGGCCGATGGGCGTCACCTCGACGAACCGGACGCCGAAGTCGGCGTCAATCCAGTCGCGGAGGTCGTCGAGCCTCACCCGGCCGCGACCGTCACCGTCGGCTCGTGCCGCACGGGCATCCGCACGGACGAGGCCAGGAAGCAGAGCTCGTGCGCCCGCTCATGCAGCTTCGCGGCCTCGTCGGCCATGCCCGGGTGGGCGACGGTGACGGCGCGGCGCAGCACCACCTCGGTGAACGCGCCGCCGCCGTCGGGCGTCATCTCCATGGTGCCGCCGGCGGTGTCCTCGTAGCCGACCACGACGACGCCGGCGGCCGCGCACAGGTGCAGGTACTGCAGCATGTGGCACTCCGAGAGCGCCGCGACGAACAGCAGCTCCGGGTTCCAGCGGTCCGCCTCGCCGCGGAACGCCGGGTCCGAGCTGGCGGCGAGGACCGGCCTGCCGTCGGCCTCGATGTCGTGGCGGCGCGAGTAACCGCGGTACGACGCGGTGCCGGTGCCCTGGTCGCCGGTCCAGCGGACGGTGGTCGTGTAGTGGTGACTGGTCATCGCCTCTCCCGGGGTCGCGATTACGCTGCGAGCATGACAGGCTCCCGCGTGGTCGCCGTCGGCCACCACCAACCCGACCGGGTGCTCACCAACGCCGAGCTCGCCACCATGGTGGACACCAGCGACGAGTGGATCCGCTCCCGGGTCGGCATCGAGACCCGCCGCATCGCCGCCGACGACGAGACCGTCGACTCCATGGCCGCGCAGGCCGCGGCGAAGGCGCTGGCCGGCGCCGGGCTCGCGCCCGCGGACATCGACTACCTCGTGGTCGCCACGTGCACCGCCATCGACCGGTCGCCGAACATGGCCGCCCGGGTCGCCGCGCGGCTCGGTGTGACCACGCCGGCGGCCATCGACGTCAACACCGCCTGCTCCGGCTTCACCCATGCGCTGGCGACCGCCGACCACGCCATTCGCGCGGGCGCGGCGACGCGTGCACTGGTGATCGGCTCGGAAAAGCTGACCGACTTCACCGACTGGACCGACCGCTCCACCTGCGTGCTGGTCGGCGACGGCGCGGGCGCGGTCGTGCTGGTGGCGTCGCCGGAGCCCGAGGTGGGGCCGGTGACCTGGGGCTCGGTTCCGGAGATGTCCAACGCGGTGCGCATCGAGGGCCGGCTCGGCACGTTCGGGCAGGAGGGCCAGGCGGTGTTCCGCTGGGCCACCACCGAGCTGCCGCGGATCGCCCGGCTCGCCTGTGAGCGCAGCGGCATCACGCCCGACGAGCTGGGCGGCATCGTCCTGCACCAGGCCAACCTGCGCATCATCGAGCCGCTGGCCGCACGCATCGGCGCCACGGACGCCGTCGTCGCCCGCGACGTCGTCGAGTCCGGCAACACGTCGGCGGCGAGCATCCCCATGGCGCTGTCGAAGCTGGTCGAGCGGCGCGAGATCGCGGCCGGGGCGCCGGTGCTGCTGTTCGGCTTCGGCGGCGGACTGTCCTACGCGGGGCTGGTCATCCGCTGCCCGTGACCGCGGCGGCCGCGGCCTCGCCGCCGTCGCCGGGCCGGTCCTGGCGGTAGACGTAGTGGAGCGGGTCATCGACCGGGTTGTCCGGCTCCATGCGCCCCTCGGCGACCCGGCGGAAGCCGGCCTTCTCGAGCGCCCGCCACGATGCGGTGTTGGCGGCGACGACGGCGACCAGGATGGTGTCGGCGCCGGGCTGCGTCGCCCAGGTGTCGGCGACGACGGCACGGATCATCGCGGTGCCCAGGCCGCGCCCGACGCGGCCGGGGTCGCCGACGAGGTAGTCGATGGTGACGGCGTTCGGTGGCACCTCGGTCAGGACGGCGAACTCCTCGAGGTAGTCGGGGAAGTCGGCCAGCCGCGACCGCTGCACCAGGCCGACGGGGACGCCGTCGTCCAGCGCGAGCAGGTCCTCGCCCGGTTCCGAGCCGTCGGCCGTGCCGCCGAAGTCGCGCTCGAGGTCGCCGGGCTCGGTCTCGTGGTTCCACCACCGGGCGACGTGCGGGTGCTGGAGCCAGCCGCGCAGCAGCGGGAAGTCGTCGCGCCGGAGTGGGCGGAAGATGAACGTCATCGGCGCAGCCAGCGGGCGCGCCAGTCGTCGTCGGCGCACCGGTCGCACAGCACCGCGAGCGCCGCGAGCAGCGCCGCGCGCTCGTCGCCGGGACCCACCGCCGCCAGCAGCGCCTCGGTGCCGGCAGCCAGGTCGCGGGCGGTGGCGCGGGCGAGCCGGCGGCCGGCCGGGGTCACCTCGATGCGGTTGGACCGGCGGTCGGCGGCGTCGACATGGCGGGTCACCAGGCCGCGCCCCTCCAGCTCGTCGAGGTCGGCGACGATGCGGTTGCGGTCGTAGCCGATGGCTCCGGCCAGCTCGCCCTGGGTGCGCGAGAGCGGCTCGGCGGCGGCCGCGAGGATCGCGTACTGCCACGGTGTCAGGCCGTGCCGGCGCGCGACGGACGTCTCCAGCGCCGTCAGCGTCTTGGCGATCGGCAGCACGAGGCCGGCGAGGTCTGGGCCGGCCGTGCGCGTGAGGACCATGCCGCAACGATAGGCGAGAGGTCGGCAAGATCCCGCTGAGCTGCGGCGTCGTCGCGCATCGGGTCAGGCGCTGTCGCCCGGCCGCACTGTGGACCCCGTCACCCGTAACCCGTACTGGTCGATCACGTGGCAGGCGTGGTCCTTCTCGTCCGCGTGCGCGCGGGCAGCGTTCTCGGCGGTGCCGTAGCGGGAGAAGTCGCGGCTGGTCCACGGGCAGGTGGGGCAGTGGGCACGGTATCGAGCAACGTCCACGCTCGAAGACGTTAGCCGCGCCGGCGCCGCCTCGCCCGTCGAACGGCTCAATGCGTGAGACGACGTTTCCGTTCTTGCGGTGCGGCGCCCAAGAACGCCTAGAGAACGTCGGGAGCTCCATACCGCGGCGCCCTGCAGACCGTTCGTGACGAGCTACGGCGGATGCGGGATGTCGACGCGCGATGAGATGCCATGGGCGAAGCAGCGCTGGGCTCGCGAGTCGCTGTGTCGCCATCCGAGCGGTTCGACGACAGATCGGAAGCAGAGCGTGGCGAAGATCGAGACACCATCTGACCTGTGTGCCCGCGGTAGGATTCGAACCTACGGCCTTCTGCTCCGGAGGCAGACGCTCTATCCCCTGAGCTACGCGGGCTCGGGCCTGGAAAGGCTATCAGCACCCGGCCGTACGGAGCGAACCCGTACTCGCGCGCCCGGCCGTCACGGCACGGTGAGAATGCGCGGACCCTCCTCGGTGATGGCGACGGTGTGCTCGACGTGCACGCTGCGGCTGCCGTCGTCGGTCACGAGCGACCAGCCGTCGTCGGCCATGTGGTAGCCGTCGCGGCCGCCGGCCATGAGGCTCGGCTCGATGGCGATGACCAGGCCCGGCCGCAGCCGGAAGCCCCGCCCCCGGCGGCCCTCGTTGGGCACGAACGGCTCCTCGTGCATGGCCCGACCGATGCCGTGGCCGCCGAAGTCGTTCTGCATGCCGTAGCCCGCACCTCGCCCGGCCGCGGACATCGCGTGACCGATGTCACCCATGTACCCGCCCGGCTGGGCGGCGGCGATGCCGGCGGCGAGGGTTCGCTCGGCGGCCTCGATGAGCTCGAGGTCCTCGGCCCGCGCCGTGCCGACGACGAAGCTGACGGCCGCGTCGGCGTGCCAGCCCTCGACGTGGGCGGCGCAGTCGACGCTGATCAGGTCGCCGTCGCGGAGGCGATACGTGGTCGGCAGGCCGTGCAGCATGATGTCGTTGACCGACGTGCAGATGACGCCCGGGTACGGCGTCGCGCCGAAGCGCGGGTGATACCCGAGGAACGACGACCCCGCCCCTGCCGCGTCGATGACCTTGCGGGCCACCTCGTCCAGCTCCAGCAGCGAGACCCCGGGGACGGCGTGGGCGCGCACCTCGGCGTGAACGTTGGCCACCACGCGCCCGGCTGCGCGCATGATCTCGATCTCGGCGGCGGTCTTCAACTCGATCATGCGGCACCTTCGCGGACGGCGTTCCGAACCTGTCGGCGATAACTATACCGGTATTGAAATCAGGTGGCGGCGACCCACGTCACCGAAGGCGGGCAAGGAGCAGGTCGACCCCGTCGCGGGCGAGGATCTCCACCGGTGGTGCGGTGGCGTCGGGACGTCCCGCACCGAGCAGGACGACAGGGCGACTCGAACCGGCCGAGCGGGTGGTCGCCGCCGTCTGCCACACCAGGACGCCGTCGACGAGTCGGTTGCGGAGGCCGTCGAGCGCCACCCGCTCGGAGCCGGCGTCGCCGTCGGTCTGCTCGATGAGGACGGCGTGGTCGTGGCGTTTCGCGGCCCGGCCGACGGCGGCCGCGAGGGCGGCGAAGAAGGGCGAGCGGAGGTCGGGGACCGCGAGGGCGACGACGCCGACGCGGCCGCTGCGCAGGGCGCGGGCGGTGATGTTGGGCCGGTAGTCCAGCGCGGTGATCGCCGCCTCGACCTTGGCGCGGGTCGCCGGGGTGATGTGCGGGTAGTCGTTGATCACGTTGGAGACCGTCTTCAGCGAGACGCCGGCTCGCTCGGCCACGTCCCGCATCGTCGCCACCATCGAGACTCCGATCGTCACGCGAATATGTGAGTCATTACGTTACGCAACGCATTGAGCCGCCGCAACGCGTTATGTTGGGGTCGTGGACGTCCGGGTGCGGCCGATGCCGATGGACACGCTCGTCGAGCTGGTGAACGGGTGGGGCGCCGAACCACGCCGCGCGGGCGCCCGCTCGCACGTGCCCAGCCGCGCCGATCACGTCCACCGCGCCGGCCTCCCACCCGAGGTCGCGGACCGGCTGACCGACGCCGACCTCGCGGACTTCGCCGACGTCGTGTTCGGGATCTTCGCCCGGCCGTCGACGGCCGAGCGGGTCGAGCGGATCTCCGCCCTGCTGACCGGCCTCGCCATCAGACCCGATCTGGTGATCGACGGCGACCGCGTCCGCCCGGTCTGGCTCACCGCCGAGGACGACGCCCTGCTGGCGGCGGCGCTGCTCGCCCTGCGCGCGCAGGTGGCCGAGCAGGATCCCGGCCGCCTCGGCATCTGCGTCGACGGCGGCTGCGCCGACGTCTACGTGGACATCTCACCGGCCGGCCGGCGCCGGTTCTGCTCGGTCCAGTGCCAGAACCGGGCCCGCGCGGCCGACTACCGCCGCCGGCACCGCGCCGCCCGCTGACTCCGACGGCGGGCACCGCGGCCGCCCAGTAGCGGGCGCGCCGCTACGCAAGGGGAGTCCGGGCCCGCGCGGACCCGGGCTCCTCCCGGGCCGCGTCCGAGGCCGTGCCAGGGGATCGACCGTACGGGTGATTCCTGACACATCAAGGGCCGGGCCGGGGTTCCCCGCGGGTAACCTCGGTCGGCGGAGCGGCTGAAACGCCGCTGAGCAGCGATTCGACCGGGTCGGTCCCGGTTCGGGGGGGGACTTCGGTCGGAGGGGAGGCGGGACGTCAGTGGACGGTTCGTCGTTCGGCCGCCGCGTCGCGCTCGCCGCCGGGGCGTTCGCCGTCGCCGCCGCGACCCTCGTCACGGTCGCCGCGCCGGCCGCCGCCCTCGAGGTCGACACCACGCCCGCCGCACCGGCCGTCCGCATGCGCGTCTTCGACCCGGCCGAGTTCGCCGGGCGCGCCGCCCAGCTCCCGCCCGGCCTGGCCGACGCGGTCCGTCGCGATCTGGACCTGTCACCCGAGGAGTACCTGGCGACGGCGGCCGCGGCCCGGCTGGCCGGCGAGGTCGTCGGCTCGCTCGGCGACGCGGTCCGCTCGGCCTGGCTCGACGGCCAGACCCTGCACGTCGCCGTCACCGACCGCGGCCAGGCGATCGCCGCCCGCACCGCCGGCGCCGAGGTGCAGGTCGGCGACGTCCTCGCCGACGCGCTGACGGCGGCCCGGGCCCAGGACAAGCTCGCCTACGTCGACCGCGAGGCCGAGCGCGTCGTCGCCGTGGGCTCCCAGGTCCGCGGCGCGCCGGTCGGCCGGGTCCGGGTGTCGGCGCAGTCCGGCGACGACCACCGCGGCGGCAGCGGGCTCGCCGTCGACGACCAGGCCGCCGACTACCACTGCTCCACCGCGTTCACCGGCACCGACGACGACGGCGACCCGCTGCTGCTCACGGCCGGGCACTGCACCGCGGGACCCGAGGGTCCGTTCGCGTCCGGGGCCCGGGAGCTCGCGCCGCCGGCCCCGCTGTCGGCCGGAGCCGGCGACACCTGGCCCGGCCTGATCGGCGCCGGCATCGGCGACTTCGTGCCGGGCAGCGCGGCCTTCGGCGACGGCCGCGACGCCGCGCTGCTGACAGTCGGCGGCGACGTGGCGCCCGAGGTCGCGGCGTGGAGCCCCGGCACCGGCGACGAACCCGCACTCGCCGTCCACGACTCGATCGCCCCCGTCGCGGGCGCACCGGTCTGCTCGGCCGGCGTCGCGTCCGGATGGACCTGCGGGCACGTCCTCGACGCGCAGGCGACCGTGCCGGTCAGTGGCCAGCTGGTCACCGGCTTCCTCTTCGACGCCTGCGTCCTCCCCGGCGACAGCGGCGGTGCCGTCGTCACCGGCCAGTACGCGCTGGGCTTGAACTCGGGCTCCACCCGGACCGGGCCGACCTGCGCCGACGGCGACCTGGCGGCGGCAGGCGACGACGTCGCCGTGGGCTACGCGATCGCGGGCGCGGCCGGCGTCGAGGAGCTGTACGGCGACGACTTCGACCTCGCGGTCCGGGTCGGCCGGCCCGACGTGACGGCGCCCGCCGACGGCGCCGTCGCCGGGCCCACTCCGACCGTCACCGGGACCGCCGACGCCGCCGAGGGCGCCGTCGTGACCGTCGAGATCGCCGGCGGGCCCACCGTCGAGGCCACGGTCGGCCCGGCCGGGCGCTGGAGCGCCACCGTCGGCGAACCGCTGGACCCCGGCACCCACGAGTACGAGGCGACGACCTCGCTCCGGCCGGCGACGAGCGACCGGACGGTCACCTCCGGCGCGACCACGGGCGAGCTCGAGGTCGCGGCCGTGGCCGACCTCGGCGTCAGCTGGCCGGCGCCCGGCCACGTCAGCACCGACGGCCGGCTGCACTTCGAGGGCACCGGCCAGCCGGGTGCCGGCGTGCGGCTCACCGTCGGCGGCGAGGTCCTCGCCACCACGACGGTCGGCGACGACGGCACCTGGTCGCTGCGCGCGGCCCGCCCCGCCGGCCGGTTCGACGCCGTCCTGACCCAGCACCTGGCCGGGGGCTTCGCCGCCTCCGGTGCCGAGGGCGGGGCCGACCCGGCCGCCGCGCCCACCCTCACCGCAGGCGACGGCACGGACGCCGGCGGGACCGAGGCCGTCACCGTCGCGGGCGTCGGCGTGGCGCCGAGCGCCCCCGTCGTCAGCGCGCCGCTGGGCGGCATCGTGGCGGCCGACGCCGGCCTCGTCCGCGGGGCCGGCCTTCCGGGCGCGGCCGTGTCGGTGCGCGTCGCAGCCTCCGGCGCCGACGTCGCCGCGGTGCCCGAACTGCACACCGAGGCCGGCGCCGACGGCAGCTGGACCGTCCGGCTGGACCCGCCGCTGCCCGCCGGCCGGCACGTCGTCGTCGCCACCCAGACCCTCGACGACCTCACCTCCGAGCCGTCGAAGCCGGTCGTCCTCGAGGTCGCCAGCGGCGCTTCGCCCGGCTCTGACGCGAACCGCGCCGCCGCCTCGGACGACGGAGCCGGCCCGCGCGGCGGGGTGCTGGCCGCCGCCGCGGGCATCGTGGCCGCCGGCGCCGCCGTAGCCGCGACGGTCGCCTGGCGCCGTCGCGCGGGCTCACTGACGCCGCGCTGATCGCGGACACACGTCGGCATCCGGGTGATGTCCCCGCTTGTGGTGTAACTCGTCGGGCCTGACGGCGTGGGTGACCACGCGTGTGGAGGCCATCGTGTGATGGTCAGCGAGACCACGCCAATGGTTCTCGCGGAAGGACACATCACACGA
>NZ_SMKL01000065.1 GCF_004348545.1 Jiangella ureilytica | reverse complement strand
GGGGCGGGGTGCGCTTGGGCAAGGGCCGCTTGGGCAGCGGCGTGACGGTCGCGACCTTCTCCTTCGCCGGCTCCGCGTCCTCGGGCGGCTCCGGATCATCGGAGGGCTCCGACGGCTCGGCGGGCTTCTCATCGACGACGGTGTCCGGCTCGCTCTTCGCCGGGGCCGCATCGTTCTTCGGGGCGGGGACGAGCGCCGGCTTCCGCTTCCGCCGTCGCCGGGGGAGCCAGATGAGCAGCACGCCGCCGGCCACGAGCAGCAGCCCGCCGACCCCGACGAGGACGGCGGTGACGAAGAAGCCGTCGACCTCGGCGCCGAAGGACAGCTCGACGTCCAGCGGCTCGCCCGTCGCCGACGGCGACATGACGACGACCCGCACCGGCTCGTCGGTCAGCTCGTACGCCACCCCGCGCCAGCCGGGCCCGGAGTCGCTCTCCTCCCACCAGTCCAGCTCACCGGGCGCCGCCGCGGGCGCCGCGCCGCCGGCGACCGGCGTCGAGGTGATCTCGCCGCGCAGGTCGGCCGCCGTCACCGTCTGCTGCCCCACGCCGTCGAGGTAGGAGTCGACGTGGATGCGGTGCGCCGCGCCCACGAACACCTCGCCGCCGTCGGCCGACCGGGCGCTGACGTGCAGGACCGGGCCGGTGACCGTCGCCACCCCCACGTCGGTCGCCACGACCGAGCCCTCGCCGCTGACCGGCGCCCGCGCGTACTCGACGGTGTCGTCGGGGCCGACGTACACGGCCGCCGCCGCGCCGGCGAGCAGCAGCGGAGTGCCGAGGACGATCAGCGCGACGGCGAGGGCGAGGCGCAGGCGAGCACGTGTCACGCCGCGTCGAGCCCCAGGTCGCGGCGGAGCTTGGCGACGTGCCCCGTCGCCTTGACGTTGTACATGGCCTTCTCGACCTTGCCGTCGGCGTCGATGACGAACGTCGACCGGATGACGCCCTGCACGACCTTGCCGTACAGCTTCTTCTCGCCGTAGGCGCCGTAGGCCTCGAGCGTGCCGCGGGACTCGTCGGACAGCAGCGGGAAGGTGAGGTGGTCGCGCTCGCGGAACGTCGCCAGCTTGGCCGGCGCGTCGGGCGAGATGCCGAGGACGGCGTACCCGGCGCCCTGCAGCGAGGCGAGGTTGTCGCGGAAGTCGCAGGCCTGCGTGGTGCAGCCCGGAGTCATCGCGGCGGGGTAGAAGTACACGACGACCCGCCGGCCCCGGTAGGACGAGAGCGAGACGGGGTTGCCGTCGGCGTCGGGGAGGGTGAACTCGGGCGCGGCGTCGCCCGGCGAGAGTCGCGAGTCAGTCACGGTCACACCGTATCCGTCCGTCTGGAGCCATGCATCGGTACGGTAGATCCCAACGATCCACGGACTGAGGAGGTGCCGGTGACCGCGAACGAACCGGTCCTGCCCGCCTCGCGCCAGCCGGTGCCGCTGGCGCCCGAGGTCCAGGCCGAGCTCGACAAGCGCCCACGCTCAGCCCGCCAGATCGAGCAGGACATCACCGCCCGCACCGAGCGGCTGGCCGCGAACATCGACGAGCTCACCGCTCGGTTGTCGCCGTCGCGGCTGGTCAAGGACGGTACGGCGGGCATCCGCGCGCGGATCACCACGCCCGAGGGCAGCCCGCGGCTCGAGGTCGTCGGCGCGGTCGCGGGTGCGGTGCTGGTGCTCGGCGTGCTGATGTGGCGGGCACGGCGGCGCTGACACTCCCGATCCGGACGTACCCTCTACTGTTGTGACCTCCCAGGACCCCGACAAGCTCCCCATCCGCATGCTGCACGACCGCGTGCTGGTCTCGCAGGACGGCGAGGACGGCGAGCGCCGCTCGTCCGCCGGCATCGTCATCCCCGCGACCGCCGCCATGGGCCGGCGCCTGGCCTGGGCGAGGGTCGTGGCGGTGGGAGCCAACGTCCGCACGGTCGAGATCGGCGATCGCGTCCTCTTCGACCCCGAGGACAAGGCCGAGGTCGAGGTGCGAAGCGAGACCTACGTGCTGCTGCGCGAGCGCGACCTGCACGCCATCGCCTCCGAGCGGCTCACCGACGGGCAGACCGGCCTCTATCTCTGATCGACGACGGCGTCAGCCTGCGGTCCCCGTGGGGCCGGCTCGGGCCTACCATCGGGGTGTGCCCGGAGCGCCCGAGAACTCGCGACCGCAGCGGCGTGAGGAGGCGCTCGAGGCGCTGGCGCAGCGGTCCAAGGAGAGCGCCGGCACCCGGCTGCGACGGGTCCGGCTCACTGCGCTGCCCATCGTGCAGTCGGCCATCGGCGCCGCGCTGTCCTGGTGGCTGGCGACCATCCCGCCCATCGACCACCCGCAGCCGTTCTTCGCGCCGATCGCGGCGCTGATCATCCTGGGCGGCGGGCTGGGGCAGCGGCTGCCCCGGGTGCTCGAGCTGGTCGGCGGCGTGGCGGTCGGCGTGCTGGTGGGCGACCTGCTGGTGTCGTGGATCGGCGGCGGCGTCGTGCAGCTCGCGCTCGTGGTCGCGCTGGCCATGATCGCGGCGGTGCTGGTCAACGGCGGCCCGCTGATCGTCACCCAGGCGGCGGCGTCGGCCGTCCTCGTCGTCGCGCTGGCGCCGGCCGAGCCCGGCGGGCTCAACCTGGACCGGTTCGTCGACGCGCTGATCGGCTGCTGCGTCGGTCTGGTCATCAGCATCGTGCTGCTGCCGCTGAACCCCGTGTCGGCCGCGCGGCGGCAGATCGACCCGCTGCTCACCACCGTCGCCGAGGTGCTCGAGTCCGGGGCCCACGCCCTGGCCGGCCACGACCGCGCCATGGCCACGGAAGCGCTGGAGCGGGCCCGCGAGACCCAGGCCGACGTCGACTCGATGCACTCCGCGCTCGAGGGCGCCAACGAGGTCGCCCGCATCGCGCCGGTGCGCTGGCAGAAGCGCGGCCACCTCGCCGCCTACCTCGACGTCGCCACGCCGCTGGACCACATGACCCGCAACACCCGCGTCCTGTGCCGGCACGTCATCAGCCTCCTGCAGCGCGACGAGCCGGTCCCGAAGGTACTGCCGCAGTCGATGCGCGCGCTCGCCGGCGCCGTCCGGCTGCTCCGCATCGACCTCGAACGCGACGACGAGCCCCGCGAGGCCCGGGTGTCGGCGGTCGAGGCCGCCCGCATGGCGACCGAGGCGCTGGAGCACACCGGCGGCTTCGCAGGCCAGATCGTGATCGCGCAGATCCGGTCCCTGGCGGTCGACGTCCTGCTCGCGACCGGCCTCACCCGCGACGAGGTCCTGTCGCTGCTGCCCGGCCTGCCCGAGGGCCCGGTCAGCTACGGCTGAGCGATCGTGGCGCTCAGCTGCCAGGGGAGTGCAGGAGCGCCGTCAGCCGGGCTCGGGGAGGGCGTAGGCCTCGTCGAGCAGGGGTGCGAGCAGGTCGCCGTCCTCGTCGACCCGGGCCAGCACGTCGTCGATGTCGAACTGGAGCGGCAGCCGCTTCCGCGCCGTCGACCGGGCGCCCTGCTCGACCTCGTCCCAGGTGACCGGGGTGGACACCGTCGGCCGCGTCCTCGCCCGCACCGAGTACGGCGCGACCGTCGTCTTGGCGGCGTTGTTCTGCGACCAGTCGATGAAGACCTTGCCGCCGCGGGCCGCGCGCTCCATGCGCGAGATGACCAGCTTCGGGTGCTCGCGCTCGAGCCGCTGCGCCAGCCCGCGGGCGTACGCGCTGACCTCGTCGTCCGTGGCCGAGCCGTCGAGGCCCACGTACATCTGCATGCCCTTGGAGCCGCTGGTCTTGGGGTACGACGGCAGGCCGGCGTCGTCGAACAGCTCGCCGAGCAGCAGCGCGACCCGGCAGCACTCGATGACGTTGGCCGGCTCGCCGGGGTCGAGGTCGACGACCAGCCGGTCCGGGTTGGTCCCCTTGCCCTTCGCGTCGACGGTCCACTGCGGGACGTGCAGCTCGAGCACGGCGAGGTTGGCCAGCCAGACGATCGTCGCGAGCTCGTCGGTCATGACGTAGACGACGGTCTCGCGGTCCTTCGTGCTGCCCGGCGACGGCAGCTCGGCCGTCCGTACCCAGTCGGGCGTGCCGCGCGGGGCGTTCTTCTCGAAGAAGCTGGCCTCCTCGACGCCGTTGGGCCAGCGCTTGCGGGTGACCGGCCGGTCGCGCAGGTGCGGCAGCAGCACCGGCGCGATGTGGGTGTAGTACTGGATGATCTCGCCCTTGGTCGTCCCGGTCTCCGGGTAGAGCACCTTCTCGAGGTTGCTCAGCCCCAGGGTGCGGCCCTCGACATCGACGGTCACCTTGCTCGGCATGTCCTGCAGTCTTGCCGACGCCGGGTAGGTTCGCCAGCATGCTCGACGACATCCGCGCGGCGCTCGCCCGCCACCAGCCCCGATACGACGGCGCGCCGGTCGTGCCGCTCGGCGCCGGTCTGGACAACATCGCCTACGAGGTCGGCGGCGACCTCGTCCTCCGGCGGGCCCGCGCGGGCACCATGGCCGAACGGCTCGCGGCGGCGCGGCACGAGGCGGACCTGCTGGCGGCGGTCGCGGCGGTGTCGAGCCTCCCGGTGCCGGAGCCGGTGTTCGTCGACGAGCCGACCGCGATCCTCGCCTACCGGCGGCTGCCCGGCGCCCCGCTGCACCTCAACCCCGTCGCCGACCCGGTCGCCCTGGCCGGCCCGCTCGCGCAGTTCCTGTCCGGCCTGCATGTCGCACCGGGCGAGGTGACACCGGGCGGCGACGGCGGCAGCTCACTCGCCGCCCTGGTCGAGGTCGACGACACCCCGGCGGAGGAGTGGCTGGCCGACGCGGCGGAGTCGTACGAGACCGCGGCCGTCGCCGTCGACCCCGCCGACCGGGCTCGGATCGAGGCGTTCCTCGCCGCCGCGCCGCCGGCCGGGCCGACGCTGCTGACGTTCTGCCACAACGACCTCGGCGCGGAGCACCTGCTGGTCGACGGCGCCGCGATCACCGGCGTCATCGACTGGAGCGACGCGGCGGTCGCCGATCCCGCCGTCGACCTCGCCCGGCTCTACCGCGACCTCGGCCCCGCCGTGTTCGAGCGGATCGCCGCCGCCTACACGGGCGACCCGGACGCGGTCGACCCCGGGCGGGTGGCGTTCTACGCGCGGTGCGCGCTGCTCGAGGACATCGCGTACGGGCTCACGAGCGGCGCGACGGAGTACGCGCGGCTCGGCCTGGCCCACCTGGACCGGACGTTCGCCTGAGCCGAGCTCAGGGCGCCGGCGGGGTCTCGGGATCCGGCGTGGCCGTGGCGGTGGGTGTCGGGCTCGGCGCGTAGGGGACCGGCGACGGGCTGGCCTGGCCGCCGCCCAGCAGGCAGAGCGCCAGCTCGAGCGGCGAGAGGTCGATCTCGAGGCAGAGGCCGTCGTTGTCGTCCTCGTCCTCGTCGGGCTCGTCGTCGGCGGGGTTCTGCGTCGGCTTGCCCGCCGTCGGGGAGTCCGTGGGCGCCGGTTCGTCGTCATCGTCGTCGCCGGACGACGGAGACCCGCTCGGCCGGCCGGGGATGTCGGTCCCCGGCACCTCGGTGGAGTCGCCGCCGGGCTGCTCGGACGGCGAGCCGTCGCCGGAGGGGTCGTCGCCGGGGCCGTCGGTCTCGGTCTCGCCGGACTCGTCGGACGAGTCGGTGCCGTCGCCGTCACCCGGCTGCGTGCCGGGCTCGTCGGACGGGTCGCGGCCGTCGTCGCCGCCGGACTGGCCGCCCTCGGTGCCGCCGCTGCCGCCGTCGTCGCCCTCGTCCTCGTCGCCGGGAGAGGCGGAGCCGCCGTCGTCGCCGTCGCCCTCGGAGGGCTCGTCGGACGGGTCGCCCGTGCCGGTGGGCGAGCCGGGCTCGTCTCCGGGCGAGGCGATGATCTGCGGGCCGGACGGCAGCTCGTCGATGCCGAGCGCGTGGTCGATGCTCGGGACCAGCATGTTGCCCAGCGTGATGCCGAGGGTGGCCGCGAACGCGCACACGATGACGACGGGGTAGCGGCGGACCTTCTCGACGACCTGGCCGGCGAAGGAGGGGCGGGACACACCGAAGCGCGGACCGCTCGACCTGGCTCCGTGGCCACGCCGGCGTCCCGTGGACTTCTCTTGCCGCGCCCTGCTGATCGACCGGGTCCTTTCTGGCTCCCGGGGGTGACCTGGCGAAATCGCACGAAGCCGCTACAGATCGCCCCCCAGTTGCGTAACCCTACTCAGCGTCGCGGAGGCGGTAAAAGCCGTTCGGGATATTTCGTCAGTTCAGTGCCCGAAGGTGGTCCGTTCGGACGGTAGACAGGCCTTCGGTCTTGCGGCATGGGGCCCCTGGCCTGGGTAAACATAGTCTCATGAGGCTGCAGCCCGCGCCCGGCGGGGACGTCCTGCCGCTGCATGTGCGGGCGCATGTGCGCCGCCCGTCAGTACCAGCCGAGCTCGCGCAGCCGGTTCTCGCCGAGGCCGAACGCGTGCCCGATCTCGTGGCCCAGCACCTTGCGCACCCGCGCGGCGACGTCGTCGGCCGTCCGGCTGACCTTCAGGATCGGGACGCGGTACAGCTCGATGCGGTCGGGCAGGCTGCCCGGCACCCGCCCGCCGATGCGCGTGCGCGCGACTCCGTGGAACTGGCCGAGCAGCAGGCCGCGGCCGTGCCAGTCGGCGGGCGGCTCGTCGTCGACCATGATCGCGATGCCGTCGACGGCGTCCCGCACCCAGTCGGGGAGCTCTTCGAGGGCCTCGGTGACCATGCGTTCGAACGCGTCGAGGTCGATGGAGTCGGCGTCCACGGCGTCGAGTCTATGCCGGAGCGATCCGGACGGCAGGTGGGTTGTGTTTTCCAACTCACCAGCTAGAGTGGTCGCCATGCGAGAAGCAGTGATCGTCGACGCGGTCCGCACACCGCTCGGGCGGGGCAAGCCGGGCGGCGCGCTGGCGGCCGTGCACCCCGTCGACCTGCATGCCACCGTCCTGCGGGCGCTCGTCGATCGCACCGGCCTCGACCCGGCCGCCGTCGACGACGTCGTGAGCGGCGCCGTCGGGCAGATCGGCGAGCAGAGCATGAACACCGCACAGTGGGCCGTGCTGGCCGCGGGCTTCCCCGAGTCGGTGCCCGCCGTCACCGTCGACCGGCAGTGCGGCAGCAGTCAGCAGGCGGTCCACTTCGCCGCGCAGGGCGTGCTCAGCGGCGCCTACGACATCGCCGTCGCGTCGGGTGTGGAGTCGATGAGCCGGGTGCCCATCGGCTCGCAGGCCGCGAGTCGGGACTTCCTCGGCGCGAGGGTCGCGGCGCGGTACCCGGACGGGCTGGTGCCCCAGGGCGTCAGCGCCGAGCTCATCGCCGCCCGGCACGGGCTGCCGCGGGAGCGGCTGGACGAGTTCGCCGTCACGAGTCACCAGCGGGCCGCGGCGGCCTGGCGCGACGGCCGGTTCGACGGCGAGGTCGTGCCGGTCGGCGGGGCCGAAGAGCTCGCCGTCGACGAGTCGGTCCGGCCGGACACCTCGGCCGAGGTGCTGGCCGGGCTGAAGCCGGCCTTCCGGGCCGACGTGTGGGAGCGGCGGTTCCCCGAGATCGACTGGCGGGTCACCGCGGGCAACTCGTCGCCGGTCAACGACGGCGCGGCCGCGTTGCTGATCGTCGAGGCCGAGACCGCCCGGCGGCTCGGGCTGCGCCCGCGCGCCCGGCTGCACTCGTTCGCCGTCGTCGGCGACGACCCGCTCCTCATGCTCATGGGCATCGTGCCGGCGACCCGGAAGGTGCTCCGGCGCGCGGGCCTGGCGCCGGCCGACATCGACGCGTTCGAGGTCAATGAGGCCTTCACCAGCGTCGTGCTGGCCTGGCTCGACGAGACCGGCGCCGACCCCGCGAAGGTGAACGTCAACGGCGGCGCGACCGCCATCGGACACCCGCTGGGCGCGAGCGGCGCCCGGCTCATGACGACGCTGCTCTCCGTGCTCGAGCAGACCGGCGGCCGCTACGGCCTGCAGACCATGTGCGAGGCGGGCGGCCTCGCCAACGCCACCATCATCGAACGATTGGACACATCGTCATGACCCGCATCGAAGGAACCGTCGCCCTGGTCACGGGCGGCAACCGCGGCCTCGGCAAGGCTCTGGTCGACGCGTTGCTCGCGCGCGGCGCGGCGAAGGTCTACGCGGCGGCGCGCGACCCGCTGACGGTCGTGGTCGACGACGCGCGGGTGGTCCCGCTGGAGCTGGACGTGACGTCGGACGACGAGGTGACGGCGGCAGCCGCGGCCGCCGGCGACGTGCGGCTGCTGGTCAACAACGCCGGTGGGCTGGTCAGCGCCTCCTTCCTCGACTCGCCGGTCGACGACGTGCGGCGCGAGTTCGAGACGAACTTCTACGGGCCGCTGCGGGTGACCCGGGCGTTCGTGCCGGTCATCGCCGCCAACGGCGGCGGGCACGTGCTGAACGTGCACTCCGTCCTGTCGTGGCTGGCGATCTCCGGCTCGTACAGCGCGTCGAAGGCGGCACTCTGGTCGCAGACGAACTCGCTGCGGCTCGAGCTGCGCGACCGCGGCATCGGCGTGACGGGGCTGCACTCGGCCTACATCGACACCGACATGGCCGCCGGCGTCGACGCCCCGAAGTCCTCGCCCGCCGACGTCGCCCGGCTCGCGCTCGACGCCGTCGAGGCCGGTCGGTTCGAGGTCTTGGTCGACGACGTGACACGCGGGGTCAAGGCCGGGCTGGCCGCCGACGTGGGTGCCCTCTATCCGCAGCTGGCGCCGTCGTGACCCGTGCCGTCGCCGAGTGCTCCATCGCCAACGCGCTCGCCGTCGTGGGCGAGCGATGGAGCCTGCTGGTGCTGCGCGAGGTGCTGCTGGGCCGGCTCAGGTTCGACGAGATCGCGGCCAACACCGGCGCCAGCCGCGACATCCTGGCGGCCCGGCTGCGCACGCTGGTGGATGCCGGCGTCCTGGAGAAGCGGCTCTATGACGAGCACCCGCGCCGTTTCGAGTACCTCCCGACGGAGTCCGGCCGGGCGCTGCGGCCCATTCTGCTCGCACTCATGCAATGGGGCGACGAGTACGTGACGCAGGGCCCGCCGCCGACGGTGTGGGAGCACTCGTGTGGCTCTGAACTGCGCGTCTGCGCCGTCTGCGCATCGTGCGGTGAGCCGGTGGAGGCGGGCCGGTCGCGCCTGCTCCGCCTCGGCGGTGTCGATCAGCCGGCCTGATCGACGGGCGTGACGCGCATCGTCGAGGTGCGGACCTCGGGCGAGATCATCAGCCGCAGCGACGAGCCGCTGCCCGCGTACTTGCGGCGGAACTCGTCGTCGACCCGCAGGTTGGTCGCCTCGTCGCCGACGTCGTCGGCGGTGACGTCGTAGCGGTTGGGCCCGTCGATGAAGGCGGCCGTCTTCGTCCGCTGGATCCGCCGGTACCAGTGCGACGAGTCGCCGTAGCCGTTGCGGATGTAGGCCTGCCCGTCGACGACGACGGCCCAGACCTTGGTGACGATCTCGCGCCCGTCCCGCGTCGTGGTCGCGAGCCGCACCGTCCCGGTGCGCGCGAGGTGGTCGAGTGCTGCACTGGTCTGGGTCATGATCTGCTCAACCGCGGGCGGGGCGCGGCTATGCCGGCAAGACCGGAGGTTGTCGGGGGCGGCTCCTACCATCGACCCGTGCCTCCCCAAGACTCGCCCGTCCCGACGGAGTACCCGCAGCGGTTGGGCCGCACCGCCCGCCGCGAGCTCGCCTTGAACGGCTACACCCGCTACGACCAGCTCACCTCGGTGACGCCGGCGGAGCTGCTCGCCATCCACGGCGTCGGGCCCAAGGCGATCCGCATCCTCACCGAGGAGCTCGAGGAGCGCGGCCTGTCCTTCGGCTCCTGAATCGGCACCCGGCAGGACGACCCCGCCGGGCCCGGAGGGTTCCCGGGCCACGGCGGGGCCGTCCCTTCAGCCGAGCCGAGCGGCGACTACGGACTCAGCTGGTCGCGCAGTGTCTCCGCCGCGGTCAGCAGCCTCGACCTGGCCGTGGCGTCGATGACGCCGAGGGCCTCCGACGCGAACCGTTGCACGGCCTGGTCGGCCTGCCTGACCTGGCCGCGGCCGGCCGCGGCCTCCGCCGTCTGCAGGTGAGCGAGCATCCGCTGCCGCTGGCTGTTGGTGACCAGCCCGTCCATGCGATACCGCTCGACCAGCGAGCCGACGGTGTCGAAGGAGACCACGACGGTGAAGGCGGCCGTCTGCGCGGTCTCGTTGCCGGCGGCATCGACCGCCACCGCCGACAGCGAGTGCGAGCCGGCGAGCAGCGCGGCCAGATCCAGCGTCAGCGGCGACTCGACGGGTTCGCCGTCGAGGAGCAGCTCGAACGAGGCCAGACCCGAGCCCGCGTCGGAACCCGACGCCGTCACGGACAGGATCTCGTGCAGCCCGTGCGAGGCACCGTCCGAGACCCCGGTCAGCACCGACGACGGCGCCGTCGCATCGACCTTCAGGTCGAGCGTCTTCTCCTCCTCGACCACACCGGCCGAGTCCGACGACCGGTACCGCAGCGAGTGCACGCCGTCCGGGACGGTGATCGGGCCGGTGTAGGCCGTCCACTCGCCCGAGCCGAACGCGTACTCCGTCGTCACCGTGCCGGTGCCGCCCGTCGCCGACAGCGTGACCGCCGGCGCCGTGACGTACCAGCCGTCGGCGCCGTCCGGGGCCGCCGGTGCGGCCGCAGCCGTCGTGACCAGCGGTCCGGCCGGCTCGCCCTCGAACAGCTCGAGGACGTCCTCGTCGCTCAGCGCGTGCGCGTAGATGCGGACGTCGTCGACCTGGCCGCTGAACGCGGAGTCCGGCCAGTCGTTGTTGCCGATGTAGTTGCTGGTGGTGTTCCCGTTCTGGCCGACGTCGTCGATGCCCAGGGTGAAGTCGGTCCGGGTGCCCATCAGCTCGCCGTCGAAGTAGAGCTTGCCGGTGGAGCCGCTCATCGTGAACACGACGTGCGTCCACTCGCCGACGGTGAGGTCGTTGGCGCCGCCCAGCGTGAGGCGTTCCTGCAACGGGTTGCCGGGCGCCTTGAGCGTCGCCCCGAAACCGGTCGATCCGGAGTTCGTCCGCGACTGCAGCAGCAGGAACGTGTCCGTGCCATTGCCGATCTGGAACAGCGGCACCCAGTTCGGCAGCGCACTCGGCCGCGCCCACAGCGACACCGTGATCTCGTCCTCCATCGACGCGGTGAGGTTGTTCGGCAGCCGGACGAAGTTCTCCGTCGTCGCGCCGCCACCCGGCAGGGTCACCACGCCGCCGCGGGGCCCGCCGGTCGCCCAGCCCGTCGTGCCGCCCAGGGTCGCCGCCCCGATGGTCGGGTCGGTGCCGGAGTTCGCGGCCGTTCGGCCCTGGCCCTCGTCGAAGGTGTAATGGACCGGGATGCCCTCGCCCGGCGGCGGCCGCTCGACGGTGTGCGTCACCGACGCCTCCGACGCCCGCGTCCCGGGCTCGCCGAGGGTACCCAGGTATCGCACCTGGATCGTGTAGTCGCCCCTGGCCGGCAGCTGCACCGGCGGGAAGGTCACCGTCCCCTCGGCGGACAGGGCCACGGGGTCGCCCTGGCGCTGGTTGAGGTCGACCGGGTCGTCCGGCCGCACCGGCTCGACCCAGAGCTCGGCGAACCCGCTCGCGGCCGCACCACCGTCAGCCGACACCGTCGCCGACACGGTCACGGGCGCACCGAAGGGCGACGGCGACGGCGTCACGGTGAGGCTCGTCGTGGTCGCGACGGCGGCGCCGTCGGCGTGCAGGACGGCGATGTCCGCCGCCGTCAGTGCCGAGTCGTAGGCGCGCACGTCGTCGATCAGGCCGGCGAACGACGGGTCGGGCCACTCGTTGTTGCCGAGGAAGTTGTCCGCCGTCGTCTCGCCGTTCCCGACGTTCTCGAGGCCGAGCGAGAAGTCGTCGCGAGTCCCCGCCTCCTCACCGTTCAGGTACAGGGTGCCGGTGCTGCCCTGCATGGTGAACGCCACGTGCGTCCACTCGCCCGGGGTGAGGTCGGTCCCGTTGCCGAGTGTCAGCCGTTCCTCCACCGCCGCGCCGCCGCCCGGGGGCTGGGCCTTGAACGTGGCGGCGAGGCCGGTCGGGCCGTCCGCCTGCGTCTGCGACTGGAGCAGGAAGTACGTGTCGGTCCCGTTGCCGATCTGGAACAGCGGCATCCAGTTCTTCAACGAGTCGGGGTTGGCCCACATCGACACCGTGAAGTCCTCGGCGCCGGAGAGCAGGCCGTCGGGCAGGTCGGCGTAGTCGGCGTCGCCGCCGGGCAGGTCCAGCGCCGCGCCGTGCACGCCCGACGACGTCCAGCCGGCGGCGCCGGTCAGGGTCGCCGCGCCGGCCGCGTCGTGGTGCCCGGTGTTGGCCGCCGTCGTGCCCTCGCCCTCGTCGAGCGTGTAGTGGATCGGCACGTCCTCGACCCCGGGGTCGACGCCGACGATGGTGAGGTCGTCGACGATGACGCCGGCGCTGGTCCCGGACCCGGTCAGGGTCAGCGGTTCGGACCGCGCGGTCGCCGTGAACGTGCC
This sequence comes from Jiangella ureilytica, assembly GCF_004348545.1. GTDB lineage: Bacteria > Actinomycetota > Actinomycetes > Jiangellales > Jiangellaceae > Jiangella > Jiangella ureilytica. The sequence goes on along the minus strand of NZ_SMKL01000065.1, from coordinate 22,536 downwards.
GACGTAGGTCCCGAACGTCGACGGTCTGGGGATCCCGGAGATGCCTGATGGCTCGTCGGCGGTCGCCGTGATCGTGGCGTCGAGCGACCCGATGCTCAGATCGGCGCTGACGGTGCCGTCTGCCGGCACCGACACCCTGCTGTCGCGGGCGTATCTCAGTGAGATCCGGTACTCCCGGCCCGGCACGAGGTCGTCGATGGTCCGGGTGAGGCTGCCGGACTCGCCGAGGTCGAGGTGGTAGCCGACCACGCCGAGCCCGCCCATGCCGGGCGCGAGGCCGCGCACGAGCTCGACGGTGCTGTCGACGGACCAGGGCGCCATGCGGCCGTCGCCGGCACCGACCTCGATCGTCATCGGCGGGTTCTCGGCCCGCCACTCGGCCGGCACCCGCGGGTACTCGAACTGGTCGACCAGCGGGGTCCGGGTGTCCATGACGGTCTCGGGGTCGATCTCGACGATCTCCGCGACCGACGGGGTGCCGTCGGCGTCGAGCACGAACAGCATGTACGCACCGGGCGGCGCGTAGGTGCCGTCGGCCGGCGCCTGGACGGTGATCTCGCCCTCGCTCGTGCGGGCGAACTCGAGCTCCTCGAACGACTGCGCGTTGTTGAAGCCGTGGGTCACCGAGCCGTTGCGGATCAGCGCCACCTTGGCGACGTCACCGGAGACCTCGACGTCGAAGGTGCCGTCGTAACCGATCGTGTCCGGCGCCGCGACGATGTCCGGGCGCACCGCGAGCTCGTCGCCGTCGAACAGGTACGGCGGCGAGTAGAACTCCGCGTCGGTGTAGTTGCGCGGACCGGGTGCGCCGCCACCGGCGATCATGACCCGGCCGTCGGGCAGCAGCAACGCCGTCGAGTGGTACAGGCGGGCGTGCGCGTAGGGGTTGAGGTCGCTGGTCCACTCGCCGGTGTCGGGGTTCCAGATCTCCGGCACCGTCGCGATGCCCTGGCCGCCGTTGTTCTGGTTGCCGCCGCCGGTGACCAGCACCTCGCCGGTGGGCAGCACCGTCGAGTTGGCCCAGTGCCGCGGGTAGCGCATCGGCTCGGTCGCCTCGATCACCGGCTCGGCCGTGCCGCCGTCGGTCATGAGGTCGACGGTGAAGCCGGCGCGGGCGCCGGCCGGGCCGCCGCCGTTGCCCCACCAGCCGCCACCGACCTGCAGGATCTTGCCCGGCCGGTACATGACGGCGGTCGAGGTCGCGCCGACGGGGTTGCCCAGCTCGCCCTGGTTGGCGATGTTCTCGGGCAGGCGGCCGCGCAGGGTCAGCGTGCCCGTGCCGGACGGGTCCAGCTCGTACAGCTGGGTGCCGGTGATGTTGAAGAGGTTGCCGTTCCCCGGCGCGACGAAGGCCCGCGGGTACCACCAGCGGTTCTCGTCCGGCCCGAGCTCGCCGCCGCCGTCGCCGTAGGCGGCCGCGCTCTCGGCGCCGGTCAGCAGCGTCCAGCCGGACCCCTCGTCGGGGCTGTAGCGCTCCGGCATGAGGACGCCCGGACCCGCGACGCCGCGCACGCTGCCGCCCTGGACGACGATGTCGCCGTTGGGCATCACGGTGCCGGTCGGGTACCAGCGCGGCTCGTTCATCGGAGCCTCATTGCGCAGCCCGGACCGGGTCGAGAAGCTGGTGACGCCGACGGCGCCGTTGACCGGGTCGTTGCGGACGCCGAGGCTGTCGTCGCCGCCGACGGTGAGCATCGCGCGGCGGCTCGGGTCGTGCACCTGCATCGAGCAGAACAGGTCCGTGTAGGTGCCGTTGGGCACCAGGCCGGCGGCGAGGTTGAGCAGCGTGCGTGGCACGTCCGGGTCCCACACGTCGGTCATGAACTGCCCGCCCTGGGCGACGCACTCGTTGCCGCTCCAGTCGAAGGCGGTGCCGTCGGTGCAGCCGGTCGGCGTGCTGCCGAACGACTGGATCTTGCCGTCGTGTGTGAGGGCCATGTTGATCGCCATGAGCGGCCACGGCGTGACGGGGCTCCACTCACCCGCGTGGTCCTTGGCAGGCGGCGAGCAGTCGGCCGGGAGCAGGCCGGCGGTGTAGGCGAGGCCGTTGCGGATCTGGGTGCGCATGACCGGCTCGGCGAAGTACGGGCCGTCGTGGCCCATGGCGGTGTACCAGGACCGGCCGCCGTCGTACTCCTGACACCAGGTGACGGGGTGCTTGCTGCCGTGGTGCCCGCCGGTGTAGGTGGTCTCGTCGACCTCGAGGATCGTGCGGACGTTCTGGGCCGGGTTGACGTTCCAGTCGTACCACTCGTCGCTGCGGACGAAGGAGTCCGGCAGCCCCGCGGCCAGCGGGTGGCCCGGCTCGCTGACGCGGACCGTGGCGGAGCGGATGGCCGGGTTCTCCGGGTGACCCTCGGAGACCGCGCCGAGCAGACCGAGATACCACGGGTTGACGTCGTGCTCGCTGACCGTGCCGGCCGACCAGCCGGCGTAGTGGATGCCCATCCAGCCGCCGCCACCCTGGATGTACTCCTTCAGGGCGGTGCGCTGGGCGTCGTTGAAGAGGATGCCGCCGGTCTGCGCGAACACCAGCGTGTCGAAGCCGGCCAGGCCCTCCTCGGTGAACACCGTGGGCTGGTCGGTCTCGGTGATCTCGACGGTCTGGCCGTACTGCGTGCCGAGCTCGGCGGCGAGCTCACGCACGGCCTGGCGCGCCTGCACGTGCGAGGCGTGGAAGTTGGGCTTGTAGAAGAGCAGGACGTTCAGGGTGGTGTCCCCGGGCTCCGAGGCCGCTCTGACGGCGGCCGACCCCGGTAAGGCCGTGAGGACCGGTGCGGCGAGGATCAGCGCCAGGAGCAGCGCGAATCGACGCACGAACCAGCGGGCGAGTCGTGACTGGGCTGACGCTCTGTGCTCGGTCATTCGGAACCCCATCGTTCGACGACGGCGACACGTGGCCGGCCCCCCGCACCGGGCACTTGTCGCGGACGATAGGGGTCACGATTGTCCAGAGTCAAGAACTCTGTCCCGGATGTGGAACATTTTGCCGTTCCGGTCCACATCTGTGGACGGTGTGGTCGTGCGCTACCGGTCAGGCGGTGCCCGCGAGGGCCTCCCGCGCCGCCTCCTCGGGGTCGTCGTCGCGCAGGACCGTCTCGCCCGCGAAGAGCAGGACGACCTCGCCTTCGTCGCGCAAGCCGCGGGCGGCCAGCCCGACCTCCTCCCACATCAGGACGAGCTCGATGGTGAGGCGGGCCAGGCCGGCGCCGGGCTGGCTCTTGAAGCTCCAGGCGAAATTGGGGACCTTCACGCCGCCCAGCCGGCCGAGCTCTTCGGCCAGCTCGACTCGGGCGAGCGCGGGATAGGGGCGGTCGAGCAGCGGGGTGAACGCGGCGACCAGCAGCCTCGCCGCCAGGTCTTCCAGGTCGGCGTTGAGCAGGGCCAGTAGCTCCGGCGACATCGAGTCCTTGGTCACGGCGTCACGGTACCGGCCCGGATGATCGCCGAGTTCGGCGTGGGGGTGCGGACGTGGGTCAGGCCCCTACTGTCTCGATGGTCGAGGGGCGGCGGCGCGCCTCGAGTCCGCGCGCTGGGGTCGAGGCGCCGTCGTGGTGGGGGCGCTTGGACGTGACCCGCGCCGCCGCGACCTCGCCTTCACAGCACCAGGGGGTCGGTTCCCGCCGGCCGCATTTCCGCCTCGGAATGATCACGTTCACTAGGGAATTGCGTGTCGCACTAGGTCTGTAGGCGTGTTGCGGCTCGGGTAATCCTCATGATGGCCCACCGCGGGCTCTGGTAAGCGGTTGCCGGCGTGCGTCACGGGGCGTTCTCGGGCTTCACCAGGCTGGTGAACGTGATCATTCCGGAGCGGGCGGATGGTCAGCGGGCGAAGGAGTAGCGGGCCTCGAAGAGCAGCCGGACGATCGCCTCTTGGCGCTCGTCGTCGAGGCGGAAGATCGGCACCGAGATGCTGATGGCGTCGTGGGTCGGGGCGCGCTGGGGGAGGGCGATGGCGAAGCACCGCAGGCCCTGCGTCGTCTCTTCGTCGTCGATGGCGTAGCCGCGGACCCGGGCCCGGCGGATGTCCTTGATCAGCAGGTCGGGGTCGGTGATGGTCTTCTCGGTGACGGCCTCGAGCTTCTCGGGCATGCGCTCGGCGATCTCTTCGTCGGTCAGGCCCGCGAGCAGGCACTTGCCCAGTGCCGTGGAGTAGGCCGAGAGCCGGCGGCCGACCGCCGAGAACATGCGCAGCGGATGCACCGACTCGCGTTTGGCCATGTAGACGACGGAGTCGCCCTCGAGCCGGCCGAGGTGCACCGTCTCGCCGGTGTTCTCGGCGAGGGTGTCGAGGATGGGGCTGGTGCGGGCCACGACGTCGTCGCCGTCCACGTAGGCGGACCCGACGAGCAGCGCGTGGACGCCCAGGCCGTACTGCTTGCCGGTGGTGTCGAGCTCGAGCCAGCCGTAGTGCTGCATGGTGCGCAGCAGCGCGTGCATGCTGCTCTTCGGCACGCCCAGCTGGTCGGCGAGGTCGCGCATGGTTTGCGGGCCCGTCGAGGCGAGCACGTCGAGCACCTCGAGGACCCGACCGGCCGACTTCACAGGCTGGAAGTCGCCGTCGTCGGCCCCGTCGGTGTCGGGGTGGCCGGCCATCTCGTCGACGCTCATCACAGACAAAGCTAGCAGACCCATCCTTGACAGCTCATTCACATCCTGGTTGAGTGCGATCGCAAATGAGGACAGCGGTCCGCATATGTGAACCGAAGCGGTCGCGTCCCACCCGTCTCGCCGATTCGACGTTCGATGGGAGAGCACATGATGGAGGTCCGCCAGGCGACCGCGCCAGCGTCGGTCGAGACGGCCACCAACGCCGAGCTGCGGGACCGCTACCTCGTCGACGGCCTGTTCGCCGACGGTGAGGTGCGCGCGGTCTACACGCATGAGGATCGCATGGTCCTCGCCGGCGCGGTACCGGCCGGAGACGAGGCGCTGGCCCTGCCGGCCTTCGAGCCGCTCCGCGCGGCGCACTTCCTCGAACGGCGCGAGCTCGGCGTCATCAACGTCGGCGGCCCGGGCCAGGTGCTCGTCGACGACGCCCCGTACGAGCTCGGCACGCTCGACGGCGCCTACGTCGGCCTGGGCCGGCGGGTCGCGTTCCGCGGCGCGGGCGCCAGGTTCTACCTGGTCTCCGCCACCGCGCACACCGACCACGGCGTCGCCGTCTTCCGCCGCGGCGAGACCGAGCCGGTCGAGCTGGGCGAGCAGCGCGGCGCCAGCGTCCGCAGCCTGTACCGCTACGTGTGGGGCCCGGGCGGGCACCCGTCGTGCCAGCTGCAGCTCGGCGTCACCGTCATCGCCGAGGGGTCGGTGTGGAACACCATGCCGCCGCACCGCCACGACCGCCGGACCGAGGTCTACCTCTACACCGGGCTGTCCGACGGCGACCGCGTCCTGCACGTCATGGGCGAGCCGGACAGGACACGGCACCTGTGGGTCGCCGACGGCGAAGCGGTCATCTCGCCGTCGTGGTCGGTCCACGCGGGCGCGGGCACCGGCTCCTACGCGTTCGTCTGGGCCATGGCCGGCGAGAACACCGACTACGGCGACCTCGACCCCGTCGCGCTGGAGGCCCTGTGAGCACCGACGGCCGCCAGGCCGCCCCGCAGTCCGCCGACCTGCAGGCCTTCTCACTGGTCGGGCGAACGGCGCTGGTCACCGGCGTGAGCCGGGGGATCGGCCGGGCGATCGCGATGGGCCTCGCTCTCGCGGGCGCCGATCTCGTCCTCGTCGGGCGGAGCGGCAGCCTCGACGCCACCAAGGAGGCGGTCGAGGAGCTCGGCCGGACGGCGACCACCGTCGACCTCGACCTGGCCCAGCCGGAGCTCATCGCCAGCGGTGCGCTCGACGACCAGCTGCCGGCCGATATCGACATCCTGGTCAACAACGCCGGGGTGATCCACCGCGAGGACGCGCTCACGGTCGACGCGAGCTCCTGGAACCGGGTGCTCGACGTCAACCTGACGTCGTTGTTCTTCCTGACCCAGCGCGTCGCCGGGCCGATGGTGGCCCGCGGCAGCGGCAAGGTCATCAACATCGCGAGCCTCCTCTCGTTCGAGGGCGGCATCGGGGTGTCGTCGTACGCGGCGAGCAAGCACGCCGTCGCGGGCGTCACCCGGGCGCTGTCGAACGAGTGGGCGCCGCGCGGGGTGCAGGTCAACGCCATCGCGCCCGGCTACATCGTCACTGACAACACGGCCCGGCTCCGCACCGACCCGGCGCGGGCGACGAGCATCGGCGACCGCATCCCCGCGGGTCGCTGGGGCCTGCCGTCCGACCTCGTCGGCGCCGCGGTCTTCCTGGCGTCCAGCGCCTCCGACTACGTGACGGGACACGTCCTGCTCGTGGACGGGGGCTGGAGCGCCCGATAGTCAGCGCACCGCAGATAGGACCTCGCAGCCCGCGCCCGCGGACTGTCCGAAGCGGAGAGGGAACTTCAATGAGGAAACCCACACGTCAGCGCCTGGCGGTCCTCACCGGCGTCCTCGCCGGCGGCCTCCTGCTCACCGCCTGTGCCGACGACAGCGGCACCTCCAGCGCGTCGGGGGACGGCGGCAGCTGCAGCCCCGAGGACATCACCCTGATCGGCCAGGTCCGCAACCAGACCAACCCGTACGAGGCGGCCTGGCTCGCCGGCGGCGACGAGTTCGCCGAGTCCGTCGGCCTCGAGCAGCAGCACCTCACCTACGACGGCGACTCGCAGCGCCAGCAGGAGCAGATCCGCCAGGCCCTCGCCGGCAGCGGCATGGAGTGCGCCGTGCTGAACGTGCTGCCCAACGGCGACTCCGACACCGCACCGATCGTCGCCGCGGCGGACGAGGCCGGCGCGTTCCTCGTCACCCAGTGGAACAAGCCCGCCGACCTCAACCCGTGGGACGGCTACGACCGCTGGGTCTCGCACATCACCTACGACGGCGAGGAGTCCGGCTACCTCATCGCCAAGGCGCTGATCGAGCAGATGGGCGGCAGCGGCGGCATCATCGCGCTGCAGGGCATCCTCGACACCTCCGCCGCCCAGGACCGGTTCGCCGGCCTGCAGCGGGCGCTGTCGGAGCACCCGGAGGTCGAGCTGCTCGACGAGCAGACCGCCGGGTTCGATCGCGCCGAGGCGCTGAACGTGACGCGGACGCTGCTGACGGCGCACGGCGAGCACGTCGGCGGGGTCTGGGCGGCCAACGACGACATGGCGCTCGGCGCCGTGCAGGCGCTGGAGGCGGCCGGGATCACCGGCGTCGGTGTGGTGGGCATCGACGCGGTCCCGGAGGCGATCGCCGCGATCGAGGCGGGCACGATGACGGCGACGGTGTCCAGCGACGGCCCGTGGCAGGGCGCGATCGGCCTGGCCATGGGGTACTGCGCCGCGACCGGCGAGCTCGACGTGGCCGACGTCGCGAACGACGACCGCGCGTTCTTCGCCGAGCAGTTCCTCATCGACCAGACCAACGCCGCCGAGTTCGCCGAGCCGGAGCTGAACATGGACGACTTCGAGTGCGGCAGCCTCTTCGACCGAGCCACGGGGCCGATCGGCTGATGTCCTCGCCAGACACGGCGCAGCCACGCGCCGCGGACGCCGCCGGACCGGCCCCGCCCCTGGGGCCGGGGCCGGCGGCGTCCGGCGGGCGACTGGTGTGGCGCCCGCGCGGCACCGACGCCGTTCAAACCACCGCGTCGCTTGCCGCCCTCGTGCTGATGATCCTGGTCTTCTCGGTCCTCGACGCGCAGTTCCGCAGCTGGGACAACGTGGTGGCCGTCGTCGACGCGGCCGCCGTGCTGGCCGTCGTCACGGTCGGGCTCACCTTCGTGCTGCTGCTCGGGGCGATCGACCTGTCCGTCGAGGGCGTGATCGGCGCGTGCGCGCTCACCGTCGCGCTGCTGGTCGCGAACTCACGGACCGGGCTGGACCTCGGCGTGCTCGGGGTGGCGGCGACCGTCGCGCTGGGTGCGGCGTTCGGGCTGCTCAGCGGGGTGTTGTCGACCCGGCTGCGGATCCCGTCGTTCCTGACGACGCTGGGCGTCTACGCCATCGGGCTGGGTGTGGCCACGATCCTGTTCTCCGGGGAGCGGCCGATCGTCGAGGACCCGTGGCTGGGCGACTGGGCGTCGTCGCGGTTCCTCGGGTTCACCATCGTGAGCTGGGTGGCGGCCGGGGCGATCCTCGTCGGCTGGCTGATCCAGCGCTACACCCGCGTGGGCCGTTACGCGTACGCCATCGGCGGCGCCGAGGACATCGCGCGGCTCTCCGGCGTGCCGGTCGCGCGCTACAAGACCGCGGCGTTCGCCGTCGCCGGCGCCTTCTACGGGCTGGGCGCCGTCATGGCGACGTCCCAGCTGGGGTCGGGCGTGGTGCAAGCGGGGTCGGGGCTGAACTTCTCCGCGATCGCGGCGGCCGTCATCGGCGGCACGCTGCTGGTCGGCGGGCGCGGCGGGGTGCTGCAGTCGATGATCGGCGTGCTCGTGCTCACCGTCCTGCAGAACGGGCTGATCCTCGCCGGCGTCAGCCCGTACGCCCAGCAGGCGGTCCAGGGCGTCATCGTCGTGGTCGCCGTCGCCGCCGCGACGTGGCCCGTCCGGCACCGGCTGGGGGTGGTCAAATGAGCGACCCGGTCCTCTCGGTCGAGGGACTCACCAAGCGGTACCCGGGCGTCACGGCGCTCGACGGCATGAGCTTCGAGGTCCGCCCGCACGAGGTCGTCGGCCTGATCGGCGAGAACGGCGCGGGCAAGTCCACGCTGCTGAAGTCGCTGGTCGGGCTCGTGACGCCCGACGCGGGCACGATCCGGGTCCGCGGCGAGGCGGTTCGCCTCCGCGGCGTGGCGCACGCCGGCTCCGTCGGCATCGGCATGGTCTTCCAGGAGCAGTCGCTGGTGCCGAACCTCACCGTCGCCGAGAACATCCTGCTCGGCGCCGAGCGGTCCGCCGTCCGCGGCGGCATCTACCGGTGGCGGGCGATGAAGACGCTGGCCCAGGAGCAGCTGGACAAGATCGGCTCGAGGATCGACCCCGGCGCCCGGACCGACACGCTGACGTTCGCGCAGCGGCAGATGGTCGAGGTCGCGAAGGTGCTGACCATCGAGGAGCGCATCACCGGCGAGCCGGTCGTGCTCCTCGACGAGCCGACCAGCGTGCTCGAGCGCGACGAGATCGCGACGCTGTTCGCGCAGATCGAGCGGCTGCGCCGGCGGGCGTCGGTGGTGTTCGTGTCGCACCGGCTCGACGAGGTGCTGGAGGTGTCCGACCGCGTCTACGTCCTGCGCAACGGCCAGGTCGTCGCCGAGGTCGACCCGTCCGCCGTCGACGCCACCGACCTGCACCACCTGCTGATCGGCCGCGAGTCCGGCGGCAGCCACTACCACGACGAGGCGCAGCGCGAGTGCGACGGCGCCCCCGTGCGGCTGCGGGTGGAGAACCTGTCCACCGCCGGCTGCACGAAGGTGAGCTTCGAGGTCCGGGCCGGTGAGGTCGTCGGCGTGGCCGGCGTCCAGGGGTCGGGGCGTGAGGACGTCTGCCGGGCGCTGTTCGGGGCGATCCGGTCGTCCGGTGGCCGCGTGACGCTGGACGACCAGCCGTTCCGGCTCGGCTCGCCGCGGTCGGCCGTGCGGTCGGGCGTCGGCTACGTCCCGTCGGAGCGGCGGACCGACGGCATCATCCCGCCGATGTCGGTGGCCGAGAACCTGTCCATGGCACACGTCGGCGAGGTGTGTTCGGGGCCGGTGCTGCAGGTCAAGCGCGAACGCGGCCTCGTCGACCACTGGGTGCGGCGGCTCGGCATCAAGACGCCGTCGCCGGACACCGCGATCGGGACGCTGTCGGGCGGCAACCAGCAGAAGGTCGTGCTGGCGCGCTGGATGATCGACGACGATCTCCGGCTGCTGATCCTCGACCACCCGACCCGCGGCCTCGACGTCGGCGCCAAGTCCGATGTCTATGCGCTGATCAGGGACCTGGCCGCGGCCGGCTGCGCGGTGCTGCTGCTGTCCGACACGCTCGAGGAGATGATCGCGCTCAGCCACCGCGTCGTGGTCATGAAGGACGGCGAGGTCGTGACGACCGTCGAGACCCCGAAGGGCGCCAAGCCGGATCCCGTCGTGATCCTCGAGGAGATGGTATGAGCACCGACACCGCACCCGAGGTGGCGCGGCCCTCCGAGGCACCGCGGCAGCCGGACGGGTCGAGCCGCGTGCGGCGTGAGCTGGTCCGGTTCATGCCGCTGATCATCCTGGCCGTCCTGCTGGTCCTGCTCTCACTGCGCAACCCCGACCTGCTGACCCAGCGCAGCCTCACCACCATGGCCGACTCCGCGGCGCCGCTGATGGTGCTGGCGGTGGGCATCACCGTCGTCATCCTGTGCGGCGGCATCGACCTGTCCATCGGGGCGCTGGCGTCGTTCGCGTCGGTGCTCACCGCGCTGTGGGTGCCGTCGATGTCCGGCGCGGTGGTGGTGCCGGTCGTCCTGGTGTGCGCGCTGGCCGGGGTCGTGCAGGGCTGGATCCACATCGCCGCACGGGTGCCGTCGTTCATCGTCACCCTCGGCGGGATGTCGCTGTGGACCGGCCTGGCGCTGGCGTTCTCCGGCGCCAGCACCGTCGCCGTCACCGACATCGCGGCGCTGCGCTGGGCGTTCACCCGCATCGGCGGCACCGTTCCGAGCGCGCTGGTGATCGCGCTGGGTGTCGTCGTCGTGCTCGGCGCGGTCATGAGGTTCACCCCGTTCGGCCGGTGGGTCGCGTCCGTCGGCCACGCCGAGCCCGCGGCCCGGCTGGCCGGACTGCCGGTGAGCATGGTGAAGATCGCCGCGTTCGGCGTGTCCGGCGCGTGCGCCGGGCTGGCCGGCGTGCTGCTCGTCGCCCGCACGTTCAGCGGCGCGCCGACGCTCGGCGAGAGCCTGCTCCTGCCGGCGGTCGCGGCGGTCATCGTCGGCGGGACGGCGATCACCGGCGGCCACGGCGGGCTGTTCCGGACCGTCGTCGGCGCGCTGATCGTGGTGCTGCTGCGGACCGGGCTCTCGCTCATCGGCGTCGACGCCGGCTTCGAACCGATCTTCTACGGCGTGCTGATCATCATCGCGGTCAGCGTGACCATCGACCGTTCCAAGGTGGCGGTACTGAAATGACTCCCTTCCGTGCAGAAAGGCGCCCTCGATGACCACGACCGATGCCTCCCGTGACCACCTGCTCCCGGCGGTCTCCGAGTTCATCTCGGCCGAGCGTCCACTGCTGATCGGGGACACCTGGTCCGCCGCCGCGTCGGGGCGGACCTTCGAGACCCTCGACCCCGCGACCGGCGCGGTGCTCGCCCGCGTCGCCCACGGCGGCGACGAGGACGTCGACCGTGCGGTGGCCGCCGCCCGGGCCGCCTTCGAGCCCGGGTCTGCCTGGCGCCGCACCACCCCCCGTCAGCGCGCGCGGCTGCTCTGGCGCATGGCCGAGCTCATCGACCAGCACGCCGACGAGCTGGCCCAGCTCGAGACCCTGGACAACGGCAAGCCGTTCCTCGGGGCGCGCGACGGTGACGTGGCCACGGCCGCCGAGCTGTTCCGCTACTTCGCCGGCTGGGCGACGAAGATCGAGGGCACCACGATCCCGATGTCGGCCGACGCGCCGTACTTCGCCTACACCGTGCGCGAGCCGGTCGGCGTCGTCGCCGGGATCGTGCCATGGAACTTCCCGCTGCTCATGGCCTGCTTCAAGGTGATCCCCGCGGTCACCGCGGGCAACACCGTCGTGCTCAAGCCGGCCGAGCAGACGCCGCTGTCCGCGCTGCGGCTGGGCGAGCTGTTCCTCCAGGCCGGCTTCCCGCCCGGCGTGCTGAACGTCCTGACCGGGTTCGGCGAGGCGGGCGCGGCGCTGGTCCGGCACCCCGGCGTCGACAAGGTCGCGTTCACCGGGTCGACCGCCGTCGGCAAGAAGATCGTCGAGGCCGCCGCGGGCAACCTCAAGAAGGTGTCGCTCGAGCTGGGCGGCAAGGCGCCGAACATCATCTTCGCCGACGCCGACCTGCCGGCGGCCATCGCCGGGTCCGCGCACGCGGGCTTCTTCAACCAGGGCCAGTGCTGCGTCAACGGGTCGCGGCTCTACGTCGAGCGGTCGGCGTACGACGAGGTGGTGGCCGGGGTGGCGGCGATCGCTCGGGGGACGAAGCTCGGGAACGGGTTCGACCCGTCGACCGACATGGGCCCGCTCATCACCGCCGAGCAGCAGGCGATGGTGCTCGGCTACGTCGAGGGCGGGATCCGGGCCGGCGCTTCCGCGGTGGCCGGCGGTCGTCGAGGCCTCGAGAGCGGGTTCTTCATGGAGCCGACACTGCTCACGGGCGTCGCGGAGGACGCGGAGATCCAGCGCAACGAGGTCTTCGGCCCGGTCGTGACGGCGGTGCCGTTCGACTCCGAGGACGAGGTGTTCCGGCTGGCCAACGACACCCGCTACGGCCTCGCCGCCGGCGTCTGGACCCGCGACGTCGCGCGGGCGCACCGTGCCGGGTCGGCGCTGCGGGCCGGCACCGTCTGGCTCAACACCTGGCACGCGGACGACGTGGTTCTGCCGCGGGGCGGGTTCAAGGAGTCGGGCTGGGGCCGCGAGCTCGGCTCGTTCGGGCTGGACGACTTCACCGAGCTCAAGACCGTGATCACGGCCCTCTGAAAGGACTGATCGACATGCCGAGCATCACCGTCCAGCTGCTGCGCGGGCGCACTGTGGAGCAGAAGCGCGCCTTCGCCGAGGCCGTCACCTCCGCCGCCGTCGAAACCCTGGGGGCGCGGCCGGGCGACGTCCGGATCGCCTTCGAGCACATCGAGCCCGACGACGTCGCCAACGGCGGCGTCCTGGCGTCGGAGGACGCTACGCGCTCCGGTGTGCTGTCGAACCTGGGCCACGAGTCTGCCGCCGTCGCCGACTGACCGCTCGGGGTCCGTGGCGCCCGCCGACGCCGTCCGCAGCGGTCTCGGCGGCCGCCGCTGGCCCTGCGGTGATCACAGCGCCATCATGACGTACTCCCGGCAGCTCACAACCGTGTAGCGGCTGGTCGGAGCCTGGATCCGCGATGCGCGCGGTGCTGTCGTCGGACCGCGCGACCGGGCGCGAGAGGAGGGGTTGCGATGGCGTGGATCCTCGCGGATAGCCCGTCAGCACGACGTGGTGGACCGGCTCAGTCGTCCTCGAGAGTCAAGTGGATCTCGGTGTCGTCGCGGCTGAGGTGGAAGTCGTCGTCGGTCCGGTCGAACCTGGGCCGCGACGTGAGGAACGACGTCAGCCACCGATCCTGCTCCTCGAGGGCGTCATCGCATGCCTGGAGGGTGGAGGCCAGTTGGTCGACGACCAGCTCGTGGTCGTCGATCGACGCCGTCCCCGTCAAGGTGTTGCAGCCGGCGTCGACGCTGACCGAGTCGGTGGTGAACGACATCGTGATCCGCGAGCTCGGCACGATGTCCCGGTCGGGGTCGACGATCCGGTCCGCCACCAGGGTGCGACCGTCGAGGTCGCCCAGGTCGGGGACCGCGGAAAGGCCGTATTCGACGTCGCGGCCGGTGCCGTCCACGCACGAGGCGAGCAGCAGCACCGTCGACAGCCCGGCGGCGGTCAGCGCGCGCGAGATGATCGGCATGTCAGAACTCCACCGGCTCACGGATGATGGGACAGGTCATGCAATGGCCGCCGCCCCGGCCGCGGCCGAGTTCGGCGCCGACGATGGTGACGACCTCCACGCCGGCCTTGCGCAGCAGGGTGTTGGTCCGCGTGTTGCGGTCGTAGGTGAAGACCACGCCCGGTTCCAGGGCGACGGCGTTGTTGCCGCTGTCCCACTGCTGGCGTTCGGACTCGTAGACGTCACCGCCGGTGGCGATCACCCGCAGCTCGGGCAGCCCGAGGGCCTCGGCCACCACGTCGACGAACGACCGGGTGCCCTCGTCGGTGACCTCCACCCCGGGTGCGGTGTCGCTCGGCCGGAGAGAGAACGCGTGGACCCGGTCCATGATGGACGGGTGGAGCGTGACGATGTCGCGGTCGACGAAGGTGAACACGGTGTCGAGGTGCATCGCCGACCGTAGTTTCGGCATGCCGGCGACCACCACACGCTCGGCCGCGCCGCGGGCGAAGAGTGTGGCGGCGACCTGGGTGATCGCCTGGCGTGAGGTCCGTTCGCTCATGCCCATCAGCACCACGCCGTTGCCGACCGGCATGATGTCGCCGCCTTCGAACGTGGCCTGGCCCCAGTCCTGTTCGGGGTCGCCCCACCAGACGGTGGAGCCGGCGAAATCGGGGTGGAAGGTGTAGATCGCCTTCATCAGCAGGGTCTCGTCGTGTCGGGCCGGCCAGTACAGCGGGTTCAGCGTGACCCCGCCGTAGAGCCAGCACGTGGTGTCCCGCGTGTACAGGGTGTTCGGCAGCGGCGGCATCAGGTATTCGCGGACACCGGTGGACTCCCGGGCCAGAGCGAGGTAGCCGGGCCGGAAGACCGCGGGCAGGTCCGACGTCGCCAATCCGCCGATCAGGAACTCCGCGAGCTGTCGCGGCGCGAGCGACTCGAGGAAGGCGACGGTGTCGTCGACGAGACCCAGGCCGACGTCGTTGGCGACGATCTTGCGGTCGAGCAGCCAGGACCGCGCCTTCGGGATCGCCATCGTCTGGGCCAGCAGGTCGTGCAGCTCGACGACCTCGACGCCGCGGACGGTCAGCTTGTTCACGAAGTCGGCGTGGTCGCGCTGGGCGTTCTCCACCCACATGACGTCGTCGAACAGCAGGTCGTCGGCGTTGGTCGGCGTCAGCCGCCGGTGCGCGAGCCCGGGCGCGCACACGAGCACCTTGTGCAGCCGGCCGACCTCGGAGTGCACCCCGTACGTCTCGCTCTGGTTCTGGGTGGTCATGGGTCTCCCTTTCTCGGCGGCCTGCGGCGTGGCATCGCGTCGCCGCCGTTCAGATGGTGATGGCGCCGGTGGCGAGGGCGACGACGCCGGCGACGGCGCCGCAGATCGAGATGGCGAGGATGACGAGCTCGATCGGTGCGAACACCCGCCTGCCCTGTTCGCGGCGGGCCATGACGAACAGGATCGTCG
The DNA here is from genome assembly GCF_004348545.1 of Jiangella ureilytica. Classification (GTDB taxonomy): domain Bacteria; phylum Actinomycetota; class Actinomycetes; order Jiangellales; family Jiangellaceae; genus Jiangella; species Jiangella ureilytica. The sequence continues at coordinate 7,493 of NZ_SMKL01000065.1, read as the reverse complement.
CGGGTGCGTAGATGATGAACGACAGCAGGATGAACTTGGGACCCGCCGCATAGAGCAGGAACGCGGTGTAGAGGGTGGCGACGGCGCCGACGATCAGTTCGCGGCCGTGCCCGCGAGGGTTCTCGACGTACGTCTCCCGGGTCAAAGCCAGTTTGAGCGCGTACCCGGCGGCGAACAGGAACGGGATGAGGGTCAACGCGCTGGTGAGGTTGAGGGCGAAGTTGAACGCGTCCGCGGAGAACATGGTGACGACGAGCATGACCTGGACGAGGATCGTCGACATCAGCAACGCCGGGCCGGGGACGTCGACGTCACTGATCTTGTTCAGGAACCGCGGCATGTCGTCGTCCTTCGCCGCGACGTACAGCACCTCCGCGGCCATCAGCGTCCATGCCAGGTAGGCGCCCAGCACCGAGACGATCAACCCCACGCTGACGAAGACCGCGCCCCACTCGCCGACCGCCGCCTGGAGCACGCCGCCCATGGAGGGCTGCCGCAGATCCGCCATCTCGTTGTACGGCAGGATGCCGTACGACACGATGGTGACGGACGCGAAGACGCTGAAGACCGCAAGGAAGCCGAGCACGGTCGCCCGGCCGACGTCCTTGCGTCGCTTCGCGTGGCGGGAGTAGACGCTCGCGCCCTCGACGCCGAGGAACACGAACACGGTGACCAGCATCGTGCCGGTGACCTGGTCGTAGAGCGATCCGACGTCGCTGTCGCCGCTCCAGTTGGCGGCGAAGACCTCGGGATCGAGCGCGAACAGCGCCAGGACGACGAACATCAGGATGGGGATGACCTTGGCGACGGTGACGATCCGGTTGATCGCCGCCGCGTCCTTCACACCGCGCCGGATCAGCAGGTAGAACAGCCACACGCCCGCCGTCGAGAGCGCGAGCGAGAGCAGGGTGTCGCCGTCGCCGAGGGCCGGGACGACGGCGCCGACCGTCGACATGATCAGGATCCAGTACGTGACGTTGCCGGCGCAGGCGCTGGCCCAGTATCCGAAGGCGGAGAAGAAGCCGATGTACTCACCGAATCCGGCCTTGGCATAGGCGTAGACACCGGCATCGAGGTCGGGCTTGCGGAGGGCGAGGGTCTGGAAGACGAAGGCGAGCATCAACATGCCCGTCCCGGCGATGACCCACGCGATCAGCGCTCCGGCAATGCCGGTCTCCTGGGCGAACCGAGACGGCAGTGAGAAGACTCCGGCACCCACCATCGAGCCGACGACCATCGCGGTGATGGTGACGAACGTGAGCTGCTGTGCGGACGGCTTGGTGACCTCCGTGCCGGCCATGGGTCCTCCATCCGTTCGACGTAAGCAGGTCAGGCCGCCGGCTGTTCGGCGGGCGGGTCGGCGACCGGCGTCACGTGCTCGATCGTGAATCCGGTGAATCCGTACACCACGCTCAGCACGGGACTCGCCAGGTTGAAGATGCAGTAGGGCAGATACAGCAGAGTGGGCACGCCCAGCACCGCGGCCATGAAGGCGCCGCACGAGTTCCACGGCACCAGTGGGGACGTGACGGTGCCGCAGTCGGCAGCCAGCCGTGACAGGTTGGCCGGGCCCAACCCGCGCTTGGCGAACTCGGCTCGGAAGATCCGTGTGGGCAGCACCAGAGCGATGTACTGGTCACCGGCCACCACGTTGAGGCCGAACGCGCAGGCGAACACGCTCAGGAACAGCCGGCCGGTGCTGGTCGCGGCTCTGATCAGGGGATCGAGCAACCGGGAGATCAGGCCGAACCCCTCGAGCAGCGCGCCGAACGTGACCGCGCCGATGATCAGCCACAGCGTGGGCAGCATGCTGTCCATACCGCCGCGCGACAGCAACTGGTCGATCTCGGAAGTGCCCGAGTCGATCGTGAAGCCGTTCGCCATGGCGCTCCAGACGCCCTTGATCGACCCAACGACGGCGTTGTCCGCACCGCCGACGAAATCGCGCATCACCTCGGGCTGCAGGAACGCGCCGAGGACTCCGGCGAACAGCGCCGAGAACGCCAGCGCGAGCGACGCCGGCACCTTCCGGATCGACAGGACCGCGAGAAGCACGAGCGGCAGCAGGGTCAACGGGGTGATCCAGTACACCTGGTCGAGCGACTGGAGCTCGACCGAGGTCGGGACCGCGTCGACATCACCGGTGTCCGTCGCGAGGCCGAGGATGAGGAAGACCGCGACCGCGATGGCGAAGGCGGGTAACGACGTCCACACCTGCCGCTTGATGTGCGCATAGACGTCGACCTTCACCATCTGCGCGGCCAGGACGGTGGTCTCCGATAGCGGTGAGGTCTTGTCGCCGAGGTACGCGCCGGAGATGACAGCGCCGGCCGTGATCGCTGGTGAGACGCCCAGCATGGTGGCGATCGCGACCAGGCCGACGCCGATCGTCCCCGCCGTGGTCCACGAGCTGCCGATGGTCATCGCCACGACGCCGCAGATGACGGCAGCAGCGGCGTAGTACCACCCCGGCGTGAGGACCTGGATCCCGTAGTAGACGAGCGTCGGGATCGTTCCGGACAGATTCCAGACGCCGATGAGGGCACCGACCGCCAGCAGGATGAAGATCGCGCTCGTGACCGAGGCCAGCGCGCCCTGCCCGGCGCTCTGGACCTCCTCCCAGCGGTGTCCGTTCTTGACAGCGATGAGCGCCGCGACCATGCAGCACAGGACCAGCGCGACCTGGACCGGGCCGTCGAGCGCATCGAGGCCGAACATCGCGAGCGCAGCTGAGATGAGGCAGGCGAGCACAGCCAGGGGGATGATGGCGTCGGTGAGCGACGGCGCCCGGATCGGTGATCGCCCAGTCTCCGCCACCGCGCGCTCCTAGCCCGCTCCGGAGCCGTCGCGACGGCGAGGCGGTCCGGCGGCCCCGCGTGCTCGATCAGGCCATGCAGCATGACCGGCGGGCAGGGCTGAGTGTCTCAGGGAGCAGGTAGGCGTTTCGGACACCGAGAGATGCTCCATGGCACGGGATCCTTCCCTTCCCGTCCCCGGTCGCCGCCACGATCGGGTGTGAACAGAAGTACCTTCACGGAGGCTACCGCGTCATGATCGTCGTCGCGGCGATGTGGCCGAATTGGCCCCCCTCCGCGGCGCATCCGTGGAATTCGGTGTGCCCTGTACGGAACCGCTTCGGGATGTCCGGAGACTTCATCAGTTGAGGATGAGGTCATGGCACGTCCCTCGAGGTACCCGCGGTAGCTGCATGAGCGCGCGGTTCGGATGGTGGCCCACGCGAGCTGGTCACCGTCACCCTGGCTGATGCACCCGATGGCGACGTGGACCTCACTGACGAGTTCGTCAGCCGGCCCGGACCCGCCGATCCCGACGCCTCCAGGCGGGGCGTCGACGGCATGCTCGATCTCATCGACGCCGGCACCGGCCGGGGCACCATCTGGCGTCCCGAGCAGCCCCGCGGCCGTGCCGGAACCACGCGAACGCTCCAACCGAGAATGGGGAATCACCTGACCCGGGTTCGACTCCCGGCAGCTCGACAACCGTGTAGCGGCTGGTCAGAGCGATTCTGGCCAGTGCCGTTGGAGCACAAGGCGACGCTGGCCGGCCATCTCCGGGCGCTGATGACGCGGGGTGATCGCCGGGCACCCGCAATCACTCTCTGAACAGTGGACAGCGTCGCCGGCGGCGCGCCGCCGGCTGTCACGGCCTCGTTCTGCTCCTGGTGAACAGTGCTTGTGCAACGCCTGGACATCATGGTGAGTTAGTCGTCCAACTAACTCAGAAGCTTGGAGAGTGTCATGGTCCAGGTCGGGCCCGATCCGCGGCGCTGGAAGGCGCTGGCGCTGCTGTGCGGGGCGTTCTTCATGGTGATCCTGGATTCGGCGATCGTGGTCGTCGCATTGCCCTCGCTCGAGGCCGATCTGGGCTTCGCGCCGAGTGACCTGCAATGGGTGCTGAGCGCGTACGCGCTGAGCTTCGGTGGGCTGCTGCTGCTGGGTGGTCGCTCGTCGGATCTGCTGGGCCGGCGCCGGATGTTCATGGTGGGGTTGGTGCTGTTCACGGTGGCCTCGCTGCTGTGTGGGCTGGCCTGGTCGCCTGCGGCGCTGATCGCCGCCCGCTCCTTCCAAGGGGTGGGGGCGGCCGTGCTGACGCCCACGGCGTTGTCGATCGTCATGACAACGTTCGAGGAGGGCGCGGAGCGGAACAAGGCGCTGGGCATCTGGGGCTCGCTGGGTGGCATCGGCGGGACGGCTGGTTGGCTGATCGGCGGCCCGCTCACCGACATCAGCTGGGAGTGGGTGTTCCTGATCAACGTCCCGATCGGTGTCCTGGCGCTGGCGCTTGCGCCGCGGCTGCTGTCCGAGAGCCGGGCCACACAGCAGCGTCGCGGGTTCGACCCGCTGGGTGCGCTGTCGGCGACGGCGGCCCTGGTGCTGCTGGTGTACGCGGTGGTGGAGGCGCCGGAGGCGGGCTGGAGCGACCCGCAGACGATCGGGCTGCTGGCCGGCTCCGCGGCGCTGTTCGTGCTTTTCGCGGTGATCGAGTCTCGGGTGGCGCAGCCGTTGCTGCCGTTGCGAATCTTCCGGTCGTGGACGCTGGTCGGCGCGAACGCGACCATGGTGCTGTTCTCGAGCGTGGCGTTCGGGATGCCGTTCCTGCTCACGCTCTACGCCCAGCAGGTGCTCGGTTTCTCCCCGGTCAGGTTCGGTCTCACCTCGGTGGTGTTCCCGGTGAGTGTGGCCGTTGCTGCCATCGTCGGGCAGGGCCTGGTGCTCAAGCTCGGATTCAGGGTGGTCGCATCCGCCGGCCTGGTCCTGCTCGGGGTCGGCTGCCTGTACTTCACCCAGGTCTCGGCCGACGGCAGCTACTTCGGCGACATCTTCCTCGGTCTGCTCGTCTCCGGCCTCGGCGTGGGCTTCACGTTCGTCACCGTGTCGATCGCCGCGCTGGCCGGCGTCGGCGAACGCGAGGCCGGTGTGGCATCCGGTCTGAGCAACACCACCTTCCAGATCGGTGCCGCCGTCGGAGTCGCCATCGTGTCGACGGTCGCGGTCTCCCGCACCAACGACGTCATCGGTGCCGGCGGCGACCCAGTCGGTGCGCTCGTCGAAGGCCACCAGGCCGGGTTTCTCGCCACCGCCGTCCTGGCCGGCATCGGCCTGCTCGCCGCGCTCCTCCTGCTCCGACGCCCACCCACAGCCACTCCGGAGGAACACCCGCCACTCGTCCCGGTCGCCGAACACACCGACTGAGCGGCCGACGGGCACGGGTGGCGGGTCCCGATGCAGCGCAACCCGCCACCGTCGAGCGGCGGTCACTGGGAACTCGCACACGAAGGAAGGGTCATATGAGCACACAGTCGTCGCGCCCGGTCGCGTTGATCACCGGCGGGACATCCGGCATCGGGCTGGCGACCGCGCGCCTGCTCGAGAAGGACTACTCGGTAGTCGTCACCGGCCAGAACCCCGACACACTCGTCGCCGCGCGCGACGAGCTCTCCGAGGACGCCGTCGTGCTGCGCGCCGACGCGCGGTCACTGACCGACGCCGATCGTGTCGCGGCCGAGCTGAGGGAGCGGTTCGGCCGGGTCGACGTGGCGTTCCTCAATGCCGGAGTCGGGCACATGGTCGCGATGGACGCCGTCGACGAACCGCTCTACGACGAGCACTTCGACGTGAACGTCAAGGGCCAGGTCTTCACGCTCCAGAAGATCCTGCCGCTGCTGACCCACGGCAGCTCTGTGGTGTTCAGCGCGGCCCTCGGTGTGGTCCGCAGCCTGCCGGACTGGTCGGTGTACACCGCGACGAAGGGGGCGGTGCTGTCGTTCATGCGCACGCTGGCGGTGGAACTTGCTCCCCGCGGCATTCGTGTCAACGCGGTGTCGCCGGGTGCGGTCGAGACGCCCGCGCTGAGCAAGCTCGGCCTCGACGACTCCGCGCTGACAGCCTGGCGTGCCACCACCGCCGATCAGGTGCCGCTCGGCCGCGTCGGTGCCGGCGACGATGTCGCGCAGGTCGTCGCGTTCCTCGCCTCCCCCGCAGCGGCGTTCGTCACCGGCGCCGACATCGCCGTCGACGGCGGCCTCCGAGTCGCCTGAAAGAAAGGACATCGATCTTGATGACGCAGGACTCCAGCCGCGTCGCGCTGATCGTCGGGGGGACCACCGGCATCGGTCTCGCGACCGCACACGCCCTGCATCAGCACGGCTACGCGGTCGTCGTGACCGGCCGCAACCCCGAAACGCTCGCCGCCGCGCAGCGTCAGCTGCCCCCGGACGTCACCGTGCTGCGCGCCGACGCCGCGTCGCTGACCGACGCTGATGACGTCGTCACGCTGGTGAAGGAGCGTTTCGAGACCGTCGATGTCGTCTTCCTCAACGCCGCTGTCGTGCATGCGATTGCGTTCGAGGACCTCGACGAAGCGACGTTCGACCACGCATTCGGGGTCAACGTCAAGGGCCAGTCCTTCCTGCTGCAGAAGCTGCTGCCGCTACTCACGCGGGGCAGCTCGGTGATCTTCACCAGTTCCATCGGGTCGGAGAAGGCGCTGCCGTCACAGTCGATCTACACCGCGACGAAGGGCGCGCAAATCGGGCTGATGCGCGCGCTCGCGGCGGAGCTGGCGCCGCGCGGCATCCGCGTGAACGCCGTCAGTCCCGGTCCCATCGACACCCCTGCTCCGGGAAAGCTCGGTCTGCCGGAGGACGTTCTCGGATCGATGAGAGAGGCCATCGCGTCACACGTGCCGCTCGGCCGCTGGGGCCGAGCGGAGGAGGTCGCCGAGGCCGTCGCGTTCCTCGCTTCGCCGCGCAGCTCGTACGTCACCGGAGCCAACTCCATGGTCGGCGGCGGCTTCGGGGTTGCCTTGTGACCGGGTCGCACCGAGAGCGGCCGATCTTCCGGTCAGCACCACTGGGCGTGGAGGGGTTCTCCGGCAGCACGGAAGGCGTTCACGAGCAGCTCGTTCCAGCGTTGCGAGGCGTCGAACCAGGCCGCCTCCAGATGTCATAGCGCCTGGTGCGCCACGGGCGTCCACAGCCGTCTGGGCCGGCGCGGGGGTGTCGCCGACCCACATCACCTCCACATTGCGCCCGCCGGCGAGTGGCTGCTCAGCGCCGGACACCGGTCACCACCCACATCGTCAGGACGGTCAGCAACTCGCCGCGCGTGGACGCGGCGGCCACCGCAGCGGACCAGTCGGCGGTGAGCTCGGCGTCGGCCGTCCGCTGCGCCGGCTCCGGCGTCGCGTCGGCCGCCAGCAGCATCTCTAGCGTGCCGGGCTCGACGAATCCGACCACGCCGCCGGCGTCCTCCGGGCCGGTGAAGCACAGCGCGATCGGCTCGCACCGCACGTCGTCCACTCCGGCGCGGACCAGCCGCGACCGCAGCGTGCGTCCCATCGACGGGCCGCTCATCACCGAGCTGTGCCAGAGCCGCCGCCGCAACCGGCCGACCAGCTCGTCCGGCAGCCCGTCGAACGCCAGCGACTCCCAGTCCGTGTCGACGAGCGTCACCCTTTCTCTGTGCACCCAC
>NZ_SMKL01000064.1 GCF_004348545.1 Jiangella ureilytica | reverse complement strand
GATCAGGGGGCGGTCCCGGGGAAGAACTGGGGGGTTACCCCGATAGGCGGTTCCCCGAGCCGGGCGGATACTGGAACGCATGGGAGCCGAGCGGTTCGAGATGCGCGCCAGCGACGCCGATCGCGACCGCGTCGCCGAGATCCTGCGCGACGCGCACGGCGAGGGACGCCTGAGTCAGGACGAGCTCCTCGCCCGGGTCGAGGGCACCTACACCGCCAAGACGTACCAGGACCTCGACCGGCTGATCGCCGACCTGCCGGTGCGCCGCCAGCCGGCCGCCGGCATCGTGCCCCGGCCCCTGACCACTCCGCTGTCCGCGCCGCGCCCGCCGAAGCGGCGGACCGGGCGGCGCATCGCCCGTGGTCTGCTCACGTTCCAGTGGTGGGTCTACGGCATCGCGGTCGCCGTCAACCTCATGGTGTGGTTCCTGGTCAGCGTGGGTGGCGGGGGTCCTGAGTACTTCTGGCCCATCTGGGTGGCCGGGCCGTGGGGCGTGCTGCTCGGCGGCCTCGAGCTGGCGTACCGTTCCGGGGAGACGCCGCCGCAACGCTGACCGCGGGTCGCCTTGCCGCGCCGATTGGCCTCTGGTAGGCCGGTTGCCGTACAATTCTGGGTCGGCCCACTGTGGTCTGTTTCGTTGTGCCCTGCGGCTGGTCCGCGATCGTTCTCGATCGAGGACAAGGGCCATTCGTGACAGCTCGCCGCCCGTCCTCCTGGACCCAGGCGGTGTCGGTGTGCCGAGGCGGAAGACGACGACGAAGAAGTGCGGAGGACATGCCGAAGAAGGACGGGGTCATCGAGATCGAGGGCACCGTGACCGAGGCTCTCCCGAACGCGATGTTCCGGGTAGAGCTCTCGAACGGTCACAAGGTGCTCGCACACATTTCCGGCAAGATGCGCCAGCACTACATCCGGATCCTCCCCGAGGACCGCGTGGTGGTGGAGCTCAGCCCGTACGACTTGACCCGCGGTCGCATCGTCTACCGCTACAAGTAACCCGACGACACCTGTTGAGGGCGCGGCACGTCCGACTCTCTTCACGTCCACGAAAGAGTCCCTCGATGAAGGTCAAGCCGAGCGTCAAGCCGATCTGCGACAAGTGCAAGGTGATCCGCCGTCACGGCCGGGTCATGGTGATCTGCGAGAACCTGCGCCACAAGCAGCGTCAGGGCTGATCACGCCGCACCGCTCGCCTGGACACAACTGAATACTCAGGACAACGCACCTGCACCCCTGCCGCACGGCAGGGACCACCCCCGGGCGGAGGCCGGGGCTCGGCGGCATCGGATCGCCGGGACGCGGTGCGCCAGACACCTCCGAACGAACCAGTGAGGAACACCGCATGGCACGCCTCGTCGGCGTCGACCTCCCGCGCGACAAGCGCCTGGAGGTAGCTCTCACCTACATCTTCGGCATCGGGCGTACCCGAGCGCTGGAGACTCTGAAGGAGACGGGCGTCAGCCCGGACATCCGCGTCAAGGACCTCGGTGACGAGGAGCTGGTCAAGCTCCGCGACTGGATCGAGGCGAACTACCAGATCGAGGGTGACCTCCGCCGCGAGGTCCAGAGCGACATCCGTCGCAAGATCGAGATCGGTAGCTATCAGGGCATCCGGCACCGCCGCGGGCTCCCCGTCCGTGGTCAGCGCACTCACACGAATGCCCGTACCCGCAAGGGTCGGAAGAAGACCGTCGCCGGCAAGAAGAAGGCCGGCAAGTGAGTGCCGCGACGGCGAGATCGTCGCCGTCGCGCGCAGCGAACCGCTGACCTACGTAGCTTTCGGACAGGAGTACCGCACACATGCCACCCGCCAAGGGCCGCCAGACAAAGGTGCGCCGCAAGGAGAAGAAGAACGTCGCTCATGGTGTCGCGCACATCAAGAGCACGTTCAACAACACGATCGTCTCGATCACCGACCCTCAGGGCAACGTGATCGCGTGGGCCAGCGCCGGCCAGGTCGGCTTCAAGGGCTCGCGCAAGTCGACGCCGTTCGCCGCGCAGATGGCCGCCGAGGCCGCCGCCCGCCGTGCCCAGGAGCACGGCATGCGCAAGGTCGACGTGTTCGTCAAGGGCCCGGGCTCGGGCCGGGAGACCGCGATTCGCTCGCTGCAGGCCGTCGGCCTCGAGGTCGGTTCGATTTCGGACGTGACCCCGCAGGCGCACAACGGCTGCCGTCCGCCGAAGCGCCGCCGCGTCTGACCCCCCGAGACCCTGAGGAGACCTGAACCACCATGGCCCGTTACACCGGTCCAATCACGAAGAAGTCGCGCCGCCTGGGCGTCGACCTGATCGGCGAGGACAAGGCGTACGAACGCCGTCCGTACCCGCCCGGCCAGCACGGCCGCGGCCGGCAGAAGGAGAGCGAGTACCGCCTCCAGCTGCACGAGAAGCAGAAGGCGCGCTACACCTACGGCGTCCTCGAGAAGCAGTTCCGCCGCTACTACGAAGAGGCCAACCGGCGCCAGGGGCGCACGGGCGACGTCCTGCTCCAGCTGCTGGAGTCGCGTCTCGACAACGTCGTGTACCGCTCCGGCCTGGCCCGGACCCGCCGGCACGCCCGCCAGCTGGTCGTGCACGGCCACTTCCTGGTCAACGGCCGCAAGGTCAACGTGCCGTCCTACCAGGTGGCGCTGCACGACGTCATCGACGTCAAGGACAAGTCCAAGGAGACCACGCCGTTCATCATCGCGCGTGAGACCCACGGCGACCGTCCGGTGCCCGCGTGGCTCGAGGTCATCCCGAACGCCATGCGCATCCTGGTCCACCAGCTCCCGAGCCGGCAGCAGATCGACACGCCGGTGCAGGAGCAGCTCATCGTCGAGTTCTACTCGAAGTAGTCCGCACCATCGCCGTGGCCGGCATCCGGCCGGCCACGGCGCCCTGATCGCGACAGTCATATAGCGGGCGTCGCGGAGAGGAAGTCAGAAGTGCTCATCACCCAGCGTCCCAGTCTCAGCGAAGAGCAGCTGAACGACTACCGGGCCAAGTTCACCATCGAGCCGCTCGAGCCGGGCTTCGGCTACACGCTCGGCAACTCGTTGCGCCGGACCCTGCTCTCGTCCATCCCCGGCGCGGCGATCACGTCGATCCGCATCGACGGTGTGCTGCACGAGTTCACCACCATCCCGGGGGTCAAGGAGGACGTCACCGACGTCATCCTGAACCTCAAGGGCCTCGTCGTCTCCTCCGAGCACGACGAGCCGGTCGTGATGTACCTGCGCAAGCAGGGCCCCGGCGCCGTCACCGCCGCCGACATCGCGCCGCCCGCCGGGGTCGAGGTGCACAACCCGGACCTGCACATCGCGACGCTGAACGGCAAGGGCAAGCTCGAGATGGAGCTGACGGTCGAGCGCGGCCGCGGCTACGTGTCGGCCGTGCAGAACAAGCGCGCCGACGCCGAGATCGGCCGCATCCCGGTCGACTCCATCTACTCGCCGGTCTTGAAGGTCACGTACAAGGTCGAGGCGACCCGCGTCGAGGGCCGCACCGACTTCGACCGCCTCATCGTCGACGTCGAGACCAAGCAGTCGATCCGGCCGCGTGACGCGCTCGCGTCGGCCGGCAGCACGCTGGTCGAGCTGTTCGGGCTCGCCCGCGAGCTGAACATCGAGGCCGAGGGCATCGAGATCGGCCCGTCGCCGGTCGACGCCCAGCTGGCCGCCGACCTCGCGCTGCCGATCGAGGACCTGCAGCTGACCGTCCGTTCGTACAACTGCCTCAAGCGTGAGGGCATCCACTCCGTGGGTGAGCTCGTCTCCCGCAGCGAGGCCGACCTGCTCGACATCCGCAACTTCGGCCAGAAGTCGATCGACGAGGTCAAGGCGAAGCTGGCCACCATGGGCCTCGGCCTGAAGGACAGCGCGCCCGGCTTCGACCCGGCCGCGGCCGTCGACAGCTACGGCGACGACGACCAGTCCTACGCCGAGGACGAGCAGTACTGACCGAGCGCGGCCGGTAGCGGTCGCCACCACACAGGAGTAGATCACCATGCCCACCCCAACCAAGGGTGCTCGCCTGGGAGGCTCGCCGGCTCACCAGCGCGCGATCCTCGCCAACCTGGCGACCGCGCTGTTCGAGCACGGCCGCATCACCACCACCGAGGCCAAGGCGCGTCGCTTGCGTCCGGTCGCCGAGCGGCTGATCAGCAAGGCCAAGCGTGGCGACCTGCACGCGCGGCGCCAGGTGCTCAGCACGATCCGCGACAAGGACGTCGTGCACGTGCTGTTCGCCGAGATCGGCCCGCGCTACGAGAACCGCAACGGCGGCTACACCCGGATCGTCAAGATCGGTCCGCGGAAGGGTGACAACGCTCCGATGGCGGTCATCGAGCTGGTCGAGCCGCTGGCCGAGCAGGTCGTGACCGAGGCGACGAGCGCCACTCGGCGCGCGGCGCAGACGGCGGCTCCGGCTGCCGCCGCGGCTCCGGCCGCCGAGGCGGCCGAGGCCACGGCCGACGCTCCGGCCGAGGAGACGACGGAGGCCGTCGAGGCCGAGGAGACCACCGAGGCCACGGCCGACGAGGCTCCCGAGGCTACGGCCGACGACGACGCCGAGGCGAAGGGCGACGACGAGGGCAAGGCCGAGAAGGCCTGACCTCCGCGTCGCACCGCAGTACCGTCATGCAGCCCGCCGATCCCACGCCTGGGGTCGGCGGGCTGCTGCGTGTCCGGCTCGACCTCGGCTATGACGGGACGGCGTTCTCCGGCTGGGCCGCGCAACCGGGCCTGCGGACCGTCCAGGGCGTCCTCGAGGAGGCGCTGGGCCGGGTGCTGCGCATCGACCCGCCGCGGCTCACCGTCGCCGGGCGCACCGACGCAGGGGTGCACGCCCGCGGCCAGGTCTGCCACGCCGACCTGCCGGCGACGGCGTGGGCGGCGGTGCCGGGCCGCTCGGACCGGCCGCCGGCGGCCGCCCTGCTGCGGCGGCTGGCCGGGGTGCTGCCGGGCGACGTGCGGGTGCACGGCGTCGCCGAGGCGCCGGCCGGGTTCGACGCCCGCTTCTCCGCCACCTGGCGCCGCTACCGCTACCGCGTCGCCGACACGTCGTACGGCCCCGACCCGTTGCTGCGCGCGTTCGTGCTCTGGCACGACCGTCCGCTCGACGTCGCGGCGATGAACGCCGCGGCCGCCGGGCTGCTCGGCGAGCACGACTTCGCCGCGTACTGCCGCCCGCGCGAGGGCGCCACCACGATCCGCGAGCTGCGGGTGCTGTCGTGGGAGCGGACGGCCGACGGGCTGGCGGTCGCCACCGTCGAGGCCGACGCGTTCTGCCACCATCAGGTGCGGGCCATGGTCGGCGCGCTGCTGCTGGCCGGCGACGGCCGGCGCCCGGTCGAGTGGCCGGCGACGGTGCTCGCCGGGGGCCGGCGCGACTCCGGTGTCACGGTCGTCCCGCCGCACGGGCTGACGCTCGAGGCCGTCGGCTATCCGCCCGACGACGAGCTGGCCGCGCGCGCCCGGGCCGCCCGCAACGTCCGGACGTTGGGCTGAGGCACCCCTCGCCCAGGAGGGCCGGCACGACCGGCGGCGCGGGACCGGGTGGCTGTCCATGGGCTTGCCCGGACCGACGACTTCTGCGTCCAGCCTCAAAAGGTCGGGGAAATCCCTGAGGGCAAACGCGGCCCGGACGCGTAGCCTGGAGGAGTGTTCACCGACGCGATCGAGATTGCTGTAGCCGCACTGGGGCTCGGACTAGTCGTGCTGTCCGTGCGTCAGGCACGGGCCAAGGGCTGGGCGGCCTCGCTGCAGATGGCGGCGGGCGGGTTCCTGCTCATGGGCGCCTCCGCCATCGGCATCGTCGGCTTCATCGCGGGCCTGGTCTTCTCCCCGGTCGCCTGGATCGGGGTCGGGCTGCTGGCGGTGGCCGGTCTGCTGTTCGTCACGGGCCAGAAGCTCGAGGTGCCCAAGGACTCGGCCAAGCCCGGCGCGGTCGGCGAGTCCGGTCCCGCTCCCAAGGGCGCGGTCGACGCCGGCCCCAAGCGCGGCACGAAGCAGCAGCAGGCGTCCAGCGGCGACCCGGAGCTCGACGACATCGAGGCCATCCTCCGCCGCCACGGCATCCAGTAGCCCTAGGGTGTGTCTCCCAAGTCCATGGCCTACTGCGCGACGCCCAGGCGGCGCCTCGCTGCGTTCTCGTCGGTCGTCATAGAACCCCGCTATGACTCCCTCCTCGGCCTTGCGAGGCATCCGCCTGGACGCCGCTCGCTACGGCCGAGACTTGGGAGACACACCCTAGAGCTCCAGCACGTCGCCCTCGCGGCCGACCACCACGGGCAGCGGCGCGGCCGCGGCGTGCTTCGCGGCCAGCTCGTCCACGTCGTCGTCCGAGCGGGCGGGGGCGTGGTGGATCAGCACGAGCCGCCCCACGCGGGCCCGGGTCGCCAGGGCGACGGCGTCGCCGGCGGTCGAGTGACCGTACGCCGCGGCCCAGTAGCGCTCGCCGCCGGAGAACTGCGCGTCGTGCAGCAGGACGTCGACGCCGTCGGCCAGGTCGGCGGCCGGGCCGTCGTCGGTCGCGGCGTCGTGGTCGGGCAGGTAGGCGAAGCTCGCGCCGTCGGCCTCCACCCGGATCCCGAACGTCCGCCCGCCCTTGTGCGGGATGTCGGCGAGCCGGACCCGCGCGCCGCCCGCGGTGAGCCAGCCGGCGTCGCGGGCGCCGAACCGCCACCGTCCGGCCAGTCCCTCGGGTCCGATCGGGAAGTGCGGCGGCGACATGGCCCGGCGCAGCAGGGCCGCCGCCGACCCCGCCGCGCCCGGCGCCGCGCCGTCCTGCGCGGGGAGCCACAGCCGCACGTCGGCGCCGTCGACGTCGCCGGAGCGGAAGAACGGCAGCCCCTGCACGTGGTCCCAGTGCAGGTGGCTCAGCACCAGGTCGCCGCGGTACGGCGCGCCCCCCAGCAGCGCCGTCAGGTTGGCCAGCCCGGTGCCGGCGTCGAGCACCAGCCCGGGTGCGGACTCGCCCCGCACAGCGACCGAGACACACGACGTGTGCCCGCCGGTCCGCACGAACGCGGCCCCAGGGGCGGGCGTCGAGCCCCGGACGCCATGCAGGGTGACCCTCACGCCGTCACGTCCTCCCGGCGGTGCGACCCGGCCAGCGCGGCCAGCCGCTCGCGGTCGACGGCGGTCGACGGCGCCACCGCGACCCGCACCGGAGTGGCGGCGATCAGGGTCGAGGTGCGCCGTCCGCCCTCCAGGACGGCGCGCTCGCCCAGCACCGCCCCCGGCCCGACCTCGGCCAGCCGGCGCCCGTCGACCTCGACCCGCAGCACGCCGTCGAGCAGCAGGTAGAGCTCGTCGCCGGGCTCGCCCTGCAGCGTCAGCATCTCGTCGGCCGCGAGCGAGCGGATGCGCGGCTTCTGCTCGCCGCCCATGAGCAGCCGCGACAGCACCCGCTCCGCGGCGCTCTCGACCTCGACGGTCAGTGCCGGCGAGTCCTCGTCGCCCCACGGTGTGCGGGAGCCGAACGAGTGCGCCGCCCACCCGGAGTAGTCGGTCAGCCCGCTCTTCAGCGTAAGCGCGCCGCCGTTGTCATACACCCAGTGCCGCGGGAACGCGCTGGCGCCGGGCAGGCTCGTCTCGGTCCGGCCGTCGGGGTGGATGGTGAGGCATAGCGTCGTCCACACCAGCGGTGACTGCAGCTTGACGAACGGCGGGTGCGGCACCGCGCGGGGGGCCGGCAACGCCGCCCGGCCGCCGCAGGTCTGCGTCAGCCGCACGCTGCCGTCGGGCAGATACTCGGGTTCGCGGCGCAGGTCGGGCAGAGCGACCGCGGCGAACGTGGCGCCCAGCCTCCCGATGCGCACCGTCGTCGACCCCATGCGCACGCCCGACGTGCCGGCGTACCCGGCCCGGACGATGCGGCTGTCCTCGACCTCCGCCCAGCCGGCCAGCACGTTGGCGTACCGGAACCGGTCATCGGCGCGCAGCCGCTCCAGGCCGGTGGCGCCGGCGATGTCGTCGGGCGGCGGCGGGTCGTAGTGGGTGAAGCCGGTCTCGAAGGCGGCCTTGGTGAGCCCGGTGACGGCCTCGGACGGGATCCACGACAGCGTGGTGGCGGTGGCCTCGATGCGGGTCATGATGATCCTCCTCCCGGATCAGCAGGTGGTCTGGCGGGCGACGTCGTAGCAGGTGCCGGCGGCGCCGACGGTGTGGGTGAAGCGGGCGAACTCGAGCGTCACGGTCTCGCGCGGCCGCGAACCGGCGGCGCCGGTCGCCTCGGTAGCTCGGCCGGTGACGGTGACGTCGGTGAACGCGGAGGACTCGGCCGGCTCGCCGGTCTCGTCGACGACGGTGAACGTCGCGTCGCGGACGCGGTGGCCCGTGGCGGCCGGCGCCGCGCTGAGCCCTGTCACCAGGAGAATCGTTCGTCTCGGCATACGATCACGCTAGGGAGCGCGGTCGTCGCCGGGCAGGGTGCAGGCAGGCGAGGTCGAGGGGGTGCTGGCACACCGCGGTTTGACCTTGATCACGCGGGGTACTTCGTCCGTTATGGGAGTCTTGACCAAGCATCGGACGACGACCGCCGCCGGCGTCATCGCGGCGTTCGTTCTGGTCCTCGTGTTCGGCAGCCCGCCGTACGGCGACTGGGCCCGCGACAACGCGAGCGGCACCAGCGCCCTTGACTGGTTCCTCACCCTCCTCACCTGGCCGTCGTGGGACTTCGACGCCGACCTCCCGGTCCGGGACATCTTCGCGATCATGCTCCGCGCGATCCTCGTGGTGGTCTTCACCGCGGTGTTCCTGGCCGTCCTCGCCGGGCAGACCGCCCGGAACTCCGCCGGCCAGCTGCTCGCAGGCTGGGCGGCATACATCTTCGCCGGCGCCAGCGCCGGCCTGCTCACGGCGATCATCCAGAGCAACCCGTCGACGCTGGGCGCGTTCGAGGCGGCCGCGTCGGGCGCCGCGTACGGGCTGTTCACCGGCTGGATCGTCGGTCTGGCCAGCTTCGGCAGCCCCGGCCGCCGCAGGGTCTGACCTCGCCTCTCCGAGCCGGCGCCCCTCACCCGCCCCCCGGGTGAGGGGCGCTTCCACGTCCGCCGCCTGAAAGTTGATCTTGGAGTAAGTGCGGGATCAATCGGGCAATCGGGGCGGCGATTCGGCACTTACTCCAAGATCAACGTCTGGTGGGCGGGAGAGGGGGCGGGCGGCACACCCACGGGCAGGGATGCTGGCACCCCGTCGCATTCGGGTGGCTGCCGCACTGGCGCGATCGCGCCGGTAGGAGTGTCATATCCGCATGACCTCGGCCGACGCACGCATCACCGTGCTCCTCGCGGACGACAACCTGCTCGTCCGTGAGGGCGTGCGGGCGTTGCTGCGCATCGCCGGCGACTTCGACGTCGTCGCGATGGCCGAGGACTACGACAGCCTGGTGACCCAGGCGCAGGAGCACCGGCCGCAGGTCGTCGTGACCGACATCCGGATGCCGCCCCGGTTCGCCAACGAGGGGATCGAGGCCGCCAAGGAGGTCCGCAAGCGTCTTCCGGGAACGGGGGTCGTGGTGCTGTCGCAGTACGACGACCCGGAGTACGCGGTCGCGCTGCTGGCCCAGGGGGCGGCCGGCTACGCATACTTGCTCAAGGAGCGGGTGGCGGACGGCGACCGGCTGGCCCGGGCGGTCCGCGAGGTCGCGGCGGGGGGTTCCATGCTCGACCCTGAGATCGTCCAGGCACTCGTGACCCCGGCGCGGCTCGGCACCGGACTGTCGGCGGACGAGGAGCGGCTGCTCACCATGGTCGCCGAAGGGCGCGCCGTGAAGGCCATCGCCGCGAGCCTGCAGAGCACACCGGAAGCCGTCGACCACGCCGTCGAGGACCTGTTCCTGCACCTCGCCCGCGACGCCAGCTCCGGCGTCCGCGGCGCGCTGGAACGGCTGCGCAAGCTGCACACCGCCATCCTCGAGCGCGAGGAGCAGGGCGAGACGCTGACCCGGCTGCTGCCGTCGGGGCTGGCGGAGAAGCTGCGCGACGACCCCGGCGCGGTCGCCCGCACCGATCGGCTCGTCGTCACGGTGCTCATGTCGGACGTGCGCGGCTACTCCGGCATCGCCGAGCGGACCGACCCGTCGATCCTGGCGAGACAGCTGAATGCGCACCGCCGGGCCATGAACGGTGCCATCCTCGACCAGGGGGGCACCGTGATGCAGTACGTGGGGGACGCCGTCATGGCCGTCTTCGGAGCGCCGTTCCCGCAGGCCGACCACGCCGAGCGGGCGCTGCGTGCCGCCGCCGACATGCACCGGCGGCAGACCGGCGTCGACGCGCAGTGGACGACCGAGGGACTGGAGCCGTTCGGCATGGGCATCGGCCTGTCCACGGGCGAGGTCGCG
Organism: Jiangella ureilytica; assembly: GCF_004348545.1. Lineage (GTDB taxonomy): Bacteria > Actinomycetota > Actinomycetes > Jiangellales > Jiangellaceae > Jiangella > Jiangella ureilytica. The sequence continues at coordinate 24,729 of NZ_SMKL01000064.1, read as the reverse complement.
GCCGCCCTGCTCGGCAGCGACGAGCGGCTGGAGTACACGCTCGTCGGCGACACCGTGAACATGGCGCAGCGCCTGCAGGACCTCGCCCGCCCCGCCGGTTCGACGGTGGTCAGCGAGGCGACCGCGGCGGCCGCGCCGGCCTGGACGTTCCAGCGGCTCGACCCGGTCCGGGTCAAGGGCCGCGACGCCGCCGTGACGGCGTGCCGGGTGATCGCGCCCGCGCCCGCGCCCGACGAGGTTGAGGAGTACAGCCGATGACCGCACTGCTGGCCCGGGGAGTCCGCCGCACCTTCGAGGCGGAGCTCGCGCCCGTCCGCGCCCTGCGCGGCGTCGATCTACAGGTGGAGCGGGGCGAGTTCGTCGCGCTCATGGGCCCGTCGGGCTGCGGCAAGTCGACTCTGCTGAACATCTTCGCCGGGCTCGACCAGGCCGACGAGGGCGAGGTCGTGGTCGACGACCTCGTCGTCAGCGGCCGCGACGAGAACTGGCTGGCCCGGTTCCGCCGGCACCACGTCGGCATCGTCTTCCAGTTCTTCAACCTGCTCGAGGGCGTCTCGGCGCTGGACAACATCGCGCTGCCGGCCATCCTGGGCGGGCTGCGCCGCAAGGCCGCCGAGTCGCGCGCCCGCGACCTGCTCGACCTGCTGGGCCTCGGCGACCGCACCGAGCAGGTGCCGTCGGTGCTCTCGGGCGGGCAGCGCCAGCGGCTGGCCATCGCCCGCGCACTGGTCAACGAGCCGGCGGTGCTGCTGGCCGACGAGCCCACCGGCGCCCTCGACAGCGAGGGCGGCGCGGAGATCCTGGAGCTGTTCCGCCGGCTGCACGGCGACGGCCAGACCATCCTCATGGTCACGCACTCCGCCGACGTCGCGGCCGGCGCCTCCCGCGTCGTGCGTATGCGCGACGGCCGCATCGCCGGCGACGACGGCGTCAGCATCGGCTCGGGCGGACCGGCCGCGGCCGAGCTCACGAAGGAGCGCGCCCCGTGACCCCCGTCGCCGCCTGGCTGCGCCTGGACACCCGGCGCCGATGGCGGTCGCTGCTGGTCATGGCCCTGCTGGTCGCGCTGGCCGCCGGCACGGTCATGACGGCGCTGTCCGGCGCGCGCCGCGGCTCCTCCGCCGTCGAGCGGCTGGCGGAGAGGACGCTGCCGGCCACCGTCGCCGTCCTGCCCAACCAGCCCGGGTTCGACTGGGACGCCGTCCGCGCCCTCCCCGAGGTGGAGTCGCTGACGACCTTCGTGCTGACCGGCTCGTACGTGGTCGAGGAGCTGCCGGAGGGCTCCTTCGCCGCCGGGTTCCCGCCCGGCGACGACGAGGTCTTCCGGACCATCGAGCGGCCGGTCGTGCTCGACGGCCGGCTGCCCGACCCCGCGCGCGCCGACGAGGTCGTCGTCAGCCGGCAGTTCGAGCGGACCTGGGGACTGGGGGTCGGCGACGGCGTCACGCTGCGGCTGTTCTCGCCCGAGACGCAGGACGGCCTGACGTTCGCCACGACCCTGCCGGAGCCGGACGGCCCGGTGGTCGAGGCCACCATCGTCGGGATCATCCGGTCGCCCTGGTTCAGCGACCTCGTCGGCGACGAGGAGGGCGGGCTGTCGCCGTCGCCGGGGCTGTACGGGCAGTACCGCGACAACCTCATGGGCGCCTCCGGGCAGGGCGAGCTGAACGCGCTGGTCCGGCTGCGCGACGGCGAGGCCGGCCTGCCCGCGTTCAAGGCCGGGCTGCAGCAGGTCAGCGGCCGCAGCGACATCGACTTCATGGACCTCGCCGAGGACGGCCGGCACGCCCGCGACGTCACGTCGTTCGAGGCCGACGCGCTGCAGGCCTTCGCGCTGGCCGCCGGCGCGGCGGCGATCTTCCTGGTCGGCCAGGCGGTCGCCCGGTTCGCGGCGTCGTCGGCGACGGAGCTGCAGGTGGTACAGGCCCTGGGCATGACCACGAGGCAGGCCGGCCTGGCCGCGACGGCCGGTCCGGTGGCCGCGGCCGTGCTCGGTTCGCTGCTCGGCGCGGCCGGCGCGGTGGTCGCGTCGCAGTGGTTCCCCATCGGGACCGCCGCGCTGCTGGAACCGGACCCGGGCGTGGCCGCCGACCCCCTCGTCCTCGCCGGCATCGGGGCGCTGACGCCGCTGCTGGCCGCCGCGGGCGCGCTCGCCGCGGCCCGGCTGGCCCTGCGCTCGGCCCGGACCGCGCGCCGCGGCCGCTCGTCGGCGCTGGCGGCCGCGGCCCGGCGGGCCGGCGCCCCGGTACCGGTGGTCGTGGGCGCCCGGTTCGCGCTCGAGCCCGGCAGCGGCCGGCAGGCGGTGCCGGTGCGTCCGGCGCTGCTCGGCGCCGTCGTGGGAGTGCTCGGGGTCATCGCGGCGTTCACGTTCTCCGACGGCGTCGAGGACGCGGCGGCGAACCCGGCCCGGTTCGGGCAGGTGTACCAGCTGATGTCGTACGTCGGCGACGCCGGGCAGGACTTCGCGCCCGTCGACCAAATGCTGCCGGTCATGGCCGCGGACCCCGACGTGCGGGCCGTCAACGACACCCGGATCGCGGTGGCGGTCGTCGACGACCGGCCGGTCACGCTCTTCACGCTGGCGCAGGCCGGACGCGAGCCGCTGCGGCCCGTGCTGGTCGACGGCCGGGCGCCGCTGGAGCCGGACGAGCTCGCCCTCGCGCCCGGCAGCGCCGACGCCCTGGGCGCCGGCATCGGCGACGTCGTGGCGATGTCCGGCACCGGCGGCGAGGTCCGTGAGCTCACCGTCACGGGGCTGGCATTCGTACCCGAGGGACCGCACAACAACTACGTCACCGGCGGCTGGGTCACGGGCGACGGCTTCGACACGCTCTTCGACCCGGCCAGCACGGTCTCACCGGCGTTCAAGTACCACCTGGTGCTGCTCGGACTCGAGCCCGGCGCGGACCGGGCGGCCGTGGCCGAGCGGGTCGAGGCGGCCGTCGTCCCGGTCGTCGCCGCGGCCACCGGGGCACCGGCGCAGTCGCTCACCGACGTCGTGCTGCCGGCCGACCCGCCGAGCCGGCTGGCCGAGATCCGCCAGGTCCGTACGCTGCCGGTCTTCCTGGCCGGGTTCCTCGCCGTGCTCGCCCTGGGCGCCGTCGGGCACGCGCTGGCGACGGCGGTGCGCCGGCGCCGGCACGAGGTCGCGGTGCTGCGGGCGCTGGGCATGACGCGCCGGCAGTCGCGCTGGGTCGTGGTCACCCAGGCCAGCCTGCTCGCGCTCATCGGGCTGACCGTCGGGGTGCCGCTCGGCCTGGCCCTGGGCCGCACCGTCTGGCGCTACGTCGCCGAGACCACGCCACTGCTCTACGTCGCCCCGCTCGCCGCGCTCGCGCTGCTGCTGGTCGTCCCGCTGGCGCTGGTGGCGGCGAACCTGCTGGCGGCGTGGCCGTCGCACCGGGCGGCGTCGATGCGCGTCGGGTCCGTGCTGAGGGCCGAGTGATGAGCGCGCTACTGGCGTGGGCCCGGCTCGACGTCCGGCGTCGCTGGCGGTCGTTGCTGGTGCTCGCTCTGCTGGTGGCGCTCGCGGCCGGCACGGTCATGACGGTGGTGGCGGGCGCCCGGCGCGGTGGCAGCGCCGTCGATCGCCTCGTCGACCGGACGTTGCCGGCCACCGTGGCGGTGCTGCCGAACCAGCCGGGCTTCGACTGGGACGCGGTGCGCGCGCTGCCCGAGGTCGAGGCGCTGACGACATTCGTCCTCACCTACACGGGGTTCGTGATCGAGGAGCTCCCGCCGGGGGTGGAGCCATGGGCCTTCCCGCCGGCGGACGACGAGAACATGCGCACCGTCGAACGTCCGGTCGCGCTCGAGGGCCGGCTCGCGGACCCGAACCGGCCCGACGAGGTGATGGTGACCCCGGCGTTCGTGGCGGCATCCGGCCTCGGCGTGGGCGACACACTCACGCTGCGGCTCTACACGCCCGAGACGCAGGACGTGCTGGCGCTCACCGGTGGGGGCGGCGCCGGGCCGGAGCCCGACGGGCCGACGGTCGCGGCGCGGATCGTCGGGGTGATCCGCTCGCCGTGGTACTCGGACACGGTCGGGGAGACCCACGGGACGGTCGTGCCGTCGCCGGCCCTCTTCACGCGCTATGAGCCGAACCTGATGGGCGCATCGGGCGGAGGCATCCGCAACGCGCTGGTCCGGCTGCACGACGGGGAAGCCGGCCTCGCCGACTTCAAGGCGGGCCTGGCCCGGGTCAGCGGACGTACCGACCTCGACCAGCAGAACCTCGTCGAGGAGGGCCGGCGGGTCCGCGCGACCACGCATTTCGAGGCCGAGGCGCTGCTGGGTTTCGCGCTGGCTGCGACGGTCGCCGCGGTGTTCCTCGTCGGCCAGTCGGTCGCGCGGTACTCGGCGTCGACCGTGGCCGCGCTGCAGGCGCTCCGGGCGGTGGGGTTGACCGAGCCGCAGGCACGGATGGCCGCGGCGCTGGGCCCGGCAGCCGCCGCGCTCGCCGGGACGGCCGCGGGGATCGCCGCCGCCGCATCGGCGTCACGCTGGTTCCCGATAGGCACCGCGGCGCTGCTGGAGCCGGATCCGGGTCTGGCGCTCGACCTGCCGGTCCTGCTGACCGGCGCGGTCGCGGTGCCGGTGCTGGTGACCGCCGGCGCCGTCCTCGCCGCCGGACCGGCACTCAGGTCGGCGCGCTCGGGCACCTCACCGCGGCGCTCGGCCGTCGCCAGCACCGCGGCCCGGCTGGGAGCGCCGATCCCGGTGGTCGTGGGCAGCAGGTTCGCGCTCGAACCCGGTCGCGGCACCCAGACGGTGCCGGTCCGGCCGGCTCTGGTAGGCGCTGCGACCGGCGTGGTCGGCGTGGTCGCCGCGTTCACCTTCTCGGCCGGCGTCGACGACGCCGCCGGCAATCCGGCCCGGTTCGGTCAGGTGCACCAGCTCGAAGCCTTCGTCGGCTTCTCGGGCGAGGACTCCGCTCCGGTCGGCGACCTACTGCCGGTGCTGTCGGCCGACCCGGACGTGGTGGCTGTGAACGACACCAGGATCGCGGTCGGCGAGGTCGAACGGGTGCCGGTCACGCTGTTCACGCTCGATCCGGCCGGCGATCCCTGGCCGCTCGTCGTCATCGAGGGCCGTGCTCCCGCCGGACCGGGCGAGGTCGTCCTGGCGCCCGACAGCGCTACGGCCGTGGGTGCGGCTGTCGGCGACGTCGTGGAGATGACCGGCACCGCCGGCACCCGGGAGGTCACCGTCACGGGCACGGCCTTCGTTCCAGAAGGACACAACAACTACGTGACCGGCGGCTGGGTGACGGCGGCCGGATACGACACGCTGTTCGACCGGCATGACGAGGTCTCGCCGGCCTTCAAGTACCGCCTGCTCTATCTGGTCCTCCGGCCGGGCGCCGACCCCGGGGCGGTGACGGACCGGCTCGAGGAGGCCATCGCGCCGGTGATCGCGGCGGCCACGGGAACGAACCCCGCCGAGGTGACCGTCGAGGGCGTGCTGGCGCCGCCCGAGCCGCCCGTCCCCGTCGCGGAGCTGCGCCAGATCCGGTCCCTCCCGGCCTTTCTGGCCGGGTTCCTGGTGGTGCTTGCGCTCGGCGCGGTGGGCCATGCGCTGGCGACGGCCGTCAGACGGCGCCGGTACGACATGGCGGTGCTGCGGGCGCTGGGGATGACGCGCCGGCAGTCGCGGGGCATCGTACTGACGCAGGCGACCGTGCTCGCACTGGTGGGGCTGCTGATCGGAGTGCCGCTCGGGCTGGCCCTCGGCCGCACGCTCTGGCGGTATGTCGCTGAGACGACACCGCTGTTCTACGTCGCCCCCGTGGCCGCGCTCGCCCTCGCCCTGGTGGTGCCGCTGGCGCTGGTGGCGGCGAACCTGCTGGCGGCGTGGCCGTCGCACCGGGCCGCGTCGATGCGGGTCGGGTCCGTGCTGAGGGCCGAGTGATGACGGCGGCCTGGCTGCGGCTGGAGCTCCGGCGCCGGTGGCGCTCGCTGCTGGTGCTGGCGCTGCTGGTGGCGCTGGCGGCGGGGACGGTCATGACGGCGGTCGCGGGGGCGCGGCGTGGCGAGACCGCCGTCGACCGGCTGGCCGAACGCACGCTGCCGGCCGATGTCGCCGTCCTGCCGAACGAGCCCGGCTTCGACTGGGACGTGGTGCGCGACCTGCCCCAGGTGGCGGCGCTGTCGACATTCGGCGGCGCCGCCTACGTCGTCGACGAGGTCCCGGCCGAAGCCGTCTCCGGGGTGATCAGCGGCGAGGACGCGATGCGGGCAGTGGAGCGGCCGGTCGTCCTGGCCGGCCGGATCCCGGACCCGCGGCGGGCCGACGAGGTCGTGATCACCCCGTCGTTCGAGGAGAGCTTCGGGCTGGGCGTCGGCGACGCCGTCACGATCCGGCTGTTCCAGCAGGAGTCGGCCGCCGCCTTCCGCGACGACCCGGCGGTGCCGCCCGACGGGCCGGTGGTCGAGGCGCGGATCGTCGGCGTCATCCAGTCGTTCTGGTACGGCGAGACCCTCGGGTCGCCGGGGCAGCTGATCCTCTCGCCCGGGCTCACCGCGCGGTACCCGGATGAGCTCGGCCCCGAGTCGATGACCGCGATGCACAACGCGATCGTCCGGCTGAACGGCGGCGAGGCCGCGATACCGGCGTTCCTGGCCGAGGTCGAGCGGGTCACCGGACGCTCGATCGACACGTTCGACCTGGTCGAGATGTTCCGCCACCACGGGCGCGAGGTCACCGGCTTCGAGGCCGACGCGCTGCTGGTGTTCGCGCTGGCCGCGGCCGCCGCCGCGGTGTTCCTGGTCGGGCAGCCGGTCGCCCGGTACGCCGCCGCCATGGTGGCCGACCTGCAGGCGCTGCGGGCCGTCGGCATGCTGCCGCGGCAGGTGGTGCGCGCGGCGGCGCTGGGGCCGGTGCTGGCCGCGATCGCCGGAGCCGCCGTCGGAGCGGGGGGCTCGGTGGCGGCGTCGCGGTGGTTCCCGATCGGCCTCGCGGCGACGCTCGAGCCGTCGCCCGGCGTCGATGCCGACGGGCCGGTGCTGGTCGCCGGCCTGGTCGCGGTGCCGGTCCTGGTGGCGGCGGCGGCCGCCGCGTCGGCCGGGCTGGCCCTGCGCGCGACCCGGGACGGAGCGCACCGAGGGCGCTCGGTCGTCGCGGCCGCTGTCGCCGCCGGCGGGTTGCCGGTTCCGGTCGTGGTCGGCACGCGATTCGCGCTGGAGCCCGGCCGTGGCCGGCAGGCGGTGCCGGTGCGCCCGGCGCTGCTGGGCGCGGTCACCGGAGTGCTCGGCGTGCTCGCGGCGTTCACCTTCTCCAGCGGGGTGGACGACGCGGCGGGCGACCTGCGCCGGTTCGGCCAGACCCATCAGCTGGGGGCGTGGTTCGGCGAGAACGGCCGGCACCTCCTGCCGGAGGAGGAGGTGCCGGCCCTGATGGCCGCCGTCGCCGCCGACCCCGACGTCGAGGCGGTGAACGACTCCCGCATCGGGTCGGCCGACATCGACGGCGTGTCCACCGCGGTCTACTCCTACGCCCCGGTCGGCGACACCGCCCTCGACGTCGTCGTGCTCGAGGGGCGGATGCCGGCACGGCCGGACGAGATCGCGCTGGCCCCGGCGACCGCGGAGGGCACGGGCGCCGCCGTCGGCGACGAGGTCGACCCCGCCGGGACCGGTGCGGTCACCGTCACCGGCATCGCCTTCGTGCCCGACGGCGCGCACAACGACTACACCACCGGCGCGTGGGTCACCCGCGACGGCTACGAGGCGCTCTTCGCCGACGGCTTCAAGTTCCACGAGGTGCACGTCGCGCTGCGCCCGGGCGCCGACCCGGCCGCCGTCGCCGCCCGGCTGGCCGAGACCACCGGGCTGGGGCTGGAGCAGCCCGAGCCGCCCACGCCGGTCGCGGAGATCCGCCAGATCCGGACCCTGCCGGTCGTGCTGGCCGCGTTCCTCGCGGTGCTCGCGCTGGGCGCCGTCGGGCATGCGCTGGCCACGGCCGTGCGCAGGCGCCGGCACGAGCTGGCCGTGCTGCGTGCCGTCGGGCTCACCCGGCCGCAGGCGCGCGGCGTCGTGGTGACCCAGGCCAGCGTGCTGGCGCTGGCCGGGCTGCTGGTGGGCATCCCGCTGGGCGTCGCGCTCGGTCGCGTGGTGTGGCGCTACGTCGCCGAGACGACGCCGATCTTCTACGTGCCGCCGGTGGCCGCGACGGCGCTGCTGCTCGTGGTGCCGGCGGCGCTGCTGGCCGCGAACCTGCTGGCGGCCTGGCCGTCGCAGCGGGCGGCGTCGATGCGGGTCGGCCACGTGCTGAGGGCCGAGTGATGACGGCGGCCTGGCTGCGGGTGGACCTGCTCCGGCGTTGGCGCTCGTTGCTGGTGCTGGCGCTGCTGGTGGCGTTCGCCGCGGCGGCCGTGCTGACGGCGGTGGCCGGCGCCCGGCGCGGCGACAGCGCCGCCGACCGGCTCGATGCCGTGACGCTGCCGGCCACCGTCGAGGTGCGGCCCGAGGACCCCGCCTTCGACTGGAACGCGGTGCGCGACCTGCCCGGCGTCGAGGCCGTGGCTCTGGCGGCCCCGACGACCTGGGCGATCGACGGGCCCGGTGCCGGCGGTGAGGCGTTCGAATCGCCGGCCGACGGCGAGCTGCTGCGTTCCGTCGAACGCGCCGTCGTGCTCGACGGCCGGCTGCCCGACCCGGCCCGCCCCGACGAGGCGGTCGTGACGCCGTCGTTCGTGGACCAGCACGGCCTGGGCGTCGGCGACACCGTCACGCTGCGGCTGCCCGCCGCGGGCGCCGTCGAGACCCGGATCGTCGGCGTGATCCGGTCGCCGCTGCTCAGCGACAGCCCGCAGCAGCCGGGCCGGCTGCTGCCGTCGGCCGGGCTGTTCGCCGCGCACCCCGAGGATTTCGCGGGGCCGGGCGGAGTGGAGCTCAGCGGGCTGGTACGGCTGGCGCCGGGGTGGACCGAGCAGGCGTTCCTGACCGACCTCGCGGCGGCCACCGGGCGCAGCGACATCATCGTCTGGCCGCACGCGGCGTCGATGGCGTACGTGCGGCGGATCGCGGGCATCGAGTCGGCCGCACTGCTGGCGTTCGCCGGTGCCGCGGGCCTGGCCGCCGTCGCGCTGGTCGGCCAGGCGCTCGCGCGGTACGCCGCTGCGACGGCGGCGGACCTGCGGGTGGTCGCGGCGCTGGGGCTGACGCCGGCCCAGGCCCATCGGACCGCTGCCGCCGCACCCGGGCTGGCTGCGGCCGCAGGCGCCCTGCTCGGGGTGGTGGCCGCGGGCATCGCGTCGCGCTGGTTCCCGTACGGCTTCGCGGCCTACGTCGAGCCGGACCCGGGTGCCGACCTGGACCTGGTGGTGCTCGGCTCGGGTCTGGTGCTGATCCCGGCGCTGGCCGTCGCCGGCGCGCTGCTCACGGCCCGCCGCGTGTGGTCGGATGCGGCCGGCGCCGGGAGGGCCGGGCCGGCGCGGCGTCCGGGCGCGGCGTCGCGGCGATCGGCCGTGGTGGCGCTGGCCAGCCGGTACGGGCTGCCGGTACCGGTGGTCGTCGGCGCCCGGTACGCGCTGGAGAGCAGTCGCGGCCCGGCCGCCGTCCCGGTGCGCCCGGCGCTGGCCGGCGCGGCGGTCGGCGTGCTGGGCATCCTGGCAGCGGCGACCTTCTCGGCCGCCGTCAGCGACGCCACGACCAACCCGGCGCGTTACGGGCAGGTTCACGACCTCGAGGCGCCGTTGGGCGTCGACGGCGCGGAAACGGTCCCGGCCGGCGACGTGCTGGCCGCGGCTGCCGCCGATCCCGATGTGGTGGCCGTCAACGACAGCCGGGTCGCGGTCGCGATCGCGGCCGGGGAGTCGGTGGCGGTCTTCTCGCTGGACTCCGTGGCCGGCCGCTTCGACCCCGTGGTGCTCGAGGGCCGGCTGCCGGAGCGCGGCGGCGAGATCGCGCTGGCGCCGTACACCGCCGAGGCGCTGGGCGCGGGGCCGGGGGACCGGATCGAGCTGGCCGGCACCCGCGACCGCCGCGAACTGATGGTCACGGGGCTGACGTTCCTGCCCGAGAGCGAGGAGAACTACTACGCCGTCGGCGCATGGGTCACGGCCGCCGGCTATGACGACCTGTTCACGGGCTACGGGGTCCGGGTCGCTCACCTCGTGCTGCGTGCGGGGGCCGACCCGGTCGCCGTCGCGGACCGGCTGTCCGGGGTGCTGCCGGCAGCGGGCGACGGCGGCGCCGCGGTGCGGCAGCGACTGGAGCGCGACAGCTCGCCGGAGCTGCTGCAGCTCCAGCGGCTGCCGCTGTTCCTGGCCGGGTTCCTCGGGGTCCTGGCGGTCGGCGCGGTCGGCCATGCGCTCGCCTCGGCGGTGCACCGGCGCCGGCACGATTTCGCCGTCCTGCGTGCCGTCGGCATGACGCGGCCGCAGTGCCGTGGCGTGGTGCTGACGCAGTCCAGTGTGGTCGCGGTGGCCGGGCTGCTGATCGGCCTGCCGCTCGGCGTTGCGCTGGGTCGGACGGTGTGGCGCTACGTGGCCGACGCGACGATGGTCCACTATGTGCCGCCGGACGTCACGCTGCTGCTCCTGCTGGCCGTGCCGGTGACCGTGCTGGTGGCGAACCTGCTGGCGGTGTGGCCGTCGCAGCGAGCCGTGGCGCCGCGGGTCGGTCCCGTGCTGAGGGCGGAATGAGGAGGTGGGCGGCATGAACGCGACTCTCGCCGCGGCGCGGGCGCGGAACCGGCGCGACGTGGCGCTCTGGGCCGGCTGGGCGGTGCTGGTGGCGGTCACCGTCGCGCTGGCGGTGTGGGCGCTGCGGACGCTGATCGACGTGCCCGGCGCGCTGCTGCCGTGGGCGCTGCTCGGGCTGGCCGCCGTGCCCGTCGCCGTCGTGGCGTCGGGGCTGCCCGGGCTGCGCCGACGAGCGGGCGCCGTCGCCGGGCCGTCCCTCGTGTTCTGCGGCCTGGTGCTCATGGTGCTGGCCGTGTATCTCGTGGTGGTCATCGGGCTGGGCGAGGAGGTCGACGACGACGGCCAGGGCGTCCTGGCGTTCTCGATGCTCGCCGCGCTGACCGCCGTCGTGCTGGCCGAGCCGGTGCGGGCGCGGCTGCGTGAGCTGGCCGAGCAGTGGGCCGGTCCGCGGCGGCGGCCGGCGTCGTCGGCGCTCGAGACGTTCGGCTCGCGGATGACCCGCGCCGTCCCGATGGACGAACTGCTGCTGCAGCTGGCCGAGACGCTGCGCTCGACGCTCGGGCCGGCGGGCGCGGAGGTGTGGACCGGCGAGGACGGCGTCCTGGAGCGCACGGTGTCGGTGCCCGAGCGCGGCGGCAGCCGGCTGACGCTCGCCGGAGCCGAGCTGGCCGCCGTCAGCCGGGCCCGGGTCTCCGGCAACGCGTGGGCCGCGATGTGGGTGCCGGCGGTGCTGGCCGGCGCCGGCGACGCCGGCCGGCGGTCGCTGCGGATCGCGTCGGTCACCCACCTGGGCCGGCTGCTCGGCCTGCTCGTGGTCGTGCGCTCCGCCGACGACCGGCCCTTCAGCGACGACGACGACCGCGTGCTGGCCGACCTCGCCCGGCAGGTCGGGCTGGCGCTGCACAACGTCCGCCTCGACTCCGCGCTGCAGGCGTCGCTGGAGGAGCTGCGCCGGCGCAACGCCGAGCTGCAGGCGTCGCGGGCCCGCATCGTGTCGGCGGCCGACGCGTCGCGGCGCGAGATCGAGCGGAACCTGCACGACGGCGCCCAGCAGCACCTGGTGGCGCTGGCGGTGAAGCTGGGGCTGGCCCGCCGGCTGGCCGAGGGCGACGCCGCTGCGCTGCTGGACGAGCTGCGCACGGACGTGCAGGAGACGCTGACCGAGCTGCGCGACCTGGCACACGGCATCTACCCGCCGCTGCTGCGCGAGCACGGCCTGGGCGAGGCGCTGCGCAACGCCGCGAACCGGGCCCCCGTGCCCACGCGCGTCGAGGCCGGCACCGACCGTCGCTACCCGCCGGAGGCCGAGGCCGCGGTCTACTTCTGCTGTCTGGAGGCGCTGCAGAACGCGGGCAAGCACGCCGGGCCGGGGGCGTCGGCGACCGTCCGGGTGCGGGGCGACGGCGACGGCGTCCAGTTCGAGGTGGCCGACGACGGCGCCGGCTTCGACCCCGCCGCGGTGGGCGAGAGCCACGGGTTCGTCAACATGCGCGACCGTCTCGGCGCGTTCGGCGGCGAACTGACGGTCGACAGCACCCCGGGCGCCGGCACGACCGTCCGCGGGACCCTCCCGGCGGCCGCGCTGGCGCCGCGCGAACCGGCGGAGACCGGCCGGCCATGACGGCGACGGCGCCGCGGGCGGCGCGGATCCGGCCGCCGGTCCGGCTGGGGCCGGCCGGCCGGCGGCGGCTGCTGTGGGCGGCCGTCGCGACGGCGGTGGCGATCGTGCCTGCGGGCATCGCGCTCGTGCTGGTCTTCGACGAGCTGCTGCGCGACGCCGGCCGAGCGGACCTCACACAGGGCGTGACCAACGGGCTGGTCTACGTCCTCGCGATGCTCAGCGCGTCGGCCGTCGGCGCCGGGCTGGCGCTGCGCCGGCCGCGGCACCCCGTCGGGTGGCTGTTCCTCGGGCTCGGGGCGCTGCAGGCGGTCGGGCCCGCGCTGACCGGCTATGCCGCGTACGGCGCCCTCGCCCGGCCCGGTGCGCTGCCGCTGGCGACGACGGCGGGGCTGTTCGCCGACTCGGTGTTCGTGCTGTGGTTCGTCGCCATCGCGCTGGTGTTCCACCTGACGCCGGACGGACGGGCGCTGTCGCCGCGGTGGGCGTGGGCCGCGCGGGCCACCGTCGTCGCCGGGCTGATCAGCGTGCTGCTGGTGTCCGTCACGCCGTCGCACGCGGAGCCGCCGCTCGAAGGGCTCGACAACCCGCTGGCGGCCGGCGGCTCCGTGGGCGACGTGCTCGACGTGGCTCGCAGCACGGCGGTCATCGTCACCGGCGCCGGCCTGGCGCTCGCCGCCGCGTCGCTGCTGGTGCGGTTCCGGCGGGCGCGGGGCACGGCCCGGCAGCAGCTGCTCTGGCTGGCGCCGGCGGCCGTGCTGATCCCGGTGCTCGTGGCGGCGTCGTTCGTCGCCTCGTACCTGAACTCGCAGGCGGTCCTGAACCTGGTGGCCGGGCTGTTCGTGGTGCTGTTGCCGGTCGCGACGGCGCTGGCGATCACGCGGTACCACCTGTTCGACGTCGACCGCATCCTCAGCCGGGCGCTGACGTATGCGCTGCTCACCGTGGTCCTGGCCGCCGTGTACGTGGTCGTGGTCGTCGCCGCCGGGGCCGCGGCCGGCGAGTCGCAGCTGTCCGCCGTCATCGCCACCCTCGCCGCGGTGAGCGTGGCCGGGCCGCTGCGGAGCCGTCTGCAGGACGCCGTCGACCGCCGCTTCAACCGGCGCCGGTTCGACGCGGTCCGGATGGTCCGCGACCACGTCCGCGCGCCGTCGCCGGGCGTGACCGTCGAGGACGCGCTGCGGCAGGCGACCGGCTACCCGTCGCTGCGGGTGGCGTACTGGGTCGACGACCGGCGCGAGTGGGTCTCCGGCGACGGGCAGCCGGCCGCCGAGCTCGGTGCCGACGACGTCGTGCTGGCCGGTCACGACCGCACCATCGCCCGGGTCGGCGCCGGCGACGCCGTGCCGCCCGAACTGCTGCGCGCCGTCGTCGCCGAGGCCCGGCCCGAGCTGGACAACGCCGGGCTGCGGGCCGCCGTCGCGCTGCAGCTGGTCGAGGTGCGCGAGTCGCGGGCGCGCATCGTGTCCGCCGCGGACGCGTCGCGGCGCGAGATCGAGCAGAACCTGCACGACGGCGCCCAGCAGCACCTGGTGGCGCTGGCGGTGAAGCTGGGGCTGGCCCGCCGGCTGGCCGGCGACGACTCGGCCGCGCTGCTGGACGAGCTGCGCACGGACGTGCAGGAGACGCTGACGCAGCTGCGCGAGCTGGCGCATGGCATCTACCCGCCGCTGCTGCGCGAGCACGGCCTGGGCGAGGCGCTGCGCACGGCCGCCGCCCGCGCCGTCCGGCCCACCACCGTCGACGTCGCCACCGCCCGCCGGTTCCGCCCCGACACCGAGGCCGCCGTCTACTTCTGCTGCCTCGAGGCCATGCAGAATGCCGGCAAGCACGCCGGCCTGGGCGCGTCGGTGACGGTGCGCGTCGCCGAGACGGGCGAGGGGCTGGAGTTCGAGGTGGCCGACGACGGCGCCGGCTTCGACCCCGCGGCGACCGGTGAGAGCCACGGGTTCGTCAACATGCGCGACCGGCTGGGCGCGCTGGGCGGCCGGCTCACCGTCGACAGCGGGCCGGGGCGTGGCACCGTCGTCCGCGGGACCCTGCCGGTATGACCCCGGTCCAGGTGGGCACACCCGGTACGCTCTCGCCCGTGACCACTGGTGGGCGGGTCCGGGTCGTCGTCGCCGACGACACCCTGCTGGTGCGCGAGGGCGTCCAGCGCGTCCTCGGGCTGTACGCCGACCTCGAGGTGGTGGCGGTGGCCGGCGACCTCGACGAGCTGCTGGCCGCGGTCGACGAGCACCGGCCCGACGTCGTCGTCACCGACATCCGCATGCCGCCCACCTCCAGCGACGAGGGCATCCGCGCCGCCACCCAGCTGCGCCGCACCGCGCCCCAGACCGGCGTCGTCGTGCTGTCGCAGTACGCCGCGCCCGCCTACGCGCTCGAGCTGCTGTCCGGCGGCTCGCAACGGCGCGCCTACCTGCTCAAGGAGCGCATCAGCGAGCCCGACCAGCTGGCCGAGGCCGTCCGCGAGGTCGCTCGCGGCGGCAGCGTCGTCGACCCCAAGGTGGTCGAGGTGCTGGTCGCGGGCGCACGCCCCGCCGGCGACCCGCTCGCCGGCCTCACCCGGCGCGAGCTCGAGGTGCTCGAGCAGATCGCCCAGGGCAGGAGCAACGCCGGGGTGGCGGCCGAACTGGTGCTCACCGAGCGCGCCGTCGAGAAGCACATCAACGCGCTGTTCGCCAAGCTCGGCCTCACCGCCGAGCCCGACGTGCACCGCCGGGTCAGCGCCGTCCTGCTCTATCTGGCGTCGCTGCGCTGAGCCGTGGTCGCCGTCGGGGGTGCCAGCACCCCCGCGCGACGGGTGGTGACCGGGTGGCACGGCGGCGGCTCGCGGGCCGATCATGGTTGCATGGCCGGTAGTCCGCACACCCCCCACACCGAGGCGCCGCCCGCCGTCGTCGACGTCCTCGTGGTCGACGACCAGGAGCTGTACCTGTCCGTCGCCCGGTTCGTCGTCGGCTCCACACCCGGGTTCCGGGTCGCCGGCGAGGCGACGAGCGGCGAGGACGCCGTCACGCAGGCGGCGACGGTGCGTCCGGGGCTGGTGCTCATGGACATCAACCTGCCCGGCATCTCCGGCATCGAGGCCACCCGCCGCCTCGTCGCGGCACACCCTGGCACCGTCGTCCTGCTGATGTCGACCTACCCCGCGTCGGACCTGCCGCAGGACGCCCGCACCAGTGGCGCGCGCGCGTACGTGCACAAGGAGGACCTCGCGCCCGACGTGCTGGTCGCCGTCATGACGGGGGAGCTGCCGCCCGGCTTCTGAGCCGCCCGGCTTCTGAGCCGGGAAAACATCTCGACCCGCGTGGCCGGCTCAGTGAGACTGAGGGCATGGGCCACGTCGACCTCAACGCCGTCTCGTTCACCCTGCCCGACGGGCGGGTGCTGCTCGACGACGTCTCGTTCCGGGTCGGCGACGGCGCCAAGGTCGCCCTGGTCGGGGCCAACGGGTCGGGCAAGACGACGCTGCTGCGCATCGTGGCCGGCGACCTCGCCGCACACGGCGGCGCGGTCACCCGCAGCGGCGGGCTCGGCGTCATGCGCCAGTTCGTCGCCCGCGACACCCAGGACGTGCGCGACCTGCTGCTCTCGGTGGCGCCGCCGCGCGTACGGGCCGCGGCTGCCGCCGTCGACGCCGCCGAGCTGGCCATGATGGACCGCGACGACGAGCCGACCCAGATGACGTACGCCACCGCGCTCGCCGAGTGGGCCGACGCCGGCGGCTACGAGACCGAGGTGCTGTGGGACGTGTGCACCACGGCCGCGCTGGGCATCCCGTTCGAGCGCTGCCGCTGGCGCGAGGTGTCGTCGCTGTCCGGCGGCGAGCAGAAGCGGCTGGTGCTCGAGGCGCTGCTGCGCGGTCCCGACGAGGTGCTGCTCCTCGACGAGCCCGACAACTTCCTCGACGTGCCGGCCAAACGCTGGCTCGAGGACCGGCTGCTCGAGTCGCCCAAGACGGTGCTCTACGTCAGCCACGATCGCGAGCTGCTGCACCGCACGGCCACCCGCGTCGTCACCGTCGAGCTGGGCGCGGCCGGCAACACCACCTGGGTGCACCCGGGCGGGTTCGGCAGCTACCACGAGGCGCGGCGCGAGCGGTTCGCCCGGCTCGAGGAGCTGGGCCGGCGCTGGGACGAGGAGCACGCCAAGCTGAAGGCGCTCGTGCTCATGTACAAGCAGAAGGCGGCCTACAACGACGGCCTCGCCTCGCGGTACCAGGCGGCGCAGACGCGGCTGCAGAAGTTCGAGGACGCCGGGCCGCCGCAGGCCATTCCGCGCGAGCAGAACGTGCGCATGCGGCTGCGCGGCGGGCGCACGGGCAAGCGCGCCGTCGTGTGCGAGTCGCTCGAGCTGACGGGTCTCATGAAGCCGTTCGACCTCGAGGTCTGGTACGGCGAGCGGGTCGCGGTTCTGGGCTCCAACGGCTCCGGCAAGTCGCACTTCCTGCGGCTGCTGGCGGCCGGCGGCTCCGACCCCGAGGTCGAGCACGAGCCCGTCGACGACGTGCCCATCGCGCCGGTCGCGCACACCGGGCTGGCGCGGCTGGGCGCACGGGTGCGGCCGGGCTGGTTCGCGCAGACGCACGAGCACCCCGAGCTCGTGGGCCGCACGCTGCTCGAGATCCTGCACCGCGGCGACGGTCGGCGTGCGGGCATGCCGCGCGAGGAGGCCAGCCGCGCGCTCGACCGGTACGAGCTCGCGCACGCCGGCGAGCAGGCCTTCGAGTCGCTGTCCGGCGGCCAGCAGGCACGGCTGCAGATCCTGCTGCTCGAACTCTCCGGCGCCACGCTGCTGCTGCTCGACGAGCCCACCGACAACCTCGACCTCGTGTCGGCCGAGGCGCTGCAGGAAGGGCTCGACGCGTTCGACGGGACGGTGCTCGCCGTCACCCACGACCGCTGGTTCGCCCGCGACTTCGACCGCTTCCTCGTGTTCGGCGCCAACGGCTCGGTCTACGAGTCGCCGGAGCCGGTCTGGGACGAGGGCCGCGTCACCCGGGTGCGCTGATGGGGGTGATCTGGATCGGCGCCGACGCCGAGGAGTTCCGGCAGCGGGCGGGTGGGTGGCTGGAACGTGAGCCGGTGCTGCACTCGGTGCTGCTCACCAGCGTCGACCGCGAGCGCCGCGGCGCCGGGTCGGGCGGCGTGTTCGCGATCCTCGGCGATGAGGACGGCGACGGAGACGGAGACGGAGACGGCGTGGCGGGCGTGGCCGTCTGGACGCCGCCGTTCCGGGCGTACGTCTCCGCCGCGCCGGTCGGCGCCGAGCGGCTCGCCCTGGCACTGCTCGACCGGTACCCGGACCTCGACGGCGTCACAGGCGTGGCCGACCAGGCGGCGGCCTACGCCCGTGTGTGGGCGGCGCACACCGGCGGCACCGTGAGCGTCGCGATGGACCAGCGGCTGTTCGAGCTCGACACCGTCGTGCCGCCGCGGCCGTCGCCCGGAGCCGCGCGGCGCGCCGGGCCTGCCGACCGCGACCTGCTGGTCGCCTGGACGCTGGCGTTCGAGGAGGAGTCCAGTGCCGCGCCCGGCGCCAGTGTCGCCGAGCGCGTCGTCGACCAGCTGATCGCCGACCAGCGCGCCTGGATGTGGGACGACGACGGTCCGGCCTGCTTCGTGGGCGTCTCGCGCACCGTCGCCGGCGTCGCCCGGGTCGCGCCCGTCTACACCCCGCCCGATCGCCGCCGTCGCGGCTATGCGTCCGCGCTGGTGGCGGCGGTCAGCCAGGCCGTGCTCGATGCGGGCGCGCACCGCTGCGCACTCTTCACCGACCTCGCCAACCCCACCTCGAACAAGGTCTACACCGCCCTCGGCTACCGCCCCGTCGCCGACGTCACGGCCTACGTCTTCACCCGCTGACGCGGGACTACGGGCTCGGGTACAGCTCGATGTGTGCCCGATGCGGGCCGACCAGCTTTGGCGTCGCCGGTGAGGAGGGGGCAGGCGGGCAGCTCAGCCAGCGCGATGTACGCGGCGTCGTAGGCCGTGGAGTCGTGCCGGAGCTCCCACATGCGCCCGGCCAGCGCCTGGCCCGGCATTCGTTCGATGTGGAGGTCGGCGAAGTCGGCCCGGATGGCATCGGCCCGCGCTTCCGTCAGCTTGCCGCCCAGCGTGAGACCGCGCAGCGCGTTGGAGACCTCGACGTCGATGAGGTGTGGCGCGTTGAGGACCCGTGGCTCTGACAACCGCTGGCGCAAGATCTCGTCCTCTTCGGTCTCACTCAGCGCATAGAGAACCAGCGAGCAGTCGACGACCAGTGCGCTCATTCACCTCTCCCGGCACGGGTGGCTGCCACGAAGTCGGCCATCGACAGACCTGCCGCCGGGCGTTGCGCGGCGCGGGCGAGCACCTCGGCGACGGTGGGCTGTGCGGCCGCCTCGGTGACCATCCGCCGAAGATGGGCCGCCAGGCTCATGCCCTCGCCCTCGGCCGCGGCGCGCACGCGCATGACGTCGAGCGCGTCGACTGGGACGTCCCGGATCCGGACCGGCTTCGTTTCCATCTCCATGCATGCACTGCTACCAATCTGCATGCACGGGTCGAGGCTCCGACCCGCCGGCGAGGGCGGACCGGAGCCGATCCCCGTCAGACCGCGGGCTCGACGTCGAAGAGCTCGCCGTAGGCATCCATGAGCATGGCGCGGCCCTTGACCTCCGCGATCGTCTCCGGGCCGACCACGCCGTCGACGCCGGGGAACTGGCCGGCGCCACCCTCGGGGCCGAGCGGGACGGCGATGGCGGGCGGCATCGTCTCGTAGGCGGTGACCTCGCCCTCGCCGGTGATCCGCGCCCGCAGGTTCGCCGCGAGCAGCTTGGCCTGCGTGCTGGCCACCGCGGCGGTGCTGCGGTCGGCGTCGGCGATGTCGCCGACGGCGAAGACGTTCTCGTGGCCGGCCACGCGCAGGTGGTCGTCGACACGGAGGAAACCCTGCGGGTCGCGGGCGGCCGCCAGCGAGCCGGTCAGGAAGCTCGTCGCCGGCACCACGCCGAACGCGCGGAACCAGATGTCGGCGCTCAGCTCCTCGCCGGCCTCCGTGGTGACGGTGACCGGTGTCGCCGTCGCGGCCGGGGCGTCGGGCAGCGACCGCAGCGGGCTGCCGAGGACCAGCTGGACGGAGAGCTTGTCCAGCTGGCGGCGCAGCTCCTCGCGCAGCTCCTGGTCGAACGGGCCGGGCAGGATGTCGTCGGCCATGTCGACGAGGGTGACCTGCTTTTCGGGGAAGGACGTCTTGATCTCGCCCGCCAGCTCCAACCCGGCCGGGCCGGCGCCGACGACCAGTGCGCTGCCGGCCTCGCGCAGCGCGTGGTGCGCGTCGAGGAACTTCGCCCGCGCGACGGTGACGTCGGGCTCGTCGGTCTTGGCGGGGAACGGGTAGGACGAGCCGGTCGCGAGCACGATGTAGTCGGACTCCAGCCGCTCGCCCGAGGCCAGCGTGACGGCGGCGCCGTCGACGTCCACGGCGCGGTCGCGGACGAACCGGCCGTGCCGGAGCAGCCGGTCGTACGGCAGGAAGATCCGGTCCAGCCACTCCGGCGCCACCAGCGCCCGCCAGGACGCGAGGTTGTGCAGGAACGTGTCGGACGGGTCGACCAGGGTCACATCGGCCACGTCGTCGAGCGCCTTGGCGGCATTGATGCCGGCGAACCCGCCGCCGACGATGACGACGGAGGGCCGCGAGCCGTTGTTCTCGGACACTGACGTTCTCCTTGGAGAGTAGAAGCTACGAGCTGTCTCATAGCGGCTTCGAAAAACGAAGCAACAACGGTCGCGCTAGTATTCCGGGCATGGCAGGCAGCGTTCGCACCACGCCCGACATGGACGGCTGCCTGCGCGTCGACGAGGCGCTCAGCCGGGCGTTCCACATCCTCGGCAAGCGCTGGAACGCACTGGTCCTGGGCAGCCTGCGGGGTGGTCCCGCCGGGTTCCGCGAGCTGTCCCGCGCCATCGACGGCGTCAGCGACTCCGTCCTGGCCGACCGGCTGGCCGAGCTCACCCAGAACGACCTCGTGCGCCGCAGCGTCGACGCGGGGCCGCCGGTCTCGGTCTCCTACGCGCTCACCGAGCGCGGCGAGGCCCTGATGCCCGCCCTCGACGAGATCTCCGCCTGGGCCGTGAAGCACCTGCCGCCCGAGCCGGCGGCGTCGCCGTCAGCCGGCTGACGGCTCCGGCAGTGGCTGGGGCGGCGGCGGCCCCTCGTACCGTCCGGTGACCCGGACCCGCAACGCCCGCTCGTCGTACTCCTCGAGCGCATGCGCGATCCAGCCCGCGGTCCGCGCGACCGCGAAGATCGTCTCGCCGGCATCCGGCGGCATCCCGGTCGCCACGGACAGCGTCGCCAGTGCGAGGTCGATGTTCGCCGGCAGCGGCAGGTGGGTGGCCGCCGTCTCGGTGACCGCGTGCGCGGCGGCCAGCACGGGCGCCGCCTCGGGGACGCCCGCCAGCAGGCCGAGCAGGACCTGTGCCCGCGGGTCGGACTCGCGGTAGAGCCGGTGCCCCAGGCCGGGCAGCCGCCGCCCCGCCCGCAGATGCTCGGCGACGACCGGCCCCGCGCCCCGCTCGAGTACGTCGGTGAGCATGCGGTGGGCCAGGCCGCTCGCGGCCCCGTGCAGCGGCCCCTCGAGCGTCCCGAGCGCCGCCGACACGACGGCGTACGGATGTGCCCGCGCCGACGCCGCCGTCCGCGCGGTGACGGTCGACGCGGCCAGCCCGTGGTCGGCGAGCAGGACCAGCGCCGTGTCGAGGATCGCGACGGTGTCCGCATCGGCCGGGCGGGCGGTCAGCCGCGCCCACAGCCGCGCGGCGATGCTCTCGCTGGTCAGTGGCGTACGGCGCTCGCTCCCGAGTGTGGCGAGGTTCGCGCTGCCCGCGCTGCCCGCGTCGCCCGCGCTGCCCGCGTCGCCCGCGCTGCCCGCGTCGCCCGCGCTGCCGGGGGCACCGGTTCCGCCCCGGTCCCCGAGGCGCCCGCCGTCCGCGCGGGAGGCGCCGCGGTCGAAGGCACCGGCGCCGATCGTGCGGGGATCGTCGCGGGGAAGGGAGTCGACGAAGGTGGCGATGAGGCCGCGAGCGGTGGCTGCCACCGTGTGCGGGCGCAGGTCGAACCGGACCGGGTCGACCGTCGCGGCCGCGACGGCCGCCACGCGGAGCCGGTCGACCAGCCCGGCCTGCGGCGGGAGTGCGGCGCCGGCGGCGCGGGCGGCGGCCAGTGCGCTGTCCGGCGCGGTGAAGACGACACCGGGCACGAGGACGCCGGTCCACAACCACCAGGCGACCTCGTCGAAGCCGTACCGCCGCGACAGCGCGATCGCGTCGACCCCGCGGTAGTGGTAGGCGTCGCCCTCGATGAGCGTGACCGAGCTGTACACCGGCCCGGCCGCGTCCTGCGCGCTCGGCGCCGGGCCGCCGGGCTGACCCCGTCGCCGGTGCGCGAGCCGCTCCACCTCGTCGGGGTCGAAGGTGCTGGCCCGGCCGCCCGGCCCGCGGCGGCTGCCGAGCAGGCCGCGGCTGACGTACGCGTACACCGTCTCGGGCTTCACGCCCAGACGGGCGGCGACCTGCTGCGTCGTCAGCCGGCGCTTCTGGGCCATCGCGCGTCCTCACGGTCGACATTGATGGAAATCAATATATCTATCATTGTCGTCAATATTGATGGAGCGGAGGAGGAGATCATGGCTGCACAGGGTCCGGTGGAGGTGCCGCGCGGGCTGGCCGGGGTCGTCGTCACCGAGACCGCGCTCGGCGACGTCCGTGGTCGCGAGGGCTTCTACCACTACCGCGAGTACTCCGCCGTCGAGCTCGCCGCCACTCGCACGTTCGAGGACGTCTGGCATCTCATGCTGGTCGGCGGCCT
Organism: Jiangella ureilytica; assembly: GCF_004348545.1. Classification (GTDB taxonomy): domain Bacteria; phylum Actinomycetota; class Actinomycetes; order Jiangellales; family Jiangellaceae; genus Jiangella; species Jiangella ureilytica. Next base: position 2,605 of record NZ_SMKL01000064.1, on the reverse strand, counting down.
GCCCTCGGCGGCCGACGGGGCCGCGTTCGCCCGCCGCGTCGCCGGGCTGCGCCGCCTGCCCGCCGAGGTGGCCGCGGCGCTGCCGGCCGTCGCCCGGGCCGGCGCGTCGTCGGGGCCCATGGCCGGGCTGCGCAGCGCGCTCTCGCTGACCGGCGCCGCGGCCGGGTTCGGCCCGCTCTACGATCTCACCGCCGACCAGCGTCGCGACGACGCGCTGCTCGCCTGCGCCGTCGTGCCGACCCTGCTCGCCGGGCTGTACCGGCTCGGGCAGGGGTACGCGCCGGTCGAGCCGCGCGACGACCTGGGGCACGCGGCCAACTACCTCTACATGCTGACCGGGCAGGAGCCCGCGCCGGAGCACGCCCGCGCCGTCGAGCGCTACCTCATCTCGACCGTCGACCACGGCTTCAACGCGTCGACCTTCACCGCACGCGTCATCGCGTCGACGGGGGCCGACCTCGCCGCCTGCCTGGTCGGAGGCGTCGCCGCGCTCTCCGGCCCGCTGCACGGCGGCGCCCCGAGCCGCGCGCTGGACACGCTGGACGAGATCGGCACGCCGGACCGCATCGAGCCGTGGGTGCGCGAGCGGGTGCTCGCGGGCGACCGGATCATGGGCTTCGGCCACCCGGTCTACCGCACCGAGGACCCGAGGTCGCGGATGCTCAAGGAGATCGCCCTGGGCTTCGGCGGGCCGCTCGTCGAGTTCGCGGTCGAGGTGGAACGGCAGGTCGAGGCGATCCTGGCCGAGCTCAAGCCCGGCCGCGAGCTGCACACCAACGTCGAGTTCTTCGCCGGCGTCGTCATGGAGCAGTGCGGCCTGCCGCGCGAGATGTTCACGCCCACGTTCGCCGACGCCCGCGTGGTCGGCTGGGCGGCGAACATCCTCGAGCAGGCCGCCGACAGCAAGATCATCCGGCCCGCCGCCCGCTACGTCGGCCCGCCGCCGCCCGTTCCGGTGCCCGCCGCCTGAGCACCGCGGACCCGGCGGCCGCCGTCACTCGATGACGATGGCGGCGACCTCGGCGACCGGGAGCGGTCCGTCCACCCAGGGGCTCTCGAGCGTGGTCGGCAGGCCGTCGAGCTCGAGCGGCTCGCCGTTGTTGGTGAACGCGATGTCGTAGACCAGCCGCATGCGGGCCGGGTAGCCGTCGGCGTGGTCGACGGACGCCCGCACGTAGGTGTGCAGGCACTCGTCGCCCTCGTCGACCGCGAACGGGCACTCCATGACGCCGCTGCCGTCGCCGGGGTCGACCTCGATGCGGTCAGGGGTGGCGATGGCGTTGACCGCGCCGGTGGACTCGCCGAGGATCTCGCCGTCGCTCGGGCCGTCGGCCCAGTACCAGGTGGGGAGGTTGACGTAGGACTGAGTGGGCGGCGAGAAGGCCAGCGTGAAGTCGGGCGTGGCGATGTTGCCGAACGCCTGCCAGGCGAGGTCCCAGAGGCTCGGCCCCTGCTCCTCCGGCGGCTCGATCCACTGCCAGGTCCCGATGGGGTTGCTCGGGTAGCACGTGACGTAGGTGACGATCCAGCCCTCGCCCGGCGACGGCTCGCCGGCGAGCTGCTCCCAGTCCTCGGGCGGGTTCAGCGACGGGATGTTGCCCCAGCAGGCCTCGGTGCCCATGCACCACTGCACGGCCGTGGGCGGGCCCTCGCCCTCGACCTGGCTGAGGTCGCACGTGGGCTCGGTGTCGCCGCCACCGCCGTTGTCGCCGCCGTTGTCGTCGCCGTCGTCGCCCCCGGAGTCGCTGCAGTCCTCGACCCAGCTGTAGCCGCCGCCGGGAGCGGGCACCTGGACGAGTTCGCAGTCGGCCGACGCCGTGGACACCGTCACGAGCAGTGACGCGGCGACGACGGCAGCGCCCAGGAGCAGCCGCAGGAAGGTGCGTGTCATGGTCAGCATGTGATCGTCGCCTCTGTCTGATCGACCAGCTCGCTGATCAGCCAGCGGCCCTCGACCTGCTCGAGGTCGAAGACGCGTGGCTGTGAGCCGCCGAGCTCGCGGTCCTCGACCAACTCGCCGTTGTAGTACACGTTCCAGGGATCCTCGTCGACACAGCCCTCGGCGCGGGCGGTGTCGCCGTCGACCGTGACCTGAGGCGGGCCGACGACCGGTGCGCCGTCGCGCGTGACGTTCGCGTCGACGAGACCGCGGAGGTTGGCGATCTGCGTCTGCGCGATGAGCTCGATGGCCACCTGCTGCAGCGCCGCATAGGAGGCGGCCTCGTCCTGCACGTTCTCCATGGCGATGACGGTGTCCCAGTAGGCCTGGTACTGCGCCTCGATGGCGGCGACGGCCGCGGCGTCGGGATCCTCGGTGGGCGTGGGCTCGGCGGAGGTGGCCGGCGCCGTGGTGGTCTCGAGGCCCTGGGGCTCTTCGCCGCCGCCGCCGCACGCGGCGAGCATGAGCACCGCCGCGGTCAGGACTGGCGCGGTGGCGCGACGGGGCGTCATGGCACGGATCATAACGATGCCTCACGACAAGGCAACCCGGGCGTCCGAAGTGTCCCGATGGAAGCTTGCTGCAAGTCTTGCAAGAGCGGCTGGACCTCGTTAGCGTCTCGGGCACCGTGACATCGTCGTCCGCCCGGGAGTGCCCGATGCCGAC
>NZ_SMKL01000063.1 GCF_004348545.1 Jiangella ureilytica | reverse complement strand
GAGGTGGGGGTGGAGGCGGGGGTGCCGGGGCTCGGGTGAGCGTTCCGGGCAGCGGGCCGGCGTCCATCTCGCGGCGGTCCTCTCGTCGGGGGCGCGAACGCCTCCACGATCGACAAGCCGCATGAGCCCGCCATTCGGACGGGCTGAGAACCCTCTCATTCGCGCCGTCCCCGGCACGTCGCTGGGTAGCTGCTCGAGGTGCGCGACCGGCTCGCGGCGCGTCCCGACCTCGCCGACATGGAGGGTGACGCCGTCGTCCATGCCTGCCGGGCGTTCGGCCTCGGCGACTGGCTGCGCACGGAGCTGCCGGCCGGAAGCCGAGGCCGGCGGGGCCCTCAGCCGCCGTACTCCAGCAGCGGGAGGCCGCGGACGCCGGGCTCGCGGATGACGAACAGGGCACCGGCGGCGGGCTCGGCCGCGGGGTCGACGCCCAGCCGGGACGTCGTGACGATCAGCTGGTCGAGGTCGGGGCCGGTGAACGCGACGGCGGTGGCGTGCGTGAGCGGCAGGTGGACGATGACGTCGAGGCCGCCGTCGGCGGCGTACCTGCGCACCTCGCCCGTCGAGTAGGTCGCGATCCAGACTCCGCCCTCGGCGTCGATGGTGAGGCCGTCGGGGTCGCCCGGCACCTCGGCCCAGGTGCGCCGGCCGGTCAAGCCCGTCTCGGCGGACCAGTCGAACACGTCGATACGCCCGGTCGCGGTGTCGGCGTAGTAGGCCAGCGCGCCGTCGGGCGACCAGCCGATGCCGTTGGAGACGCTCACGCCCTCGACGGCGGCCGCGGCGGTGCCGTCGGGGTCGATGCGGTACAGCGTGCCGGCGGCGGGCGTCTCGTCGTAGGCCATGGAGCCCAGGTAGAGGGCGCCGTCGGGCGCGCAGCCGCCGTCGTTGCAGCGCAGGCCCGGGTCGCTCCACAGCTGCGGACGCTCGTCGAGCGGCGAGTCGAGCGCGTCGCCGTCGGCCAGCGCGACCGCCCGCTGCGTCGCCACCACCCAGCCGCCGCCCCGCCGCGCCCGAACGACGGCGGCGACCTCGCCCACCCGGCGGCGCGCGACCTCCCCCGCGGCGTCGAGCTCGAGCAGCTCGCCGGCAAGCATGTCGACCCATCGCGGCCCGGCCCAGCGCGGCGAGTACGCCGGGCCCTCCCCGTGCTCGCACACCGCCGCGGTCAGCTGCTCGGCCTTCATCGGCGCTCCGTTCGACGGGGGTCGGGGCCCCACCACCATGCCCGACGGCCTCCCCTGACCGCCAGTACCGCAGCTCAGCGCCGCCTACACCGAAGAGCGTGCATTGGGACGAAGGTCCCGAGATGACGGTCTTTCCGCCTCTACGGCCGTATACCGCCGACCCGGACCTTGAGAGCATGACGAAGTACATGCGGCCGGTTCCGGCCACCCGGAGCCTGGTCGTCGTGTGCGCGCATCCCTACGATGCGACCTTCGCGCTCGGCGGGGTCATCGCGGCGTTCGCCGATTCCGGGACGTCGGTGCACGTCATCTGCCTCACCCACGGCCGGCACGCCGATCCGCGGCCGCGGCACCGGCTGGACCGGGCCCGCGACCTCGGCCGCGCCACCCGCCATCTGGGCGCCGACGACGTCACCCTGCTCGACCACGCGCCCGGCACGCTCGCCGTCGTCACGCTCGACGACCTCGTCGAGGAGATCCTGACCGCCCGGCACAGCGCCGACGCCATCCTCACCGTCGACGCGACCGGCGCCGACGCCCACCCGGACCACATCCGCGCCATGCGGGCCGCCTACCGCGCGGCGTCGAAGCAGGGCAGCACGCTCTACGCGTGGACGCTGCGCGCCGGCCAGACGGCCCGCGGCCACCAGGTCCTCGTCGTCGACGTCGACCGCGAGCGCCAGCGGACCGCGACCAGCTGCCACACGGGCCTGCCGGCGGACGACCCGCTGCGCAGCCGCTGGCAGCGCAACCAGGACCGGGCCGAGCGGCTCATCGTCCTGCGCACCGAGCGCTCCGTCCCGGTCTACGCCCGTCACGTCTGAGGCTCGCATCCGGTCGTCATCGTAGGCCCTGCCCCCTCGTCACCGCGTGAACGGAGCCCTCGCATGACCACCAGCATCGTCGTCGGCGTCGACGGATCGCCCGACAGCGGCATCGCCCTCGACTGGGCCGCGAAGGAGGCCGCCCTGCGCGGCGCCGGCCTCACGATCGTCTACGGCCTGCTCATGCCGGTCGCGGCCGTCCCGTTCGGCCCGGCCGCCGCGCTGCCGCCGTCGGAGGAGCTGCGCGAGCTGGCCACCGGCGTGCTCGACGCCGCGCGGACGCGCGTGGCCGCCGCCGAGCCGGGCGTCGCCGTCGACACCTTCCTCATCCTCCGCGGCGCCGTCGACGCGATCCTCGACGTGGCGGGCGACGCGGCGATGATCGTGGTCGGGACGCGCGGGCTCGGCGCGGTCGGCGGGCTGCTGCTCGGCTCGGTCAGCAGCCGGGTCGCGGCGCGGGCGCACTGCCCGACGGTGGTCGTGCCGCCGGTCGTCGCGCCCGACGACGGCTCCATCGTGGTGGGGGTCGACGGCTCCAGTCCCGGCGACGCGGCGCTCCGGTTCGCCCTCGCCGAGGCCGGACGGCGATCGGCGAAGGTCGTCGCGGTGCATGCCCACCACGACCAGGCCGACCTCGAGACGCTGGTGCCCGCGGCGCTGGAACGGGCCCGCGCGGCGAACCTCACCGCCCCCGACGTGTCGGTTCGCCTCGACGCCGGCCGGCCCGCCGACGTCCTGCTCGAGGAGGGCCAGGACGCGGCGATGATCGTGGTCGGGTCGCGAGGACGCGGCCAGGTGCGCAGCCTCCTGCTCGGCTCGACCAGTAGCGCCGTCCTCCAGCGCTCGACGCGCCCGGTCGCCGTCGTCCGCGCCCCCTGAGGTGCGCCGGAGTCACGCGGTGATGCGTGCGGCGCCGAGCGAGAGCGCGGGCTCCGCACCCAGCAGGACGTCCTCGGCGCCGACGTAGCCGTGCACCATGCCCGGGGCGACGTGCACCCGCACGTCCACGCCGGCCCCGGCCAGCAGCGCGCCGACCAGCTCGGACTGCGGCCGGACGGGGTCGCACTCGGCCGCCAGCACGGTCGTCGGCGGGGATGACGGGCCCAGCGCGGCGACGGGGCCGGCCGCGGTGTCGCCGTACTGACGGCGGCCCCACTCGAGCTCGGCGCGCGAGAGCAGGACGCCGTCGTAGCCGGGGTCGAAGTGACGGTCGAGGTCCGCGGTCACGATCGGGCAGAGCAGCAGCTGATGGACGACGGCGACGCCTGCGGTCCGCAGCGCTGCCGCGGCCGCCACCGCCAGCCCGCCGCCGACGGAGTCGCCGCACAGCAGCAGCTCGCGGGTCGCCGGCTGCGCGGCCACCCACGCGGCGGCGTCGACGACGTCGTGCAGCGCGGCCGGCGCGGGATGCTCCGGCGCCAGCCGGTAGCCGACGGCGACCACCGGCAGCCCGCTCGCCCGCGCCAGCGCGCGGCAGACGCGGTCGTGGGAGTCGAGGCTGCCGCGGACCCAGCTGCCGCCGTGGGCGAACACGACGACCCGGCCGGGCACGGCGGGGCCGCGCCGGTCGCCGTCGGCCGGCACGGGCGTGTAGCGGCGCAACGCGAGCCGGTCGCCGTCGCGCCCCTCGATCCGCAGGTCCGACACCGTCGCCACCGGCAGTTCAGGGAACGCCGCGTACGCCTCGTCGAGCAGCCGGCGCGCCTGGGCGAGCGGCAGCAGGTGCGGATCGGAGTGCCCGGCGTCGGCCAGCGCCGCAACCACCGCTGCCGCCGCCGGATGCAACCGGCTCACGGCACCCGCTGCGGCGCCATGAGGGCCCTGAGCCGCTGCTCGGACAGCGAGCCGCGGGCCACCACGTAGGTGCCGAGGATCCAGTCGTCGTGGTCGGGCAGCCGCATCGACTGGTGGACCAGCTCGAGGTCGCCGGCCAGCGGGTGCCGGAACACGACGTCGGCGGGGCTGCGGTCGCGCAGGACGTGCTCGGCCCAGCGCTCGGCGAACACCGGGCTGACGTCGACCAGCTCGGCCACCAGGTCGGCGAGCACCTCGTCGTCGGGGAACCGGGCCCGGTGCGCCCGCAGCACGCCGACGACGTCGTCGACCTTGCGGTCCCAGTGCCCGAACGCGGTGCGAAGGTCGGGGTCGAGCAGCACCATGCGGGCCCAGTTGGGCCGGCTGTGCGGGTGATCCGGCGCGTCGGGCGCGGCATACGGCGCGAACAGCAGCCGGCACGGCTCGGTCCAGGCGAGCACGTCGAGCCGGCGCCCCAGCAGCGCGGCCGGGATGCGATCGAAGTGGTCGAGGAGCACCCGCAGCGCCCGCCCCACCACCTCGTCGCCCGGGTCGCCGGCCACCGCCGTCAGCGGCGACGACAGCCGCAGCAGGTGCTCGCGGTCGGCGGTGTCGAGGCGGAGCGCACGGGCGATGGCGTGCAGGACCTCCGGCGACACGGCCTGCGCCTGGCCCTGCTCGATGCGGGTGTAGTACGACGGGCTGACGCCGGCCAGCTGCGCGACCTCTTCGCGCCGCAGCCCGCGCACCCGGCGGGTGCCGTAGGAGAGCACGCCCACCTCGTCGGGGTCGAGCTGCTCTCGCCGGGCGCGCAGGAACGCCCCGACCTGCGTGTCGCGCTCGGCCACGGCGCCTCCCCTCGTCCTCGCCGGCCCGTGCCGCCGAGCCTAGCCGCCCGGCGGCGCCCGCCGGCGGCGCCTGCCTACCCCTGTCAGGGATAGCCGGACCGGAGTGTGGTTGCCGCCGCCCGGTCCGCCCAGAGTGGTGTCCACCAGCCGCCGGGCGATCCGGCGGCACGACGGAAGGACACCGGCATGACCACCACGATCTCCGCGGCGCCCGAGGCGCCGTCCGTCGAGGCGACGGTCGACGCGTACCTGGCCGCCTGGACCGAGCCCGACGACGGCCGCCGCCGCGCCCTGATCGAGCGGTGCTTCACCGCGACCGGCGCCGTCGTCGACCCGCCGCTCGACGGGCACGGCCACGACGGCATCGACGCGCTCATGCGGACCCTGCAGGCGCACTACCCCGGCACCCGGTTCGTCCGCACCACCGCCGTCGACGTGCACCACGACGCGTTCCGGGCCGGCTGGGAGCTGCGGGACGCCGACGGTGCCGCCGTCCTGACCGGCACCGACCACGCCACGCTGGCCGCCGACGGCCGGATCGAGCGGATCACCGGGTTCTTCGGCGACCTCACGCCGCTGCCGGCGATCGCCGGGGCAGCCGGGCCGGCCGGGGGAGCCGCCGTCACGGGCGGGTCCGCTGCCACGGACGGCGCCGTCACGGACGGGGCCGCGTGATGGCGGCCGGGACGCTGGCCGGACGGCGGCCGCTGGCGGCCGGTGTGGACCGGCGCCGGCTCTGGTTCGGCGCCGACGCGGCGGTGACCTGTGCGAACGGCGTCGGCTATCTCGCTCTGGCGGGCCTGCTGGACGGCGTGCTGGGTGCCGGCGCCGGGCTGCTGCGCTCGATCGGGGCCGGCCTGCTCGCCTTCGGCGTTCTGGTCGGCCTGTACGCGCTGCGCCGGACGGCGGGCGCCGCGGCGGGGTGGGCGCTGGTAGCGCTGAACGTGGTCTGGGTCGCCGCCTCGCTGGGCTTCGCTCTGGGCGCCGCCGACCTCACCGCCGCCGGCCGCGGCTGGGCGGTGCTGCAGGCGATGGTCGTCGGCGGCCTGGCGGTCCTGCAGGCCGGGTCGCTGCGCAACCGCGGCTGACCCCGTCCCCCATCGAGGACGATTCGACAACGAGGAGGGTCATCATGACCGTGTCCAGCATCTATCCGGTGCTCATGACCGACGACGTGCCGAGCCAGACCGCCTTCTGGACCGAGCACTTCGGCTTCGAGGTCACGTTCGTCAGCGACTGGTACGTCAGCCTGCGCCGCGAGGCGTGGGAGCTGGCCGTACTCGACCACCGCCATCGGACCATTCCGGCCGGTCACGGCCGGGTGGCGGGCGGCGTCCTCGTCAACCTCGAGGTCGACGACGTCGACGACGAGTGGCGGCGGCTGGTCGTCGAGGGACCCCTGGCGGCGCTGCTGCCGATCCGGTCCGAGGCCTTCGGGCAGCGGCACTTCATCGTCGCGGGTCCGGACGGCGTCCTCGTCGACGTCATCACGAACATCCCGCCCGACGATTCGTACGCCGACGCCTACACCTGAATGCGGGCCTGCGCCGCCAGGGCGTCCGTCAGCAGCGCCACCAGCGCCTCGAGCTGCACGTCGGCGGCCGACGACACCTCGTCGTCGGAGCCGTCGAGCGCCCGGGCCGCGAGTCCGGCCTTGCTGTCGATGAGCTCGGCGATCCGGGTGTCGATGGTCTGCGCGGCGATGATGCGCCAGGCGGTGACGGGCTCGGCCTGGCCGATGCGGTGCACGCGGTCGATGGCCTGCGTCTGCTCGGCGTCGGACCAGGACAGCTCGGCGAGCACGAGGTTCGAGGCGACCTGCAGGTTGATGCCCACGCCGGCCGCCGTGAGCGAGCAGACCGCGATGGCGACCTCGGGGTCGTTGACGAACGCGTCGATGTTCTTCTGCCGCGTCCTCGTGGTCTGCTCGCCGCGGATGGACGAGTACCGCAGGCCGCGCTCGGCGAAGATCGCCTCGGCCGCGTCCATGACGTCGATGTGCTTGGCGAAGAAGACGACCTTGCCGACGTTGCGGGCGAGCTGCGCGGCGTAGTCGGCGGCCAGCCCGGCCTTGGCCTGGCCGATGCGGCGGATCATGCGGAACACGTTCTCGCCGGTCTTCGTCGACTTGTCGGTCAGCTCGGCGGCGGCCACGCGGCGGACGAGGTCGTGATCGATGCCGTCGGTGGCGGCGGGCGTGACGACGTCGACGGTGCCGGCGGCGCGGGCCTCGGCGCGTGCCTCGAGCGCGGCGTGGTAGCGAGCGACGAGGCGCTCGGCGAGCTCGCGCTCGGCCTTGCGGATGGATCGGCCGGCGGCGTCGTCGAGCTCGACGGGGAGGTCGGCGACCCGGCGGGCCGGGATGTCGGCGGCGACGTCGACCTTGCGGCGCCGGACGATGCCGAGGTCGATGACGCTGGCCCGGGCGGCGGTGGCGAAGCCGTGGTCGGCCGGGGTCAGGCCGGTCTCTTCGAGCGCCTGCATGAGCTCGGCGCGCGGCTTCTTCTCGTCGATCCAGCCGAGGAACTGCCAGATGGCCCGGAAGTCGTCGATGTCGTTGATCAGCGGCGTGCCCGTGAGCGCCATGAGCAGCGGGCGCACGGTGCGGGTGCGGATCTGCTCGGCGAGCTGCAGGACGTGCTGCGAGCGCTGCGACTTCTTGTTCTTGATGAAGTGCGCCTCGTCGACGACCATGCCGCGGAAGCCGAGGTCGCCGAGCCAGCCGACGTGCCGGTCGAGCACCTCGTAGTTGACGACGATGATGTCGGCGAACCCGTCGATGGTGTCGCCATCGCCGTGGATGACCGTCGCCGGGTGCTGGGGCGTCCACAGCGCGGCCTCGCGCGCCCAGTTCGTCTTGACGACGTTGGGCACCACGACCAGCAGCGGGTAGGCGTTGGCGGCCTGCGCCGCGAGCAGCGCCTGGGCGGTCTTGCCCAGCCCCGGCTCGTCGGCGAGCAGGAAGGTCCGGTGGCCCTCTTCGGCGGCCTCGACCAGCTGGGCCTGGTGCAGCATGAGCTCGCGGCCGTCGGGAACGCGGATGTCGGTCGCCGGCGGCAGCGTCATGGAGGCCGCCTTGCCGTCGGCTGCGGTCTCGAACGAGTTGAGCAGGGGCTCGATCAGCTCCCAGTTCACGAGCCGGCGCGGCCGCTGCGCCTCCGGGCGCGGCGCGACGGCAGAGAAGGCTTCGTAGTCGGGCGCCAGGAACGGGTTGGCCAGCTGCCGGGCCACGACCGCCTGCGGGACGACCTGCCGCTTCGGCGCCGTCGTGGCCTGGGTCTGCGCGGTCTGCGTGGCCGGGCCGGAGGCGGAGACGCCGAAGGAGTCCTCGCCCGGTTCCCGCCCGGCCGCGATCAGCATGTCGCGCCGCAGCGCCCGGGCGGCGTCGGTGACGACCGCGTTCTCGTCGAGCAGCTCGAGCAGCGGGGCCTCGCGGACGGCGACCTTCGCCAGGATGGTGGCGATGCCGTCGAGGCGCTTCAGCTGCTCGGCGCGGTAGGCCTCGCTGCGCTTGGTGTCGCCCTTGACCTGAGCCCGCTCCTCGCGCGCCAGCAGGGCGATGACCTGGAACTTCGTGCGGATCGAGGGAGTCGACGACCCGCGCTCGACGGCGGACTCGACCTCGCGTACCGCACGCGCGAGCACGGACATGATGTCCTCGGTGTCCTGGCTCCGCGCGCGACTTCTCGTCCGCGTGGCCGTTCTACTGGCGCTGGGCCGGCGCCTGGCGTCTCTCGCCAATCGTTCTCCTCCTTCGGAGTGCCACGCACACGTGCTCGTGGCTGTCGGGGTGGCCGCTCTTCGCTGCGGCGGCTCGGTCGCGTGATCGCCGGACGCACTGCGCCTGGTTCACGTACCCCTGACCAGATTTCTACCCTGCGGCACTGACAGTGAGGTGATTCCCGCTCGGCGGGTCCCCTACAGGGCAGTTGAGATACTACCCATAATCAAGCGGTTCGACCGCCGGACTATTCCCATCCGTGTGCGAATCGTTGCTTCCGCGTGGCCGGAACGACCCCTAACTCGTGGGTTGAGGGCCGTCTCGCGCCTCGCGCCGCTGCAGCACGTAGGCGGCGGTCAGCGCGATCGACGGCTCATCGCTGCCGGCCAGCTCGGTGAGCGCACGGGTCGCCGCGGCGCCCGGCAGATCCGCCAGCGCCTGCGCGATCCGGGTCCGCACGGGCGTCCCGGCGCCGTCGTCGCCGAGCTGGGCGACCAGCTCGGCGACGATCCGGTCCGCGAGGTCGCGCTCCCGCGCCAACCTGCTCAGCGCGTCCCCGGCGTCGACGTCGTTGACCCCGTCGACGACCATGTCGATCAGCGTCGGGACGGCGGCCGCGTCGCCGCGCTCCCCGAGCGCCAGCGCCGCGGCCCGGCGGACGCCGACGTCCGGGTCGTTCAGGGCACCCCTGAGCAGGTCCGTCGCGTCATCGCCCGGCACCTGCGCGATCAACGCGACGGCCCGCTTGCGCACGCCTGCGCCGCCGCCGCCACCACCGTCGTCGTCGTCGCCGCCGCCGCCGTCGCCGGGCCGGAGTGCGGCCGCCAGCACGGCGAGCGCATCGCCGTCGGACCGCCTCAACGCCCACTGCAGGGCGCCCGCGACGTTGAGGTCCGGCTCCATGAGCGCCGCCTCGACCAGCAGTTCCACGGGCGCGTCGCCGATCGACGAGAGCGCGGCGCGCTGGCGGACCTTCGGGCTGTCGGAGCCGAGCGCCTGCAGCAGCGCGACGATCCCGAGCGCCTCCTCCCAGTCGGCCGGCTCCGCGGCGTCGATGAGGCGCAGGCGCGCGAGCAGCTCCTTCTCGCGCGTGATGCGCTCCCGCGTCCGGCCGATCAGGTCGTCGATGAGGCCGGCGGGGTCGAAGCCGGGATCGTCCAGCGCCCGCCCGACGTCGCGCAGCGACAGGCCGAGCGAGCGCAGGCTCTCGACGTGGAGGATCCGGCGGATGTCCTCGCCGGTGTACTCGCGGTACCCGCCCACCGTACGCCCCGTCGGCCGCACCAGGCCCAGCGCGTCGTAGTGCCGGAGCATGCGCGCGCTGACCCCGGACCTGCGGGCGACCTCACCGATGAGCACTACGCAGCGCCCTCCTCCTGCGGACCCAGCGCGACGATGCGCTTGGCCTCCTCGATCGCGGCCTCGAAGCCGGTGTCCGGGTCGCGCCGCAGCCGCTCGGTGGCGATCGCGTGCGTGCGCACCCGGGGCTGTCCGCTCGCCGTCGCCGTCGCCAGGACCGGCTCGACCACGTCGCCGAGCGCGATCAGCGCCCGGCTCAGGCTCAGCTGCGTGTCGCGGTCGCCCCGCCCGAGCTGCGTCGCCAGCGCCGCGGCCAACTCGCCCTTCTCACCGTCGGGCACGAGCACGACGGCCGCCCGCCACGCGCTCCGGGCCACCTCATCGTCGGGGTCGATCAGGAGCGACCGCGAGATCGCCGGCCACGCTCCCCCGTCGCCGATCTTGGACAGCGTGTGCAACGCTTGACTCCGTGCCTGGGCCCGGCCCGACCCCAGCTCGTCGACCAGCCGGGGCACAGTGACGGACGGCGGCTGCCGGGTGAGCGCCCAGGTGAGCATGTCGCGCACGAAGAAGTCCGGCTCGACCGCGCAGCGCTCGATCAGCTTCTCGACGTACCGAGGGTCCGGCCGCGTGCCCGCCGCCATCGCCGCCCTCAGCCGCACCGACGACCGGGCATGCCCGAGGGCCTCGAGCAGTCCGCTCTCGTTCGTGTTCTCCTGCGTCAGGGCCATCACGACCACCTCCTCTCACCCCAGTGAAGACCTTGTCACCGTGTCAAGGTCAAGCGCGAGCGGGATCCCGCATCTCCGGGGGCGCGGCGTCGTGTCCCATTGCCCCTGCTGGTCGGCGGGTGCACGCTTGATCTTGCGTTCGAGAGCAGCCGGCTCCTCGCCTCGTCCACCTCATCCCCCGCGCCCGGTGCTGACGCTGGTCCGGAGCGAGGCGGTGGCGAAGCACATGACCACCCGGTGATAGAGCAGCGGCTACCGAACGCCTCGAGACCTGGGCGTTCAGCCACCCGCAGGAGTGGCGCCGAGCCAGGTGCGCAAGGGGCCCGCTCCGGCGTTGCCGGCATGCGCGAACGGGACCAGCCGAACTCGGGCGGCAACCCCGGCGACGGGATCGGCCGTGTCGAGGTACGGCCAGCCGGCGTCCCGCAACCGCTCGCGTAGGACGGCGACGTCGAGGTCCACCAATCCCGGCACGGCGGACGGCACCGGCTGAGCGTCGAGGTCCTCCTGTAGCCGTACGAAGGCCGGGTCGCCGCCACCAGCGACCGCCGCGTCGAGTGCGTAGACGATCGGGCCGCGCTCGACGGCCACGGTGCCGCGCGCCGCGCTGATCCGCGGATCGGCGCGAACGGTCCGCACGGCCAGGTCGAGGGTGAGTGTCATCGCGTCTCCCTCCCGCCACACCCGCCGCACCTTCGCGTACCCGTCCGCGACGTCCGCCGGAGCCGGAGCGCCGTTCACCGCGACCGCGAACCGTTGCGCCGACCACGCCGGGACCCGCACGGCCATCCCCCACGGCTGCACCGGCGCCGCCAGCACGCGCACGGTGATCGTGCCATCGGCCGGGTAGCCGGTCTCGACCGTCAGGACCCGGCCGCGGCCGGCGTCGATGCGCGCGGGCACGTACTGGTGCAGCTGGACTCCGTCGTCCGTTTCGGTGGCGACCAGCTGATCGAGGGTCGCGATGGCCCGCATGACGTTCGGCGGGCAGCAGGCGATCTCGAACCACTCTTGTCGCGGGTGGGCATCGTGCACGTCGAGCGGGTTCGTGTAGTGGAACGAGCGGCCGCCGAGAGCGACGCCGGACAGCAGTCCGTTGTGCACCGCGCGCTCGATCAGGTCGCCGATCGCGCCGTCGGTACGCGTCAGTTGCAGCCGCCAGGACCACATGACCAGGCCGATGGCCGCGCATGTCTCGCAGTAGGCGGCGTCGGGCGGCAGCTCGTAGTCGGCGCCGAAGGACTCGCCGAGATGGCGAGAGCCCAGGCCGCCCGTGAGGTACACGCGCGACCGGCGCACCGCCTCCCACTGCCGCCAGGCGGCGGCGAGCAGGTCCCCATCCCCGTTGTCGGTGGCGACGTCGGTGGCGCCGGCCGCCAGGTAGAGCGCCCGGACGGCGTGTCCGTCGAGTGTGCGCATCTCCCGGTACGGCCGCTCGTCCTGGTAATAGGCCGACCCGAATCGCCCGGCGCCGAGCGTGCCCCGTCCCCGGCGGTCGATCATCGCGGCAGCCAGCCGGGCGTACTGCGGCTCACCGGTCTCGCGGGTCAGCTCCATGAGCGCCATCTCGACGCACGGATGGCCGCAGACCACATCGGAGTCGCCGAAGCGCTCCACGACGAGGTCGGCGAACCGCCGTCCGGTCTTCAGCAACCGGTCGTCGCCCCGCACGCGCTGCCAGGCCAGGCCGGCCTGGATCAGATGGCCGAGACAGTAGAGCTCGTGGCCGTACCGCAGGTCGCTGAAGCGTTCGGACGGGTCGAGGGTCTGGAACCACGTGTTGAGGTAGCCGTCGGGCGCCTGCGCCCCGCCGACCAGCTCGACGATCTCGTCGGCGGCCTCGAGCACGTCGGCGGGGACCTGCTCGGCGACCCTCGCCCAGGCGACCGCCTCGAGCCACTTGTAGACGTCGGAGTCGACGAAGTTCTTGGTGTCCGGGTCGAACGCGTCGAGGTGACCGTGCCGCCCGCCGTCGCCGCTCCCCCCGGCACCGAGCCGGGCGAAGTTGGCGATGGTGCCGGACCGGCGGAGCTGCTCCAGCCCGTGCGCCAGGCTCACCCGGGCGTTCGTCCGCCGCCGGTACTGCCATGGACCGCCGGTGACGGTGACGGCTCCAGCGGGGAGGGGGCGTTGCGCGAGGCGAGCGTGTGGTGCGGGCCAGACCGTCGGTCGGGTCACGGAGACTCCTCGAGTGGGGCTATTTGCCGGCGCCGGCGGTCATGCCGCTGACGTAGTACTTCTGCAGCACGATGAAGATCACGACACAGGGCAGGACGGTCACGATGACCCCTGACTGGAGCAGGCCCCAGTCGACGCTGCCGCGCGCCCCGCTGATCAGCGTCGTCAGCACCACCGGAAGGGTGAACCTGTCCTGGTCGGCGAGCAGGATCAATGCGGCGAAGAACTCGTTCCACGCCGCGAAGAAGGTGAACAGCGCCGCCGTGATCAGCCCGGCGCGCAGCAGCGGCGCGAGCGCCCGAAGCGTCCGCCACAGCCCCGCGCCGTCGACGGCCGCCGCCTCGTACAGCTCTCCGGGAATGGCGGCGAAGGAGTTGCGGATCACGAACACCGAGAACGGCAGCTGGAACGTCGTGATGACGAGCACGATGCCGACCAGCGAGTTCGTCAGCCCGAGCGCGTTGAGGACGACGTAAAGCGGCGACACCAGGATCTGGAACGGCACCATGATCGCGGCGAGCATCAGCACGAAGACCGCCTCGGAGCCGCGGAACCGGTACCGCTCGAAGCCGTACGCCGCCAGCAGCGCCAGCACCACGGTCAGCACCACCGAACCGGCCGCGACGAGAGCGCTGTTGCCGATGGCCGTCCACACGCCGGCGCTGCTGTCCTGCAGCGCCGTGTAGTTGCGCAGGCTCGGCTCGTCCGGCACGTAGGTGGGCGGTGTCCGTGCCGCCTCGGCCGGCGACTTGAAGCTGCCCAGGAGCACGGCGATCAGTGGCGAGGCGAACAGCACCGCGACCATGGCCGCGACGAGCGCCCACGTCCACGCGCCCGGCCGGCCTGCACCGCGAAGACCCGCCGGCGCGCTGACCACACCGCTCACGTCACCCTCCCGCGACGCAACAGCGCCAGCTGGGCGCCGGTGACGATCAGCAGGAACACGAGGAACACCAGCGACATCGCCGCGGCGTAGCCGAGCTGGCCCTGGATGAACGCGGTGTTGTAGATCCGGTAGACGGCGGTGATCGTCGAGTTGCTCGGCCCACCGCCTGTGAGGATGTAGAACTGGTCGAACGCCAGGAACGCGCCGATCGCGGTGAAGGTGGCCGCGAACGCCACCGAGTCGCGCATCATGGGCAGCTTGATCTGCAGCAGGATGCGCAGCGCACCGGCACCGTCGACCCGTGCCGCCTCCTCGACGTCGCGGCCGACGGAGTGCAGCCCGTTCATCAGCGCGATCATCGCGAAGCCCACCGTCTTCCAGAGGGTCACGAGGACGACCAGCAGCATGGCCAGCCGCGGCCGGAGCAGCCAGTCGACCGGCCGTTCCGTGATTCCGAGGTCGGTCAGCAGCCGCCCGAACACGCCGGTCGAGCTGTTCGTCAGCGCCAGGAACAGGTAGCTGGCCGACGCGAAGCCGATGGCGACCGGCACGAAGACCGCGGTGCGCACCAGGCCGATGCCCCGGCGGCGGTGCTGGACGAGGAGTGCCAGCACCAGCCCGGCCACCAGCGTCAGCGGCGTGACGACGGCGGCGAAACCGAGCGTGAAGACGATGGCCTGCCGGGCCTGCGGGTCGGCGAACAGCCGGGTGTAGTTGTCGAACCCGACGAACGTCCGCTCGCCCAGCAGCGGCCAGTCGCTCAGCGACATCACCACGGACAGCGCCAGGGGTGCGACGAAGACGACGGCCACCAGGGCCAGCGCCGGCACGACCAGCAGCAGCCCGGTGCGCCGGTCCCGCGCCGACCGGCGGCGGGATGTCGCCGCCGGTCGGCGCCGGATCGACGGCGCGACGCCGCCGGTCAGGAGGCCGCTCACTGGCTCAGGACCGCCTCGGCGGCGGCCTGTGCGTCCGCGAGAGCGTCGTCGACGGCTTGGTCGCCGAAGATCGCCTGCTGGACCAGGCCGCCGAACGGGCCGTTGTTGTCGAAGAAGACAGACGACACCTTGGCCGCCTTCGGGGTGTGCCCGACGGCGAGCGCCTCCACGAAGACCTCGTGCCGGGGGTCCTGCCCGACATAGCTGTCGGTCGCGATGTCGGACCGGACCGGCAGGATGCCCTTGTCCGCGAGCGACTGCTGGCCCTCGTCGAGCAGCCAGGCCAGCACGGTCAGTCCCGCCTCGGTGTCAGCGTCGGCGGTGAGCGCCACGTCGTCACCGCCGGCGAAGGAGGCCGACGCGCCGCCGTCCTCGCTCGGCACCGGGGTGATGCCGAAGTCGACGTCCGGGTAGTTCGCCTTGAGCTGCGCGAACGGGTAGGTGCCCTGAACGAACATGCCGACGGTCTGGCTGAAGAAGGGGCCGAACTGGTCCGAGCCGTTCTCCGTCTGGGCGGTCGCCGGGACCAGGCCGTCGTCGACCATGCCGCGCAGGAACTCCAGGGCGCTCGCGAGCTCCGGGTTCGGGTCGAGTGTCGCGACCGCCGAGTCGCCGGACGTCTCCAGCACGTCTCCCCCGCCGGCCCAGACGTAGGGCAGCATCGTGAACGCCATGCAACCGGCGCAGCCGCCGGAGAAGAAGTAGCCGGACGTGCCGTCGCCGAGTGCGGTGACGGCCTCCGCGGCGGTCCGGATGTCGGCCCAGGCGGCCGGTGCCGCCTCGGGATCGAGCCCCGCCTCCTCGAACAGCGTCTTGTTCCAGTAGAGCACCGACACGTCGGCCGACAGCGGGACGCCGTAGACACGGTCGTCGACGCTGCCCTGGCTCAGGTGTGCAGGGCTCAGGGTGTCCTTGTAGTCCAGCCCGTCGACGAAGTCGGTGATGTCCTGCAGCCACCCGGTCGAGGTGAACTGCGGCAGCGTCCCGATCTCGACGGCGACGATGTCCGGCCCGGAACCGCTGCTGGCCGCGGTGCTGTACTTCTGCACCACCTGCGCGGCGGGGACGAGAGTGAGCTCGACCCGGATGTCGTCGTGGGCGGCGTTGAACTCGTCGACGAGGTCGGGCAGGAAGCCCTCGTCGTCGGAGCGGGCCCACATGGTGAGGGTGACGGTGCCGCCGTCGACACCCGAGTCGGTGGACTCGCCACCGCAGGCGGCGAGGAGGAGGGCGGCTACGCCGGCCACGGCGAACGATGCGAGGCCGCGACGCTGCGGTCTGGTGTACACGGCAGGTCCTCTCTGGTCGGTCAGACGATCCGGCGTGAGCCGAGGTCGTGGTAGATGCGGTAGGGCCGCCGTTCGGGCACCTCGTAGAAGGGCCGGAAGGGCCCCGGCGGCATGCGGTGCGTGCCCGGCTCGGCCGGCAGGAAGAGCAGCTGCGAGCCCTGGCGGACCAGGTGGGACTCCCAGTCGAGCATGGACCACGGCACGGGGGCGTCGAAGGGGACGACCCAGTCGACGTCCTGGGCGAGCACCACGGGCCCGTAGGCCATGGCGACCCGGTTCGGGTGCTGCTCGTCCACGGGCAGCGCGCGCAGCCGCGGCCCGAGGCCGACGGCGACGCGGTCGCCGTCGCGCCAGGTGCGGGCCAGCGCGAACCACTCGTCGCCACCGGCGGTGACCGGCACCGGCTCGTCGTTGACGGAGATCGTCATGGCCGCCCAGCCCGGCACCCGCAGCCGTAGCGTGAAGGCGGCCGGGCGGTCCAGTGCGATCTCGACGACGGTGTCGTCGGCCTCCGGGAAGGTGGTGCGCTGGCGGATCGTCGCCCGCGCGCCGCCGACCTCGCCGCTGTACTCCGACGGCACGTACAGTGCGACCGCCAGACCGTCGGGCGAGCGGAAGTAGACCAGGTCGTGCAGGTGCGCCACGGCCTGGACGTACGTCCCCGAGCAGCAGGGCCAGGCGTTCCAGTAGGGCAGCTTCGTCGCCACCCCGAGCCGGTAGTCGGCGTAGTACGGAGTACGGCCGTCCGGCTGCACCGGCACCGTCGCGCCGATGCCGTTGTAGACCAGCTGTTCGACCCAGTCGACGTAGTGCGCCTCTCCGGTGAATCGGAGCAGCGCGGTGCAGAGCTTGAACGCGGCCCAGGAGCCGCAGGTGATCTCCGCGCTGTCGGTGATCCACTCGAGCGTGCGGCCCAGCGTGCCGTCCTGAGGCATGGTGAACTCGTGCGGCCCGAAGCCGCCGGTGGCGAACGTCTGCGTGGTGGTCAGCCAGTCGTAGGCGTTGCGGAGAATGTCGAGGTGGCCGGGGTCGCCGTGCATCTCGTACGCCGCGGCGGCGCTGGCGAACGTGTTGACGTGGCTGTACGCGTGCAGCCACGCGGGGATGTCCCAGGGCCGGCCGGGCGCCGGACGCTCGCGGAAGCGGTCCCAGTACGCGTCGTAGTGCCACTCTCGCGCCGCCGTCGCCAGGGCGTCGTCGCCACTGGCCCAGTGGCCGCGGTAGAGATTCTCCGCCAGCGTGTACCACTCGATGGTGAAGTCCGGCTCCTCGCCGGAGAAGTCGTTGGCGACGGCGGCCGCCCGGGTCCGGTCGTACCGCTCGGCGCGCACGATCTTCGACAGCAGCGGCAGCGCGCCTGCGTCGCCCCCGTACACCGCGCTGTCGACGAACCCGCAGACCAGCTTCTCCCAGGCGTAGATGTTCAGGTGCGGGTCGTGGCCGGCGCCCAGCGTCGCGGCGTACCCGGCGATCAGCCCGGACGCCTTCGCCGCGAGGCCACGCTCGCCGGTCGCCGCTGCCAGCCGGGCCAGTCCGCTGACCCACTGGCCGAACGTCATCGCGCTGGTCTCGGCGGCCCAGCCTGTCAGGTCGTTCCCGGGCGCCGGCAACCCGGCGGCGCGGCGGAAGCCCTTGAGCACATCGTCGTCGCTGAGACCGCCGTAGGTCTCCATCGCCTGGGCGACCCGCTGGCCGAGCCGGCCATGCAGCGTCACCGCGCCGGTGTAGCCGACCGGCTCGAGCTGTGTCAGGGCCGCGGCCGGGCCGGAGCCCGGCCGGCCGGAGGTCGTTGCGGTCATCAAGTCCTCTTCGCGGAGGTTGGAAACGGTTCGAAACCGGTTTCGACGAATGCTATCGTCTGACGCGGACGGGCTGTCAAGCAGAGGAGCAGCGGTGGAGATCGCGGACCGGCCACGGCGGGAAGTCACGCTCGCCGACGTCGCCCGTGCAGCCGGCGTGTCGAAGTCCACGGCCTCCAAGGCGCTGCGCGACAAGTACGGCGTCGGCGCCGACACCCGGACGCGGGTGCGCGAGGTGGCCGAGAAGCTCGGCTTCCGCCCCAGCGCCGTCGCCCGGCAGCTCACCGCCGGCCGCACCGGGACCGTCGGCATCCTGACCAACGACCTCGAGGGCAGGTTCGTCATCCCGATCCTCGCCGGAGCCGAGGACGCGCTGGGCGCCGGCGAGCTCTCCGTCATCCTCTGCGACGCCCGCGGCGACGCGATCCGGGAGCGGCGGCACCTGCGCACCCTCCTCGAGCGGCGGATCGACGGCCTCATCGTGGTGGGCGGCGCTCGCACGGAGCCGCGGCCCTCGCTCGGCCGTGACCTGCCGCTGCCCGTGGTGTACGCCTACGCGCCGTCGGCCGACCCCGAGGACGTCTCCGTCGCGGCCGACGACCGGCTCGGCGGCCTGCTCGCGGCCGAGCACCTGTGGTCGATCGGGCGCCGCTCCATCGCCTACATCGGCGGCGACCCGACGTACGACGCGTCCCGCGAACGCGCGGAGGGCGCCCGGGCGGCACTGGCCGCACTCGGCGGCGAGCTCATCACGGCCCCCATGTCGGCCGGCAGCTGGACCGAACGCTGGGGCCGGCTGGCCACGGCCCGCCTGCTGGACGAGCAGCCCGGCATCGACGCCTTCATCGCCGCGTCCGACATGCTGGCCCGGGCAGCACTCGACGTGCTCCGCGACCGGCGGCTGCGGGTTCCCGACGACGTCGCCGTCATGGGCTTCGACAACTGGCCGATCATCGTCACGAACACCCGGCCCGAGCTGACGTCGGTCGACCTCGGCTTGCAGGAGCTCGGCCGCTACGCGGCGTCGCGCATCTTCGCCGCGCTGTCCGGCGAGGAGGTCGCGCCCGGCCTCGACCTGCGCCCCGTCCGCGTCGTCGTCCGCGACTCCACCGTCCGCAACGACGTCGCCGCCGACTGACGCCCGCGCCGCCGGCCAGGCGCGCACCGGCGATCATCGCGCGCGCATTCGGTATGGTGAGCGCGTGTCTGCAACGATGTACGACGTTGCCAAGCTGGCCGGCGTGTCGGTCAAGACGGTCTCCAACGTCATCAACGGCTACCCCTACATCAGGGCGACCACGCGCGACCGCGTCCTGGCCGCGATCGACCAGCTCGACTACAGGATCAACGTGTCGGCGCGGAACCTGCGCTCCGGCCGCACCGGCATGATCGCGCTCGCCGTGCCGGAGCTGCGTCTTCCCTACTTCGCCGAGCTGGCCGACTCCGTCATCACGGCGGCCGAGGAGGCCGGCCTCAACGTCCTGATCCAGCAGACGAACGGCGACCGCGACCGGGAGCTGCGCGTGCTGTCGGGCCTGCACCGCCATCTGACCGACGGCGCCCTCTTCTCACCACTGGCGCTGGGCGAGGAGGACCGCGAGGCGTTCCAGGCCGACTTCCCGCTGGTACTCCTCGGTGAGCGGATCTTCCGCAGCGGCTTCGACCACGTGACGATGCGCAATGCCGAGGGAGCGCGGGCCGCCACGGAGTACCTGCTGAGCCTCGGCCGCCGACGCATCGCGGTCATCGGAGCGCATCCCGGAGAGCTCATGGGCTCCGCCCGGCTGCGCGTGGACGGCTACCTCGAAGCGATCACGGCGGCCGGCATCGAGATCGATCCCGCCCTGATCGCCGAGGCCGGGCTGTGGCACCGCTCGACGGGCGCGGCGGCGATGAACCGGCTGCTGGACTCGCGAGTGGCGATCGACGCCGTCTTCGCGCTCAACGACGCGCTCGCACTCGGTGCCCTGCATGTGCTGCACGAGCGTCACATCGCCGTCCCGGAGCAGATCGCGGTGATCGGCTTCGACGACATCGAGGAGGCACAGTACTCGGTGCCCACGCTGACGTCGGTCGCTCCCGGCCGCGAGCAGATCGCCCGGACGGCCATCGAGCTGCTCCAGTCGCGCATCGCCGGCGGCGACGTCGTCCCGGTCGAGGTGCTGGCCGACTTCGAGATCCACGTCCGCGAGTCCACCGAGGGCTGACGCGGCCTCCCGTGTCGAGACCGGTAACGAAACGGCCGAACGGGTTGACAGTCCTTCTACAACGATGAAGGATTGCGTCCATTCTCGTTCTTCATCGATGTAGAACGGCACTGCCGGCCGTCGATGGGAACGACGTCCCAGGCAGCCGAAGGACCTGCCGCTAGCTCAAAGGGGAGCCTCGATGCGCAAGAAGTCCCTGGTCGCGGCCGTCATGCTCGGCGCCGCATCGCTCGCCGCGTGTTCGGGCGGCGACACCGATGACGCCGCGAGCGGCGACGGGCCGGTCACCATCACGTTCTGGAACGGTTTCACCAGCGCCGACCGGCCGGTGCTGGAAGGGCTGGTCGAGGAGTTCAACGACTCCCAGGACGACTACACCGTCGACATGACGATCATCCCGTGGGACACGATGTATCAGCAGCTCATGCCCGCCTACCAGGCAGGTGAGGGTCCGACGCTGGTCGCCATGGACCCGGCCAGGCTGCCGGGTTACGCCTCGCGCGGCGTACTCGCACCCATGGACGATCTCTACGCGCCGGACGGCCCGCTCGATCCCGAGGTCCTGCCGCGGGCCAGCATCGACGCCACGGTCTACGAGGACACCCAGTACGGCGCACCCATGAGCGCCGGCGCCGGGATGCTCTACTGGAACAAGACGCTGTTCGCGAACGCCGGTCTCACCGAGCCGCCCACCACGCTCGAGGAGATGGCCGACTACGCCGCGCAGATCACCGCCATCGACCCCAACGACGAGACCAAGAGCGTCTATGGCATCGCGCTGCCGGATCACGAGTCGCTGTCGCCGTGGCCGGTCCTGCTCTGGGCCGAGGGCGGCGGCATCTACGACGACGAGGGCAGCCGCTCGCTGCTGGCCGAGCCCGAGTCCGTCGAGACGATGCAGTACTGGGCCGACAAGATCCGCAACGAGCACATCTCCCCCGTCGGGTTGTCCGGCGCCGACGCCGACGCGCTGCTGCTCGGTGGCCGCGCGGCCATGCACATCGCCGGGCCGTGGCTCAGCAGCGGCATGGTCGAGGCGGGCATCGACTATGGCGTCGTCCCGGTGCCGTCCGGCTCCGAGGGGCAGTTCTCTCCCGCCGTCAGCGTGAACATCCACCTCGACGCCGACGCGTCGGAGGCGGAGAAGGAGGCCTCCTACGCCTTCCTGGAGTACTGGAACTCCACGGAGGTGCAGCAGCAGTGGGCCGTCGGCACGTCGTACCCGCCGAACCGGTCGGACATCCCGGTCGAGGACCTCGCTGAGAACCCGACGTCGGTCGCGTTCACCGAGGCGGTGAACCCGAAGTTCTACCAGGCCGGGCTGCTCGACTTCGCCGATCTGGAACGCAACGTCGTCACGCCGACGTTCCAGCGCATCTTCGCCGGCGAGGGCGAGGTCCAGGACCTGCTGGAGCAGGCGGCGGAGCAGATCGACGCGCAACTGGGAGCCTCCTGACGTGGTCGCCTCCGCCCCAACGGTGAGCCAGGAGCCGGCACGTCCGGTTCCGGCTCGGCGGCGGCGTTCGTCCATCGAGCGCCGCCGCACGCGGGCCGCCCTGCTGTTCCTGCTCCCGGCGTTCTCCGTGCTCGGCGTGTTCGTGTTCTGGCCGATGATCAGCGCGCTCATCACGTCGTTCACGAACGACCGCTACCTCGACACCGTCGACTGGGTCGGGTTCGCGAACTACCAGCGGCTGCTCGACGACGACCGGTTCTGGACCGCCCTCGAGAACACCGCCGTCTACACGCTGGTGACGGCGCCGGTGTCGGTGCTGCTGGCGCTGGGCCTGGCACTGCTGCTGAACCAGCGGCTGCCGGCCCGCGGGCTGCTGCGGGCGGCGATCTTCCTGCCGTGGGTCATCTCGCTGGGCATCTCCGCCATCGCCTGGTCGGCGCTCATCGACCCGCAGATCGGCATGCTGACGTCGTGGCTGAGCTCGCTCGGCATCTCGATCGGCGACGGTCTGCGCGACCCGTCGGTCGCGATGCCGGCGGTGATGCTCGTCGGCATCTGGCGCAACGTCGGCTTCTTCATGGTCATGTACCTGGCCGGACTGCAGCAGATCCCGCAGCACCTGAAGGAGGCCGCACTGCTGGACGGCGCGTCGTCGGCTCAGCGGTTCCGGCACGTCACCTGGCCGCTGCTGGCCAACACGACGATGTTCGTGGTCGTCATCGCGGCGATCTTCGCGTTCCAGGCGTTCGACCAGATCTACGTGATGACCGGTGGCGGGCCGTTCTTCCAGACCGAGACGCTGGTCATGCTCATCTACGGCACGGCGGTGCTCGACTACGACCTCGGCTACGCCACCGCCATCTCGTGGGTGCTGGTCGCCATCGTGCTGACGCTGAGCCTGGCCCAGGTGCGGTTCTTCGGCAAGCGGGCGGTGGAGTACTGATGAGCACTCTCACCGCCCCGCCCACCGCCGCTTCGCCGGCGCCCGCACCCACGGCGAAGCCGCGCCCGCGGCTCTCCGTCGGGACACTGCTGAGCCTGTTCGTCGTCAGCGCCGCGGCCGTCGTCGCGCTGCTGCCGCTGGTCTGGCTGCTGACGGCGTCGATCCGCACCCAGGGCGACCTGACCGGCAACCCGTCGACGATCATCCCCTCGGAGGTCACGCTCCAGAACTACGTCGACATCTGGAGCATGATCCCGTTCGGCCGGCAGTTCCTGAACACCACGATCTTCGCGCTCACCGTCGCGTGCGTGTCCGTGGTGATCGACTCGATGGCCGCGTACGCGCTGGCGCGGTTCCGCTTCCGCGGCCGGACGTTCGTCTTCGTCGCGCTGATCGCCAGCCTGCTGGTGCCGATCCAGGTGACGTTCGTGCCGGTCTACAACCTGCTGGTCGACCTGGGCTGGATCAACACCCTGCACGGGCTGATCATCCCGCGGATCGCCGACGCGTTCGGCATCTTCTTCCTGCGGCAGTTCTTCCTGGCGATGCCGCGCGACCTGGAGGACGCCGCACGCATCGACGGCGCCGGGGAGTTCCAGATCTTCCGGCGCATCATGTTCCCACTGGCCGGTCCGGCGCTGGTCACCATCTTCATCTTCAACCTGGTGAACAACTGGAACGACCTGCTCTGGCCGCTGATGGTCATGCCGGACCAGGACACCACCACGCTCCCGGCCGGCCTGTCGATGTTCCGCGGCCAGTACACCGTCGACTACGGCCCGCTGATGGCCGGGGCGACGCTCGCGCTCATCCCCATGATCATCGCGTTCATCGTCGTCCAGCGGAGGTTCATCGAGAGCATCGCGACCACCGGCATCAAGTGACGCAGCACGCGACGCACCCGCACGCACTCACGAAGGACACCACGTGATCCAGGCAGACTTCACCCTCAGCCCCGAGCGCCGCATCGCCCCCGTCAACCGGCGGACCTTCGGCTCGTTCGTGGAACACCTCGGCCGGTGCGTCTACACCGGCATCTACGAGCCGGGCCATCCGGCGGCCGACGAGTCCGGCTTTCGGCGCGACGTGCTGGAGCTGGTACGCGAGCTGGGCGTGACGACCGTCCGCTATCCCGGCGGCAACTTCGTGTCCGGGTACCGCTGGGAGGACGGCGTCGGCCCGCGCGACCAGCGCCCGGCTCGGCTCGACCTCGCCTGGCACACCCTCGAGCCCAACGACGTCGGCACCGACGAGTTCCTGCGGTGGGCCGAGCGGGCCGGCATCGAGCCGATGATGGCCGTCAACCTCGGCACCCGCGGCGTCCAGGATGCCGTCGACCTGCTGGAGTACGTCAACGGCACCGCCGCGTCGGCCCTCGCCGACCTGCGCCGGGCCAACGGGCACCCGGAGCCGTACGGCGTGCGCATGTGGTGCCTGGGCAACGAGATGGACGGTCCCTGGCAGCTCGGGCACAAGACCGCCTACGAGTACGGCCGCATCGCCGCCGAGACCGCCCGGGCGATGCGCGCCGTCGACCCCGGCCTCGAGCTGGTCGCCTGCGGCAGCTCGGCCTCGGACATGCCGACGTTCGGCGAGTGGGAGCGCGCGGTGCTCACCGAGGCCTACGACCTGGTCGACTACGTCTCGCTGCACCGCTACTACGAGGAGCACGACCAAGACCTGGCCAGCTTCCTCGCCTCGGTGACCGACCTCGACCACTTCATCGACGCCGTCGTCGCCACCATCGACCACGTCGGCGCGGTGAAGCGCAGCAACCACCGGGTGAACCTGTCGTTCGACGAGTGGAACGTCTGGTACCAGTCGCGGGCGGAGTCCGTCGTGCCGGCCGGCGACGACTGGCCCGTCGCGCCGCCGCTGCTGGAGGACCGCTACTCGGTGGCCGACGCCGTCGTCGTCGGGAACATCCTCATCTCGCTGCTCCGGCACTCCGACCGGGTCACCGCCGCGAGCCAGGCGCAGCTGGTCAACGTCATCGCGCCGATCATGACGAAGCCGGGCGGCGAGGCCTGGCGGCAGACGATCTTCCACCCGTTCGCGCAGGCCTCCCGGCTGGCACGCGGCGAGGTGCTGCGGCTCGACGCGGCCGGCCCGCCGTTCGCGACGGCGAAGTACGGCGACGTCGCCCCGGTCGACGCCGTGGCCACCTGGGACCGCGCGACGGAGTCGGCGGCGGTCTTCCTGGTCAACCGCCACCCCGCCGAGGAGGCGGTCGTGTCCATCGACATGCGCCCGCTCGGGCTGGACCGGGTGATCGACGCGACGACGCTGAGCGACGCCGACCCGTACGCGGCCAACAGTGCCGACGACCCGCTGCGCGTCGTGCCCGGCGCGGCGAAGGTCGCCGAGCACGACCAGGTGGCGCGGCTGCGGCTTCCGGCGGTCTCCTGGACGGCGATCCAGCTCGGCCCGGCTGACCGATGACGGCGGCCACCGCCACGACGGCGCCTGGCGGCCCCGTCGGAGCCCATGCCAGCCCGCACGCCCGCTGGCGCCCGGTGGCACACGACGCCGTCCGGCTCTCCCCCGGCGGCCTGCTCGGTCGGTGGCAGCGGCGCAACACCGAGGCGACCGTCCCGCACTGCATCGAGCAGCTGGAGACAGCCGGGAACCTGGACAACCTCCGCCGGCTGGTGGGCGAGAGCGACGCGGCGTATCGCGGGCTGCATTTCGCCGACTCCGACATCTACAAGGTGCTCGAGGCGACCGGCTGGGACGCCGGGCGACCCGGCGGACGCTACCCGCGGGAGTTCGTCGACGACGTCGCCGGGCTGCTCGCCCGGGCGCAGGACGCCGACGGGTACCTGAACTCGTGGTTCCAGGGCGTGAAGACGGAGGACCGCTTCAGCGACCTGCGCTGGGGGCACGAGCTGTACTGCCTGGGCCACCTCGTCCAGGCCGCGGTGGCGCTGCACCGCACCACCGGCCGTGACGACCTGCTCGCGATCGCCGACCGGTTCCTGACGCTGGTGTCGTCGGTGGTGGAGTCGGGCGAGACGGCCGGCATCTGCGGCCACCCGGAGATCGAGACCGCGCTCGTCGAGCTGTACCGGCACACCGGCGAGCGGCGCCACCTCGAGCTCGCCGCCCGGATGATCGACGCTCGCGGCCACGGCCGGCTCGGACACGACCACTTCTCGTCGTCGTACTTCCAGGACCACCAGCCGGTGCGCGCGGCCGACGAGGTCACGGGTCATGCCGTGCGCCAGCTCTACCTACTGACCGGCGTGGCCGACGTGTACCTCGAGACCGGCGAGCCGGAGCTGCTGCACGCGATGGAGCGGCAGTGGGCGTCGATGGTGGACGGCAAGACGCACGTGACCGGCGGTCTGGGTTCCCGGCACCGCGACGAGTCGTTCGGCGACCGGTACGAGCTGCCGGCCGAGCGGGCCTACGCCGAGACGTGCGCCGCCATCGCGTCGGTCATGTGGAACTGGCGGCTGCTGCTGGCCACCGGACACGGCCGGTACGCCGACGAGCTCGAACGCGCACTCTACAACGCCGTCGCCGTCGGGGTCAGTGCCGACGGCGCCGGCTTCACCTACTCGAACCCGCTGCAACTGCGCACCGGGCACGACGGCAGCGAGGAGGACTCGCCGTCCGGGCGGCTGCCGTGGTTCGGCTGCGCGTGCTGCCCGCCCAACCTGGCCCGGCTGATGGCGTCGGTGCACGACTACGTGGTGACCACGTCGGACACGGAGCTCCAGCTGCACCTGTACGCGGCCGGCGAGTACCTGCTGGACGGCGGCGTGCTGCACGTGTCCACGGACTACCCGTGGGACGGCGTCGTAACGATAGCGCCGGACGAGGGGCTGCGCACACGTGGACTGCGGCTGCGGGTCCCGGGATGGTGCTCGTCGTTCTCACTGGTGGTGGACGGTGCGCCGGTACTGGAGCCGCTGGTGGAGGACGGGTACGTGGCGGTGGGCCCGGGACCGCGGGAGGTGACGCTCACCCTCGACCTGCCGGTCCGGACGCTGCGGCCACACCCGCGCGTCGACGCGCTGCGCGGCTGCGTCGCGTACACGCGGGGTCCGGTCGTGTACTGCCTGGAGCAGGCCGATCTGCCGGGCGACCTGGTGCTGGAGGACGTCCGGGTGACGCCGGGCGCGGCCGCACCTGTCGCCGTCGCCGGTGACGACGTGCTGCCGGTGGTGCTGGCCGGGCGCGGGCGGCATCGCCCGCCGCCGCCGGGACCGCTGTACAGCGCCGCGTCCTCCGTCGCCGACAGCGGCGACGACGTGGCCGAGATCGAGTTCCGGCTGGTGCCGTACTTCGCCTGGGGCAACCGCGGTGCTGGTGCCATGCGCGTGTGGATCCCGGCCGACGAGGACACGAACGACAGGAGGAACCGATGACCCAGGTGGAGGCGGACACCACGGCCCTGCGGGCCGACGTCCACCCGCTGCTCGGCTATCAGCGGACGACGTCGCGCGAGACGGTCGTGACCCTCGACCTCGGCACCACGGGGCCGCGGATCCCGGCCGAGGTACTCGGCAACTTCTTCGAGCACATGTCGTACGCGACGCTCGGCGGCGTCTGCGCGGAGCTGGTGCTCAACCCGGCGTTCTCCCGCGAGCACCACCTCGGCGACGAGCAGCGCGCGGAGCTGGCCGCCAACGCCCGCACGCTGGTCGCGCTGTACACGTCCGGCGGCGACCCCACCGCCGTCGCCGAGCACTGGGTGTCGTCGCCGCTGGCGTCCGGTTTCGGCATCGCGCTCCTCGACGACGACTCCGCCGACGGGCTGCCGCTCGGCTGGTCGCGGATCGGCCCGCCGGGCGTCGCGACGCCGGCGGTCGGCCGGCTGGGCGGAGCGGTCCGGCTGGCCGCGAGCACTGCGGACGGCGACCTCGGCACCGTCGCCCTCGACGACGTCCCCGCGGGTGTCCGCCAGGGAGTGTTCCTGCCCGTGCGCCGCTGTCACGAGTACGACGTCAGCGTGTGGCTCCGTACTCGCCGGGACGACCCGGCCGCCGGCTCCGTCGAGGTGGGCATCCGGCGGCGGCTGCCCGGCCCGGATGGCGCGCACCGCGTCGGCGAGGTGCTGGTTCGCGCTCGGGCGCGGGTCGAGGCGCGCGGCTGGCAGCGGGTGGACCTGCGGCTGATGGTGCCGGCGGGCGCCGTCGCACGCGGCGAGCCGGTCGACTTCTTCGTGCGTTGGCTGTCCGACGAGGCAACCACGGCGGACCTGCTGGTCGACCGGGTCTCGCTGCTGCCGTCGGACCACCTGGACGGCTTCGACCCCGACGTCGTCGAGCTCATGCGGCGCTCGACGATCCCGCAACTGCGCTGGCCGGGCGGCAACTTCGTCAGCCACCACCACTGGCGCGACGCCGTCGGCCCGGTCGAGGACCGCCCGGTGTACCCGAACCACGCGTGGGGCGGGCTGGAGCACCACCTCGTCGGCACCGACGAGTACCTGCGGCTGGCCGAGCTGGTGGGCTTCACGCCGCACATCACCGTGAACTCCGGCACGGGCACGCCGGAGGAGGCGGCCGCCTGGGTCGAGTACTGCAACGGCCCGGTGACCACGCCCATGGGTGCGCTGCGGGCGGCGAACGGCCACCCCGAGCCCTACGACGTGCGGGTCTGGGAGGTCGGCAACGAGAACTTCGGCGCCTGGCAGGGCGGCTACGTCGGTTCAACCGAGAACGCGGCCCGGTTCGCCCGGTTCGCCGCCGCCATGCGCGCCGCCAGCCCCGTCCCGCTGACGCTGCTGGCCTGCGGCAACTGGTTCGACTTCGCCGACCTCGACGAACGGTACGACCACGTCCACGCCGATCACGAGTGGCACGACGAGCTGCTCCGGCTGGCGCCGGACGACATCGATCTGGTGTCGCTGCACTGCCTGCCGGCGAACGACCGGCTGCTCGAGCGGCTCAGCGACGCGGAGGCGCACGAGGCGTTGATCGGGCAGATCGTCACCGCGGAACGGCGGTTCGTCCCGGAGCTGCTGGCCCGCTGCGACACCGCGACCGCCGGCA
This sequence comes from Jiangella ureilytica, assembly GCF_004348545.1. Lineage (GTDB taxonomy): Bacteria > Actinomycetota > Actinomycetes > Jiangellales > Jiangellaceae > Jiangella > Jiangella ureilytica. The sequence continues at coordinate 7,594 of NZ_SMKL01000063.1, read as the reverse complement.
GCGGCCGCCGGCCGATCGGGATCGCCGTCACCGAATGGGGGGTGCTCGGGCTGCATCCGAACCGGCAGATGGTCGAGAACTTCGGCGCCGTCGTCTATGGCGGCACGTTCCTGAACTTCGTCATGCGCTCCGCGGACCGCATCCCGATGGCCAGCCCGAACGGGTTCATGCACGGTGGCGCGATCAAGAAGGCCGGCGGCCGGGTCTACACGGACCCGCAGTTCGACCTGATCCAGTACTACGCCGACTTCGCCGGGGCGGTGCCGCTGAGATGCGAGCTGAAGGGGCCCGGGTTCGACGTGACGCAGCCGGTCGACCTGGGAGCGCCGGAGCAGGACGTGCCGTACGTGGACGTGCTCGCGGTCCGCTCCGCGGCCGGCGGCCTCGCGCTCGCCGTCGTCAACCGGCACCTCACCGAGACCCTGCCGGTGCGGATCGAGCTGGGCGCGACGGCGTCGGCCGCGGCCGCGCGCGTGAGCACACTCGCGCATCCGGACATCACCGCCCGGGCCACCCCGGCCGACCCGGCACCGTTCCCGCTCGCCGAGCGGGACGAACCGATCGAGGACGGACGGCTCCGGCTCGCGCTGCCCCCGTTCTCCGTGACGTGGGCGAGGATGCCATGACCCGCTGGTACCAGGACGGCGAGCTCCGGTTCGCCGTCGGATTCGAGGACACGTTCGTGCCGCAGGCCGGGCCCGGCGCTCGCGCCCTCGACGAGTACGAGCTGACACAGCACTACCACTTCTGGCGCGAGGACCTCACCTACGCCCGCGACGTCGGCGCCTCGATGATCCGGTGGGGCATCCCCTGGTACCGGGTCAACCCCGAGCGCGGACGGTGGGACTGGAGCTGGCTGGACCAGGTGGTCGAGCACATCCACGACCTCGGGCTCGTCACCATCGTCGACCTCATGCACTACGGCACGCCGCTGTGGCTCGACAACCAGTTCGTCAACGCCGCCTACCCGGAGCTGGTCGCGGAGTACGCGGCGCGAGTCGCCGAGCGGTACGGCGACGTGCTGCGCGACTTCACCCCACTGAACGAGCCCATGCTCAACGTGCTGTTCTGCGGGCAGTACGGCGTGTGGCCACCCTCGCTGACCGGGACCGACGGGTTCGTGAAGCTGCTGCGGGCCATCGTGCGCGGCATCGTCGAGACCCAGCGTGCCGTCGCCGCGGTGTCGCCGGAGGCGACGTTCGTCCATGTGGAGGCCGCGTTCCGGTTCGACAGCACGCTGCCGGGGCGGGCCGCGGAGGTGGAGTTCCTGCGCCACCGGGCCCTGCTGGTCGAGGACCTGGTGACCGGGCGGGTCGACGCCGCACACCCGCTGGTCGGCTTCCTCACCGCCAACGGCTTCACCGACCACGACCTCGCCTGGTCACAGGCGAACACCGCGCAGCCCGACGTCATGGGCGTGAACTACTACCCGCTGCTGTCGACGGAACTGCTCGACGAGGTCGACCACGTCGGCTCGTTCGCCGACCCGAGGCCGCGGCGCAACGACTGGACGGCGGGACTGGCCGACGTCCTGACGACGTTCGCCGGCCGGTACGACTGCCCGGTCTTCCTGACCGAGACCTGCGTCACCGGCACGGTCGAGGAACGGCTGGCGTGGCTGGACGCGTCGGTCGCCGAGGTCCGGCGGCTGCGGTCGGACGGCCTCGACGTGGTCGGGTACACCTGGTGGCCGCTCACCGACATGGTCGAGTGGACCTACCGCGAGGGCACCGGCCGGCCGATGGACCACCACCTCGCCATGGGCCTGTGGGACCTCGTCGAGGACGGCGCCGGCGTGCTGCGACGGGTCCGCAACCCCGTCGCCGACCGATTCCACGCGCACGCCCGCGCGGCGACAGCGCCATGACGAGCGTCGTCATGTGCCCGAACACGTGATCGTCGCCGGTCCCGCCGACCCAACGCGCCGGGTACGCCGTGCCGGGTACGCCGTGCCGGGTCCGGAACGCGTGGACGACCTGCGGGCGCAGATCGCGCGCCGATCAGGTTTCCGCGCCGCGCTCGTCTGTACGTGTGAGAGCGACTCACGGGAGGCTGGCACGATGCGGAAATTGATCTTCGGGATGAATGTGACTCTGGACTGCTACATCGCCGCGCCCGGCGACGACCTCGGCTGGAGTGGGGGTGAGGGACCGGACTCGTCGTCGAGCGACGAGCTGTTCCAGTGGTGGTCAGACCGGGTGGCGGCGACGGGCCTGGCGCTGTATGGGCGCAAGCTGTGGGAGACGATGAGTTCCCACTGGCCGACGGCCGACCAGCAGCCGGGTGCCACACCGGCGGAGATCGAGTTCGCCCGCCGCTGGCGGGACATGCCGAAGGTGGTGTTCTCCTCGACGATCAGTTCGGTCGACTGGAACACCCGCCTGGTCACCGGCGACGCGGTCACCGAGATCACCAGGCTCAAGGCCGACGACGGCGGCGCCATGGACATCGTCGGTGCCACACTCGCCGCGGCGGCCATGCGGGCCGGGCTGATCGACGAGTACGCGATCGTCACCTATCCGGTCCTGGTGGGCGGCGGCCCGCCGTTCTTCACAGCCCTGGACACCTGGGTGAACCTGATCCTGGTGGAGACGCGGACGTTTCCCGGCGGCGTGGTGCTGACCCGATACGAGACGAGGCGATGAGCGCGGGCCAGATGCTCGGCTCGTGAGGCCAGGTCGAAGTCCTTCCTGGCGCGCTCACCGTGGACCCCTCGGCCATGAGGGAACCTTCCCCCGGCGCCTCTTGCGTCCGAGCGAGCTGTTGACCGACCCGCTGGAGATGAGCACGACGGCCTCGTTGGTCGTGACGATGGTCGTCGGGCATGAGGATGCCCCGCCGGCAACGCCGGCGGGGCGGTGGTGTTGGCGTTGTCGCAGTGGTGTTCAGCTGGTCGGGTGCTCATTCCGCGGTGACTTCGGTGAGGCCGGCCCGTGCGCTGGACTCGTCGACGATGGGGACATGTGTGATCACAGTGTCGGGGGCAGGTCCAGCCATGGTGCGTCGGTGGCGTCGAATCCGGTGAGCTCGGCGATCTTCCCGTCGACGATGTGCAGGACCGCGATGGCGAACAGCCGGTACTCGGGGTCGTCGGGGGTGCGCAGGTACAGGACGGCGGCAGGCATGCGGTTGACCGTCGTGGTGATACCGCGCCAGTCGTCGTGGCCTCGCTGGAAGAGCCCACCGGAGACCCAGCCGTCCACCGCGCCCTTGGCCGTCGTGGTCACGGTGCCCGGATCGGGCAGCATCGCGAAGCGCAGGTCGTCGCGCAGCAGGGACATCAGCCCGTCGAGGTCGTTGCGCTCATGGGCGTCGATGTACGACTTCACCACACCGCGCTCGTCATTCGACAGCTCGTGGGTGGCGGGGCTGCGCCAGTCGAGGCGGCGGGCGGGCAGCTGCTCGCGCATCGTGACACGGGCCCGCTGGAGTGCGCTGGTGACCGATGCGACGGTCAGCTCGAGGGCGTCGGCGGCCTTCGACGCCGGCCAGCCGAGGACGTCGCGCAGGATGAACACCGCCCGCTGTCGCGGCGGCAGGTGCTGGACGGCGACGATGAACGCCAGCTCGATCGTCTCCCGCGCCACCACCGATTCCTGCGGGTCCTCGGGGAGCATCCGGTCGGGGTACGGCTGCAGGAACAGCACCTCGGAGCCGGGGTCCGGCAGCTCGGACGGTACGGGTGTGCGGCTGTTGCGCTTCTTCAGGAAGTCGAGGCAGGCGTTCGTCGCGATCCGGTACAGCCAGGTCCGCAAGGCCGCGTGGCCCTTGAACGACTCCCGCTTGTTCCACGCTCGCAGGAACGTCTCCTGCGTCAGGTCCTGGGCGTCCTCGTAGTTCGCGAGCATCCGGTAGCAGTGCACCTGCAGCTCACGCCGGTGGCTTTCCGTGATGAGCGCGAACCGCGCCGTGTCGTTGGAGCGGACCGCCGCGATGAACGTGGCCTCGTCGGCGTCCAGCGGTCTGGCGTCGGTCATGGTCATCAATCCTTCCACCGGTGCGAGAGGGCTGACAGAACTGACGACGTGGCGGAGGATTTCTGATCGGTGACGCCGCTGCTGAGATGCTGGCTCGACGCATCGGCCCCGGACATCGCCGCCGCGATCCTCGTCACCGCGCTCTGCACGCGAGGAGATCGACGCCGGGTTTGCACGGGCGTGAGACATCTGGGTGTCCGCCGACACGGGAATCACACCCGGCCCCTCAACGTCTGTTGCGTTCTACGGAGCCTGGTCGGTGCCGGCCATCTTCTTGCGCCGCCGCGGTTCCGCCGATCGCGGCGGCGTCTGACGCATGTGGTCTCGCGCGCGGGTCAGGATGTCGGCCAGTGTCTCGATGTCGGAGCGGGACAGCACGGCGAACAGCAGGTCCTCGAGGACAGCCACGTGACCCGGGAAGACCCCCGCGAGCACGGCACGTCCTTCCTCGGTGATGGTGACGGTGATGCTGCGCTCGTCATCGGTGGACGGCGTCCGGGTCACGAGGCCCCGCTTCTCCAGTGTCTGGGCCTGGTAGGTCAGCCCACTGCGGCTGTAGACGACGCCGTCAGCCAGATCGGTCATCCGCCGGCTGCCTGTCGAGGAGTCGCCGAGAGTGGCCAGGAGCTGGAACTGCACATAACTGAGATCGCCGGCGTCGCGCAACTGCTGCTCCACGGCGTGCTTCAGCAGGCTGCTCGCCTCGATGAGAGCGAAGTATGCACCCAGTTGCGTGGCATCCAAGGAGGGAGGCGAGGAGGTCATGAGCCGAGTCTATCGTGCTTCCAATTCGAAGCACTTGCTTCTAGTTCGAAGCAGTGTTACGGTGATTCTCAGTTGCTTCGAGTTCGAAGCACATCATCGAAGGGAAAGAGATCATGAAGGCAGTACGGTTCCACGAAACGGGCGGCCCAGACGTTCTGCGCTACGAAGACGCCGACCAGCCGGTCCCCGGCGCGGGTGAGGTACGTATCCAGGTCGCCGGGTCGGCGTACAACCCGGCCGACGGCGGCATTCGCGGCGGCTTCCTGCCGATCCCGATCACGCTGCCGCACGTTCCGGGCTACGACGTCTCCGGCACGATCGACGCACTCGGCGAGGGGGTGGAAGGCCTCACCGTGGGCGAGAACGTCGTCGGACTCATCCCCATGAGTGCCGACGGCTCAGCAGCGCAGTACGTCGTCGCCCCGGCGAACGTACTGGTGAAGGCACCCACTCGCATCCCGCTGGCGGACGCTGCCGGGTTGCCGTCGGTCGGGCTCACCGCCTCGCAGGCGCTGTTCGAGGCTGGTGACCTCGGGGCAGGCCAGCGATTGCTGATCAACGGCGCCGGCGGCCCGGTCGGCGGGTACGCCGTGCAGCTGGCCAAGCGCGCCGGTGCGTACGTCATCGCCACAGCGAGCCCGCGCAGCAGAGAGATCGTCGAGGCGGCCGGTGCGGACGAGACCATCGACCACACGGCCACGTCCGTGCTCGACGCGGTGACCGAGCCCGTCGATGTGCTGCTCAACCTGGCCCCGATCACCCCTGGCGGATTCGCCGCCCTGGTGGCACGGGTCCGTGATGGCGGCGTGGTCGTCTCCACGACACCGACCGTGACAACGCCCGGCGACGAGGAGCGGAACGTGCGCGCGGTCACGATCTTCGTCCACCCCGACGAAGACGTGCTCTCGAACCTCGTCGCCCTCATCGACAGCGGTGACCTCCACGTCGAGATCGCCCGGCGCGTGCCGCTGAGCGAGCTGCCCGCGATTCACGAACACGCCGCCACCGGAGAGATCCACGGCAAGGTCGTGGCCGTCCCGCCCGCCGTCTGACACTCCCGGCTCAACTCGCCAACCCCGCAAGGATGACCATGACCCTGAACCTCGATCCCGAAGTCGCCGCGGCCCTCGCCCCATGGGCGAGGCCATGGCGGCGACTACCCCACCGGCGGTTGGCGACATCACCGGACGCCGAGCCATGTGGGAGCCGATCCTCGCCGCCGCAAGCGCCGCCTGCCGATCCCCGCCGACGTGACCGTCACCGACCACCACGTACCGACCGGCAACGGTGCTCGAATCACGGTCCGCTGACCCGCGCGGTCTTCTTCCACGGCGGCGGCTACATCTTCGGCCACATCGACCAGGTCGACGGACCCGTCGCCCGCTACGTGTCCGAGAGCGGCGTGCCGTTCCTGTCAGTCGAGTACCGTCGCGCGCCCGAGTACCGCATCCGACACCCGTCGAGGACGGCTACGCAGCGTTGAGCCGGCTGATCGACCGAGCGCCCGAGCTCGGCGTCGACCCGGGACGGATCGCCGTGATGGGCGACAGCGCCGGCGTCGGACTCGCCGCCGCCCTGACGATCCTCGCCCGCGAACGCGGGGCCCCGTGATCGCACGGCAGATCCTGTTCATGCCGATGCTCGACGACCGCACCGTTGGCCCCGAGCCGCAGATCGAGCCGTACCTGATCTGGTCCTACGACGACAACCGCATCGCCTGGCCGGCGCTTCGCCACTCTGCGCCATCCCCCTCACAACTGCCGCCTCTGGGCCGGAGTGGAGCTAGTCAAGGGTCGAGGGCCACACCCCCGCGTTGACTCGTCGGGCCAACCCTCGTTGGTCCGTTGGGGTGACGTCCCGCTGAGTGGTGGAGTTCCTGGCTGTGGAGCGTCGTCGTGTCGACGGTGGCGTTGGGCGGCCATCGTGCGAGGGTCAGTGAGACCTGACTAGGGATTCTCACGAGAGGACACGACGCACGATGGCCTTGGACCATGCTGCCCTACTTGAGGTGCTCGAGGCGATGCGGGCCGCTGATGTGGATGATCGGGTCCGTGCTGCGGCGCGGGCGATGTATCAGGCGTTGATCGACACCGAGGCGACGGCGGTGATCGGCGCCGAGCGGTGGGAGCGCAGCGCGGATCGGACCGCGCAGCGCAACGGCTCGCGACCCCGGACCCTGTCGACCACGGCCGGGGATCTGGAACTGCGGATCCCCAAGCTGCGCACGGGATCGTTCTTCCCGAGTCTGTTGGAGCGCAGGCGACGGGTGGACCAGGCCCTGTTCGCCGTGATCATGGAGGCCTACCTGCACGGGGTGTCGACTCGCAAGGTCGACGACCTGGTTAAGGCGTTGGGCGCGGACAGCGGGATCTCCAAGTCCGAGGTGTCGCGGATCTGCGCCGACCTCGACACCGAGGTCGCCAGCTTCCGGGACCGTTCGCTAGCCGAGACGACGTATCCGTACGTGTTCCTCGACGCCACCTACTGCAAGGCCCGGGTGAACCGCCGCGTGGTGTCCCAAGCGGTCGTGATCGCCACCGGTGTCACCATCGACGGGCGCCGCGAGGTGCTCGGGTTCGATGTCGGCGACAGCGAGGACGGCGCGTTCTGGACGGCCTTCCTGCGCGGCCTGAAGGCCCGCGGGCTGGCCGGGGTCCAGCTGGTCATCTCCGACGCCCACACCGGCCTGAAGGCCGCGATCGCCTCGGTGTTGATTGGCGCGGGATGGCAGCGCTCATCCGTCAACATCAGCAGCGGCGGGAAGTTCCCGCTGGTCCACCTCCACCACTGGGAGAGGACCTTGGCAGCGTGACCTTCGAGGTCCAGCGGCAGACTCGTCCCTCCCGGTGGTG
>NZ_SMKL01000062.1 GCF_004348545.1 Jiangella ureilytica | reverse complement strand
GCCCCACCCGGCCCCGCACGCCGCCGCCGTCGACGACGTCGGCCACCGGACCACCTCGGCCCGTGAGCCGGGCGGCCGTGTGCGCCGGATGCGGCCGCCGTGTCGCCCGGGTGAGCAGTTCGTGCAGGACCACCAGGAGCCCGGCGCCGGCGCCGAGTCCGAGCAGGATCGCCAGCTGCGTCGCCGTCATGACCGGCCGCCGCCGGCCACGAGGATGCGCGGCTGGCGGGGCGTGGCCGTGATGCGCCGCATCCAGACCAGGCACCCGACGTAGCAGGCCAGCAGCGCGACGAGGATCAGCTGCCCGGTCCCGGCACGGTACGGATCGGCGTAGGGCGTCAGCAGCATGAGACCCAGCCCGCCGGCGCTGATGACCGTCACCAGCCGCGCCGTCGTGCGCCCACGCGCCTGCTCGGCGTCGACCGTGCGCCGGACCCGGACGTCGTCGCGGACGGCGGTGGCCAGCCCGTCGAGCACACTGCTGAGCTGGTCGCCGCGGCGGTGCGCGCCGAGCACCAGCGCCGCGGCGAGGAGGTCGCCGGTGGCGTCGTCGAGGTCGTCGGCGAACGCACGCAGCGCCGTCGCGGTGTCCCAGCGAGCCCGGAGCCGGGCCACGAGCCGGGCGACCTCGGGCCGGATCGGTTCCGGCGCGGTGTCGAGACTCCCCGCGAGGGCCTGCTCGATGCCGACGCCGACTCCGAGCACGGTGGCGAGGTTCTGCGCCCAGTCGCTCATCGCCTCGAGCCGGGCGATGTCGGCCTTCGTGGACGTGGTCTGCAGCAGGACGGGCAGGCCCCACGCGGCGGCGGGGACGACGGCGACGGCGAGCGTCCAGCCGGTGACCAGCCAGACCACGAGCCCGGCCGCGACCGCCCCCGCCACACGACGGCGGGAGCGGTGGGCCGCCGGCGTGGGGCCGCGCATCGCGGCCGCCCACCGCGGGAGCAGCTCGCGCCGCGGCGTGCCGGCGTCGTGCGGCGTCCGGAGCAGGCCGGCGCCGGTGGCGGCGAGCCCGCCCAGTCCGGCGATGACGGTGACCGCGGCGAGCGCCGGCCTCATGTCCCGCTCCCCGTCGTCGCGGCCGGCCAGGACGGTGCCGACTCGGGCCGCAGCCGGCCGTCGGGACCGAGGCGGAACACGTCGGTGATGGCCGGCAGCCCGCGCTCGCCCGGCTCGAGGGCGATGATCTCGGTGACGAGCCGGCGGCGACGCACGGTGTCGTCGTCGTGCGCGGTGACGCACTCGACGTGGACCACGAGGTCGACGTGCTGGGCGATCTGGCGGTAGGCGAACTCGGCGGACACGCGGTGGCCGGCCTCCATGGCACACGTGACCAGGCGTTCGATGGACGCGCGCGCCGAGTGCGCGTGGATGGTGGACAGCGAGCCTGCGCCGGACTGCATGGCCTTGAACATGGGCAGCACCTCGCGGCCGCGCACTTCGCCCACGATCAGCCGGTCGAGGTTCATCCGGAGCGCGTCGTACACGAGATCGTCGAGGGTGATCTCGCCGACGGCGCGGCCGTCGGGGCCGCGCTCGCCGCTGCCGGGGCGGGCCTCCCACGCGATGACGCGCCGATGCCGGTCGCGCAGGTGGTGCAGGCCGAGCTCGTACTCGGTCTCGATGGTGCCGAGCTTCTCCTCGGGATCGATCTCGTTGGCCAGCGCCCTGGTCAGCGTGGTCTTGCCCGCTCCCATGGACCCGGACACGACGATGCTGCGCCGCGACCGGACCGCCGAGCGCAGGAACGCCGCTGCCTGCGTGGTCAGGGTGCCCCGGGAGACGAGGTCGTCGAGGCCGATGTCGACCAGCCGGTGCCGCCGGATGACGACGACCGGCTGGTGCGTGGTCCACCCGGAAGCGGCCAGCCGGTGCCCGCCGTGCAGGTGCAGATGCAGGCTCGGACTGGCGGTGGAGAACGTGCGCTCGCCGCTGCCGCCGCGCGAGGCGAGGAACGTGAGCATGTCGACCAGCTCGTCCTCGGACTCGACCACCGGCGGCCTGCGGGTGATGCGTCCGTCGCCGTCGATGACGACGACCGGCTCGGCGCCGTAGACCTCGATGTTCTCGACGGCGGGGTCGTCGATGAGCGGCTGCAGGCGGCCGAGGCCGAAGAGGGCGTCGAAGACCGCCTGCGCGAGGGCGGCCTGCTGGTCGACCCGGACCGTCGTGGCGCCGGTGGTGACCGCCTGGCGGACGTGTTCGTCGAGCAGCTGGGCGATGATCTCGCGGCCGGCCGTGCGGCGGCCGGCCTCGGGAGTGGTCTCGTCGACCTGCTCGGACAGGCGGGCGGCGGCCTGCTGGCGGAACGAGCGGACCAGCGTCCAGTCGACGCCAGGGTCGAGACCCGTGGAGGTGCCCGGTGTGCTGCCCGGCGGAGTGCCGGGGCCCGGGCGCTGGACGGCACGGGATGGCGACGGCGGCAGCGCGGCCAGGATGTCGCGCACGCTCGGGCGCGGCGGCGTGGACGGACCACCGTCGGGGAGGGCGGGGTCAGCGGGCGGTGCGGCGAAGATCGGCAGCCCGGTGATCGGCTGCTCGCCGGCAGTGTGCTCGACCGTCGGCCGGCCGCTGGCGGGTCGCCGACTCAGGGGCCTGTCACCTGTCGGCGGCGGATCGATCGGCGGCCCGGCTGCCGGCCGTCGGCCGGCGGACCGGTCGGGTCTCGGCCGGTCGCTCATCGGACCCCCTTGCCGCTGAGCACCGTCGTCTCGAGCGGCGCGCCGAGGACGCGGCGCCGGCGCTCGTCGGCGGCGATCAGCTCGGCGACCGCGCTGCGCCCGGACCGGATCAGCCGCGAGGACGCGAGCCGGGTCAGGCTGGTGCGCAGGCGCTCGCGGCCACCGAGCCGCTCGGCGGCGACCGGGTCCCAGTCGACGGTGGCCCAGACCGGCAGCGTCGTGGCCTCGGCGGCCTCACCGGCACGGTGCGGCCGGCCCTCGCCGACCAGGACCAGACCGCGCCGGTCGACCGCGGTGTCGCCCTCGCCTGCGCACGGCAGCTGGTCGGCGGTGGCGCGCACGGCCACGAGCTCGTCCAGCGAGGTTCCGCAGATGACGGCGAGCAGGTCGGCCGCGCGGAGCAGGGCGTCGGGGCCGTGCCGCATGCCGAACCGGCCGCCGTCGACGAGGACGTCGACGCCGTGCCGGGTGACCGAACGCAGCAGAGTGGCCAGCGTCGTCCAGAAGTCGTCGGTGAGGCACGCGGCCTGCGCCCTGGTGGCCAGCCCTGGCAGCGCGAGCCGGGCGCCGTCGTCGGTGAGCGCGATGGTCTGCCCGCGCACCGTGCTGAGGCTCAGGGCGCCGTTGCGGTGGGCGAGCGCGAGGTTGATGAGGCCCAGCTCGTGATCGACCTCGCCGCGCAGATGGCCGGCCTTGATGCTGCTGCTGCCGGAGACGTCGGCCTCGACGAGCAGCACCGGCCGGGGCCAGGTGAGCGCCGCGACCAGCGCGGTGGTGGTGACGCCCGGAGCACCTCGGGCGGACGTGAACGCGAGCACAGTCATCGGTCGTCGCCTCCGTCCGGTTCCGCGGAGTCGAGGACGACGGCGACCCGGCCGGTCGCGACCATGGCGACGAGCGTGCCGGCGACGTCGTCGGGCACCACGACGTCGACCACCACGTGGCCGGAGTCGAGCACGTCGGACACGTCGACCACCGCCGCCGCGACCGACTCGGGCGGTCTCGACGGCGGGTCGTCGCCGAGGCTGGGTGTGCCGAAGACGCGGACGTGGTCGCCCGCGACGAGCTCGGAGCGCGGGAGCTGGGCCTCGGTGACGGCGACGCCCACGACGCTCTGGCCCGCTGCCGGCAGGCTCGTGGTCGTGACCGCGCCGCTGGTGAGCAGCGTGCCGGCCGGCAGGTCGGTGGCGGCACGCCGCCCCACGACGGCGGACAGCTCACTCGCCGCAACCGGGTCGAGCGCGGGATCGGGCGCCGCCCGCGCCGTCGTGAGCCGGCCCGCGTCGATGACCTCGCCGCGGTGGACGGTGCCGGTGACGGCCAGCACCTCGACCGTGTCGCTGGACGACTGGGCCAGGTACGCCGCACCCGTACCGCAGGTGGCGAGCATGCCGACGCCGAGCCCGATGAGCGCGGGCCGCCGGCGGTACCGCCGCAGCGGCGCGCCGGGCGGGCCGAACGCGGGGTCGAGCGGCTGGTCGAAGGGGTGGTCGGTGGTCTCTAGCCGAGCGGTCTGCGCCATGTGCGCCCCTCAGAGGGTCGTCGAGGTCGCTCGCTCCTTGATCGACTACGTGGCGAGCCGACAAACGTCACTGATCGGATCGGACTTGTCAACCGGAGTCCCTTCTCGCGTGCAGCGGCCGGCATCGGGGCTCAGGCCGCGGTGGTGAGCACCGAGCGCCCGGCCCGGACGGCGTCGGAGAGCCGCTGGACGGCCCTGCTGCACCGTTGCCGGACGGTGGCCGGCGGGAGGCCGAGCTCGCGGGCGACGTGGTGGGCGCCGCCGAGCTGGCCGGGCAGCGGGCAGTAGACGCGGACCAGCAGCTCCGCGTCCTCGGCGGTGATGACCCCCTTGCTGATGCCCCAGGTCAGCGTGCGGAAGACCTCGACGACAGGTGCGGGCGTGCGCCGGATGACCGGCTCGGCGGCGTCGAGCACCGTGGCGTCGACGACTTCGACCGCGTCGTCCTCGAGCGCGGCGTTGAAGTGCGCCAGCGCGTCCATGCAGAGGTTGACGGCGACCTTGGTGCGCCGACGCTCCACGGGATAGGTCGCGATGGCGTGCCAGAGCGCGCCGACCGCGGCGGCCGTGAGTTGGGGGAGGTCGCCGCGGACGCCGGCGGCGCCGAACCGGTGCGTGCGCCGGGCGAGGTTGACCGCGCGGCCCAGCATGACCTGCAGCACCAGCCGCCCGGCGAGGTGGTCGTCGCGGCCGGTGCGTTCGTCGAGCAGGCCGACGAGGAGGCCGTCGGCCTCGACCGGCTGATGTCGGCGTGCCGTCGCGATGGTGTCGGCGACGTCGGCGAGCCGCACGCAGCCGGCGAGCCCGGGCAGCGGCCAGTGTTTCGGGACGGGCCTGACGCCGAGCCGGAGCCATTCGGCATTGAGCTGATCGGTGACGAGGACGGTCGAACGGGCGGTGGGGATGGCGAGTGTGTTCACCGGCGGGCTCCTTGTGCAGATCCGGGGATGTCGACCTGCGGCAGTCCAGCGCGACCGGTTAGCCCGGAAGTTAGCCCGGACGGCCGCCGATCGGGGTCGAGAGGTTGCCCGTCTTCGCGGCGCTTCCGGATTCGGCGTGCACGAGCGGGACATCTCGTGCATCCTGGAAGGCTTTGTCCACCCCGGCTGTCACATTCGGCGGCCCGAGCGCACCCACAGGAAGCGGAGGGTGTGCTGGAGGGAGTTCGCAGGTGATCGCTACGTCGAAACCGCGTGCAGTGGTGCGTGGCCTGGCGGCGCTACTCGGTCTCGCGACGTTGGTCGTGGGTCTGCCCGCCGTGCTGTGGACCGCGGGCGGATCGCCGTTGCCCGAGGAGTGGCCCACGCTCGCGCAGGCGCGCGACGCGGCGCTGCGTCCCGACGACGGCACGCTGTTCCTGGCGCTGCTGCTCGTCGTCGGCTGGCTCGGCTGGGGCACGTTCGTGCTGAGCCTGATCGTCGAGGTGCCCGCGGCACTGTGGGGAACGCCGGCGCCGCGGCTGCCCGGGCTCCGTGCACAGCAGCGGCTGGTCGCGGGGCTGGTCGCCGCCGTGGCCGCCGTCGGCTCGGGCGGCTCCGCCGCGATGGCCGAGTCCCCGCCGCCAGGTCCATGGGAACCGGCGCCGCCGGTCACGACCGGCCTGCTCGACGAGCCGCCGGCCGTGGGCGACGCTGACGGCAGACATGTCGTGGCCGACGGCGACACGCTCTGGGATGTGGCGGACGCCCGCCTGGGCGACCCGTGGCGCTATCCGGAGATCGCCGCCGCGTCGGCGGCGACGGTGCAACCGGACGGGCGGCGGCTCACCGATCCCGACCTCATCGTGCCCGGCTGGACGCTCACCATCCCGGGTGCGGACGCGCCGGCGTCCCTGCCCGACACCGGCGGCCCGGTATTCGACGAGACCGGCGACCGACCAGGCGGCGCCGGGGAGGATGCGGCGGGAGCCGCGCACGGTGGCGCCGTCGGCGACGAGGACGAGGACGACACGGGTGAGGTCGCCGATCTGGTGCGGACGACCGGTGGGGTGGGAGCGGTGCTGGCGGCGGCGCTGGTCGGGGTGCTGGCCACCCGGCGCCTCCGCGAGCAGCGGCATCGCCGTCCCGGGGAGCGGCTCGCCGGCGGCACCGAGGCCGATCGTGCGACCGAGGCCGAGCTCCGGCAGGCCGCCGACCCCGCCGCCGTCGAGGTGGTCGACCGCGTCCTGCGTGGGCTGGCCGCACGCGTGGCCGAGACGGGCCGCGGGCTGCCGCCGTTGCGCGCCGTCCGGCTGACCCGGCGGACGCTCGAGCTGTACCTCGCGGCGCCGGCCGAACTGCCCGCGCCGTTCGCCGGCACCGCGCACGGCGGCGTGTGGACCGTCGGGCTCGACGAGGCGCCGGAGGCCGGACCGGACACCAGCGTGCCCGCGCCGTACCCGAGCCTGGTCACCCTCGGACACGACCACCACGACGCGCTGGTGCTGCTCGATCTCGAGCAGGTCGGGACGCTGGTGGTCGACGGGCCGGCAGAGCTGGTGCGATCGTCGCTGACGGCGGTCGCGGCCGAGCTCGCGACCAGTGCGTGGGCCGACGACCTGCGGGTCACCCTGGTCGGGGCGCCCGCGCTGGCCGACCTCGACCTGCTCGACACCGGGCGGGTCCGCCACGTCACCGACGTCGAGGGGTTGCTGGACGAGCTGGCCGTACGGGTCGCCGACGACCGGTTGCTGCTGGCCACGGCCGGGGTCAGCGGTCTCGGCGCGGCCCGGGCGACGCAGGTCGCCGACGCCACCTGGACGCCGGAGATCCTGGTGATCGCCGAGCCGCTCCCGGCCGACCAGTGGGACCGGCTCGAGGCGCTCATCGTGACGGCGCCGCGCGTCGCCGTGGCGGCGGTGGTCGGCGGCGGCGAGCCCGGCGGCCTGCCGTCACGCGGTCATCGGCTGCGCGGACGCACCCCGCACACCGGAGGCGGCACCTGGGTGCTGCGGCTGGACGGCCCGGCGGAGCGACCGGTCGCGATCCTCGACCCGCTGGGCGTGCCCGTCCGGCCGCAGCTCCTCGACGACGAGACCAGGCGGCGGTTTCTCGAGCTGCTCCGCGGTGCCGGCGAGCAGCCGGTCGGAGCCGTCGATGACGGCGTCGTCACCGGACGACCCCTGCACGGAGGGCCGGCGGTGCCCGGCGGCGCGCGACCGGCCGACCGCGGACGACCGGTCGACGGCGCACGATCGGTCGACGGCGGGCGACCGGCCGCCGGGGTGCCGGATCGAGAGGAGCGGCGCCGCGCGGCTGCGGGTCGATCGCAGTCCGGGCGGGCGCTGCCGCGGCTGCTGATGCTGGGTCCGGTCGAGGTGCGCGGCGCGGCCGAGCTCGGCGAGCAGACGAAGCTCGGCCAGCTCACCGAGCTGGCGATGTTCATCGCGCTGAACCCGGGCTGCGACTCGAACGCCATCGACGAGGCGATCTGGCCGGGGTCGGCGGTGACGAAGACGACCCGCGGGACGGCGATCTCGAAGCTGCGCCGCTGGCTCGGCACGGACGCGTCCGGGTCGGCGCTGCTGCCGCGCTCCGACAGCGGCTACACGCTGCGCCACGGCATCCGCAGCGACTGGGACGACTGGCGCGAGCTGCTGCCGGACGGTCCGGCCCGGGCGACCACGGCCGACCTGCGGGCCGCGCTGGAACTGGTCCGCGGCCGCCCGTTCTCGGGGCGCGGCCGCCGCCGGTACGACTGGGCCGATCACCTCGCTCAGGAGATGATCGCCTCCATCGTCGACGCCTGCCACGAGCTGGCGCTGCGGGCGCTGGTCGACGGCGATCCGTGGGAGGCATTGCGGACGGCGCTGCTCGGTCTGACGGTGGAGCCCGGCGTGGAGCTGCTGTGGCGCGACCGGCTCAAGGCCGAGCTGGCCCTCGGTGCTCACGGCCGGGTGCTGGACAGCATCGACAAACTCCTGGTCACCGCCGCCGAGCTGGGTGGCGGTCTCGAGCCAGAGACGGAGGTGCTGATCGAGTTGATCCGGACCGGCCGCATGACGGAGCCGGCCGACCCAGCCGCGGAGCCGGCCGACCCGGCCACGGAGCCGGCCGACGCCACGCCCGGCTCGGCGACACCGGACCGCCGCCGGCACCACTCACCGGCCCGCTCCCGCTCCCCAGCGTGACGGCGAGGGCGGTGAGGCGGTGAGGCGGTGACGGCGGTGAGGCGGTGAGGCGGTGAGGCGGTGACGGTGAGGGCGGTGAGGCGGTGACGGCGGTGACGGCGGTGAGCACCGCATACGCTCGGACCCATGACGGAAGAACGCGGTGTCGACGCCCTGCAGGAGTCCGGCCTGGCCCATCACATCGTCCGGCATCCGCCGGTGAACAGCCTCGAAGAGGCCGCCGCCGCGCGCGGGGTCGAGCCGGCCGCCGTCATCAAGACCATCGTGGTGCGACGGGCCGACGACGACTACGTGTTCGTGCTGGTCCCCGGCGACCGCACCATCGCCTGGCCGAAGCTTCGCACCCTGCTGGGCGTCAACCGGCTCTCGATGCCCGATGCCGCCACGGCGCGCGACGTCACCGGGTACGAGCGCGGCACGATCACGCCGTTCGGGTCGACGCGCGCCTGGCCGGTCATCGCCGACGAGCGGCTGCTCGGGCGGGAGGTCTCGATCGGCGCCGGCGCGTTCGGGGTCTCGGCCACGGTCGACGGCGACGAGCTGGTCAAGGCCCTCGACGCCACCGTCGCCGACGTCACCGACTGACGGCCGCCCCGGTCAGGACGGCGGCCAGCACCGTCAGCACCGGCGAGCACCCGGCGTCGACCTTGACGGTGGCGAGGTCGTCGCCGCGGGTGGCGCCGTGGTTGACGATGACCACCGGCCGCCCGGTCTTCGCCGCATGCCGGACGAACCGCAGCCCCGACATCACCGTGAGCGACGACCCCGCCACCAGCAGCGCCGCCGCGAAGTCGACCAGCGCGTACGCCGCCTCGACCCGCGGCTTGGGCACGTTCTCGCCGAAGTACACGATGTCGGGCTTCAGCATGCCGCCGCACGCGTCGCAGTCGGCGATCCGGAAGTGTGTCGTGGCCTCGATCACGGCGTCGGCGTCGGGCGCGATCTCGGCGTCGGCGACCTCGTCGGCGAAGTCCGGGTTCAGCGCCGTCAAGCGGGCCGCCACGTGGTCGCGCGGCACCACCCGGCGGCAGCCCAGGCAGATGACGCGGTCATAGCGTCCGTGCAGGTCGATGACGTTGCGGCTGCCCGCGGCGTCGTGCAGGGTGTCGACGTTCTGCGTGATGACGCCGACCGCGACGCCGTCGGACTCCAAGCGGCTGACCGCGAGATGACCGGGGTTGGGACGGGTGCCGTGGACGTGCCGCCAGCCGACGTGGTTGCGGGCCCAATAGTGCCGGCGGCGGTCGGGGTCGCCGACGAACTGCTGGTACGTCATGGGGGTGCGCGGCGGGGAGTCGGGGCCGCGGTAGTCGGGGATGCCGGAGTCGGTCGAGATGCCGGCGCCGGTGAGCACGGCGACCGGCCGGCCCGAGAGCACCGCGATCGCCTCGCCGACGGCCGGCCAGGCCGGGTGGCCGGGATCGATGCGGTCGAGCACGCTTCGAGCTTACGTCGCCCCGCCGTCGCCGATCACCCGGCAGCAGAGGGCCGCGGTCTCAGTCGAGGTGGTGGGCGAGAACCTTGCGATGGGTGTCGCGGGCCTCGGCGTGGCGGGCGCGGCCGGCATCGGTGGGACTGACGAAGAGGGCGCGGCGGTCGTCCATGCACATGGCCCGGCCGACCAGGCCCGCGCGCTCGAGGCGGGCGACCGTCCGCGAGAACGCGCTCTGGCTGAGGTACATGTCGGCGGCGAGCTCGTGCATGCGCAGCTTGTCCTGGCCTGACTCGATGAGCCGGTCGAGCGCCTCGAACTCGCTGAGCCCGAGGCCGTGCTGGTCCTGCAGCTCGCGGTCGAGGTCGCAGGCGATGCCGTTGTACGAGGTCAGGAGGGTGCGCCACTTCTCGACGAGCTCGTGCTCCTCCGTCCCGCTCATGGAGCGCACTCTAACACCGCGCCCAAACCAATGCAAGGACATTTAATGCTTGTGCATTTGATGCACGTGCATGTAGCGTCGTCGCTCGTGACTGCAACCGCAACACCACCCCCGTTCGTTCCCGACGACCAGCGAGATCCGCGCTGGACCCCGCGACTCTGGGGCATCCTCGCGGTGCTGTGCCTGGTGATGTTCCTCGACGGGCTCGACGTGTCGATGGTCGGCATCGCCCTGCCGTCGATCGGGACGGAGCTGGGACTGTCGACGACCTCGCTGCAGTGGATCGTCAACGGATACGTGCTCGGCTACGGAGCACTGCTGCTCCTCGGTGGCCGCACGGCCGACCTGCTCGGCCGCCGCCGGGTGTTCCTCATCGCGCTCGCCGTCTTCGCCGCCGCCTCGCTCGTGGGCGGACTGGTCGACGACGGGACGCTGCTGATCATCACCCGGTTCGTCAAGGGCGTCGCGGCCGCGTTCACCGCGCCGACGGCGCTGTCGATCCTGACCACCACGTTCCGCGAAGGACACGCGCGCAACAAGGCGCTGTCGATCTTCGCCGTCTTCGGCGCGAGCGGCTACTCGTCCGGGCTCATCCTGGGCGGCCTGCTGACCAGCGCCGGCTGGCGGTGGAACTTCCTCATGCCGGTGCCGCTGGCCATCCTGGCCCTGATCGCAGGCATCGCGCTGATCCCGCGTGACAAGCCGGCCGACGCCGGCGGCCACGACCTGGCCGGAGCGACGACGCTCACGGCCGGCATGCTGCTCGCCGTGTACTCCGTCGTCTCCGCACCGGAGCGCGGCTGGGCCGACCCCGTCACGATCACGCTGTTCATGCTGGCGCTCGCGTTGCTGACGGCCTTCGTCCTGGTCGAGCGGCGGGTCGCGCATCCGCTGGTCCGCTTCGGCATCCTTCGGATCGGCCCGATCGTCAGGGCGAACCTGGCGATCATCGCGCTGTTCGGGTCGTACCTGAGCTTCCAGTTCATGCTGACGATCTACTTCCAGGCGGCGCTGGGCTGGTCGCCGTTGCGGATGGCGCTGGCCCTGCTGCCCGCCGGCCTGATCGTGGCATTCGGCTCGCCGTACATGAGCCGGGTGATCGACCGCTACAGCACCCAGCGGCCGATCGTCGCCGCGATGGTGTCGCTGAGCGCGGCCTACGTGTGGTTCCTCGCGTTCGGCGGGGACGCGACGGCGGCCTACGCCACGGACATCCTGCCCAGTGTGCTGCTGATCGGGCTCGGGTTCATGCTGGCGTTCTCGTCGATCATGTCGCAGGCCACGGCCGGGGTCCACGACTCCGAGCAGGGGCTGGCGGCCGGCCTGGTCCAGACCTCCGGGCAGATCGGCGGCGCCGTGGTGCTGGCGGCGACGACGGCGCTCGTGACGGCCGGCTCGCACACGGCCGACGGCATGGCGGCGGCGACGTTCGAGCAGTTCCGGCCGGGCCTGACCCTGGTGACGGGGGTCGCCGTCGCCGGGCTGGTGGTCATGCTCGTCCCGTCGCGCCGCCGCCGTCGCGACGCCGAGCCCGACCCCGTCGCCGACGAGGTCCTGGCGCCGGTCGCACCCTGACCGGCGCCGGCAGGTCGATCGTGGAGTGACCGCAGCGTTCCGGTCCGGAACGTCCGATGGATCCCGCGGTTACTCCACGATCAACTCGGGGGGCGGGCGGGCGGGACTCAGCGGACGCGGGAGAGGTTCGGCGTGCGCTGGGACGGGATCGCACCCGCCCCCGCGCCGTCGCCGTCCGCAGCCTGTCGCGCGTCGTCGATGGCCGCCTCGACCGCCCGCCGCCGCTCGTACCGCTCGATGAGCACGGCGACCCCGATGCCCGCGACCACGACGGCGCCGCCGACGATGGCGTCGACGACGTAGTGGTTGCCGGTGAGCACGATGGCGGCGAACATCAGCAGCGGCATGGTCGCCCCGGCGATGCGCACGACCAGCACTCGCGACAGCGCGACCCAGGCGATGCCGAGCAGCAGGATCCAGCCGAAGTGCAGGCTCGGCATGGCGGCGTACTCGTTGACGAAGGTGGGCGAGTTCATCTCGCGATACGTCGGCGCCTCGAGCGAGATGGTGTCGACGAAGCCGTGCCAGGGCAGGAACCGCGGTGGCGACAGCGGGTAGAACGCGAAGACGACCAGGCTGAACGCGCCCGATGCCAGCAGCGCGTTGCGGTAGAACGGGTAGGCCGCCGGCCGGCGCGCGATGAGCCAGACCAGCGTGAGCACGAACACCGGCCAGTAGCCGTAGATGTAGAAGCCGTTGGCGGCGTCGATGGCCCACTCGTGGTCGAGGATCAAGCTCTGCAGGTCGGTCTCGACATCGATGCCGAGCGACCTCTCGAACGCGATGACGTCCTCGGCGTGCCGGAACGCAGCGTCGACGCGGTCGCTGGTCAAGCCTCTGACCAGCGTATAGAGGAGTGCGGCCGCGAGCAGGAAGGCGATCTCCTTCGCGGCCGTGGCGAGTCGTGAGCCGGTGCGGATGTGGCGCAGCGTGGGCGGGCGTCGCGACAGGGTGTCCGAGGCCATCGGTCCTCCAGTGCTGGCGACGTGCGATGAGCGCCAGCGCCCCCTTGAAGTTGCCTCTACTTGTCGGCCGACAAGTGCTCTGGGTCTCACGCTACGACCACACTTGTCGGCCGGCAAGTAGTTCACGTATCGTGTGGCCGCCCTCACTTCTCGATCAGCGAGGCGGCGACGGAGATGGACGACGAGGGACGCCCCGGCGCGGGTACCGCCGGGAACATCCGCGAGGTCGCGCTCGACCTCTTCTCCCGGCAGGGCTACGAGCGCTCGACGCTGCGCGAGATCGCCGACGCACTCGGCATCAGCAAGGCCGCGGTCTATTACCACTACCGCACGAAGGTCGAGATCCTCGACGACCTGCTCCGCCCGATGGTCGACGGCGAGGACTGGATCATCGCCGAGGCGGAGTCCGAGACCGCCCACATCGGCAGCCCGGCCTGGCGGCTCACGCTCGTCGAGCGCTACGTCGACCTGCTGCTGGCACATCGGCGGGTCGCGACCTACGCGATGAACGACATCGCCGGCGTCTCGAACTCGACCCTGCTCGACCGCATGCGCGCCAACGATGCGCGGCTCGCGGCGCTGCTGGCCAACGGAGATCTGTCGCTGGAGCAGCGGGTGCGCACGTCGGCGGCGCTCGGCGTGATCGTCGCGATCCTGGCGCTGCCGGACGTCTCGAACGCCGACCTGCGGCCGCAGCTGCTGCGGGTGGTGCGCGACGTGCTGGGGCTGGCCGATCCGGTGCGCGACACGGCCTCGGCCTGAGCCCGGCTGACGCCGGCGGCGCGCCGCGGAGGGAACGACCGAGCGGCACCACCCCGGGGGGCGAGAATGGTGCCGCTCTTGCTACGAGGCTATGTCCGGCCGGCCCGAAACTGGTAGGGAACGAGGAAAAATCTTGGTCCGCACGGTGACACGTGGGGCAACGGAGAGTCGTGTGCTTGTCGTGACACTGGCGGCCGTCCTGTCCCTTGCGGCCTGCTCCGATGCGGACTCGGAAACGACGGCGAACGGCTCACCTTCCGCCGGGGTCACTTCCGGGGTGGACCGGGAGGACGACTCAGCGCAGCAGCCGCCGCGTGAGCCGTCGGCCGACGCCGAACCCGAGTGCGACGCGCCGTGCTACGGCGACGCCGAGTCCGCAGGCACGCTCTCGGAGGACACCGTCGTCGAGGTCAGCGGCATGGCGGCGAGCGTCCGGACGCCCGGCCTCTACTACGTCGTCAGCGACGAGCCCGGCACGCCGGAGGTCGTGGCGGTGCGCGAGGACGGCACGCCGGTCGCGCGGCTGGAGCTGGACGGCATGGACCCGGAGAACGCCGAGGCGCTGGCGGTCGGCCCGTGCGGCGACGACCCCGCCGTGAGCTGCCTGTACGTCGGCGACATCGGCGACCACGTGGGCCGCGACCACGTCGTGGTCTACCGGGCGCCCGAGCCGGACCTCGCCGACGCGCCCGACGAGCCTGACGCACCCGACGCGCCCGACGCGCCCGACGCCCGCACGCTCGACGCCGACGCGCTCGAGTACACCTACGAGGACGGCCCCACCGACGCCGAGGCGCTGCTCGTGGACGGCGACGGCCGGCCGCTGGTCGTCAGCAAGGCCTCGTTCGACCGCGACACCGGCGAGACCGGCAGCACCCGCCTCTACCGCGGCCCGGCCGACGGCGGCGAGTTCGAGGCCGTCGCCGGCATCGAGCTGCCGGAGCCGGAGAACGGGCTCCTCGCGGCGCTGGCGGGCAACGTCGTCACCGACGCGTCGGCCGACCTCGCCGCCGCCCGCGTCCTGCTGCGGACCTACGACGAGGTCCTCGAGTACCGCGCGCCCGGCCCAGGCACGGACGTCGCGACCTTTCCCTCGTGGCCGGTGCGCCGGGTCCCGGCGGGCAACGTCCTGCAGGCCGAGACCGTCACGTACGCCGTCGACGACTGCGGCTACCTCACGACGTCGGAGCTGACCGGCGTCGTCGCCGTCGTCCGCTGCACCGGCTGAGCGCCGCCGGCCGGTGAGCACCCGGCCGGCGGGGCCGTCTGATCAGCTCTGGACCAGCCGGCGGCGCGTGACCAGCAGCAGCAGCGCGCCGAGCCCGATGAGCAGCGCGCCCGCCAGCACCGAGGCGTCGCCGAAGCCGGCGCCGGTCTCCGGCAGGGTGCCGTCGTGGCCGTCGTCGTCACCGGACGGGTCGTACGGCGTGGGCGTGGCCGACGGCTCGTACGACGTGGGCGTCGCGCTCGGTTCGTACGGCGTCGGTGTGTCCGTCGGGACCGGCGTCGAGGTGTCCGTCGGCGACGGCGTCCCGGTTCCCGGGTCGGTCGGTGTGCCGGACGGCGTCGGCGTCCCGGACGGCGTCCCGCTCGGGTCGTCCTCGGTCACGCTCACCCGGTGCGTGGCCGAGTCGCTGCCACCGTCGCCGTCCGACACCGTCACACCGACGTCGAAGGTGCCCACGGAGGAGAACGTGTGCACGATCGAGCGCTGTGCCGCCCCGGTGACCGTCTGGTCCGCCGTGCCGTCGCCGTCCCAGTCGACGGCGTACGTGTACTCCTCGGCGGCGGAGCCCGGGTCGACGGCGGCGACCGCCAGCGCCGCCGACGTCCCGGATCGCACGGCGTCGGGACCGGTCACCGTCAGCGCCGGCTCGACGTTCTGCACGACCACGTCGGTCTCGTACTCGCTGAACCGGCCGATCTGGTTGGTGATGCGGGCCGTGACCGAGACCGTCGCCGGGCCGTCCGCCGTCAGCGCCGCGGGAACGGGCGCCGCCGCCGACGTCGACCCCACGACCTCGAACGTCCCGTCGCCGTCCCAGTCGAAGCTGTAGACGAACGGCTCGACGATCTCCGAGCCCGGGTCGTCCTGGTCGCTGAACGACACCGTTGCCGTCGACCCCTCCGCGACCGGCCCGTCGGACGCGATCACGGCGGTCGGCGTCGTCGCCGGCACGCCGGTGCCGGACAGCGACACGATGTGGTTGGCGCCCTCGACGACGATGAGGTCGGCGCCCGTGGCCGCGCCCGCCGCCGTGGGCGCGAACTCGTACCTGATCGCGCAGGACTCCCCGGCCGCCAGTGCGCCGTCGCACGACGAGGTCCCCGAGAAGACGTCGGACTCGACCGCCGGTGCGCTCACCGACGGTGTCCGCGAGATGTTCGAGACGTTGGTGACGGTCAGGTCGAGCGACTTCGTCTCGCCGACGACGACCGCGCCGAACGCCAGCGCCGGCGACGACACCTCGATGGGCGCGACGCCGGTGCCGGTGAGCGAGGCGCTGTAGGTGATGCCCTCGAGCGTGAACGGCACGTCGATCTGGTGCGACCCGACCGCCGCAGGGGTGTAGGTGTACGCGAACTCGCAGGTCTCGTCCGGCTCCAGCTCGGACCCGTCGCACGTCGTCGTCGCCTCGAACGGCCCGTCCCCGGTGACGAGCCCGCCGGTGAGCTCCGGCGCCAGCGCTGCGTCGGAGATGTTCCGGATGATGAGCTTCTCGGTACCGGTCTCGCCGACGAAGACCGAGCCGAAGCCCATGGTCGTCGACGTCATGCTGAAGTCGTCCGGAGCGGCGAGGGCCAGCGGTGCCACCACCGCGACCGTGCCGATTCCGATGCACCCAGCGCCCACCAGCCGCGTCCACCGCGCAGCCCCCATGACGTCCTCCGCTCCCCACCGCGCCCACCGCGGCCCCACCCAGACGCCCGGGCTGTCCGGGCACGTCGCCGCGAGCGTAACGGCGCCGATGAGCTGTGATCATGAGACGAGTCTGAGATCTTCTTTACGCAATTCCGGCATTCCGTCCGGTCGCCTGTGGGGACGTTCCCACAACGCCGTAACGTGGACCCGGCGCCTCTCGCGCTCCGTATCGCAGTCCATCCGACGGAGGCTGGAACCCCGCATGCACGACAACCGCGTCCTGGTCGAGAACCGCCTCGAGCGAGTCCTGAGCCAGCGGCTGAAGCCGGCCGTCCACCGCACGGTCGCCCCCTTGTCCCTGACGGTCTGGCACGTCGACGGCGGCCACGGCGAGCCGGTGCCGCCGTCGGCCGCGCTGCCCGGTGGCGAGGCGGTCGCCGACGGCCGGTACGTCCCGGCGGCCGTGGGCGAGCGCTGGGGCCCGCCGTGGGGCACGTCGTGGTTCCACGTGACCGGCGAGGTGCCGGCCGAGGCCGCGGGGCGCCGGGTCGAGCTGGTCATCGACCTGGGCTGGGAGAACCGGTTCGCCGGCTTCCAGGCCGAGGGTCTGGCGTACCGGCCGGACGGGTCGGTCGTGAAGGGCCTGCACCCGCGCAACATCTGGCTGCCGGTCGGCGAC
Source organism: Jiangella ureilytica (assembly GCF_004348545.1). Taxonomy (GTDB): domain Bacteria; phylum Actinomycetota; class Actinomycetes; order Jiangellales; family Jiangellaceae; genus Jiangella; species Jiangella ureilytica. The sequence continues at coordinate 18,887 of NZ_SMKL01000062.1, read as the reverse complement.
CCGGTGAACGGCGGCGAGCGGATCGACCTCTACGTCGAGGCGGCCGCCAACCCGCGCCTCGATGGCGACACGCCGTTCGCCGTGACGCCGCTCGGTGAGAAGTCGACCGCGGGCAGCGAACCGCTGTACCGGATCAACCGCGCCGACGTCGCCGTGTTCGAGACCGACGTGTGGGAGCTGTGGCAGGACCTCGAGGCGATCGGCGGCCTGATGCCTCAGCTGCCCGGGGGCGAGCCGCGTCGGTGGCAGCTGCTGCGCGCCGTCGAGCGGGCGCTGGACGCGCTGGACCTGCAGGACCTCGCCGGCACTGCGGCCGCCGCCCGGGCCGAGCTGGCCGACGTCCTCACCAAGCCGGCCAACGCCAGCGCGCACCGCCTGTCCGCCGTCGGGCACGCGCACATCGACAGCGCGTGGCTGTGGCCGGTCCGCGAGACCGTCCGCAAGGTCGCGCGCACGACGTCGAACGTGGTCAACCTGCTCGACGAGTACCCGGACCTCGTCTACGCGATGTCGTCGGCGCAGCAGTACGCCTGGATCGAGGAGCACCGCCCGGAGGTCTTCGAACGCGTCGCCGCGCAGGTGAAGGGCGGCCGCTTCGTGCCCGTCGGCGGCATGTGGGTCGAGTCCGACACCAACCTGCCCGGCTCGGAGGCGATGGCTCGCCAGCTGGTCTACGGCAAGCGGTACTTCCTCGAGACGTTCGGCGTCGACACCCCGGAGGTCTGGCTGCCGGACTCCTTCGGGTACTCCGCGGCGCTGCCGCAGCTGGTGGCACTGTCGGGGTCGCGCTGGTTCCTCACCCAGAAGATCTCGTGGAACAAGCAGAACGTCTTCCCGCACCACACGTTCTGGTGGGAGGGACTGGACGGCACCCGCGTCTTCACGCACTTCCCGCCCATCGACACCTACAGCTCCGACCTGTCCGGCGGCGAGCTCGCCCACGCCGTCCGCAACTTCCGCGACAAGGGCGACGCGAACCGCTCGCTCGTCCCGTTCGGCTGGGGCGACGGCGGTGGTGGCCCCACCCGCGAGATGATCGCCCAGGCGCGCCGGACGGCAGACCTCGAGGGCTCGCCGCGGGTCGCCATCGAGACGCCGGCCGACTTCTTCGCCGCCGCCGAGGCCGAGTACGCGAACGCGCCGGTCTGGTCCGGCGAGCTGTACCTCGAGATCCACCGCGCCACGTACACGTCGCAGGCCAAGACCAAGCAGGGCAACCGGCGCAGCGAGCACCTGCTGCACGAGGCCGAGCTGTGGTCGGCGACAGCGGCCGTCGCGGGCCTCGCCGACTACCCGTACGACGAGCTGGACCGCATCTGGAAGCAGGTGCTGCTCAACCAGTTCCACGACATCCTGCCCGGCTCGTCGATCGCCTGGGTGCACCGCGAGGCGCGCGAGCAGTACGCCCGCATCGGGGCGGAGCTGGCCGAGATCATCGACCGCGCGCAGCGAGCGCTGGCCGGCGCCGGCACCACGGAGGTGGCGTTCAACGCCGCACCGCATCGCCGCTGCGACGTGCCCGCGTTCGCCGGCTCGCCGGTGGAGGTGTCGGAGCCGTCGTCGCCGGCCGTCGTCGCGACGCCGGCCGAGGGCGGCTACGTGCTCGACAACGGGCTGCTGCGGGTCACCGTCGACGGCCGCGGCCTGCTGACGTCGGTGCTCGACCTCGAGGCCGGCCGCGAGGTGCTCGCCGGCCCGGGCAACCTGCTGCAGCTGCACCCGGACCTGCCGAACCAGTGGGACGCCTGGGACGTCGACGAGTTCTACCGCAACACCGTCACCGACCTCGTCGACGTCGACGAGCTGAGCGCCGACGGCGGCACCGTCCGGGTCGCGCGCACCTTCGGCGACTCGCACGTCGTCCAGCAGATCATGCTCGCGCCCGGCGCCAACCGGGTCGACGTCACCACCGAGGTCGACTGGCGCGAGCGCGAGAAGTTCCTCAAGGCCGCGTTCCCGCTCGACGTGCAGACGCAGCGGGCCGCCTACGAGACGCAGTTCGGGCACCACTACCGCGCGACGCATGAGAACACCACGTGGGACGCGGCGAAGTTCGAGGTGTGCGCGCACCGGTTCGTGCACCTCGAGGAGCCCGGCTACGGCGTCGCGCTCGTCAACGACTCGACCTACGGCCACGACGTCCGCCGGCCGGCCTCGGAGACGGGCGGGACCACGACGACGGTCCGGCTGTCGCTGCTGCGGGCGCCGCGCTACCCCGACCCCGAGACCGACCAGGGCGTGCACACCATGCGCTACTCGCTGGTGCCGGGCGCGACGATCGACGACGCGGTGCGCGAGGGCTACGCGCTGAACCTGCCGCCGCGCATCGTCGAGGGCGCCGGGCACGAGGTCGAGCCGCTGGTCCGGGTGGCTGCCGGGTCTGGCGGGTCGGTCGTCGTGTCGGCGGTCAAGCTGGCCGACGACCGCTCCGGCGACGTCGTCGTCCGGCTCTACGAGGCGCGCGGCGGCCGGGCGACCGCGACGCTGACGCCGTCGTTCGCGGTGTCCGGCGTCGAGGAGACCGACCTGCTCGAACGACCGGTTCCGGCTGCGGCGATGACCGGCGCCGACGGCGACACCGTCAGCCTGCGGCTGCGCCCGTTCCAGATCGTGACGCTCCGCCTCCGCCGCGCCTGACCGACGACCCCCCATGATCGAGCCCGGGCACGCCGAAGCGCGCCCGGGCTCGATGGATGAGAGCGGGTGGGGTCAGCGCCCGATCTGCCGGTTGCGGCGGCTACGGAGCTTGCGCCGCTGCGACGGGTCGAGCATGAGGTAGCCGGCGACCGGGATGCCGATCAGCAGCACCACGAACAGCCAGAAGGGCAGCAGCCAGAGCGCGAGGATCACCGCGGCTGCTCCTCCGACGATCCATCCGGTGTTCTTGCCCATGGCGTGTCCTTTCTAGAGGGCGTTGCCCTTCCATTGTCACCGGTCGACCGTGCTTTCGTCTCCATCCTCGGGATGGCTCTTCCCCTAGGGATCGGACCAACACGTGGCGAGCCCCTGTCGATCAACGGTGGTCGGCGGGTAACGTCTGCGGGCGATGAAGGTCGTCGTCGCTGCCGAGACCCGTGACCACGAACGCCGGGTGGCGCTGGTCCCTGACCTGGTGGGGCGGCTGACCAGCGCCGGCCTCGAGGTCGCCGTCGAGTCCGGAGCCGGCGCGGGTGCCCTGCACGCCGACGCCGCCTACGAGGCGGCGGGTGCCTCCGTCGTCACCGGCGACGTGCTCGCGGGCGCCGACGTCGTCCTCTCCGTGAACCCGCTGCCGCCGGAGCGCCTGGCCGCGCTGCGCAGCGGCGTCGTCACCGTGTCGTTCCTGCCCGCGACGCAGGAGCTCGACACCGTGCGGGCCGCGCGCGACGCCGGGGTGACGGCCTTCGCGCTCGAGCTGGTGCCGCGCATCTCGCGGGCCCAGTCGATGGACGCGCTCACGTCCCAGGCGCTGGTCGCCGGGTACCGCGCGGTGCTGGTCGCGGCCGAGCGGCTGCCGCGGTTCTTCCCGCTGTCGATGACGGCGGCCGGGACGGTGCCGCCCGCGGAGGTGCTGGTGCTCGGCGCCGGCGTGGCCGGGCTGCAGGCCATCGCGACCGCGCGCCGGCTCGGCGCCCGCGTGCAGGCCTACGACGTCCGCGCGGCGTCGGCCGAGGAGGTGCGCAGCCTCGGCGCGCAGTTCGTCGAGCTCGACCTCCCCAGTCTCGAGGGCACCGGCGGCTATGCGCGGGAGATGACCGAGGAGCGTGCCCAGCTGCAGCGCGACCTGCTCGCGCCGGTCGTGTCCGCGTCCGACGTGCTGATCACGACGGCGGCCGTGCCCGGCCGGGCCGCGCCGCTGCTGGTGCAACGGCCCGCCGTCGAGGCGATGAAGGCCGGCAGCGTCGTCGTCGACCTCGCCGCGGAGTCCGGCGGCAATGTCGAGGGCAGCGTCGCCGGCGAGGAACTGCGGGTCGGTGGCGCGCTCGTCTGGGGCGCGCGCAACGTGCCCAGCCAGCTGCCCGTCCACGCGAGCCGGCTGTTCGCCGCCAACGTCGTGAATCTCGTCCTGCTGATGACGGCGGACGGCAAGGTCACGCCCGACTTCGCCGACGAGATCGTCGACGGCGCCGCCGTCACCCATGACGGCGTCGTCCGCCATGTCCCCACCCGCGAGCTCCTGGAGGCCGAGTGACCGAGGGCGTTGCGCTGCTGACGGTGTTCGTGCTGGCGGTGTTCGTGGGGTTCGAGGTCGTGTCGAAGGTCTCCTCGACGCTGCACACGCCGCTGATGTCCGGCGCCAACGCCATCCACGGCGTCATCCTGGTCGGCGCGGTCATCGTGGCCGGGACGGCGGACGAGGCCGGGGTGCTGGTGGTCGCCCTGATCGCGGTCGTGCTGGCGACCCTGAACCTGGTCGGCGGCTTCGTCGTCACCGACCGGATGCTGGAGATGTTCGGCGGCACACGACCGCCGACGGCCGAGGTGGCGCCGGCGAAGGTGGGCGGCGAGTGATCCCGGTCTGGGCGCAGGTCTGCTACGTCGTCGCCGCCGTCTGCTTCATCCTCGCCCTCAAGGGCCTCGCGTCGCCGAAGTCGGCCCGGCGCGGCAACCTGCTCGGCGCGTTCGGTGCGCTGCTCGCCGTCGTGGTCACGTTCTTCGCCTACGACATCGACAACCTCGGCTGGATCCTGCTCGCGGTGGCCGTCGGCGCCGTGCCCGGTGCGCTCGGCGCCCGCCGGGTCGCGATGACGGCGATGCCGCAGCTCGTCGCGCTGTTCAACGGCGTCGGCGGCGGTGCCGCGGCGCTGGTCGCGATCCTCGAGCTGCGGCACGCAGAGCTGCTGTCCGACGGCGCCCTCGTCGCCTCGGCGTTCACGATCCTCATCGGCTCGGTGTCGTTCGCTGGATCCGCCGTCACGTTCCTCAAGCTCCAGGAGCTGATGACCGGCCGCCCGATCACGTTCCCCGGCGGGCCGTTCGTCTTCGGCGGCGTGCTGGTGGCGGCGCTCGGCCTCGGCGTCTGGACCGTGGCGACCGGCAGCGTGACGCTGGCGATCATCCTGGCGCTGGTCGGGCTGCTGGCCGGTGTGCTGCTGGTGCTCCCGGTCGGCGGCGCGGACGTGCCGATCGTCATCTCGCTGCTCAACGCGTTCACCGGCCTCGCCGTCGCGGCCGGCGGCTACGTGCTCGAGAACGCGCTGCTGCTGGTGGCCGGCACGCTGGTCGGCGCGAGCGGCACCATCCTCACCCGGGCCATGGCGCGGGCGATGGGCCGGTCGGTGTCGTCGATCCTGTTCGGCGCCTTCAAGGGCGGCTCGACGGCCGGTGGCGGCGAGGCGTCGGACCGCCCGGTCCGCTCGGCCGGACCCGACGACGTCGCGATCATGCTGGCGTACGCCCGCCGGGTCATCGTGGTGCCGGGGTACGGGCTGGCGGTCGCGCAGGCGCAGCACACGATCCGCGAGCTGGTCGACCTGCTCGAGAAGCGCGGCGTCGAGGTCGGCTACGCGATCCACCCGGTGGCCGGGCGCATGCCGGGACACATGAACGTGCTGCTCGCCGAGGCGAACGTGCCGTACGAGCAGCTGCTCGAGATGGACACCGCCAACGGCCAGCTGCGCACGGCCGACGTCGCGCTGGTCGTGGGCGCCAACGACGTCGTCAACCCGGCGGCGCGCACGTCACCGGGGTCGCCCATCTACGGCATGCCGATCCTCGACGCCGACCACGCGGGCGCGATCGTGTTCCTCAAGCGCTCGATGCGCCCGGGGTTCGCCGGCATCGAGAACGAGCTGCTCTTCGACCCCAAGACCACACTGCTGTTCGGCGACGCGAAGGCCTCGCTGACGGCACTGGTGACGGCGCTCAAGTCGCTCTGAGCGGCTCGGGAATGGGCGGACGGGTCAGTCGACCACGCCGTACAGCCGGTCGCCCGCGTCGCCCAGGCCGGGCACGATGTAGCCCTTCTCGTTGAGCCGCTCGTCGACGGCCGCCGTCACGACGGTGAGCGGAACGCCGAGCTCGCGGGTCTCGCGCTCGAGGTACTCGACGCCCTCGGGAGCGGCCAGCAGACAGACGGCGGTGATGTCCTCGGCGCCGCGGTCGACCAGGAAGTGGACCGCGGCCGCCAGCGTGCCGCCGGTGGCCAGCATGGGGTCGAGGACGTAGCACTGGCGGCCGGTGAGGTCGTCGGGCAACCGGGTGGCGTACGTGGTGGCCTGCAGGGTGTCCTCGTCGCGGATCATGCCCAGGAACCCGACCTCGGCCGTGGGGACCAGCCGGGCCATGCCGTCGAGCATGCCGAGGCCGGCCCGCAGGATCGGGACGATGAGCGGCTTCGGCGAGCTGAGCTTCACGCCGGTGGCCGGCGCGACCGGGGTCTGGATCTCGACGGTGGCGACGCGCGCATCGCGGGTGGCCTCGTAGGCGAGCAGCGTGACCAGCTCGTCGGCCAGCCGGCGGAACGTGGGGGAGTCGGTCTTGGCGTTGCGCAGCACGGTGAGCTTGTGCGCGACGAGCGGGTGGTCGACGGCCAGCAGACGCATGCGAGGAACCTATCCGAATCCGGTCACGCTCTCGACCGGGCGGGTCCGCTGGTGCTAGCGTCCCCCGAGTGTGCAGGGGTTGCGTCTGAAGAACGGAGGCCAGATGCCCGAGGGCGCCATCACCGAGCCTGTCGGCTCGGGTGCAGACGATTCCCCGACACCCAGCGGTGAGCTCGTCACCGACATCAGCCGCCTGCGTCAGCGGGCCGTCTTCCTTCGCGAGCTGGCCGAGGCCCGCGCGCTGCTCGCCCGCTCCACCCCGTGGCACGGTCGTACCACGGGGCTGCGTCGCCGGCTGCGGCAGAGCACCTAGGAGACCACACCGGTCGTCGAGAGGAACCGGTCGTGTCCGACGGTGAGGGCGTCGTCGACTTCGTGGTCGTGGTCTACCGCGAAGAAGGGCAGTGGCAGGTCGAGACGGCGCCACGCCGGCTCGGGCACGACCTGGGCCAGGTGGTCGAGCTGCTGCGGCAGCGGCCGGGCGAGAACGGGTCGCTGGCGTTCGTCTCCGTCGACGAGGACTTCTTCTACGCCGTCCGGCTGGTCGGCGGTCAGGTGCGGCTGCTGCTGTCAGACGTTACCGCCGCCACCGACTGGCCCATGGCCCGCGACGTGGTCGAGCGACTGGGCCTGCCGCTGCCGGACGACGAGGACCCGGTGCAGCCGGCCGGCGACCTCACGATCTTCGCCGACCTCGGCGTCGACCCCATGGCGCTGGCCGCGATCTGCGACGACCTCGACGACTACCCCGACGAGATGATCATGCAGGTCGCCGCGCGGGCCGGCTTCGGCCAGCAGCTGGACGACGTCCTGCCCTGAGACCTGATCAGTCGCGGCCCTGCCAGGTCGCCAGGCAGGAGCGGTTGCCCTCGGCGTCGGCCAGCACCCAGAACGCGGGCGCGCCGCTGTCGTCGTCGACCCGGCCGCCGGCGGCGAGGCAGGCATCGATGCGCCCCTGGACCTGCGCCGGGTCGAGCCACACGTCGAGGTGCCAGCGCTGCCGCGGCTCCTCGCCGCCCGAGGGCTGGAACCACACCGACGGCAGCCTGCCGGCAGGATCGCGCACCATGGGCGGGCCGGGCCGCCGGTTCTCGTAACCGAGGAACGCCCGCCAGAACGGCAGCACGCCGTCCGTGCCGGGCGTGTCGAGGGCGAGGTTGATCCGCGTGACGGAGGCCTCGGGACGGCACCCGGCGGCGGTCACCAGGCCAGTGATGGCGCGGGCGAGCGCGACGTCCTCGTCGGTGACGCCGGGGAGGCCGCGGCCGGCGAGGGCGATGTCGACGTGCGTGGCGTGCAGGCTGAGGTCGGGCTGGAGTCCGGTGCGCTCCGGCTCCGACGCGATCACAGCCGCGCCGACGGCGTCGACCAGCTCCAGTCCCGTGGCGAAGTCGGGCGTGGTGACCCGGGTGTAGAGCCCGTTGCCCAGGTGCGCCCAGCCCTCGAGTCCCTCGGCCGCGACCTGCTGTCCGGTCAGAATCCGCATGCCCGATCGTCGCACGCCCGCGTGGCGCCCGGCTTCGGGGCCGTAGGGTCGGGGGCATGCCCGCGGGACCGGCCGGCCGGCCTTACGAGCCGCTCATGCGCGCGGCGCTGTCCGAGGCGGTCCTGGCGCCCGCGACCCGCGACGTGCCCATCGGCGCGGTGGTCGTCGGGGCCGGCGGGACGGTGCTCGGCCGCGGCCACAACCGGCGCGAGGCCGACGCCGACCCGACGGCGCATGCCGAGGTACTGGCGCTGCGGGCGGCCGCGTCGGTCGTGGGCTCCTGGCGGCTCGAGGGCTGCACGCTCGTCGTCACCATGGAGCCGTGCTCGATGTGCGCCGGCGCGCTGGTGCTGGCCCGCGTGGAACGGCTGGTCTACGGCGCCCCCGACCCCAAGGCCGGCGCCGTCGGCTCGCTGTGGGACCTGGTCCGCGACCGGCGGCTCAACCATCGTCCCGAGGTGATCTCCGGTGTACTGGCCGACGAGTGCGGCGCGCTGGTGAGCGACTTCTTCGCCGCCCAGCGCTGAGGCGGTTCCGGGCGCGGTCGCATGCCGGCCGCGTGGGGCGGTGCCGGAGGCTGACGCCGTCGGGCCGTGCCGATTTCCTACGGCGCCCGGCGCTCCGGTACCCTCGACGGCGGTAGCGTGTCCGAGCGGCCTAAGGAGCACGCCTCGAAAGCGTGTGTGGGGGCAACTCCACCGTGGGTTCAAATCCCACCGCTACCGCCAGCTGGTCAGAGCCCGCCCCGGTGAACGCCCGGGGCGGGCTCTGTCGCTCCGACCGTACGTCGCGCGACCACGGCCGACCGCGCTCTACGCTCTAGACCTGCCGCGATGCGGCTCGCCGAGACTGGGGACGGGGGTGCGGCGATGACCGTCGACTCGCTCAACGTCTTCCTGCTCGCGGGCGCCCTCGTGCTCATCGCCGCCGTCGTCGCGGTGCGGGTGAGCGTGCGGCTCGGGCTGCCCAGCCTCGTGCTGTACCTGCTGATCGGGGTCGCGATCGGCGAGTCGGGACTGGGCATCCAGTTCTCCGACCCCGACGTCGCACGGTCGTTCGCCTACGCCGCGCTCATCGTCATCCTGGCCGAGGGCGGCCTGACGACGCGGTGGGACCAGGTGCGGCCGGTCTTCGGCATCGGCTTGGCGCTGGCGACCGTCGGCGTCGCGGTGAGCACGGCGGTCGTGGCGGTCATCTGCCACTACCTGCTCGGCCTGGACTGGCTGCCGGCGATCCTGCTGGGCGCGATCTTCGCGCCCACCGACGCCGCCGCGGTGTTCTCGACGCTGCGCCGGCTGCCCCTGAAACGGCGGCTGTCCGGTGCGCTGGAGTCGGAGTCCGGGCTCAACGACGCCCCGGCGATCGTGCTGGTGACGATCCTGGCGGCCCACAGCGGTCCGGGCGACAACTTCCTGGTCATCGGCGTGACGGTGGTGTACGAGCTGATCGGCGGGGCCGCGCTGGGCTACGTCGTCGGGCGGCTCGGGGCCGAGATCCTGCGGCGGACGGCGCTGCCGGCGTCCGGCCTCTACCCGCTGGTCGTGCTCACGCTGACGGTGCTGGCCTACGGTCTCGGTGCGTTCGCGCACATGAGCGGGTTCGCGGCCGTGTACATCGCGGCGCTGGTGCTGGGGAACTCGCACCTGCCGCACCGCGGTGCCACCCGCTCGTTCGTCGAGGGCCTGGCCTGGCTGGCCCAGATCGCGCTGTTCGTCATGCTCGGCCTGCTGGCGTCGCCGTCGGACATGCCCGAGGCGTTCCTCGCCGCCGTCGTCGCGGGGGCGGCCCTGACGTTCGTCGCCCGGCCGATCTCGGTGTGGGCGTCGACGGCGCCGTTCATGATGACCGTGCGCGAGAAGATCTTCTTGTCCTGGGCCGGACTGCGCGGCGCCGTGCCGGTCGTCTTCGCGACGATCCCGCTCGCCGAGGGCGTCGAGGACGCCGACTGGCTGTTCGCCGTCGTCTTCATCGTCAGCGTCCTCTACACGCTGATCCAGGCCCCGACGCTGCCGTGGCTGGCCGCCCGCCTGGGCATGGTGCCGGCGTTCGCCACCCGCGACGCCGACGTCGAGTCCGCGCCGCTCGAGCGCCTCGACGCCGACCTCATCCACGTCCGCGTGCCGCCCGGCTCGAGGCTGCACGGCGTCGAGATCGGCGAGCTGCGCGTGCCGCAGGGCGTGAACATCGCGCTGATCGTCCGCGGCGACACCACCACTGTCCCCGGCCCGCGCACGAAGCTGCAGCACGGCGACGAGATCCTCATCGTGGCCCCGCGGGCGCTGCGTCGCGCGACGGAGTCACGCCTGCGCGCCGTCGGCCGGCGCGGCCGCCTGGCCGGCTGGTTCGGTGAGCACGGCCGCGAGGAACCCGAGGACGACGAGGACTGAAGGCTGCGGGCCGACGACCACGGTGCCGACGGCTACCGGGCCGACTGCTGCGCGACGGTTACGGTGCGGCGCCGCAGGGCGGCAGGTCGGCCGCCGGAGTGGGGGGCGGCGCGGCGGGGTCGGCCAGCGCCTCGAACGCGTCGCCGAGCACGAGGTCGATGGTGGCCTCGGTGCGCTCGTCCGGCACGTACACCGCGCCCGCGACCAGGGTGGCGACGAGCTCGGCCGCGGCCTGGGCGGCAGGCCCGGACCGGACCTCCGCCGTCCCGGTGATGTCGCGGCCCAGCGGGTCGTTGTCGACGTCGACGACGACGAAGCCGCGGTCGCGGACCTGACCGGCGACGGCGGACGCCAGGCCGTTGCGGTCGGTGGCGTTGTAGACGTTGATCTGGACCTCCGCCGGCGCGGGCGCGGCCGTCGGCACGCCGGGGGCGCACGGCTGGTTGCCGGTGTCGGAGGTGGCGGAGTCGTCCTCGCCCACGACGTTGTCCCAGCTGTACCACGCGGCACCGATGACGACGCCGATGAGGACCAGCAGCGTGACCGAGGTGCGGATGCGCCGCCAGCGGCGCCGCCGGGCAGACTGCTCCTCGGTCAGCTGCTCCTCGTCGAAGGCCATGCCAGCTCCGGGGTCGGCGGCGGTGCCGCTGGGGCGGGGGGTCGTGGTGATGTGATCAGCCTAGTCGCGATGTAACCGTTTCCGCAGGTCATGCCTCGGTGTCGGGCTCGGCGCCGGGGACTGGATGCTCCTTGGTGTCCGCGGGGGGACCGGGCGGCGGGCCGGGCGGGGTGTCGCGGATCAGGAGCACACGAGCGTGGATCACCGGGCGCTGCTGCAGGGCCGCGCGGAGGGCACGGTGCAGGCCGTCCTCGAGGTAGAGCTCGCCGCGCCATTCGACCACGTGGGCGAAGAGGTCGCCGTAGAACGTGGAGTCTTCGGAGAGCAGCGTTTCGAGGTTCAGCGTGCGCTTCGTGGTGACCAGCTCGGTCAGGCGGATCTGGCGCGGAGGGAGCTCGGACCACGCCCGCAGCCCGGTGTTGTGCTCCGGGTAGGGCCTGCCGTCTCCGACGCGCTTGAAAATCACCTAGCGCAGTCTAAACTGCGGGCGACGTTTCGCCAGGCATATGCCGCTACGGGGGTGGGTCATGGCCGACGATGTCGTGTCGACGATCCAGCAGGGGTACGCGTTCGACGGCGCGTGTCTCGAGCTGGGCGCTCTGGTCGTCGACGGCGCGCCGCGGGCCGACGCGCCGGTGCGGGTGCCGCTGGCGATGCTCAACCGGCACGGACTGGTCGCCGGCGCCACGGGCACCGGCAAGACCAAGACCCTGCAGGTCATGGCCGAGCAGCTCGCCGCGGCCGGGGTGCCGGTGTTCGCGGCGGACGTCAAGGGCGACCTGTCCGGCCTGGCCTCGCCGGGCGTCCGGGACGAGCGCGTCGGCGTCCGCGCGGACGCCGTCGGGCAGGAGTGGTCGCCTACGGCGTTCCCCGTCGAGCTGCTGCGCCTGGGCGACGACGGTGTCGGCGTGCCGGTCCGCGCGTCGGTGACGTCGTTCGGGCCGACGCTGCTGGCGAAGGTCCTGGAGCTGAACGCGACCCAGGAGAGCTCGCTGGGCCTGGTGTTCCATTACGCCGACACCGCTGGGCTGCCGCTGGTGGAGCTGTCGGACCTGCGTGCGGTGATCCAGTATCTCACGTCGGCCGAGGGGAAGCCGGACCTCGAGGGGCTCGGCGGCCTGTCGAAGCAGACGGCCGGCGTCATCCTGCGCGAGCTGGTCAACTTCTCCGCGTCGGGCGCCGACACGTTCTTCGGCGAGCCGGAGTTCGAGGTGTCGTCGCTGCTGCGGCGGGCCGACGACGGCCGCGGCGTCATCACGCTGCTGGAGCTGCCCGGCGTGCAGGACCGGCCGGTGCTGTTCTCGACGTTCCTCATGTGGCTGCTGGCCGAGCTGTTCGAGGAGCTGCCCGAGGTCGGCGACCTCGAGCAGCCGAAGCTGGTGTTCTTCTTCGACGAGGCACACCTGCTGTTCAAGGACGCGTCGAAGGAGTTCCTGGCGGCGCTGGTCCAGACGGTCCGGCTGATCCGCTCCAAGGGCGTCGGCGTCTTCTTCGTCACGCAGTCGCCGAAAGACGTGCACGAGGACGTGCTGGCGCAGCTCGGCAGCCGCGTGCAGCACCAGCTGCGCGCGTTCACGCCGAACGACGCCGCCGCGCTGAAGGCCGCGGTCCGCACCTACCCGACGTCGTCCTACGACCTCGAGGAGCTGCTGACGACGCTCGGCATCGGCGAGGCGGTCGTCACGGTGATGTCCGAGAGAGGCGCGCCGACGCCGGTCGCACACACGATGCTGCGCGCTCCCCTGTCGCTGATGGCGCCATCGTCCGCGGAGGTCCTGGACGGGCTGGTCGCGGCGTCGCCGCTGGCCGCCACGTACGGCGAGCGGGTCGACCGCGAGTCGGCGTACGAGCTGCTCACCGGACGGATCGCCGCGGGTCCGGGCGGCCCCGTCGCGGGCGGCGAGCCGACGCCGTCGTCGCCGGAACCGTTGACGAGGGAGCAGGAGATCGAGCGGCTCGAGGCGGAGATCCGCGGCCTCCCCGTGCCCGGCACCGTGCCCGCGCCGAAACCGCAGCAGACGCCGTCGCCGACCAGGAAGCCGAGGGCTCGGGCGGCCGCCGACAGCCCGCTCGACGCCTTCCTCACGACGGCCGGGCGAGAGCTGGCGAAGGAGATCGTGCGCGGCGTCTTCGGCACCCGCCGCCGGAGGTGAGCCGCCGCCGTAGCTGGACCCCGCCCGGTGAGGGAGGGTCCCCACCCTAAGGGCGGGCACTGACACTCGGCGCTTCAGACCCGGTCGAGCTCGGCCAGGCGGCGGGCGAGGTAGCGGCGCTCGCCGTCGTTGCCGGCCACTTCGAGGGCCGTGCGGTACTGCTCCGCGGCCTCGGTGCGGCGGCCGGCCCGGCGCAGCAGGTCGGCCCGGGTCGCCGGCAGCAGCGGGTAGTCGCCGAGCTCCGGTGCGACGGCGTCGACCAGCGCGAGCCCGGCCTCCGGGCCGTCCGCCATGGCGACGGCGACCGCCCGGTTCAGCCGCACGACCGGCGACGGCACGTGCTCGAGCAGCTGGTCGTAGAGACGGACGATTCGCGGCCAGTCGGTGTCCTCGGGCCGGGCGGCGGCCGCGTGGCAGGCGGCGATCATCGCCTGGAGCTGGTACGGGCCCGGCCGCTCGCGTCGCAGCGCTCGCTGCAGGAGGCCGACGGCCTCGGCGATCGTCGCGCGGTTCCATTCGCCGCGGTCCTGCTCCTCCAGCGGGACGAGCTCGCCGCCGGCGCCGATCCGGGTCGCCGCCCGGGCGTCGTGCAGGCGGAGCAGGGCGAGCAGGCCGAGCGCCTCGGGCTGGTCGGGCATGAGCTCGGCGACCAGGCCGGCCAGGCGCAGCGCCTCGCGGGTGAGCTCCGGACGCATGGCGCCGTCGCCGCTGGTGGCGCCGTAGCCCTCGTTGAACAGCAGGTACACGACGCCGAGGACGGCGCCGGTACGCTCGGGCAGCTGGTGCGGCGGCGGCACGCGGTACGGGATGCGGGCGACGCGGATCTTCTGCTTGGCTCGGACCAGCCGCTTGGCCATGGTCGACTCGGGGACGAGGAACGCCCGCGCGATCTCCGCCGTCGTCAGGCCGGTCAGGGTGCGCAGCGCGAGCGCGACCTGTGCCTCGAAGCCCAACGCCGGGTGGCAGCAGGTGTAGAGGAGGCGGAGCCGGTCGTCTCGGGGCCCGTGTACGCCGTGGTCGCCGTGGTCGCCGTGGACGACGTGGTCGCTGGCCGGCGGCTCGTCCGCCGTCGCCGTCGCCGCCAGGAGCCGGAGCTTCGCCTCGCCCGCCTTGGCGCGCCGCAGCCGGTCGACGGCCCGGTTCCGCGCCGTCGTGGTCAGCCAGGCCCCCGGCCGGTCCGGGACGCCGTCGCGCGGCCAGGACTCCAGGGCCGCGGCGAACGCGTCGGCCGTGCACTCCTCGGCGAGGTCCCAGTTCCCGGTGCGGGCGATCAGCCCCGCGACGATCCGGCCCCACTCGGCCCGGAACGCCTCGGCGACAGCCGCCCGCGCGTCGGTCATCGCACCGGCCGGATCTCGACCTGCCCGAACCTGGCGGCCGGGTGCCCGGCGGCGATCTCGACCGCCTCGTCGAGGTCGGCGCACTCGATCAGCGCGAACCCGCCGATCTGGTCCTTCGTCTCCATGAACGGCCCGTCGGTCAGCAGCACCTCGCCGTCGCGCACCCGCACCGTCGTCGCCATGGCGCTCGGATGGAGGCCCTCGTGGGCGCGCAGCACCCCCCGTCGCTCCAGGTCGGCGAACCACTCCTGGAACCGGCGCAGGCCTTCGTCGCTGATGACCTCCGGCTCGAGCGCCTCATCGGCGCTGATGAGGAGCAGATACCGGATCGGCTGGTCGGTCGGCTGGCTCACGGTGTCCATCGTCGCCCTTTCCGTTCGTCGTGGGGACGACAGGTTCAGGATCGTCCCTCGTTCGTCCAGGAGGTACCCATGCAGACCACGACCTCGGCCGACGGCACCACCATCGCCTACGACCTGGCCGGCTCCGGCTCGCCGATCGTCTTCGTCTCCGGCGCGTTCAACGACCGGCACACGCTGGCACCCGTCGCCGGTGAGCTCGCCTCCACTCATACGGTCGTGTGCTACGACCGGCGCGGCCGCGGCGGCAGCGGCGATGTGGGGCCTTACGCGGTGGAGCGCGAGATCGAGGACCTGCACGCCGTGCTGGAGGTCGTCGGCGGGACGGCGGCGGTGTTCGGCTTCTCGTCGGGCGCGAACCTCGGGCTGCTCGCGGCCGCGCGGGGAGTGCCCGTGACATCGTTGATCATGTACGAGGTCCCCTTCGTCTTCGACGACGCCGACCGGCGCCCGGCCGATCTGCCGGCCCGGCTGTCGTCGCTGGTGGCGGCCGGGAAGCGGGCAGAGGCCGTCACGACCTTCCAGCTCGAGGGCATCGGCCTGCCGCCGGAGATGGTGGCCGGGATCCGGCAGGCGCCGTTCTTCCCGGCGCTCGAGGCGATCGCCCACACCGTCGTGTACGACGCGATGGTGACGGGGCCGCCGTACGACCGCCCCACCCCCGAGATGCGGGCGGTCGACGTGCCGATCCTGGTCCTGACCGGCACGGAGACCTGGCCGGTGCTGCGGAAGGCCGCCGAGACCCTGCCGGGCCTGCTTTCCGACGCCCGCTACGAGACCGTCCCCGGCGGCGAGAACCACACCATCTCCCCGGCCGACACGGCCGTGGCGGTGCGGGACTTCCTCGACCGTGTTCCCTCGCGATCGGCGGGACGCCGCCGGGAACCATGAGCAGCTGGAGCTGGATGGCGGAGGATAGGGGATTCGAACCCCTGAGGGATTGCTCCCAACACGCTTTCCAAGCGTGCGCCCTAGGCCACTAGGCGAATCCTCCGCCGGAGAGATTATCGGACGAGGGCCCTCCGGCTGAAATCGACAGCGCGATGTGAAGCCTCGCCGCCGACCACGTACACTGGCAGCCGACCCCTCGCGTGGCGGCACCCCGCCTAACTCCCCCAGGGCCGGAAGGCAGCAAGGGTAAGTGGGCTCTACCGGGTGCGCGAGGGGTCCCTTCGTCTCTCCGGCCAGGCGATCTGCCTCCAGGCTGGGTATCTGTCGGTAGCGGCGACTATGGTTCGCAAGGTGTCGTCGCTCGCTCTGTATCGCACCTATCGGCCCGGCAGGTTCGCTGACGTCGTGGGGCAGGAGCATGTCACCGTCCCGCTGATGCGAGCGCTGGCCAACGACCGCGTCCACCACGCCTATCTCTTCTCCGGCCCCAGAGGCTGCGGCAAGACGTCGTCGGCGCGCATCCTGGCGCGTTCTCTGAACTGCGAGAAGGGCCCGACGGACGAGCCGTGCGGGCAGTGCCAGTCCTGCCTCGACCTCGCGCCCAACGGGCCGGGCAACATCGACGTCGTCGAGCTGGACGCGGCGACGCACGGTCTGGTCGACGACGCTCGCGACCTGCGCGAGAAGGCGCACTTCTCGCCGGTGTCGTCGCGGTTCAAGATCTACATCATCGACGAGGCGCACCAGCTCGGGCCGGGCGCGGCGAA
This sequence comes from Jiangella ureilytica, assembly GCF_004348545.1. Taxonomy (GTDB): domain Bacteria; phylum Actinomycetota; class Actinomycetes; order Jiangellales; family Jiangellaceae; genus Jiangella; species Jiangella ureilytica. Next base: position 2,361 of record NZ_SMKL01000062.1, on the reverse strand, counting down.
CGCGCTGCTGAAGCTGATCGAAGAGCCGCCGGCGCACCTGAAGTTCATCTTCGCCACCACTGCGCCCGACAAGATCATCGGCACCATCCGGTCGCGCACGCACCACTATCCGTTCCGGCTCATCCCCACGAAGACGCTGCAGCAGAACCTCGGCTGGATCTGCGAGCAGGAGGGCGTGCCCATCGAGCCGGCCGCGCTGGCACTGGTCGCCCGGGCCGGGGCGGGGTCAGCCCGCGACGCGCAGTCGATCCTGGGCCAGCTCATCGCCGGTGCGGGCGACGACGGCGTCACCTACGACCTCGCGGTGGCCCTGCTGGGCTTCACCGACGCCGCCATGCTCGACCAGGTCGTCGAGGCCGTCTCCGCCGGCGACGGCCGGTCGGTCTACGCCGCGATCGACCAGGTCATGGACGCCGGGCACGACCCCCGCCGCTTCCTCACCGACCTGCTGGAGCGCTTCCGCGACCTCATCGTCCTGCGGGCGGCGCCCGACGCCGTCGCCGAGGGGCTGCTCGACCTCCCGCCCGAGCAGGCAGAGCGCATGGCCATCCAGGCCGCCCAGTTCGGCCCGTCCGACCTCGTCCGGCTCGCGGCCGTCGTCGACGAAGGCATCACCGCCATGAAGGGCGCCACCCCCACCCGGCTCCAGCTGGAACTGGTCTGCGCGCGGCTGCTGCTCCCCGCCGCCGACGACACCGTCGCCGGCGTCCAGGCCCGGCTCGACCGCGTCGAACGACGGCTCACCGGCGGCGAGCCGCTCGCGCCCGCAGCCGGACCAGCCGCACCAGCGGCACCGGCCGCCGAACCGGCTCCGGTCGAAGCCCACCCGCCGGGCCAGTCCCAGCGTGCGGCCGCGTTCGCCCGGGTCAGCCCCCAAGACTCCCCACCGACGACGGCGTCAGCTGCGGTCCCGCCCGCGGCGGCTCCGCCGGCGCTCGAGCCGGCTCCGATGCCCGCACCACGGCTCGAGTCTGCCGAGGCTGCACCGCCGCGGCCCGAGCTGGTCGCCGTCGCCGACGAACCGGCGCCCGAACCCGTCGCCGAGGCGCCGACCCCCGAGCCGTCGGTGCAGCGGCAACCGGCACCGCGACCCGAGCCCGCGCCGCAGCCGCCCCCGTCGGGCCCGCCGGTCCGCGCGACACCGGCGCCGGCCACCACGCAACAGCCCATCGCCGCGGCCGGTGCGTCCGGTGCGTCCGGCGGCGTCGCCGACCTGCGCCGCATGTGGCCCGAGGTGCTGGTCCGGCTCAAGGAGATCAAGCGCACCCCGTGGAGCCTGATCTCGCAGGAGTCCGTGGTCTCCGACGTCTCCGAGGGCGTGCTGACGCTGGCCTTCCGGCAGCCGACGTTGCGCGACACCTTCGCCCGGCGCGCCGACTTCCAAGAGTGCCTGCAGCAGGCCATCAAAGAGGTCCTGCTGCTCGACCTGCGCATCGAGGCCATCGTCGATCCGTCCGCCGACCCGGCGGCGCAGAACCGCGGCGGGGCCGCAGCCTCGACGCCCGCCGCGCCAGCGACGCCGTCCGCGCCCGCGGCGCCGCCGTCCACTCCGTCGGAGCCGTCGGCCCCGGCCCACCCAGCGCCGCAGGCCACCGCCCAGACCCCGCCCGCAGCGCAGCCGCAGGCGCCGTCGTCGTCGCCCGACGCTGCCGGCCGCGCGGCCGCGGCCAAGCAGGCGGCCCGCAGGGTCAAGGAGCAGGGCAGTGCCGCGGCCCCCGGGGCAGCACCGGGAGCAGCGGCGACGACGGCCGCCGAGGCGTACAAGGCCACCGACGACGACGCCGACCCCGACGACGAGGACCTGGCCGACGACGGTGTGTCCGAGCGCGAGCTGCTCGAGCGGACCCTCGGCGCCACCGTCATCGCGGAGATCGAGCACGAGTGATCCAGATCGCCAACGGGCCTGGTCAGATCGGGCCGCGTCGGTGACGTAGGCTCGCTGTGACCGTGTGCCCTGACAACACCCCTTGAGGGCGAGGAGGCAGCTGTGTTTCCGCCTGGTGGTTCCGAAGGCTTCGACATGAGCCAGCTGCTGCAGCAGGCGCAGCGCATGCAGGAGCAGCTGCTCTCGGCCCAGCAGGATCTCAGCGAGGCCGAGGCCACCGGCAGCGCCGGCGGCGGCCTGGTCCGGGCCACCGTCACCGGTGCCGGCGAGCTGACCGACCTGCAGCTCGACCCGTCCGTCGTCGACCCCGAAGACGTCGAGACGCTGGCCGATCTCGTCATCGCAGCGGTCCGCGACGCACACGCCGAGATCCAGCGGCAGGCCAACGAGCAGCTCGGCGCCATCAACGCCGACGTCGCGGGCATGCTGGGCGGGGCGGGCGGCGGCGCCAACCCGCTGGCCGGCCTCTTCGGCGG
>NZ_SMKL01000061.1 GCF_004348545.1 Jiangella ureilytica | reverse complement strand
TCTATCAAGTCACTCCCGGCCGGGCTCTCACCCGTGATCACCATGGACACGTCATTACCGAAGCCACACACAGCGGGCAGATCACGTTGGAGTCACCCGGCGACCACGCCAGGCCCCGCCCCGTCGAACAGCGCCCGGTAGCAGAACCCTGACAGAGAGATCACGTTCACCACGGAATTCCCTGCTCCACGAGGCTTGCAGCCCTCGTGATGGACGCGCGGCCCTCGCGACGTAGGCCGGCAATCGCTTTCCCCGGGGCGGGCCGGGCATCACGAGGATCACCCGGGCATCAGGAGATCCGGGGCCAGGCAGCACGAGGATCGCCCGGACATCACGAGGATCCCGGGCCAGGCAGCACCAGGATCGGCCAGGCATCACGAGGATCACCCGGGCATCACAAGGGCCGCAAGCCTCGTGCGGGAGGGAATCGGGTGGTGAACGTGGTCATTCAGGGGACGCTGCGGCGCCAGGTGCCGTTCGCCCGCCGCGGGGCGACCGGGTCGATGGCCGTCCCCGTGCCGCCGGCCGTGCGGCGGGCGCGCCGCACGGGTGTGCCGTTGCCGGCGACGTCGCGCCGGCGGGGGAGCAGCAGCCGGGTCGTCACCAGCTTGGCGCGGTCGCGACGGCGCGAGCTGCTGCGGCGGGCGAGGTCGGCGGCGCCGATGAGCCCGGCGTCGTTGCCGAGCGACGCCCGCACCACCCCCGCCTCGGGCCGGAAGCCGCGCCCTGTCAGCGTGCGCCGGAACGTGGTGCGGGCCGGGTCGAGCAGCAGGTCGCCGACGTCGGAGACGCCGCCGCCGATGACGAACAGGCCGGGGTCGAACGCCGCCGCCAGGTTGGCCAGCCCGACGCCCAGCCAGTGGCCGATGTCCTCGAGCAGCTCCAGCGCCGCGGGGTCGCCCTGGGCGGCCAGCGCGCTGACCATGGGCCCGGTGATGCGCGACGGATCGCCCTCGCAGGTCTCGGCGATGCGGTAGGCGACGGGGGAGCCGTTGGCGACCAGCTCGCGCGCCTCGCGGACCAGCACGTTGCCACTGGCGTACTGCTCCCAGCAGCCGCGGTTGCCGCACTCGCAGCGATGCCCGCCCGGCACGACGACCATGTGCCCGAACTCGCCGGCCACGCCGAACCGCCCGCGGTGCAGGACGCCGTCGAGGACCACCGCGCCGCCGATGCCGGTGCCGAGGTTGACGCACACGACGTGCGACTCGCCCTGGGCGGCGCCGAACCGGCACTCGGCCCAGAGGGCGGCGTTGGCGTCGTTGTCGACGACGACCGGCAGGCCGATGCGGCGCTGGAGGGCGTCGCGCAGCGGCTCGTTGCGCCAGGCGAGGTGCGGGGCGAAGAGCACGGAGGACTGGGTGCCGTCGACGAAGCCGGCGGCGCCGATGCCGACCCCCAGGACGTGGTGACGGGCACCGAGCTCGCCGACGATGTCGGCGATGGTGTCCTCGACCACGCGGGCGCTCTTGTTCTTGCTGGGCGTCTCGCGGCGCGTGCGGTCGATGATGGTGCCCTCGGGGTCGACTACGCCGGCCGCGACCTTGGTCCCGCCGATGTCGATGCCGATGGTGGGCCGCAGCGCCAGCCGGGACACCCGCGTCCGGGTTGGAGACATGCCCACAGTATGGCCGGACGGTGTCACGCGGCCGGTCAAGGGGCGGGCGCCTGCCCGGGCGGGGCCAGGATGCCCAGGGCGTAGGCCGTCGTCACGGCGGCGGTGCGGTCGTCGACGCCGAGCTTGGCGAACACCCGCAGCAGGTGCGTCTTCACCGTCGCCTCGCCGATGTGCAGCACCCGCCCGACCTCGGCGTTCGACAGCCCGGTGGCGACGGCGGCGAGCACCTCGCGCTCGCGCGGGGTCAGTGGGGGGACCGACGGCGTCCGCAGCCGGTGGACGAGGCGGGCGGCCACGGGCGGCGCCAGCACGGTCTCGCCGCGGTGCGCCGCCCGGACGGCCGCAGCCAGTTCCAGCCGCGGCGTGTCCTTGAGCAGGTAGCCGGTGGCGCCGGCCTCGACCGCGCGGACGATGTCGGAGTCGGTGTCGTACGTGGTCAGCACCAGGATCCGGGTGCGGGGCAGCTCGGCGAGGATGCGCGCCGTCGCTTCGGCGCCGTCGAGCCGGGGCATGCGCAGGTCCATGAGGATCACGTCGGGACGCAGCCGGCGGGCCAGGACCAGCGCCTCCTCGCCGTCGCCGGCCTCGCCGACCACCTCGATGTCGTCCTCGGCCCCGAGCATGCCCGCGAGACCGGTCCGCACGACCGGATGGTCGTCGACCAGCAGCAGCCGCAACGTCGTCACGGCGCCTCACGCTACCTGCGCGGCAGCGCGACGGTCGCGCGCACCGTCGTCCCCGCGCCGGGCGCGCTGACGATCTCGAGCACCCCGCCCACCTGCTCGACCCGGGTCCTCATGCCGCGCAGCCCGTAGCGGTCGCGGGTGGTGGCGGTCGGCTCGAACCCGCGGCCGTCGTCGACGACGGCGACCGTGGCGGCCCCGGCCGGGCCCGGCCGGAACCGCAGCGCGACCGTGACCCGCCGCGCCCCGGCGTGCTTGCGCACGTTGGTCAGCGCCTCCTGCGCGGCCCGCAGCAGCACCACCTCGACGTTCGCCGGCAGGACAGGGGCCTCGCCATCGACCTGCACGGTGACGTCCAGCCCGGTCTCGTCGGCGAACCGGGCGGCGATGCGCTCGACCGCCTCGGGCAGCGTGGCGTCCTGCAGGCCGACCGGCGCCAGCGAGCTGACCAGGGCCCGCGCCTCGGCGAGGTTGTCGCGCGCCGTCTGCTCCAGCAACGCCAGCCGGTCGCGGACGGCGACGGGGTCGCGGTCGAGCGCCACCTCGATGGCCTGGGCGAGCGTGAGGATGCTGGTGAACCCCTGGGCCAGGGTGTCGTGGATCTCGTGCGCCAGCCGCTGCCGTTCGGCCAGGACGCCGCGGGCGTGCTCGAGCTGCGCCAGCTCGCCGCGGGTGCGCTCCAGCTCGTCGATGAGCGTGGCCCGCTTCTCCGCCTGGATGAACACGTGGCTGATGAACAGGCCCATCAGCAGCGACAGCCCGATCTGCAGCCCGGCCTGCGGCGCGACCTCGCGCACCGCCTCGGGGGTCCAGCCGTCGCGGCCGACCTCGACCGCGGCCAGGCCGGAGAGGAACACCACCGTGCCGCCGACCGCCCACCGGGTCGGGAGGTACACCCAGATGTGGGGGATGAGCCCGAACAGCAGGAAGTAGGCGTCGTCGCTGCCGACCCCCAGCAGCACGTACATACCGGCCCAGCTGACGACCAGCTGGGTCACCGCCTGCCAGCCGTGCTCCTCGGTGCCCAGCAGCCGCCGCCCGATCAGCAGGTAGACGACCACCATCGTCGTCAACGCGAGGAGGCCGGCCAGGCGGTCGCGGCTGGACAGCTCGCCGGAGCTGCCGATGATCAGCGCGAGCAGCCCGAGCAGCCCGAGGTACACCGAGTGCCAGGCGACCGTGGTGCGCTGCCAGAACGTGTCGAGCTCGGCGACGCTGCTGCGCACCGGGCCGCCGTCGCCGGCGCTCAGCCCCCGTCCCTGCGCTGCCACCGGAACGTCCGGACGCAGATCACCAGGCCGGCGATCAGCCACAGCGACAGGATCAGCACCGTCGGGCCGTGCTGCCATGATCCGGACACCTCCAGGTCCTCGAAGCCGTCGGGCAGGAACACCGAACGCATCCCCTGCGCCAGCCATTTCAGCGGGAACACCGAGGCGACGTTCTGCAGCCAGCTTGGCAGGTCGGAGAAGACGAAGAACACGCCCGAGATGAACTGCAGGATGATGAGCGGCCCGACGACGACGGCGGAGGCGCTCTTCGCCGACCGCGGCACCGACGAGTACGCGATGCCCAGAACGGCGCCACCGGCGGTCCCGAGGACGTAGCACCAGGCGAAGGTCAGCCACTTCGCCGACTCGGACGGCAGCTCGACGCCGAACGCGAGGGCGGCGACCGCCAGCAGCAGCGCGATCTGGCTCAGCCCGACGACCAGGATCATGCCGACCTTCCCGAGGAAGTACGACACCGGCGGCATCGGCGTGCCGCGCAGCCGCTTGAGCGTGCCGTCGTCGCGCTCGACGGCGAGGCCGATCGCGAGCGTCTGGAAGCTGACCAGCATGATGCCGGAGGCGACCATGCCGGGCAGGAAGTAGCGGGCGAAGTCGACGGGGGCACCGCTGTCCTGTCCGACGTCCTCGCCGCCGAACGCGACGGCGAAGATGCCCAGCATGATGATCGGGAACAGGAACGAGAAGATGAGCGAGTCGCGCTCGCGGAAGTAGCTCTTGATCTCCAGCGTGGCGCGCGACCGGGCGATGCGGGCCGGGCTCACCGTGATGGTCATGACACGACCTCCAGGGTCTCGGCCGGCTGGCCGATCAGCCGCAGGTACACGTCCTCCAGCGTGGGCCGGGTGACGGCGAGGCCGGGCACCTCGCCGCCCAGCCGAGCGGCCAGCCGTGCGATCAGCGCCGTCGGGGTGGCGGTCCGCTCGGTGCGCGGGCGGCCGTCCTCGGTCCAGCGCACGATCGCCTGGTCCTGGTCGCGGCCGCCGAGCCGGTCGGGGGTGTCGAGGGCGACGATGCGGCCCGCGGCGATGACACCGACGCGGTCGGCCAGGTGCTCGGCCTCGTCGAGGTAGTGGGTGGTGAGGATGATCGTCGTGCCGCCGCCGGCGAGCGAGGAGATGAGCGCCCAGAAGTCGCGCCGCGCCTCCGGGTCGAATCCGGTGGTGGGCTCGTCGAGGAAGAGCAGCTCCGGGTTGCCGAGGATGCCCAGCGCCACGTCGAGGCGGCGGCGCTGGCCGCCGGAGAGCTGCCGGGCCCGGGTGGCGCGCTTGGCCTCGAGGCCGACGGCCGCGATGACCTCGTCGGGGTCGCGGGGGTCGGGAAAGTAGCCGGCGAAGTGCTGCACCAGCTCCTGGACGGAGATCTCGTCGAGTCCCGCGGAGCTCTGCAGCACGATGCCGATGCGGGCCCGCCAGGCCGGTCCGGAGCGGGCCGGGTCCGCGCCGAGGACGGCGACCTCGCCGGCGTCGCGACCGCGGTAGCCCTCGAGGATCTCGACGGTGGTCGTCTTCCCGGCGCCGTTCGGGCCGAGCAGGGCGAAGACCTCGCCGTGCGCCACGTCGAGGTCGAGCCCGTCGACGGCGGGCACCCCGGCGTAGGCCTTGCGCAGTCCGCGGACGCGGATGGCGGTGGATGTCGCTGCGGTCATGGCTCCACGATGCCGGTGCCGCCGGGCCGGCACGAGCACCGCGCGGTGGGATGCGGAGTCCACCGTCCGGTGGACCCGCCTGAGGCCTGCTCAGGCCCCCTCAGAGGTGACCGAGGGGGCCTTAGGGGGCGTCTGAGGAGGGCTTAGACGCTGCTCAGCGGCCACAATGCGGCAGTCTCCCGATGCGTCACACGGTGCCTCAGGACCATTCTCGATGACAGAGGGAAACGAGTATGGCGAGGAGCCGAAGCATCATGAGCATCCACGGGGACTACGCAGCATTCATCGTCCACGACCAGCGTGCGCGCGACCTGCAGGCCGAGGCGCGCCGCGACGGCCTGGCGCGGCAGGCACGGGCCGCCATCAGGCGCAAGCGCGACCGCAAGGCTCGCGCGGTCGCCGGCAGCCGGGCCCGGACCGCTTGAGGCCGGGCCCGGCTCTGCCGAAGGGAAATATCGGATGGCGCTGTCGGTGGCGGGTGGCAGGATGAACGACGTGCCCATCCACGTCGCCCGCACGGGTCTCGTCGGCAGGGAACGGCAGCTCGCCGACCTGCGCGAGGCCTACGCCACCGCGCGCGGCGGCGAGCCGGTCATCGTCCTCGTCGGGGGCGAGGCGGGCATCGGCAAGACCCGGCTCACCGAGGAGTTCGTCGCCGAGGTGGTGGCCGACGGCGCCCGCGCGGTCGTGGGGCAGTCGGTGCCGCTCGACGGCGAAGGGCCCGCGTTCGCCCCGCTCGTCGGCGCGCTGCGCGGGCTGCACGCCGAGTTCGGCGCCCAGCAGCTGCTCGAGCTCGCCGGCCCCGGCGCCGACGCCCTGGCCGGGCTCGTGCCCGAGCTGGGGGTCGCGCCGGCCGAGGGTCCCGAGGGCCGCGGCCGGCTCTACGAGGTCGTCACGTCGCTGCTCGAGCGGGTCGCCGCCGAGCGGCCGCTGGTGGTGCTGCTCGAAGACCTGCAGTGGGCCGACAGCCCCACCCGCGACCTCCTGCGCTTCATGGTGCGCGGCGTGCGCGACTCCCGGCTGCTCATCCTGGCCACCTACCGCAGCGACGAACTGCACCGCGGCCACCCGCTGCGCCCGCTGCTGGCCGAGCTCGACCGGTTGCGCCAGGTGCACCGCATCGAGCTGCCCCGCCTCGACCCCGACGAGGTCGTGCTGCAGCTGCGCGGGCTGCTGGGCCGTCCGCCCGAGCACGCGCACGTGCAGCGCATCATCCAGCGCAGCGAAGGCATCCCGTTCTTCGTCGAGGAGCTGGCCTGGGTCGACGTGGACGGCGGGTGTTCGGAACTGCCCGGCTCGCTGCGCGACCTGCTGCTGGTCCGGGTCGAGCCGCTGTCCGAGGACACCCAGCGGCTGCTCCGGCTCATGTCGGCCGCCGGCAACCGCGTCGACCACTCCGTCCTCGAGATCGTCGCCGAAGAGCACTCCGGCGCGCTCGAGGCCGCCCTGCGCGAGGCCGTCTCGGCCGGTGTCATCGTGGTCGACGGCGACGGCTACGCCTTCCGGCACGCGCTGCTGCGCGAGGCCCTGCACGACGACATGCTGCCCGGCGAGCACGCGCGCATGCACGCCCGCTACGCGCAGGCGCTCGAAGCGCACCCCGAGCTGATGCCCAGCTCGCCCACGGCCACCGAGGTCGCGCACCACTGGTACTCCGCCCACGACGTCGAGCGCGCGTTCGCCTGGTCACTCACCGCGGCCGACGAGCTCGTGCGCAGCTACGCGCATGCCACGGCGCAGCAGCTGCTCGAGCGCGCGCTCGAGCTGTGGGACCAGGTCGCCGAGCCCGAGAAGGTGGCCGGGCGCGACCGCCTCGACGTCTTCATCCGCGCGGCCACCGAGGCCTACGCCGCCGGCGAGTTCGAGCGCACGCTGTCGCTGGTCAAAGAGGCGCTCCGGCTGGTCGACCGCACCGCCGACCCGGCCCGGGCCGGCTGGCTGCTGGCCCATCAGGGCAGCGTGAAGAGCCGGCTCGGCCGCCCGGGCGCCGTCGAGTCGCTCATGGAGGCGCGCGAGCTCATCCCGGCCGAGCCGTCGGTGCAGCGGGCCGAGGCGCTCGACTGGCTGGCCACCATGCTCATGCTCGACTGGCGCTTCGCCGAGTGCCTTCAGGTCGCCGACGAAGCCGAGCAGGTGGCGGCCGCCGTCGGGCTCGAGCGCATCGTCGCCTCGGCGCACGTCACCCGCGGCACCGCCTGGGTGCACATGGGCGACGCCGACAAGGCGCTCGCCGAGCTGCGGCTGGCCGGTCCCACGGCCAGCGCCGAACCCGACCACCTGCACCGCTACTTCGTCAACCTGTCCGACGCCTACACCCTGCTGGGCCGCTACCGCGAGGCCGTCGACGTCGCCACCGAGGGCTACGAGCACGCCCGCAAGCGCGGCCGCAAACGCACTTCCGGCGTCGTGCTGGCCGGCAACGCCGCCGAGCCCATGCTGGCGCTGGGCGACTGGGAGCGGGCCGAGCGCATGATCGAGCGCGGCCTCGAGCTGGTGCCGCCACCCAACCACGAGCGGCACATGATCGGTCTCAAGGCCTGGCTCGAGCTCTGGCGCGGCGAGGTCGACGCGGCGGCCGCGGCGGTCGAGCGGCTGCGCGCCGGCATGACCCGCCGCGTCCTGCTGCCCCAGGACAGCCGGCTGGTGGCCCGGCTCGACGCCGACGTCGCGCTCGTGCAGGGCGACGCCGAGCGGGCCTGGACCGCCGTCACCACCGAGGTCGGCGGCCGCATCGACGCCGCTGTCCCGGGCTACGACCTGCCGCTGGCCTTCGCCGGCGCCCAGGCGCTCGGCGCGCGCATCCGGGCAGCGGGCGGCACCGCCGGCCTCACGGGCGACATCGCCTGGCTGCGCGCGCTCACCGAGCACACGGCGAGCGGCTGGCCGGTCGACCTGTGGCCGGCCCTGGTCGACGCCGAGCTGGCTGGGCTCGGGGGCAACGACGCCGCGGCCTGGGACCACGCGCTCGGCGTGCTCGAGGCGGCCGAGGGCCCGGTCCACCTGATTCCGTACGCCGGCTACCGGCTGGGCCGGGCGCTGGTCGAGGCCGGCGACCGCGACGGCGCGCTCACCGCGCTGCGCGCCGCGGCCGCGGCGGCCGACGCGCTGGGCGCCGGGCTGTTCCGCGGCTGGGTCGACGAGTTGTCCCAGCGGGCCCACCTGCCGCTGGTCGCCGGGGTGCCGTCGCCGCGGGTCACGCCGTCCGGGCTCACGGCGCGCGAGCACGAGGTGCTGCGCCTGGTCGCGCAGGGCCGCAGCAACCGCGAGATCGGCGAGGCGCTGTTCATCAGCTCCAAGACCGCCAGCGTGCACGTGTCGAACATCCTGGCCAAGCTGGGCGCGTCCGGCCGGGGCGAGGCCGCGGCCATCGCCCACCGCGACGGCCTGCTCGACACCGCCGCCTCCTGACTGCGATCTCGAGGTCAAGGCGGAACGACGTGACGTCCCTGCCCGCAGGATGCGCAATCAGTATCGCTGACGAAGGTCGCCTCTCTGCCCCGCGCGTTGTGCTCAAGCGACCGCCTGACCTACGCCTTCTCTCGAGCAGCGGCCGAACCCGCTGGCCTGCGAGTCACTGCTCGCTTCGACATGCGCGCACTCCGCATCTCTCGCGGCGCTATGACGCACCGGTCAGATACTCCCCGGCTCGTCAACTCCGAGCCTTGGATGCTCACTCGTCGTCGGACTCCTCGTGGAAGCTGACTAGTACGGAGTCAGGCCCGACCGCGGAGCCGCCGCCTCCACGGCGAAACCAGCGGCCTTCGTGCTCAACTCGGTCTGCGTCAGCGGCCACGTCGATGGTTCCTACCACCGCTCCGGATGGGTCGCGAAGGCGTACTCGGATCGTGTCCATCTGACGATCCTGCACCCACAACACTGTGGCGCGCGAGTGCCAGCGCGCCACGACGGCCTCCGTCGCACCGAGATGTTGCGCAGCGAACGCGGCGGAATGACGCACTTTCCCAGGCAGATTCCCAGGCAGCAGGAACGCCGTCGTGCCGCCCGGGCGTTCAGGTCTGGAGGGACGCGACCACTAGTTCGAGCCTGGCCAAGCGAGTGTCTGGCGCACCCGCCACCTCGATGACCTCGGCTCCTCCCGTCAGGTCCTCGTCGTTGGCGAGTTCGAGAAGAGCCTCGTTCATTGCTGAGCGCAGATCCGGATCTTCGTCCTCGGGAACGTCGATGCGGTCGACAGAGTTGAGGGTAAGCAGGACAACCAGATCGACCTTCTTCATCGCTTCGATGCACAGGTTGACTCCGCGACGGACATGGTCGCGAGACCGCGCGGGTCGCCCCAGCTGCTCGAGCGCGTCCAGGTATGCAAGGAAGTCCAACGGGCCGCGTTCAGCGATCACTGGCCCATTGCGGAGTTCGAGGAGCCGCGCCGCTGAGACCTCCAACTGCTGGTAGAAGATGCCGGCGCCCGCATCGATCCTGTAATCGTCGAGCATCTCGAACGGGTCCGGCAGAATCCGGAACTGCGGTTGCGCTGTCGCGAACGCATCGATCAGGGAGGTCTTCCCGCTCGCGTGGGTTCCGGACACCACAATGACCATGGTCGGATTCTAGGAACATGTGGTGGCCGACAATCTCGCGGGCCATCCGGATCATCCCCGTACTGATCGCGATGGAGGGGCCGCTACGCGGCCTCCACGTCCGCGGCCTCCTCGTCGATGAAGACCAGGAGGCCGACGATGACCATGATTGCATGGAGGGCGTTGCGGCATGAGAACTGGCGTGTGCTGACGCCGTGAACGGTGGCGTGCCGGCTGAACGTCGTGGAGACCGTGTCGCCGTCGTCACTCTGGGCTATAGACGATTCCCGTAGGACCGGCGTCCGGCCAGACTCGGTCCAGGCGCTCGGCGGGACGCTCTCTTCTGGGCTGCCCATCCCGCTTGTGGGGTGTGGCTCTAGTTCGGTTTGCGGTCCGCTGGGCGCCGTGGCGCGGTGTGGCTCAAGAGGGGTGTGCCCGGCTCGCAGTAGCAGTGCCCGCCGCGCCGGCCCATCGGTATCGGGAGCGGGGAGCTACATGAGCATCGAGAAGCACGGCGTCGTGATCGGCGTTGACCCGCACAAGTTGTCGGCCACGATCGAGGTCGTCGACCAGCGTGAACAGATTCTGGGATGTGGTCGGTTCAGCACCGACAAGGCTGGTTACCAGGCGATGCGTCGCTACGTGCAGGACTGGCCGCACCGGGTCTGGGCGTTCGAGGGCAGCAACGGAGCCGGGCGACCACTCGCGCAACGGCTGCTCGCCGACGGCGAGGCGGTGGCTGACCTTCCGGCGAAGCTGGCCGCTCGAGCGCGGCTGCTCGACACCAGTCACGGCCGCAAGACCGACGCTCATGACGCGCAGCTCGGTGGCCGTTGCAGCGGTGCGCTCCAAGGAGTTGCGCGTGCTCGCCGTCGACGCCCAGCTGGAGGCGTTACGGATGCTGTTGGATCGCCGTGATGAGCTGATGCGCCGCCGTGTGCAGACGGTCAACCGACTCCACCGGCTGTTGTCGGAACTGCTGCCCGGCATGGCGAAGAAGGACATCACCAGCCCGCAAGCACAGGCGCTGCTGAGGACTGTGCGTCGGCGAGACCTGGTGGGCAAGACCCGGCGGCGCATCGCCGCCGACGAGGTTGCCGCCGGCGACGGCGAGCTGTTCGCCGGCCTGCCGCTCGGCACCAGAGCTGGTCGGGATCGAGAAGAAGGCCAAGGCGCTGGCTACACAGATCGAGCAGATGGTGGTCGCGTCGCAGTCGCGCCTGATGGATCTGCGTGGTGTCGGACCACTGGTGGCTGCCCGCGTTCTCGTCGAGGTCGGTAACATCGCCAGGTTCGCCGACCGCAACCGCTTCGCCCCCTGGACCGGGACCGCGCCGCTGGTGGCATCGTCGGGTGAGCAGGTCCGGCACCGGCTGTCGCGGGCTGGGAACCGACGGATGAACCACATGCTGCACATCGTGGGCACAACCCAGATCAGGCTCGACACACCAGGCGGGGCGTACTACCGACGCAACCTCGCCGACGGAAAGACCCGGATGGAAGCCATGCGCGGCCTCAAACGCCGGATCTCCGACGCGGTCTACCGGCAGTTGGTCGCCGACGCTCGCGCCGCCGACATCGAGGAGTTTGGAACGGGCCCGGGAGGGCACTGCGGGGCGACTCATCAATCCAGCGCGGTCGACCTGCCCCCGCACATCGACACTTCGGATCAGCCACTTCCCGGACCCGCGAAACCGACGCTACAACCGAGCCCACCCTCCCGGAAGCCCACAGCCAAGCAATCCCTCGAACGAGCCGGTTGACAACAGAGGGGAGCCGGAACGACGCGATGTTGTGAGCCTGTGGGTGCGTCGTGGCTGCGCGGGTGTCTCGCCACAGTCCGAATGGGTGAACTCTGCCCGGCTAGCGCACGCGAGCGCGGAGCGGCTGACGACCAGCCAGAGGCCGCAAGAGGCCAGAAGCCGGCCGCGGCAGGGGCCGGGCGACGTCGGAGCGGCCGGGGCAGATTGGCGGAACCCGCGGCCGGAATGGAGATCGACAGGGCGCTCAGCCTGCCGCCCGCTCGGCGTTCCAGCGGCACAGGCCACCGTCGCCGGCCACGATGTCGTTCGCGTAGGCCTCGGAGTCCAGCTCGGGCCGGTAGCCCAGCTCGGCGGTCGCGTTGGCGTAGTCGAAGACCCCGCGGGTGTTGGCCGACACCCCGAAGTAGCAGCCGAAGTGCACGTCGGCCGCCAGCGCGGCCCGGACCAGTCGCCGCAGGTCGCCGGGCGCCAGCCAGCCCATGAGGTTGCCGGTGTCGGTGGGCCGGGGCACCACGCCGCCCAGCCGCAGGCACAGCACCGACAGCTCGCCGCCGTCGGCGACGGTGCGGGCGTAGGCCTCGGCGAACACCTTGGTCGCGCCGTAGGTGCAGCACGGCCGCGCGGGCCAGCCGGGGTCGACGGTGGCGCCGGGCGGCAGGCCCTCGGCGACGTAGCCGCCCATCGCGTGCACGGAGCTGGCCAGCACGACCCTGCTCACGCCGGCGGCCCAGGCGGCGTCGAGCAGGGTGACGACGGCGTCGGCGTTCGGCCCGCGCAGCTCGGCCCACGAGGCGCCGGGCCGCGGGTTCGCCGCCAAATGCACCACCGCGTCGACGCCGTCGACGGCGGCGGCGGTGAAGTCCGGGTCGGTGAGGTCGCCGGTACGGGTCTCGGCGCCGTCCCAGCCGGTCACCTCGCGAGTGTCGACGGCGCGCACGTCGACACCGGTCAGGCCGGGACGGAGCATCCCGGCGACCTTGCCGGCGGCGCCGGTCACGAGCACAGTGGTCACGTCGGCCTCACCAGTTGGTCAGCGATCCGTCAGGACGACGGTAGCGGGGCGGCGGCCCCAGCTCACCCGTCGCCGCGCGGCGCGCCGCCTCGAGATCGAGGTCGACGCCGAAGCCCGGCAGGCCGCTCGGCCGCACGCTGCCGCCGTCGACGATCGCCCCGGCCACGACCAGTGGGTCGTCGTCCCACCCGTGCGGGTGGGTCTGCTCCTGCACGCCGAGGTTCGGCAGGGTGAGGTTGAAGTGCGCCGACGCCGCGGTGCAGACCGGCCCGAGCGGGTTGTGGGTGGTGACCTGGATGTGGTGCGCCTCGGCGATGGCGGCGATCTTGCGGCCCTGCGTGAGCCCGGTGTTGGCCAGGTCGATGCGAGCGTGGTCGACGAGATCGCCCTCGAGCAGCGGCCGGAACTCCCACGCCGTCGTCAGCTGCTCGCCGGCGGCCAGCGGGACGCCGGTGCGGGCCCGCAGCATGCGGTAGGCGTCCATGCTCTCCGAGCGCAGCGGATCCTCGACGAAGTACGGCCGGGCCGGCTCGATCTCGCGGCAGAAGACCGTTGCCTCGGCCGGGTCGAGCCGCGTGTGCACGTCGACGAGCAGCTCGACGTCGTCGCCGAGCGCCTCGCGCAGGCCGTGGAAGGCCTCGACGTTCGCGCGCAGCGTCGCCCGCGGCTCCAGCACCGGGTCGGTGGGCGGCTGCAGCCCGATGCGCAGATGCCGCCAACCCCGCTCGACCAGCCCGTGCGCGTGGTCGAGGTACTCCGGCAGACTGTGCCCCGGCAGGTGCACGTAGGCGGGGACGTGGTCGCGGACGGCGCCGCCGAGCAGCTCGTGCACGGGGACCCCGAGGGCCTTGCCGCGCAGGTCCCACAGCGCGAGGTCGATGGCCGCCGCGGCCGCCGCGACGTCGCCGACCGCGGGGAAGAAGCCACCGCGGAGGAACAGCTGCGACAGCTCCTCGATGCGGTGCGCCTGGGTGCCGGTGGCGAGCTCGGCGAAGTCGGCGAGCGCACCCAGCACGGCTCGCGGCCGCGAGCGCATGCCCACCTCGCCCAGGCCGTGGAGTCCCTCGTCCGTGTGCACGACGACCAGCAGGTAGGTGCCCGACCTCGTGGCGACGACCAGCGGTTCGACCTCGGTGATCTTCATCGATGCGGCCCCAGAGTGATATCCGTATGGTGGTAGTGTCATCCCCATGATGCACTAGCCGTGCAGCTGTGAGGAGGTCGGGTGTCCGGACGAGGGGTGTTGCTCATCGGTGCGTCGTCCGAGATCGGCCGCGCCATCGCGGGCCGGTTCGCCGCCGACGGCGATACCGTCGTCGGCGCCGGCCTCGACGTCTTCGGCCACCCGTCCCTCGCAGCTCACGTCACGGCCGACTGTGCCACGCCCGGCGGCGCCGGCGCGGTGGTGCGGGCCGTGCTCGAGGCGGCCGGGCGGCTCGACGTCATCGTCCCAGCGGCGGCCGTGCAGCCCACCGCGCCGCTTACCGAGACCACCGACGAGCAGTGGCACGCGAGCCTCGACGCCGTCATGACCACCGCGTTCCAGGTCTGCAAGCACAGCCTGCCGCATCTGGGGTCCGGCTCCTCGATCGTCGCCGTGTCGTCGGTGAACGGGCGGGTCGCCTCGCCGTGGCTACCGGCCTACGCCGCGGCCAAGGCCGGGCTCGAGGGCCTGGTGCGGCAGCTGGCACTGGAGTATGGGCCACGCGGCATCCGCGTCAACGCCGTGGTCCCCGGCCTCATCACCACCGACGAGGACGACCGGCCCGGCCTGGCCGAGGGCTACCCGCTCTACCGCACCGGCCGACCGGCCGAGGTCGCCGAGGTCGTGCACTTCCTCGCCGGCGACGGCGCCTCCTTCGTCACCGGCGTGTCGCTTCCCGTCGACGGTGGCCTCACCATTGCCAGCCCCTCCGCCTTCGCCCGGCCCGAGATGCGCGCCCGCTTCCTGCCCTGAGCCGGCGCTCGCCCGCTCAGCGGTCGACCACGGCGGCACGGACCTTGTCCTCGTCGACCACCACACCGAGACCGGGACCGTCGGGCAGCAGGTACGCGGCGGCCTCGGCGACGATCGGCTCGGCCAGCAGACTGTTCGCCAGCTCCACCGTCCCCGGCGAGTACTCGAAATACGGGGCGTTGTCCGCCGCGGCCGCCACATGCAGCCCGGCCGCCAGCGCCAGCCCCAGGGCCGCCGAATGATGCGGGAGGATCGGCCGGTACGCGGTGTTGACCAGCGTCGCGATGGCATTGCCCTCGGTGATGCCGGTGCGGCCGATGTCGGGCTGGTAGACGTCCAGCGCGTCGACCGCCAGCCAGTCGGCCACCTCGTGGCGGTGCCGGTGCGCCTCCCCGGCTGCGATCGGCAGGTCGGCGGCGGCCGCCAGCGCGGCGTACCCGCGGGCGTGCTCGGCCGGCAGCGCGGACTCGAGGAACCACGCCCCGCGTGCCGCCAGCTCGCGGGCCATCCGCAGGCCCGACGGGCCGTCGAGCCGGCAGTGCACGTCGACGGCGAACCGTGCGTCCGGCAGCACCCCGGCGGCCCGGTCGAACACCGCCAGCGCCTCATCGACGTCCGGGCCGAGGTGCAGCTTGAACCGCCGGATGCCGTCGTCCCAGTGCCGCCGGAACTCGTCAGCGGTCGTGGTGGTGCCCACGGACGTGAGGTAGCTGGGGATCCGCCGCTGGAACGCCCCGCCCAGCAGCGCCGCCACCGACAGCCCGGTGGCCCGCCCGAGCAGGTCCCACAGTGCGATGTCGACGGCGGCCAGCGCGTCGGCCTGGTGCCCGCCGAGGTGGCCACGCTCGCGCATCAGCTCGCCGAGGCGGAACCGCAGTGGCCGCACGTCCGCCGCATCGGCGCCGAGCAGCGCCGGCGTGAGCAGGTCCTCGACGATCGCGGCGACGACCCGCGGCCCGACCGGAACCAGTGCCTCGCCCCAGCCGACCAGCCCGTCGGTCGTCTCGATGCGGACGAACACCGTCTCGCGGCTGGGCGAGTAGATGGTGGGCCGCTGGTGCGGCGCCCGGTAGTCGGGGCCGCCGCGGTCGGGCGTGCCGTCCAGCGCCAGCCGGAGCGGGAACGCCTCGACCGCCGCGATCACCATGCTCTTCACCTGTTCTCCGATCACTGCGCAGGCACAACGGACTCGAACCGGGCCGCGTCGGCTCGATGGTGGCCGGCCGCGACGGAGGCCAGCCGGACCGCCGCGGTCGCGGGGTCCAGGTCGACGATGCCGAGCTGGCGCCAGGTGCCTGCCCCGACAGTCTGGTCGACGACGACGGTGAGCGCATCGCCGGCGGTCACGACGGTGTAAGCGGCGGCCGTCGTGGTCGTCGAGTTCGTCGGGTACCAGACGCTGACGCGGTACCGGCCCGCCGCGGCGAGCGCCGGGGTCCACGTGGCGACAGCGCCGGTGGCGCCGCCGGTGAACCGGGTCCGGCTTCCGTCGTGGCCGAACAGGCTGCTGGCGCTCCACGCGCCGGACTCGGCGTACCCGGCGTCCTCGTTGTCCACGACGGCGGTGGCGGAGGGGTCCGGCGCGCCGACGGCCACCGCCAGCGCGTCCTCCGCGCCGGCTGCGGACAGCGCGACCTCGTGCAGCGTCCCCGCCACGGCGTCGGCCGGCGCGGTCAGCCGGAACTCCAGCGGCATCGACGCGCCGCCGGCGAGGTCGACATCGACGGAGGCGGGCGCGACCGTCCAGCCGGCCGGCACCGCCACGGTCGCGGTGCCGCTCACCGGCGTGCCCTCGCGAGCGGTCAGGGTCGCCGTCAGCGTCGTCGTCCCGCCCGGCGCCGCGACGTCCGTTGCAGCCACGTCCGACAGCACCGGCAGCAGCGCGGCCGCGTCGACCGGCTGGAACCGGACCGCGTCGACCCGGAGGAAACCGGGGTTGCGCACCTCGGCCCGCACGTAGCCGTCGGTGCCGGCACCGAACCGGAAACGGCCCAGCGGCCGCCAGCCGTTGGCCTCCTGCTGCTGGTCGACCACGAACTCGCTGTCGCCGTCGGCGTGGTGGACGATGTAGACCGCAGCGCGCGTCGTGTCGGCATTGGTCGGGTACCAGACGGCGACGTCGTAGCTGCCGTCGGCGGGCAGCTCCGGCCGCCAGGTGGCGGTGCCGCCGAGCCGGTTCTCCTCGCTGTACCGTGTGGGCGTGCGGTTCCAGCCGGTGAGGCCGCTGGGCAGCCACCAGCCCGTCTCGACGTAGCGCGGCCACGGGTGCGCGTCGTCGACGATGATGTCGGTGCCGGCCAGCCGTACGGTGACGGCCCGCTCGCCGGCCCCGTCCGCGGACACGGCGACACGGTGCGCGCTGCCCGGCGCGGCGTCCGCGGCCGAGGTCACGGTGACGGTGTACTCGCGCTCCTCGCGCCCCGGCACGTCGAACGCGATCTCAGCGGCGTCGGCCGTCCAGCCCGCCGGCACGCTGACCCGCAGCGTTCCCGAGAGGGGGAGCGGCCCGACGTTCAGCACGGCGGCGGTCAGCTCGAACGAGTCGCCCGCCGCGGCCAGTTCGGCCGGTGTCGCGGTCAGCGCGGGCAGCTTCAGCGGCGGCAGCACCTCGACCGCCGCGGGGGTGAGCGCGACGCTCCCGCCGGTCCAGTCGGCCGTCCCGGCCAGCTCGACGGTGCCGGTCGCGTCGGCCGGCGAGGTGACGTCGAACGTCCAGTCCGCGGTCCCGCCGGCCGGCACCGTCGCGGGCACCTCGCCCACCGGCCGCGCCGTCCAGCCGTCCGGCACGCTCAGCGCCACGGCGGCGCCGGCCAGCTCGGCGGCGCCCGCACGTACCCGGGCCCGGAGCCGGACGGTGTCGCCCGGCGTGGTGTCCGGCGACGCCGACAGGTCACCGTTCGCCGCCTGCCCGGCCGGCACGACGCCCGTGACCGACGCCGGCAGCCGCAGCGTATGGGCCTGCGTCGCCGCCGGGCCGGAGACGACCCGGTACGCGAACGGCGTCGTGAGGCCGTCGACGGGGACGGTCCACTCGAACGGGAAGATCTTGGCCGGTGCCTGCTGCTCCGCTCCGTCGCCGACGGCGTAGAACAGCTGCGGCTGCGGCGACTCGACGTCGACCTGCACGTACGCGTCGTACCCGGACCGGTCCGGCCGGACCAGCAGCACGGCGCGGACCAGGCCGGTCTCGGCGGCGGGGTCGAGGAAGGCCTCGTGGTGGCTGTCCGGCGACCGGTCGCCGGCGTCGGACGTCCAGTGCCACGGCACGTCGATGTCGACGTCGCGGATCACCAGCGCGGCGTGGCCCTTGGCCGGCACCGTCGTGGTCAGCCGCCCGCCGCGCAGCGCACGGGCGGTCCGGATGCCGGCACCGCCGCCGAGCACCTCGACCCGGTTCGCGTCGCGGCGGGCCAACCCGGTGACCGGTGTGGCGACGTCGACGCTCACCCGCTCCTCGGTGTCGCTCTCATTGGTCAGGCTGATGTACAGGCTGGCGTTGCCGACCGCCGTCAGCCAGTTCACCTGCGGGTTGTCGACCTGGACGATGCCCTTCGGGAAGTAGGGCCAGACGCCGTCCTCGCCGTAGAACGTCCCCGGCGCGTGCCCGTAGGTCGAGTACTTGAAGAACACGTAGTTCGTCTCGAACTGACGCGGGAAGTCGATCTCCCCGCCGGACCGGGTCATGTGCTCGGTGACCAAGTAGTCCAGCGCCAGGCCCAGCTGGCCGGGGATGTGGTGGAAGTAGATGGTGCTCGACCCGGGCGGTCCCTGGTAGGGGAAGTCCGGCTTCATCTGGTCGACGATGAACTGCCGGTTGTAGTAGCCGGGGTAGTTGGTGAACCGGCCGACCACCAGGTTGTGCGCGACGTCGCGGAACAGGTCGTCGCCGGTGTGCCGGGCCAGCCGCAGGAAGAACGCCGCCCATGCCGGGATCCACGTGAAGCCGCCGCCCGGGTTCAGCCGGCCCGCCGCGATCTTGAACGTGGACAGCTGCTCGAACGTGACGCCGTTGGTCGACGGCATCCACGCGGGGACCTCCTCGCTCTGCACCGTCGTCTCGGGGTACTCCGGCAGCAGCGGCGTGGTCCAGCGGTCGATCTGGGCGTCGATGAACGGCTGGTTGGGCACTGTCACCGTGGTGTCGGGGACCGGCCGCACCTGCATCAGCGTGACGTAGCGCTGCGCCTCGCGGTATGCGCCGTCGAGGAACTCCCGCTCTCCGGTGAGCTCGAACAGCACCAGCAGTTCGGTCCAGCCCTTGACGTAGTTGTAGCCGAAGCCGTTCTCCGCCTGGTTGGTGGTGTACGGCCGCATGATGAGATCGCGGAGGTACCGGCGCGCCTCGGCCTTGGCCTCGGCCAGGTGGGCCTGGTTGCCGGTCAGAACGTACGCCTGCAGCGGCGTGCTGACCGGTGTGCGGCCGTCGCGCGAGGGGCGCTGCTTGACGAGGTCGCGGGCCAGCCGGTGGATGCCGGCGTTCTGTCCGCGGGTCTGCTCGTACAGCGGCACCAGCGTCGACGCGTCGCCGGGGACGCGGCCGATGCGGTACAGGTTGGGGTCGCCGTAGACCGAGGCGCCCGGCACCGGTGTGCTGCCGTGGCCGGCTCGCGACAGGTGGTACTCGATCAGTGGCCGGGCCCGGCGCTCGTACAGCCCGTCGTGGCCGGTCAGGTAGTACGCGGACAGCAGGACGCCGGCGATCGGGGTACGGACGGCCTGGTCGTTCTCGATGTCGACGAACCCCTTGGCGCGGTTCCACCAGCCGCTGAACGACGGGACGAACGCCTCGCTGTCGTCGCCGTCCGGCTCGACCATGAGCAGGTCGATGAGGTTGTGGACGGTGTCGGTGAGCGACGTGTCGTAGACGTTGCGCCGGTAGGGCGCGTACTGGTACTCGTTGCGGACGAGGTCGCTGTAGGCGTCGTACAGGGTGCTGGGAGCGGCGTACAGGCCGAACGCGTAGCCGCGGCTCTCGCCGGCGGCCAGCGGCGAGCGGCGGCCGGTCTGCGGGGCGAAGACCACCGGCTGCACGTTGCGCTCGTCGTTGCGAAGGCTCATGCCGAACGGCTGCCCGTCCGGCCCCAGCTCCCGCTCGTGCTCGAACAGCAGCACCTCGCCGGGCGTGTAGACGCCGAGGGTCACGTCGTGATCGCCGATGCGCCGCTGGGTCAGCGACATCGGCGCGAACAGCTCCCACGCGCCGAGCGCCTGCGCACCCTCGATGACCCGGGCGTGCTGCCGCGACCCGCACAGCACCTCGTCGACGTCGTCGGGGGTCACCGCGTCGACCGACTGGTAGCCGACGACGTAGTCGCCGGCGGCGCCGGCGGTGAGCGTCCACTGCAGCTCGGGGCCCGTGCGCGTCAGCGTCCAGCGGACGGTGAGGTCGTAGCCACCGGGCGGGGTGCTGCGCAGCTCGACGGTGTGCGCGTCGACCTGCGCGAAGGAGTCGAAGGCCACCCAGTTCGGCGTCATGGACGTGTAGTAGTCGGTCGGGTTGCCGTCGCCGCCGGTCAGGACGATCCACTGCTCGTCGAAGCGGGCGTCCGAGGCGGTCACGCGCAGCCAATCGTCGCCGGTGCGGACCTCGAGATCGCGGACGAACGTGTGCCCGCCGTCCCATTCGGCGCGCAGGAACGTCACGCGGTGCCGGTCGCCGGTCATGGTCGCCACCGGCTCCACCGTCAGGTTCGGCATCGGCAGCCGGCGCAGCGCGTCGGGTAGCGGCGGCTGGCCGTCCGCGGCGGGGGTGGTGGCCGCCGCGACCGGCAGCCCGAACGCGTTCATGACGGGCGGCAGGACGGCCGCGCCCAGCAGTAGGCGGATCGCGGTGCGACGGGACATGCCCGGATCGGGGCAGGCTGACGCCAGGGGTACCTCGTGCATGTGCCGGACCTTTCCGTGCGGGGGTCACATAGGGACGGGTGAGGGGAGGTCAGTTCTTGACCGCGCCGGCGATTCCTTCGACGAACGTGCGCTGCAGGAAGAGGAAGACGATGACGATCGGGATGGTGCTGATGCACGCCGCCGCTGCCATGCCGGTCCAGTCCGTACCTTCCTGGCCGAAGAAGTTGTACATGCCGACGCCGAGCGTGCGCAGATCGGGATTGCCGAGCGTGAACACCAGCGGGACGAAGAACGCGTTCCACGCGGTGATGAAGTTCAGCAGCGTCACCGTGCCGATGACCGGCTTCGAGAGCGGCAGCATCACCCGGAAGAACGTGCGCAGGTAGCCGGCGCCGTCCACCCGCGCGGCGTCCTCCAGATCGCGAGGGATGCCGGCGAAGAAGCCCATGAACAGCAGGATCGGCACCACCAGGGCGGGCCCGGCCTGCGCGAGCGCCGCGCCGAGCAGGCCGTTGTTCAAGCCTAGGTCGCTGACCAGGAGGAACACCGGGATGATGGTGTACCCGTGCGGGATGAACATGGTGGCGATGAGAATGCCGACGATCACCTTCTTTCCCGGCAGGTCCGGCCGCGACAGCGCGTAGCCCGCCGCGGCCGACGCGAGCAGGACGATCAGCACCACGGTGATGGAGAACGTGACGGTGTTGATCGTGTAGTCGCCGAACCGGGCGGTGGTCCAGGCTCGCTCGAAGTTCTCGTACGTCCACTCCTCGGGGATCAGCGACAGGCCGCCGAGGAGCATCTCCCTCTGCGACTTGAACGCGGCCGAGACCATCCAGATGAACGGGTAGACCCAGAGCAGGCAGAACGGGATCAGGAACAGGTGCCACAGCTTGGGCCGGATCTTGTACCAGCGGTTGCGCCGGTCCGGGCCGGCCGGTGCGACCGGCGCCGGGGTCTCGCGGACGAGTTCGGTGGTGCTCATGTCGTCGCTCCCGCCTTGTACTGGCGCCGGAGGACCGGGGCCTGCAGCAACGTGATCAGCAGTGTCATCACGCCGAACACCACGCCGGCCGCGCAGGCGAACCCGTACCTCGGCGCCTGCAGGAACGGGTCGAACGCGAACCGGTAGATGTAGGTCGGTACGACGTCGGTGGCGTAGTTCGGGCCGCCCTGCGTGGTCGCCTGCACCAGATCGAACGTGTTGAGACTGCGTTGGAAGACCAGCAGCAGGATGACGATGGCCAGCGGGATCAGCATGGGCAGCACCACGAAGCGCAGCGACTGCCGCGAGCTGGCGCCGTCGATCAGTGCCGCCTCGTGGATGTCCTTCGGGATGGTCTGAAGGGCCGCGAGCCAATAGATCAGTGTGATGCCGAAGCCCTTCCAGACGTCGATGCCGATCAGCGTCGGCAACGCAGTCGACGTCGAGCCGAGGAAGTTGATCGAGGAGTCGATCAGTCCCAGGTCCGAGAGCGCGGTGTTGACCACGCCGCGCACCGGGTCGAAGAGGATGGCGAACACGATGCCCACGACCGCGGTCGTCGTGACGACCGGAAGGAACAGTGCCAGCCGATACACGTTGCGGCCGCGCAGCAACGCGTTGTTCAGCAAAATCGCCAGCACCAGCGCCAGCGGCAGCTCGATGACCAGGGCGGCGAGCGAAAACAGGAACGAGTGCCAGAACGCGTCCCAGAAGTCTCCGGAGCCGAGGACCTCGCGGAAGTTGTCCAGGCCGACCCAGTCCGTCGGCGAGCCGACACCGTCCCAGTCGAAGAACGAGTACCACCAGCTGGCGATCATCGGCCAGATCGAGAAGCCGCCGAACAGCAGTGCGGCCGGCACGAGGAACGCGTAGCTCCACGCGTGGCGGCGCCAGCGCCCGGCGGCGCGAGGCCGCCGGGAAGCTGCGTACGTCGAAGCCATGGACTACTGCTCCGGGGTGTAGTTCTCGAGCGGATCCCAGTCGGGGAACGTGATGTCGTCGATGGTCGCGGTGCCGTTCAGCTCAGCGAGCGTCTCGTCGAGGAACGTCTGGATCTGCTGGTCCAGGGCCTCGGCGATCGGCAGGAACGGCTTGTTGCTGATGATCGCGTCGACCGCGGCGTCGGTGTGCTTGAGCTCCGGCCGCTGGGCACGGGCCCGCAGGATCTCCGCCCCGCCCTCGCTGAGCAGCATCGGGTTGGGCACCACTCGCATGGTCTCCTCGGCCGCGGACAGGATGGCGGCCTGGTCCTCGTTCTCCCGTGCCTGGTCGGCCCACGCACTCTCGAGCGCGGTGAAGGAGCCGAACTGCTCGTAGTACGCGCGGTGGAAGTCCTCGGAGGCCAGGAAGTCCATGACCCTCCACGCCTCCTCCGGGTGCTCGGTCTCCGACGACATCGACCAGATCGGCTGGAACGACTGCTTCGTCGGGGTGAACGCGACGCGTCCGTCGTCGGGCACGGGCAGTGGTGCGATGCCCATCTCGATCTCGGGGTTCAGCTTGCGGATCTCCGCGATGTGCCACGGCGCCGTCGGGTACATGGCCATGGTTCCGGCGGCGAACTCGGTGAACGCCCGCGCGCCGTCCCAGCTCTCCCAACCCGGCACCATGACGCCGTCGGCCTGCATGCGACGGTGCAGCTCGACCGCCTCGACCATGCCCGGTGACGCGGTGGCGGGCTGGCCGGTGCGGAAGTCGATCCCGTCGCTGACGACCGAGAACGGGGCCGCGACCTGGGCCAGGATCTCGACGGCGCCGGCCTTGCCGGACGTGGGCGCGTAACCGAACACCTGGCCGCCGCCGTTCGCGGTGATGGTGCGCGACATCTCCTCCAGCTCGCCCCACGTCTCGGGCGGGCCGTCGTACCCGTTCTCGCCCAGGACGGCCTCGTTGTAGACGAGGACGCGGACGTCCCACTTCCCGGAGACCAGTGGCAGCGTGTACAGCTCGCCGTCGCGGTGCAGCCCGGACGTGGACGGGTTCATGGTGCCCTCGGGGAAGCGGTCGATGAACTCGTCGGTGGCGAACTCCTCCAGCGAGTGCACCCAGCCGCGCTCGTACATCCGGTCGAAGCCGTCGGCCTGCGCCCGGAACACGTCCGGCGGGTCGCCCTGCTGGAACATCAGCTCGACGGCGCCCAGCTGCTGGTCCGAGGGGTTCTCGATGACGTCGACCGTGATGCCGGGGTTGTCCTCCTCGAACTGGTCGAACTGGGCGCGGTAGAACTCACTCGCGCCGGGCGGGTCGGGGACCAGCGCGACGGTGATGGTGACGTTCTCGCCGGAGGCGTCGTCGTTGCCGCTGTCGTCCTCGCCGCTGCCGACGAGGTTGCAGCCTGTGGCCGTCAGCGCGACGGCCGAAGCGGCCGCCGCCCAACGCAGCGTGCGTCGTGTGCGGGACATGGTTCTCGCGGACTCCTTTGTCGGTGAACGTGGGTCAGGAACGCGCCGGCGCGTGCCGGGGACCGAGGTAGCCGAGGCCGACGCTGATCGAGTCGGCCACTTCGATGACGGTGCTGGCCAGCTCGGGCTCGCCGTCGGCGAGACCCAGCGCGGAGAGCGGGCCGGAGATGGACAATGCGGCGACGATGCTGCCGGACTGGTCGAGGATCGAGGCCGCGACGCAGGAGCGTCCCAGCGCCAGCTCCTCGACCTCGGTCGCGTAGCCGCGGTGGGCGGCCAGGTCGAGCGCGGCATCGAGCTCGCCGTGGTCGCAGATAGTACGTGGCGTGTATCGGTGCAGGTCGGGGAGGAGCTCCCGGCGCTCGGCCGGAGTGAGCGCGAGCAGCAGGCACTTGCCGATGCCGGTGGCGTGCAGCGGGTTGCGCTGTCCCATCAGCGTGAAGGACTTGGGCGCCAGCCGGCCCTCGAAGTTGCACAGGTAGAACAGCGACGAGCCGTGCCGGACCGCGACGTTGACACCGAGGCCGAGCGTTCCGGCCAGGTTCTGGGCCGCCTGCCGCGCCTCGCGGTGCACCGGGTGCTGGTTGATCGCCACGCCGGCCAGCGTGAGCAGAGCCGGGCCGAGACGGTACAGGTTGCTGGCCGGGTCGCGGTCCACGTACTCGAGCGTCTCCAGCGTCGCCAGCAGGCGCGACGTCGTCGACTGGCCCAGGCCGGCGTACTTCGCGACGTCGGAGACCCGCAGCGCACGGCCGTCGAGGAAGGCTGCGAGGACGCTCGCGGCCTTCTCGACGCTCTGGTTCGTGCCCTGCTCCGATGCCACGGTCACTCCTGATATTGAAGGTTACGTGCACTATGTGGGAGAGTTACGCATATGTTGAATCAAGTCAAGCCCTCTCCGGATGCGCGATGTTGATTCGTGATGTTGAGACCTTCATCTTGAAGGTCGCCGCCGACGACGCGTACCTGGGGGCGCTCCGCGACGGCAGCGAGATCGGCCCGGGCTACGCCGTGCGTGAGCCCTGGCGCAGCCTGTACTCCGACCGGTTCGAGGCGCTGCTGGTCAAGGTGACCACCGACGACGGCACCGCCGGCTGGGGCGAGGCGCTGGCGCCGGTGGCGCCCGAGGTGCCCGGCTCGATCGTCGACCTGCTGCTCGCGCCGGTGCTGCGTGGCATGGACGCGACCCGGCCGCGGCCGGCGTGGTCGCGGCTGCGCGACCTCATGCGTGAGCGCGGCCACCTCGCCGGGCACCAGGCCGACGCGCTGGCCGCGGTCGACATCGCACTGTGGGACCTCGCCGGCAAGCTGGCCGGGCGGCCGGTCGCCGACCTGCTCGGCGGGGCGTTCCGCACAGAGCTGCCGGCCTACGTGTCCGGGCTGCCGCGGCCGTCCGACGCTGCCCGGGCCTGGCTGGCCCGCGATTGGGCGAACCGCGGCGCGACCGCGGTGAAGCTCCACCTCGGTTACGGCGTCGAGGCCGACCTCGCCACCGTCGACGCGGTCCGCAGTGCCGCGCCGGCACTGCGAATGGCCGTCGACGCGCACTGGGCGTACTCGCTCACCGAGGCGCTGCGGCTGGCCGAGGGGCTGGCCGAGCGGTCCGGCTGGTTCCTCGAGGCGCCGCTGGCGCCGGAGGACGTCGCCGGCCACGCCGAACTTGCCGGACGGTCGCCGATCCCGATCGCCGCCGGCGAGTCGCTGCGGCACCGCTACGAGTTCCGGCAGTGGCTCGAGGCCGGCGCGATGGCCGTCGCCCAACCCGACGTCGGCCGCACCGGCATCACCGAGGCCATGGTGATCGCCGAGCTGGCCGCGGCCCGGCACGTGCCCGTCGCGCCGCACCACTCCACCGGCCTGGCCGTGGCGCTGGCCGCCGGGCTGCACGTCGCCGCCGCCGTGGAGCTGCTGGAGGTGTTCGAGTACCAGCCCCTGTCCACCGACGTGGGGCAGCAGATCCTGCGCGCGCCGATCGCTGCCGGCCCGGCCCGCATCCCGCTGCCCTCCGGCCCCGGCCTCGGGGTCGACGTCGACGAGGAAGCCGTCCGCAAGATCGCCGAGGAGAGTCGAACCGTATGAGTCATACCGTCCACGGCCTGGTCCCCATCCTGGCCACTCCCTTCCTCCCCGACGGCGCCCTGGACCGGCCGGGGCTGCGCCGGCTGGTCGAGTTCCAGCTGGCCTCCGGCGTCGACGGCGTCGCCGTGTTCGGCATGGCCAGCGAGGGGTTCGCGCTGACGCTGGAGGAGCGCCAGAAGATCCTCCGCGACGTACTGGCCGTCGTCGGGACCGCAGTCCCGGTGGTCGCCGGGGTGAACGGGACATCGTCGGTGACGGCGCTCGAGCAGGCCCGTGAGGCGGCGTCCGGCGGCGCCGACGCGCTCATGGTGCTGCCGCCGTTCATGGTCAAGCCGGGTCCGGACCAGCTGGTCGAGTTCTACGGCCACCTCGGCGAGTTCGCCGCCGCCGCCGGCACCGAGGTCATGGTGCAGGACGCGCCCGGCGTCACCGGTGTGGCAATGTCGCCGGCGCTGATCGTCGAGCTGAGCAAGCTCGACGGCGTCACCTCGGTCAAGGTCGAGGCGCCGCCGACGGTGCCCAAGGTCGGCGCCGTCGCGGATGCCGTCGCCAACGAGGACGGGGGTTTCGCCGTACTGGGCGGGCAGAACGCGCAGTTCGTGCTGGACGAGTACGCGCGCGGCTCGATCGGGACCATGCCGGCCTGCGAGTTCCCCGACCTGCTCGGGCCGATTCTGGCCGACTGGCGCGCCGGACGGCGGGCGGAGGCACGCGAGGCGTTCGCCCGGTTGCTGCCGCTGATCGTGCACGGCCTGCAGCAGGGCATCGCGTGGGCAGTGCACAAGGAGGTGCTGGTGCGCCGCGGCATCATCGAGCACACGACCGTCCGGCTGCCGGCGAAGACGCTGGACGCGGGCGGCCGAGCCCTGCTGGATGACATCCTGACGGCCTTGAGGCTGTGACGCTCGGGAGGACCATGGCTGAGATCGAGGTCGGCGGACGGTTCGGCCGGCTGTACGGGTACCTGGACTGGCCCGTGCGGCTGGCCGCCCTCAACCTGCTGTGGCTCCTCGGCGTGCTGGCCGGGCTGGTGCTGTTCGGGCTGGCGCCGGCCACGGCCGCGCTGTACGCCGTGCTGCGGGCGTACGTGCTGAATCGTTCGCCGCGGCTGTGGCACGACTTCTGGGCCGTCTGGCGGTCGTCGTTGCGGTCGTCGCAGCTGGTGCTGGGCGTACCGATCCTGACCGTCTGGGTGGTCGTGTTCTACCTGCTGCTGTCGCGGTCGACCCCGTTGGCATGGGGGATGGCCGTGCTCGCGGCCGGGTACGCAGCGACGCTGTTGCAGCTGCCCGCGGTTGTCGCGCACGTCGACCTGCCGGTGGTGCGGTCGTGGCAGGTCACGGCGGAGGTGGCGTGGCGGCGGCCGCTGGCGACGGCGGCGGTGGCGGCACTGGTCGTGCTACTGGCCGTCGGCGGCTGGCTCACGACGCCGGCCGCCGTCCCGCTGTTCTTCCCCGCCCTGCCCGCGCTGCTCGCCACCCTCACCGTCCAGCGCGGGCTCGCCCCGTGACCCGTCGCGGTCGCTCAGCTCGCCGCCGTGCGCCGGGCCCGCACCGCCGCGGCCAGGTCGCCGAGCAGGCCTTCGGTCGTCTCCCAGCTCATGCACGCGTCGGTGACGCTCTGGCCGTAGACCAGCGGCGTGCTTCCGATGTCCTGCCGCCCGGCCACCAGGAAGCTCTCCAGCATCACCCCGGCGATGCCGCGCTGGCCGGCCGCGATCTGCCCGGCGATCTCGCCGGTGACGACGGCCTGCCGCTCATGGTCCTTGCCGCTGTTGCCGTGGCTGGCGTCGATGACCAGCCGCTCCGGCAGCTGCGCCTTGTGCAGCAGCGCGAGCGCGTCGAGGACGTGCTCGGGGCCGTAGTTCGGACCGCCGCTGCCGCCACGCAGGATGACGTGGCAGTCGGGGTTGCCGGCGGTGCTGACAGCGGCCGCGCGCCCGTCGTGGTCGACGCCGAAGAAGACGTGCCCGTGCGCGGCCGCAGTGCAGCCGTCGATGGCCGCCTGGACGTCGCCGCTGGTGGCGTTCTTGAAGCCGACCGGCATCGACAGGCCGGACGCGAGCTGGCGGTGCACCTGGCTCTCCGGCGTGCGCGCCCCGATGGCGCCCCACGAGACGGTGTCGGCGATGTACTGCGGGCTGATCGGCTCGAGGAACTCGCAGCCCACCGGGAGCCCGGCGCCGAGCACCTCGAACAGCAGCTCGCGAGCGATGCGCAGGCCGCGCTGCACGTCGAACGTCTCGTCCAGGCCGGGGTCGTTGATCAGGCCCTTCCAGCCCACCGTCGTCCGGGGCTTCTCGAAGTACACGCGCATGACGACGGCGAGGTCGTCGCGCAGCTCGTCAGCCACCGGTTTGAGCAGCTGGGCGTAGTCGAGCGCCGCCACCGGGTCGTGCACCGAGCACGGGCCGACGACGACCATGAGGCGGTCGTCGTCGCCGGCCATGATGCGGCGGACCTCGGCCCGGCTGGACCGCACGAGCGCGGCGTGCTCTTCGTCCATCGGCAGCTCGACGAGCATGCCCGCGGGCGTGATGAGCGGCTGGAAGCCGACGATGCGCAGGTCGCCGGTGGGGGACTGGGGTTCGGACATGGGTGCAACGTCTCCTCTGCAACGAGCGGGACGTCCCGTCGGATCGCCTGCGAGCCGGCCCGTCTCATGACGAAGGGCAGAGACGAGATGTCTCTGCCCAGCTGGCTCCGGGTGGGTCGTCGGTCAGCGCATGACACGCCCGGCTCCACCCGGAGCCTGCGCAAAATACGGATACCGACGAACCGCGACCACGAGCTGAACTATATCCGGAAAGGGGCCCGCGCGTGACGGTGGGTGTGTGGACGGCGGCGACGGCATGGCTCGAAGACGTCCGGCTGGCGGACGCGACCATCCGCATGGTGGTCCGGCCCAGCATCGGCGGCGACGGTCTGCGGCTGCGGCTGTCGAACGTGTTCGGGACGGCGCCGGTGACGTTCGGGCCGGTCGCCGTCGGCGAGCGCGCGGTGACGTTCGACGGTGGCGCCGTCTCGGTGACGGTGCCGGCCGGCGGGCTCGCGGTGAGCGACCCGGTGCCGTCGTTCCCCGTGGCGGGTGGCACGGACGTCGTCGTCAGCGTCTCCGTGGCCGGGGTCGTGGACGCGGTGACGGGTCACCTGCGCTCGTCGCAGACAACGGTCGTGACCTCGGCCGCGGGCACCGAGCGGGTGCTGCACTGGTTCTTCCTCGACCGGCTGACGCTCGACCGGCCCGATGTCGACGGCGCCGTGGTGGTCGTCGGCGACTCCCTCACCGACAGCGACGGCCACGTCCCCGACCGGAACCTGCGCTGGCCGGACCGAGTGGCTGCGGCGCTGCGCGCGTCGCCCGGCGGCTTGCCGTTCGCGCTGCTCAACTCGGGCATGGCCGGCAACCGCGTCACCGTCGACGGCTTCGGCCCGGCACTGCTGAGCCGGCTGGAGCGCGACGCGCTGAGCCAGCCGGGCGTGCACACGCTGATGCTGTTCGAGGGGATCAACGACCTCTCCCGCGGCGTGACGGCGGCCGGGCAGCTGATCGCCGCCTACGACGAGGTGGTCGCCCGCGCGCGGGCCCGCGGTCTCGCCGTCGTCGGCGCCACCATGACCCCGTTCAGCGGTGCCGCGAGCTGGACGCCGGCCCGCGAGGCGATCCGGCAGGCGGCCAACACCCACCTGCGCACGGCGGCCGACCTCGACGGCGTCGCCGACTTCGACGCCGCATTGCGCGACCCGGCCCGGCCGGGCCGCCTGCTGCCCGCCTACGACTCCGGCGACCACCTGCACCTCACCGACGCCGGCCGTGCCCGCCTCGCCGAGGCCGCTCTGCCGGTGCTCGCCGGGGGCCTCATCTCGCCGATCGCAGCACGTCGACCTCGCAGCCCGGCCTGAACGGGTCGAAACCGTGCTCGATCAGCCAGCGGATCGCCAGCAGGCTGCGCATCGACCACCACGCGCGGATCACGTCGAGGTCGACGTCGGCGCCATAGCCGGCGAGGACGTCGTGAAGGTGCTCCTCGTGTCCGAGCGTCAGATGGCGAGGTCGTAGAGGGCATCGCCCCGGCCCGCCTCGGACCAGTCGATGACGCCGGTGACCTCGTCGCCGTCGACGAACACGTGGGCGATCTGCAGGTCGCCGTGCGTGAACGCCGGCGTCCACGGCCGAAGAGCGGCCTCGGCGACCTCGCGGTTGCGGGCGACCAGACCGGCAGGTAGGACGCCGCCGGCCACGAGCCACTCGCACTCACGGTCGAGCTCCGCCGCCAGCTCGTCGATGCCCCGGCCGGCCCGGCCGATCCGGGTCGGCAGCGGCGCGTCGTGCAGCTTCCGGATGGCGGCGCCCGCCGCGGCCCATGCCACCGGTGGCGTGGTCGACGGCTCGCCGAGGCGGCCGAGCGCCGTTCCGTGACCGCGGCGATCGCGAGCACGGGCCGCTCGCGCCACAGCACCCTCGGGGTCGGGACTGGCGCCAGCGCCATCGCCGCTACCTCGGCGTCGAGCCGCGTCTGGTCGGCGTCGACCTTCAGGAACACATCGCCGACCCGCAGGGTCGCCCGCTCGGAATGCGCGACGACGACCTTCACCTCGTCCATCGCGCCAGTATCCGGCGTCGGTGCGGGTCCAGGCGCGCGGATTTCCGCGAGCGGGTGCCCGCGGCATGCGCCGTTCCGCCGGCGGGTGCCGGCACAGAATGCGTCAGGCGCGCAAGTTGATCAGCGTCGGGCCGGTGCGGGTGCCGTCGGAGCGGGAGAGGGCGACGACGCAGTGGCCGGCGGGAATGCGGGTGACGATGTCGGACACCGTCCAGCGCGGCCGCTCGACCCGGCGCAGGTTGGTGCCCTTGGTGACGCCCCAGTTGCGGGTCTCGCCGTCGGAGCGGTTCCAGCCGCCGCGGCTGTCGCGGGAACTGCCGCTGGTGCGGGCCAGGCCGGATGCCTCGCCCTGGCTGTAGCTGATCTCGGCCACCCAATGGTCGCCGAACCAGTCGGAGAACACCTTGGCGTCGACCGGGTCGATGCCGCCGAACACCGCCTTGCAGCCGACCGAGCCGAACACGGTCGCCCGCACCTGGACGGGGAAGTCGCTGATGGTCTGGGCCAGCAGGATGAGCCCGGCGTTGTTGGAGCGCAGCTTCTGCACGCCGCGGGCGACGTAGTCGTCGACGAAGCGGCCGGCCTCGTCGATGGCGAGCGCCTTGAAGATGGTGCGGTTGGTGTCGGGGGCGGAGGTGACCTGCACGAACTGCGAGACCACCAGCCGGGCCAGGATGCGGGTGGCGTCGGGGAACTCGGCCTCGGGCAGCGAGACCCGCACGCGGGTCGGCTTGTTGATGTCGTGCATGCGGAACGTGTTGTCGCGGTCGAACAGCTCCATGAGCCGCGGCCGGGCCAGCAGCTGGAACCGCTCGACCAGCGAGGCGGCGGGGTCGGCGTTGCGGGTCGCCTGGTCGCGCCGGCTGTCGAGCAGCGCCTTGGCCTCTTTGCCCTCCGGGCCGCGCAGGTTGGCCTTGACCTGGTCGGTCATGCCCTGCTCGGAGCGCAGCAGCGCCAGCATCTCGCGGATCTTCGGCCACCGCCCGAACGCGAGATGGAACGGCGCCAGGCAGGCGTAGAGCGCGTTGCGCGAGCCGTCCATGAAGTAGGCCATGTCGTCGGTGACGTACGGCGGCAGCATGGCGCTGGCGAGCCGGTCGGCCGCGGTGTCGGGGTGCTGGGTGCCGCCGTAGAGGTCGAACCCGGTGGTGGGCCTGAGTGGGTCGATGGTGACGTCGAACCAGCCCTCGTGCGCGAAGTCGTCGCCCTTGGGGTCGACCACGACGACGCTGGCCTGCCCGGCCAGCGCCGACAACGACAGGTGCTCGACGATGGGCAGCG
This sequence comes from Jiangella ureilytica, assembly GCF_004348545.1. Taxonomy (GTDB): domain Bacteria; phylum Actinomycetota; class Actinomycetes; order Jiangellales; family Jiangellaceae; genus Jiangella; species Jiangella ureilytica. The sequence continues at coordinate 4,272 of NZ_SMKL01000061.1, read as the reverse complement.
CGAAGCCGCGCGTCTTGCCCGACCCCGGCGGCCCGATGACCAGCAGCGACGTGCGCAGCACGTCGTGGTCGATGCCGAAGTCCTGGGTCATGACGGTGTCGGCGTGCGTGTCCTGGACGGTGCGGCCGAGCCGCACCTGGCCCGCGGTGAGGTTGTGCCGCGCGATCCGCGGCACCGGGAGGTCGTGCAGGGCCGACGGGTGCGCGAGCGCCGCCGGGCCGTAGCGCACGATCTCGTCGGCCAGCTGGGCCAGCGCGGCGGGGTCCTCGGCCCGGGTGTCGAGCGCCCAGGCGATGCGCGCGGAGTCGACGTCGGACAGCCGGCCGTCCTGGACCAGCCGGTCCATGGCGACGGCGGCGTCGGGATGGTCGTCGCGCAGCACGTCCCAGGGGGTCTCGCTGCGTCGTCGTCGTCGGATCGGCATGGGGTCTCCTACGCGTTCTTCCGCAGGTAGGCGTCGAGCTTCTTGATGCGCGCCGCCAGCGCCGGGTGGGTGCTGAACAGCCGCGCCCGGAGCACGAAGTTGCGCCGGTCGTCGTCCATGCCCTGGCGCAGCCAGTCCTCGAACACCTCGATGAGCGCGTAGCCGTAGCCGAGGTTGGCGGCGACGCGGTCGGCGCGGTACTCGCTGCGGCGGGCCAGCCAGGGCAGCAGGATCGGGGTGAGCAGCACCAGCGCGACGGTGGGCGGCGCCCACGTCTGGCCGGACTGCACCGCCGTCGCCATGAGCACCGTCACGAAGAACACCACGAACAGGATGAGCGACCAGGTGAGAATCTTGGCGATGAACGACGCCAGCGCCGGCATGCGGGCCACCACGGCGAAGAGGGTCGAGAACAGCACGACGACGATGCGCAGCACCAGCCGGAGTGCGCGGGTCAGCAGCCGCGCCGGCACCGAGTACCAGTAGGTCAGCAGGTTGCTCCACGGGTGCCCGCCGAGGTGGTGGCCCAGCTCGTGCGCCAGCACCGCCGCCAGGTGGTGGTGCGGCATGGCGTCGAGCGTCTTGCGGGTGACGGTGACGATGTGCCCGGACGCGGCGTAGGCGTTCAGCGCGTCGCTGTCCTCGATGAACAGCTGGTACTTGCCGCCGTCGCGGCCGGCCGCGCGGTTCACCTCGTGCCAGGCGTGCTCGAGCCGGTCGCGCTCGCTGGGCGTGGGCCTGCGGGCGCGCAGCATGAACCGGGCCACCCCGACCTCGACCGGCCGGTAGAAGATGAGCACGCCGCTGAGCAGCCACAGCACCATGACCAGGATGGGCACGACGGTGGTGTTGCCGGCCAGCGCGCCGATGCCCAGCCCGCCCAGGCCCACCACCGTGAGGCTGAACAGGAACCAGGGCAGCCCGAGGACCAGCGAGGCCAGCGTGGAGAGGTCGGCGCCGCGCCGGTGCCTCAGCGGGCGCGGCGTGGTGGCCTGCGCCGACCAGCGGCCGCGCAGGCCCGTGGCCGGAGGCGGTTCGGGATCGTCGAAGCCGCCCGGGGGCCCGGTGGGGCGCGCGCCGGACGTCCGGCCGTCGTCGCTCATCGCCGCCTCCGATGAACTCGTTGGTCGCTGACGCGGCCCGGGGACGGCCGCGTACCTGTGAAAGTCACCATATGGCCGTCCGGTGACATGGTTCTCGCGTCCTGATGAGAAACGCCGAGATCCGTCACCGGCGCCGGCGCGGGTCGAGCCATCCCGTTGGCACCGCCGATTCCGCCCACCCCGACCTGCCGGGCACTCCGGCACCATAGGTTGGAGGGGTGTCTCAGATCCACGAGCTGACCGGGCTGGAGCTCGCCACGGCCGTCCGCAAACATGAGGTGTCGCCGTCGGAGGTCGTCGACCACACGCTCGAGCGGGCCGAACGGCTGGACCCGTCCGTCGGCGCCTTCGTCACCCTGACCCCCGGACTCGCGCGCGAGCAGGCCGCCGAGGCCGAGCTGCTGCTGCGCCAGTCCCGCTCCGACGACGAGCTGCCGCCGTTCCTCGGCGTGCCGTGCCCTGTCAAGGACCTCGCGATGGTCGCCGGCGTGCCGTTCCGCTCCGGCAGCGCGGCGCTCGGCGACTTCGTGGCGCCCGCCGACGACGGCGTCGTCACGCTGCTGCGCCGGGCCGGCACACTCATGATCGGCAAGACCAACACGCCCGAGTTCGGCCTGCCGCCGTACACCGAGCCCGACATCGCCCCGCCCGCCCGGACGCCGTGGGACCTCTCCCGGTCGGCCGGCGGTTCCAGCGGCGGGTCGGCCGCGGCGGTCGCGGCCGGCATCGCGCCCATCGCCCACGGCAGCGACGGCGGCGGCTCCATCCGCATCCCGGCCAGCGCCTGCGGGCTGGTGGGCCTCAAGCCCACCCGCGGCCGCGTCAGCCCCGGCCCGTACCGCCCCGAAGGCGCCGGGCTGGCGTCGAACGGCGTGCTCACGCGCGATGTCCGCGACACCGCGGCGCTGCTGGACGTGCTGTCGCTCAACTGGCCGGGCGACCTGCACGTGCTCGCGCCGCCGCGCACCACGTTCCTCGACGCCTGCGAGCGCGAGCCGGGGCGGCTCACCATCGGCCTGCTCACCAGCCCCGTCATCTCCCCAGGCGCCCCCGTCGACGACGCCTGCCTCGCCGCCGCCGTCCGCACCGCGCGGCTGCTCGAGGACCTCGGGCACCGGGTCGAGCCGGCCCCCGTCCCGTTCGAGGCGGAGCGCTGGGACTCCTTCGAGTCGATCTGGTCGGTGCTGGCGCTGAGCGCGCCGGTCCCGCCGGAGCACGAGCGCCTGCTGCTCCCGCTGACCCGCTGGCTGCGCGACAAGGGCCGGTCGGTCAGCGGCATCGAGTTCGCGTCGGCGCTCGCGCTCATCCAGACGACGACGCGCGAAGCGGCGGCCACGTGGGCGGCCTACGACGTCGTCCTGAGCCCCACGCTGGCGCAGCTGCCGGCGCCGGTCGGCTCGCAGCGCGACGACGTCGACCCCGCCGGCGACTTCGCCCGGCAGATGGCGTTCACGCCCTGGACCAGCGTCTGGAACCTCACCGGCTGGCCGGCGATCAGCCTGCCCCTGGAGACGGCGGTCGCCGACGGGGTCGAGCTGCCGGTCGGCGTCATGCTGGGCGGGCGCCACGGCGCCGACGAGACGCTGCTGTCGCTGGCCGCGCAGCTCGAGGCGGCCCGGCCCTGGCGCGACCGGAGGCCGGCGACGTGGTGAGCTTCGGCTACTTCCTCGTCCCGAACGCCGCCGACCCGCTGGTCGAGACGGCACGGCTGGCCGAGTCGCTCGGGTTGGAGTACGTCGGCATCCAGGACCACCCGTACCAGCGCCGGTTCGTCGACACCCTGGTCCTGTCGAGCGCGATCCTCACGGCGACGTCGTCGCTTCGCGTCTTCCCCGACGTCGCCTGCCTGCCGCTGCGCCCGCCCGGTGTCCTGGCCAAGGCGGCGGCGTCGCTGGACGTGCTGTCGGGCGGACGGTTCGAGCTGGGGCTGGGCGCGGGGGCGTTCTGGGACGCCATCGAGGGCTACGGCGGTGCGCGGCGCTCGCCGGGCGAGGCGCTGGCGGCGCTGGGCGAGGCGGTCGAGGTGATCCGGCTCCTGTGGAGCGGCGACCGCGGCCTGCGCTTCGAGGGCTCGCACTACCACCTCAGAGGCATGCACTCCGGGCCGCTGCCGGCGCACGACATCGGCATCTGGATCGGCGCGTACGGGCCGCGGGCGCTGGCCCTGACCGGTCGCGTGGCCGACGGCTGGGTACCGTCGGTGTCCGCCCAGGTGGTGGGGCGGCTGCCGGAGCTCAACGACCGGGTCGACGCCGGCGCGGCGGACGCCGGCCGCGACCCGTCGGCGGTGAAGCGCGTGTACAACGTCGGCGGCACCATCACCGGCGGCGCCTCCGAGGGCTATCTCGACGGCCCCCCGTCGCAGTGGGTCGACGAGCTGAGCGCCCTGGTCACGGACCACCGCGCCGACGTCCTGGTGTTCGGCGGGCCCGTGGACCAGCTCCGCACCTTCGCCGAAGAGGTCGCTCCCGCCGTCCGCGCCGCCACCTCCCCTTGATGATCATGGGGGAGGGGGGTCACCAGGTGCCCAGGGTGGGCTTCTGGTCCGGCTGAGCGGCGCCCCGTTCCGCAAGCTTAGAGGTCAGGTCAGGTCCGGCCTGGTGTGGTTGCGCTGGGTTCCCCGTCCCCCTGCTGCCCATTCTCTTGGCCCCGGACGGTCGCCTCAAGCGGACCCTGGTGGCGCTTCGCGCCGTGGGGGTCCGCTTGACCCGCCCGTCCGGGGCCTAAGAACGGGCAGCTATCAGG
>NZ_SMKL01000060.1 GCF_004348545.1 Jiangella ureilytica | reverse complement strand
CCGGGTGCCCGGGTCAAGTTCAAGCGCCCCGACCCCGGCGGCGCGCAAGCACAGAGCGCGCGGACTTGAGGCGGGTGGCCGGGGTTAAGAGAATGGGCAGCAAGGGGGACGGGGAGCCCACCTCACCCCCCGACCGACTCAGCGAGGAGCCAACCCGCCCTTGGAGATGATCGGCGGGTGGCCGGGGTCAAGAGAATGGGCAGCAAGGGGGACGGGGAGCCCACCTCATCACCCCCGAGCGACTCGGCGAGGAGCCCGGCCAACCGTGCTCGGAGATGATCGGTGGCGTCAAGAGAATGGGCAGCAAGGGGGACGGGGAGCCACCCTCATCCCCCCGGCCGAACTGACCTCAGGAACTCACCTTCCGCCGCGCCGCCCAGGCGTCCTTGAGTGGCACCTTGGCGCCCATCCTCAGCACCGCGCCCTCGTAGATCCGCGCCGCCAGGACCACCAGCACCGCGATCAGCGCCAGCATCAGCCCCAGAGCCAGCCCGACCTCCCACGCCGCCGCATCGCCTCGGGCCATCCGCAGCGGCATGATCAGTGCGCTGAATGGCGGCACGATGCTCAGCACGCCGGCGGCCGGGGTGTCGGGGTTGAGGAACACGAAGAAGGCGCCGAAGTACGACACCATCATCAGCGTGTTGACCGGCGTGGTGACGTTCTGCAGGTCCTCCTGCCGCGAGATCCGCGCGGCCGCCGCGGCGGACAGCGAGGCGTAGGCGGCGAAGCCGAGCACGAACCAGCCGAGCGCCGTCAGGACGGGCGTGATCATCGGCCCCGTCAGCTCCACGGCACCGAGGGCGGCCGCGATGCCCAGGCCCAGTCCGCCGATCAGCGCCAGCTGCACCAGCCCGAGCAGCCCGATCCCGATGATCTTCCCGGCGAGCAGGGCGCGGGCCGGGATGGTCGACAGGATCACCTCGACGACGCGGCTGGACTTCTCCTCGACGACGCCCATGGCGACCCACATCGAGTAGGTGATGAGCTGGCCGAACAGGATGATCGTCCCGAAGAAGGCGATGCCGCCGCGGGTCTCGCGCTCGTCGGCCTCGGGGTCGAGCGTCACCGTCTCCAGCGTCGCCGAGGTCAGGGCGGCGGACACCTCGGCCGGGTCGATGCCGGCCGACTCCAGCGCCCGCGCGCCCTCGACCTGGCTGTACGCGTTCTCGAGGACGGCGCGCAGCGAGCTGTCGAGGGACTGGTCGACGTAGACGGTGTCATCGTCGACGTAGGCGTCGATGTCACCGTCGCGGACGGCGGACTCGGCCTCCGCCGCGTCGGCGACGGACCGGAAGGAGACCTCGATGTCGGCGACCTCGGCCTGGTGCTCGACCGCCTCCTGCAGCTGCGACGAGTCGCCGACGAGCGCGACGTCGTAACTGTCGTTGCCGAGGTCGGTGAACCGGGGGAGCAGCACGACGACGGCGATGATGCCGAGGGTGATGAGCAGGGAGATGAAGAAGGACCGCTCGCGGATCCGCTGACCGAACTCGCGCCGGGCGACGAGCGTGGCGGCCTCGCGGAACGACAGGGGGCGCGTCATCGGGCGACCTCGACCTTCTTCGGGCCGGCAACGGCGGGATCGGGCGCCGGTTCGGCGACCACCGAGCGGAACAGCTCGGCCAGCGTCGGCCGCTCGGGCGTGAACTGGTGCACCGGCCCGAGCGCGCGGGCGGCGTCGAGCAGCGTCTGGTCGTCGGCCGACGGCGGCAGCTCGACCAGGGCGACCCGGTCACCGTCGTCGATGATCGTGAGGCCCGGGACGGCGGCGGCGAGCGACGCCGTCCAGCCCGCAGCCGCACCCACAGCGAGCCGGTATCGGTGCCCGGCGTCGCCGCGCAGCTCGTCGACGCTGCCGTCGGCGACCATGCGGCCGGCCCGGATGATGCCGACGGCGTCGCAGAGGCGCTCGACCAGCTCGAGCTGGTGGCTGGAGAACACGACGGCGGCGCCGGCGTCGACCCGGGCGCGCAGGACGGCGGCCATGGCGTCGACGCCCATGGGGTCGAGGCCGCTGAACGGCTCGTCGAGGACCATCACCGTGGGGTCGTGGACGAGCGCGGCCGCCAGCTGCACGCGCTGCTGGTTCCCGAGCGAGAGCGACTCGATGCGATCTGACGCGCGTTCGCTCAGAGCGAGCGCCTCCAGCAGCTCCGATGCGGCCTTCACGGCTGTGATGCGTGCCACACCGTGCAGCTGCGCGAGGTACACGAGGTGCTCGTGGACCTGCATCTTCGGGTACAGGCCGCGCTCTTCGGGCATGTAGCCGAACTCGCGGCGCAGGTCCTGGTCGAGGCGGGTGCCGTTCCAGCGGACCTCGCCGCTGTCGGGCTCGAGCACGCCCAGGACGATGCGCATCGCGGTGGTCTTGCCGGCTCCGTTGGTGCCGACGAAACCGTACATCTGCCCAGGTCGCACCGTGAACGAGAGGTCGTCGAGGGCCACGACGTCGCCGTAGCGGCGCGACAGCCGGTCGATCTCGAGCATGCGGATCCTCTCAGCGCGTATGGTCCGTAGACAGCTTCCCGCTTGGAATGGTGACATCCCTCGTCCCCGAGGACGGTGTGACGCGTCGGTCCAGAGGACGACACGAATCCCACAGGGTGGGGTGCCGTGCCAACCGGGTACGGCATCAGGCAGAATCTCCCGCTCGGAGCGGGCACAACCGTGGGCCGTCGTGCGTTACGGAGGGGCACGGAGTCCAACCGACCCGGCCAACGGACGAACCACACGCGCCCAGTGAGGGGGAATAGATCGATGGCAACCGATTACGACGCGCCACGCAAGACCGACGACGATCTGTCCGAGGACTCGCTCGAGGAGCTGAAGAACCGGCGCATGGACAAGTCGTCCGGCATCGTCGACGTCGACGAGTCGGACCTGAACGAGTCCATGGAGCTGCCGGGAGCAGATCTGTCGAACGAGGAGCTCGCGGTCCGGGTACTGCCGCGGCAGGCTGACGAGTTCACCTGCTCGCAGTGCTTCCTGGTGCACCACCGCAGCCAGCTGGCGAAGGAGAAGGACGGGCAGCTCATCTGCCGCGACTGCGCGGCCTGAGCCCCGTCGAGCACGAAGGGCCGGAAGGCCCGAGCTGAACCTTTCCCCGTCACCGGCCGGTGGTCTGACGCGCCGCCTCGAGCACGGCTACGAGCCGCTCGGGGCGGCGCGTCGACACGAGCCAGTACGGGGTGGGGTCGGCGTCGTCGTCGACCCCGATGCGAACGACCCCCGGCACGTACCCCCGGATCGCCAGGTAGGCGCGGGGATCGAGGCCGGGACCGCGGGCCGTGCGGGCCGCGTCGCCGGTCATCGCCTCGGCCGGGCCGAGCGCCGTCAGCGGCAGCCGGGCCCGCCCGACCGTCACGCCGTCAGTGTCGACGGCGATGAGCAGCCGGCCGTACGCGAGCAGCGCGGCCGCGCCGAGCAGGAACACCCCGGCGGCCACCGGCAGCGAGACGCCCGGGCCGTACACCTGGTGGTAGACCAGCCAGGCCGACCCGGTCAGGCCCGCCAGCAGCACCCACCACAGGACCGGCGCCACCAGGCGTTCGCGGTAATGGGTCATTGCAGCAGACTGCCACGCACCGTGAAGGTGGACCCCCGCAGGGGCCGGTGTTCGGGCTGCCACGGATCGCGGACAGTGAGCGGGTAGGGTCGTCGATCGTGATCGAACGGCACCTCGACGGCGCGATCGGGCGGCACCCCGATGCGCCGGCGCCCGGCTCCACCATCGCCTCGCACTACCGCATGTGCGTGGGCTGCGGGCCGGACCACCCGACGGGGCTGCACGTCACGGTCACGGCCGGCGAAGGGCTGACGGTGTCGGGCAGGTTCACCGTCACCGACGACCATCAGGGCGCCCCGGGCCTCGCGCACGGCGGCATGCTGTCGCTGGCGTTCGACGAGGTGCTCGGTTCGCTGATCTGGCTGATCGGCAAGCCGGCCGTCACCGGCCACCTCGAGACCAGCTACCGCCGCCCGGTCCCGGTCGGCACCACCCTGTTCATCGACGCCGCGGTCGACGGCGCCGAGGGCCGCAAGATCTTCATGTCCGCCACCGGCCGCGAGAACGCCGCCGACGGCCCCGTCAGCGTCACCGCATCGGCCGTCTTCGTCGTCGTGCCGCCCACCCACTTCATCGAGCACGGCCGCGCGGTCGAGCCGTCGGAGCTGTCTGAAGCGGCCGCAAAGGTCGCGGAGGTGAACCCGTGACGAACGAGAACCGTCCGGTCGACGTCCTGATCACGCGCCTCGATCCCGGCGTGCCGCTGCCCGGCTACGCGCACCCCGGCGACGCGGGTGCCGACCTGGTCACGACCAGCGACGTCAGCATCGCGCCAGGGGAGCGGGCCATGGTGGGGACGGGCATCGCGATCGCCCTGCCCGCGGGTTACGCTGCATTCATCCACCCGCGTTCGGGGCTCGCGCACCGGCTCGGGGTCAGCATCGTCAACACGCCGGGCACGGTCGACGCGGGCTACCGGGGCGAGGTCAAGGTGGTGCTGGTCAACCACGACCTGCGTGAGCCGGCGGTGTTCGCGCGCGGCGACCGGATCGCTCAGCTGGTCATCCAGCGCGTCGAGCAGGCCCGGTTCCACGAGGTCGAGCGGCTGCCCGGCTCCGCGCGGGGCGACGGTGGGTACGGCTCGACGGGAACGGCAACTCAGACCGGCGGCAACGCCGGCGTTCGATAGCGAAGGGGACGGTCAGGTGTGGGGACGGCGGCGCCGCGACGGCGATGAGGACGAGCCCGAGGTCGAGGAGACCACGCAGGCGTCGTCGACGCCGTCGCGCTCGGGAACCGGCGCGGGCTCCGGCTCGGGCGAGCCGGGCGAGGCGGGCGACGAGGGCGAGTCGCCCAAGAGCGACCGCACCGGCGGCCCGTTCGACGAGTCCGAGGTCGACCTCGCCGAGGCGCGCAAGGGCCGCGTCGACCTCGGCGGCCTGCTGGTCAAGGCCGCGCCCGGCATGAAGCTGCAGCTGCAGATCGACCAGCGCACCGGCAACGCCACCAGCGCCGTCCTCGCCATCGAGGACGCGGCGGTGCAGCTGATCGCCGTCGCCGCGCCGCGCAGCTCCGGCATGTGGGGGCAGACCCGGCTGCAGATCACCCAGGACGCGAAGCGCCGCGGCGGCCGCGCCGACGAGGCGCCCGGCCCGTTCGGTCCCGAGATCCGGCTGGTCGTGCCGGTGCAGGCGCCCGACGGCAAGCAGGTGCTGCAGCCGTCGCGCGTCTCCGCCGTCGACGGCCCGCGCTGGATGCTGCGCGCCACGTTCCTCGGTAAGGCCACCAACGACGCCGCCGTCTTCCAGCAGTTCGTCGACCTGGTGAAGCAGACGGTGGTCGTGCGCGGCCAGGCGCCCATGGCGCCGGGCGACGTCATCGCGCTCAAGCCGCCGGCGGGCAGCCAGCAGCCGGTCGACCCGTCCCAGCCGCTGCAGGCCTGACCAGTGCGTTTGCCGGCCGGAATATCCTAGAGACGTGGACGAGAAGAATGGGCGCCGCGGACTCTGGGGCGCCATCACTCGGTGGGTCGCCTCTGACGAAGAGGTCGAGGCCGAGGAACTGCGCGACGACGCCCGCAAGACGGGTTGTGAGCCGCTCGCCGATGTCGAGGACCGCACGACCGTGCGCGTCCGTGGGGTGCTGCAGTCGGTCACGCTGCAGCCCCGCCTGGGCACACCCGCCCTCGAGGCCGACTTGTTCGACGGCTCCGGGGCGGTGACACTGGTCTGGCTCGGCCGGCGGCGCATCGCCGGCATCAGCTGCGGACGACGACTGGTCGCGACCGGACGGGTCGCCACCCTCGACGGCCGCAGAATCATGTACAACCCGCGATACGAGCTGCTACCCGCAGGCATGGAGTGAGATGAGCCAGAGCGATCCCGGCGCCCCCGACCGTAGCGGCCGGCCGAGCTGGGCCCAGGCGATCGCCTCGGACGAGCGGTTCCGCGCCCAGAACGTCCTCGGGCCCGGCGCCCTGCTCGACGCGGGCCTCCCGCTCGCCCTGTTCACGCTCGTCTACACCGCGGCCGGCCGCGACCTCACGCTGTCGCTCTGGGTCGCCATCGGCTCCGGCGTGCTGCTCGCCGTGGTCCGGCTGCTGCGCAAGGAGCCGCTGCAGAACGTCATCGCCGGGTTCCTCGGCGTCGGCATCGCCGCCTTCATGGCCAACCGCACCGGCCGGGCCGAGGACGTCTTCCTGCCCGGCCTGCTCATCAACGTCGGTTACGGGCTGGCGTACCTGGTCTCGATCCTGGTCCGCTGGCCGTTGCTGGGCGTCTTCGTCGGCCTGGTCACCGGTCAGGGGATGTCCTGGCGGCGCGATCCCGCGCTGGTGCGCGCGTACACGCTGGCCAGCACGCTGTGGGTGGGCATGTTCGCGCTGCGGCTGGCCGTCCAGGTGCCGCTGTACCTGTCCGGCGAAGAGCAGATCGGCTGGCTGGCCGGCGCCCGGCTGGTCATGAGCTGGCCGCTGTTCCTGCTGGTCGCCTACCTGTCGTGGCTGATCATCCGGCCCGCCTACCGCGCCCACCAGGACCGCCTCGACGCGACGGCGGCGCCGTCGCCGTCGCCGTCGCCCGCGAAGACCGACCCCGGCCCCGCCGACAGCTGACGCCGTCGGCCCCGAGCCGACGCGGCCGCGTCCCCGCCGCCGAAGTCGATCGTGGAGTAAGCGGGCCGTCAATCGGACATCTCGCCCAGCAACTGCCCCATCACTCCACGATCGACGTGGAGTGATGGGGTGAAAGAGGGCGGGCGGATGGTGGTCCGTCAGGCGTTGTGGGGCGAGAGCAGGTTCTCGAGCTGCTTCTCGCGCTCCGGGGCGGCCACGAAGAGCAGTTCGTCGCCGGCCTCGAGGGGGAGGTCCGGGAGTGGGCTGTGCACGTGCTTGCCGCGGATGATCGAGACCAGCGAGGTGTCGACCGGCCACGCGACGTCGGCGACCGCCGTCCCGACGATGGGGGAGTCGGCCGGCAGGGTCAGCTCGACGAGGTTGGCCTCGCCCTGGCGGAAGCTGAACAGCCGGACCAGGTCGCCGACGCTGACCGCCTCTTCGACCAGGGCGCTCATGATGCGCGGCGTCGAGACCGAGACGTCGACGCCCCAGGACTCGTTGAACATCCACTCGTTGCGGGGGTGGTTGACCCGGGCCACCACCCGGGGCACCCCGAACTCGGTCTTGGCCAGCAGCGACACGACGAGGTTGACCTTGTCGTCGCCGGTGGCGGCGATGACGACGTTGCAGCGGTCGAGCGCGGCCTCCTCGAGCATGGACAGCTCGCAGGCGTCGGCCAGCAGCCACTCGGCCTCGGGCACGCTGGCCGCCTTGATGGCCTTGGTGTCCTTGTCGATGAGCAGCACGTCGTGGCCGTTGGCCAGCAGCTCCGACGCGATCGAGCGGCCGACGTTGCCGGCGCCGGCGATGGCGACCCGCATCAGACCTCCACCTCCGGGTCCTTCGAGAGCACCTGGACGACGTACGGGATGCGCTCGGTGTTGACGAGGACGTGCACGAGGTCGCCGTCCTGGATGACGGTGTCGGCGGTGGGCAGCACACCCTCGCCGTAGCGGGTGAGGAAGGCGATCCGGGCGCCGGACGCCTTTTCGAGCTTGTCGGCGGTGAGGCCGATCCAGCCGCTGCTGACGTGCAGCTCGGCCAGCTGGACGGTGCCGGTGGGGTCGACCCACTCGGTCTGGGCGCCCTCGGGGAACAGCCGGCGCAGGATCTGGTCGGCCGTCCACCGCACGGTCGCCACCGTCGGGATGCCCAGGCGCTGGTAGACCTCCGCGCGGCCGGGGTCGTAGATGCGGGCCACGACGTTGTCGACGCCGAACGTCTCGCGGGCGACCCGCGCGGCGAGGATGTTGGAGTTGTCGCCGCTGCTGACCGCGACGAACGCGTCGGCGCGCTCGATGCCGGCCTCGATGAGCACGTCGCGGTCGAACCCCACGCCGGCCACCGTCGAGCCCTCGAACCCGGGCTGCAGCCGCCGGAACGCCTCGGGGTTCTGGTCGACGATGGCGACGGTGTGGTCGTGCGACTCGAGGATGTGCGCGACGGTCGAGCCGACCCTGCCGCAGCCCATGATGACGACGTGCACTCTGGTCCTTCCGCATCGACCGGGGCGACCCCCGGGCTCGGCGTGTCGCACTCGACGTTACACGTCCGCGGTGGAAGGCATACCATTGCCGATCGTGCCGAGCCTCGGCGATCTCTCCAAGCGGCTGCTCATCGGTCGCAAACTCCCCAGCGAGCGCATGGGGCACACGCTGCTACCCAAGCGGCTGGCCCTGCCGGTGTTCGCCAGCGACCCGCTGTCGTCGGTCACGTACGCCACTCAGGAGATCCTGGTCATCCTGACGCTGGGTGGCCTGGCGTACCTGACGTACACGCCGTGGGTCGCCGCCGTCGTCGTGCTGCTGCTGGTCACGGTGGTCGCCTCGTACCGGCAGCTGGTGCGGGCCTACCCGACGGGCGGCGGCGACTTCGAGGTCGCCAACACCAACCTGGGGCCGACGGCGGGACTGATCGTCGCGAGCGCGCTGCTCATCGACTACATCCTGACGGTGGCGGTGTCGGTCTCCGCGGGCGTGGACAACCTCATCTCGGCCGTGCCGGAACTGAACGACTACCGGGTCCCGATGGCCATCGGGCTGGTCGTCCTGCTGGCGGCCATGAACCTGCGGGGCATCCGCGAGAGCGGCACCGCGTTCGCCATCCCCACCTACCTGTTCATCGTCGGCATCGGCGCGATGATCGTGTGGGGCCTGGGCAAGACGGTGTTCGGCGCCGACCCGGTCGCGGAGTCGGCCGGCTACGACGTCGAGGCCGAGATGACCGACCTCGGCGGCATCGCGCTCATGCTGCTGGTGCTGCGCGCCTTCGCGTCCGGCTGTACCGCGCTGACGGGGGTCGAGGCGATCGCCAACGGCGTGCCCGCCTTCCGCAAGCCCAAGGCGAAGAACGCCGCCGCGACGCTGGCCATCATGGGCACACTGTCGATCACGATGTTCAGCGGCATCACCGCGCTGGCCGTCATCGCCGACGTCCGCTACGTCGAGAACCCGTGCGACCTGGTCGGCTTCGACTGCGACCTGCCGCAGCCGACGGTCATCTCGCAGCTGGCCGAGGCCGTGTTCGGCGGCGGCACCATTCCGTTCTACTACGTGCAGGGCGCCGCGGCGCTCATCCTCATCCTGGCGGCGAACACCGCCTTCAACGGCTTCCCGCTGCTCGGCTCGATCCTCGCGCAGTACCGCTACGCGCCGCGCCAGCTGCACACCCGCGGCGACCGGCTGGTGTTCAGCAACGGCATCATCGTGCTGGCGGTGCTGGCCGGACTGCTGATCGTCGCGTTCGACGCCTCGGTGACGCGGCTGATCCAGCTCTACATCGTCGGGGTGTTCACAGCGTTCACCTTCGGCCAGACGGGGATGGTGCGGCACTGGAACCGGTTGCTGGCGGGCGGTCCGGCCGGCCCGGAACGACGGCAGATCCTGCGCTCGCGGGTCATCAACGCCACCGGCGCGGCCCTCACCGGCACGGTCCTCGTCGTCGTGCTGATCACCAAGTTCACCCACGGCGCCTGGCTGGTCGTCGCGATGATGCCGCTGCTGTTCCTGCTGATGCGCGGCATCCGGCGGCACTACGACGCCACCTCCGAGGAGTTGGCCGTCGACGACTGGCCGGCCGAGTCGCTGCTGCCGTCGCGCGTGCACGCGGTCGTGCTGGTGTCGCGGCTGCACAAGCCGACGGTGCGGGCCATCGCCTACGCCCGGGCGGCGCGGCCGGACATCATCGAGGCCATCACCGTCGACGTCGACTCCGCAGCGACGAACCAGCTGCTCGACCAGTGGGACCGGCACGACATCCCGGTGCCGCTGCGTGTGCTCGACTCGCCGTACCGCGAGATCGCCCGGCCGGTCGTCGAGTACGTTCGGGCCATCCGCCGGGCCAGCCCGCGCGACGTGGTGACGGTGTACGTGCCGGAGTACGTCGTGGGGCACTGGTGGGAGCGGATCCTGCACAACCAGAGCGTCTTCTGGCTCAAGGGCCGGCTGCTGTTCACGCCGGGCGTCATGGTGACGAGCGTCCCGTGGCAGCTGCGGTCGGCGGCGTCGGTGAAGGCCAGGCCCGCGCGCCGCGCGCCGGGCGACGTACGACGGGGCCCGCGCTGAGCGGCCGGGCCCGCACCGTCCGCGGCGAGTCCGTCGTCGGCACCGAGGTGGTCGTCGAGGTCGGGCCCGTCGCGCACGGCGGTGTCTGCGTCGCGCGGCACGAGGGCCGCGCCGTCTTCGTCCGGCACACCCTGCCCGGCGAGCGGGTCCGGATCCGGATCACCGAGGGCGGTACCGAGGACCGCTTCTGGCGCGCCGACGCCGTCGCGATCCTGACGCCGTCGCCGGCCCGGGTCGAGCCGCCGTGCCCGTGGGCCGGCCCGGGGAAGTGCGGCGGCTGCGACTGGCAGCACGTGCTGCTGCCCGCCCAGCGGTCGCTGAAGGCCGCCGTCGTCTCCGAGCAGCTCGAGCGGCTGGCCGGGATCCGCCGTGAGGTGACCGTCGAGCCGGTTCCGGGCGATGAGAACGGGCTGTCGTGGCGCACGCGGGTCACGTACGCCGTCGACGCCGCCGGGCGGGCCGGACTGCGCCAGCACCGCTCGCACGAGGTCGTCCCCGTCGACACCTGCCTCATCGCGCACGACGCGGTCCGCGCGGCCCGCGTCGAGGACGGGCACTGGCCGGGCGCGTCGTCGGTCGAGGTGGTCGCGGCGACCACGGGGGAGCGTCAGATCATCGTCGACGACGAGGTCGTCGAGGGCCGCGGTCACGTGGTCGAGGAGGCGGCCGGCCGGCGCTGGCGGGTCAGCGGCGGCGGTTTCTGGCAGGTGCACCCGGGAGCGGCGGCCACGCTGGTGGGCGCCGTGCTCGACGGCGTGCGGGCCCGGCCGGGCGAACGGGCGATGGACCTGTACTGCGGCGTCGGGCTGTTCGCCGGCGCGCTGGCGAACGCCGTCGGGCCGGCCGGGTCGGTGTTCGGCGTCGAGGGGTCGCGGCAGGCGATCGCCGACGCGAGGCGCAACCTGCACGACGTCGCGTGGGTGCGGCTGGTGGCCGGCCGGGTCGACCGCGTGCTGTCGGCGACGGGGCCGGCGGGCGTGCCGGACGCCGCCGACGTCGTCGTGCTGGACCCGCCCCGCGAGGGCGCCAAATCCGCCGTGGTCCGCCGGATCGCCGCCCGCCGGCCGCGGGTGGTCGCCTACGTCGCCTGCGACCCCGCCGCGCTGGCCCGCGACCTCGCCACGTTCGCCGGCCACGGCTACCGGCTCGCCGGGCTGCGTGCGTTCGACCTGTTCCCGATGACGCACCACGTCGAGTGCGTCGCGATCCTGGAGCCGGACCGGTCGGGCTGATCGCCGCAGGGGGCCCGCGTGGACTATTCTGGAGGGCGGCACAGCGGCGACGAATCGGGAGGTGAGGCTGCCATGCGCAGTGAACCCCCTAGTCATGCGCCGCAGGGCACCGAGGTCACGGGCAGCTGATGCCTGGCGGCCGGGTGTTCCTGCGTCGATCGACACCCGATTCCGTCCGCCTCACCGTCCCGGGAGCGACGTCATGCCACCTCGCCGTCAGCGTGCACTGCGCGTCATCAGGCCGGCCCTTCGCCGTCAGGGCCGCGGCAGCACCGTGACCGACGATCCCGCGGGTGAGCCCGAGGTCCGCGAGCCGATGTCGAGCATCGTCGACGCGGCGCTGTACCGCGACGGCAAGCGCATCAGCTCGCCCAGCTCACTGGCCGAGACCTACCGCCAGCTGCGCACCGACTCCGAGGCGATGGCCTGGATCGGGCTCTACAAGCCGAACGACGCCGAGCTGATGTCGCTGGCCGACGAGTTCGACCTGCACGAGCTGGCCATCGAGGACGCCATGGAGGCGCACCAGCGGCCCAAGCTGGAGCGCTACGGCGAGACCCTGTTCGTGGTGCTGCGGGCGGCCCGCTACATCGACTCCGTCGAAGAGGTCGACTTCGCCGAGCTGCACCTGTTCGTCGGGCCCGGCTTCGTCATCACCGTCCGCCACGGCGCCGCGCCGAACCTGTCCGGCGTCCGCCGCCGCATGGAGGACGACCCCGACCTGCTCCGCCTCGGCCCCGAGGCCGTGCTGTACGCCGTCCTCGACTCCGTGGTCGACGGCTACGTCCCGGTCGTCAACGGCGTCAGCAACGACGTCGACGAGATCGAGGTCCAGGTGTTCGGCCGCGATCCCAAGGTGTCGCGGCGCATCTACGAGCTGTCGCGCGAGGTGCTCGAGTTCCAGCGGGCCACGCGGCCGCTGCCGGGCATGCTGGCCGGCCTCGAGGCGGGCTTCGAGAAGTACGGCACCGACGAGGAGCTCCAGCGCTACCTGCGCGACGTCGCCGACCACGTCACGGAGGTGACGGAGCGGGTCGACGGCTTCCGGCAGGTGCTCTCCGACATCCTCGCCGTCAACGCCACGCTGGTGACGCAGCAGCAGAACGAGGAGATGAAGTCGCTCACGGAGGCCAGCTTCGAGCAGAACGAGGAGCTCAAGAAGATCTCCGCCTGGGCCGCCATCCTGTTCGCGCCCACGCTGGTCGGGACCATCTATGGCATGAACTTCGACAACATGCCCGAGACCCACTGGGCGTGGGGGTACCCGTTCGCGCTGATCCTCATGGGGCTGGTCTGCGCGATGCTGTTCGTCGTCTTCCGGCGCAAGGGCTGGCTGTAGGTTCGTCCGGCTGCCCGCAGGCGCCGGCCGGGGTCGTGAAAGGCTGGAGCCATGCAGCTCCGGATCTTCACCGAGCCCCAGCAGGGGGCCAGTTACGACGACCTGCTCGCCGTCGCGCAGGCGACCGAGCGGCTCGGGTTCGACGCCTTCTTCCGCTCCGACCACTACCTGAAGATGGGCTCCGTCAGCGGTCTGCCCGGCCCCACCGACGCGTGGACGACGCTGGCCGGGCTGGCCCGCGAGACGTCGCGCATCCGCCTGGGCACGCTGGTGTCGTCGGCGACGTTCCGCTATCCCGGCGTGCTGGCCATCCAGGTGGCGCAGGTCGACCAGATGTCAGGCGGCCGGGTCGAGCTGGGCCTGGGCGCCGGCTGGTACGCGGCCGAGCACGCGGCCTACGGCATCCCGTTCCCCGAGAAGCGATTCGGCATCCTCGAAGAGCAGCTCGCCGTCGTCACCGGCCTGTGGAACACGCCCGAGGGGTCGACGTTCGACTTCGCGGGCCGGCACTACACCGTCTCCGACTCGCCTGGGCTGCCGAAGCCGGTGCAGCAGCCGGTCCCGATCATCGTCGGCGGCAACGGCCCGCGCCGCACGCCCGCGCTGGCCGCCACGTACGCCGCCGAGTACAACACCTCGTTCCCGGCCAAGTCCGACATCGGCGACCGGTTCCTCGCCGTGCGCAAGGCGTGTGAAGAGGCTGGCCGCGACCCCGACTCGCTGGTCTACTCGGTCGCGTTGGTCGCCTGCGTCGGGGCCGACGAGGCCGAGTTCGCCCGCCGTGCCGCCGCCATCGGGCGGGAGCCCGCCGAGGTGCGGCAGAACGGTCTGGCGGGCACCCCGCGCGAGGTCGTCGACGGCATCAACGCCATTCGCGAGCTCGGCGGCAGCCGGATCTACCTGCAGGTCCTGGACCTGGCCGACCTCGACCACCTGGAGCTGATCGCGGCCGAGGTCGCGCCGCACGTGGGCTGACTCGCCGGCGGGCTCACTCGACGGTGACGGACTTCGCGAGGTTGCGGGGCTTGTCGACGTCGTGGCCGAGCAGCAGCGCGGCGTGGTAGGCGAGGAGCTGGAGCGGGATCGTCAGCAGCAGCGGATCCAGCTCCGGCTCACTCTTCGGCACGGCGACGACGTGCGCCGACGTCACACCGAGGTCGACGCCGTCGTGCGTCACCACCACGAGCGGGCCCGATCGCGCGGTGATCTCCTGCAGCGCGCCGAGATTGCGGTCGAGCAGCTCGTCGTCGGGGACGATCGCGACGGTCGGCAGGTCCGGGCCGACCAGCGCGAGCGGGCCGTGCTTGAGCTCTGACGTCTGGTACGCCTCGGCGTGCCGGTACGAGATCTCCTTGAACTTCTGCGCCCCCTCGCGGGCGACGGGGAAGCCGCGGGTGCGGCCGACGAAGAAGAGGCTCGGTGCCTGCGCGAGGGTCTTGGCGACGGCGGCGAGCTGCTCCTCGTCGGCCAGGATCGTCTCGATCTGCTCCGGAAGCGCGGTGAGGGCCTGGAGAAGGCGGCGGCCGTCGGCCGGTGAGACGTCGCGGATGCGGCCGAGGTGCAGGCCGAGCAGCGCGAAGCCGACCATCATGTTCGTCAGCGCCTTGGTCGACGCGACGGCGACCTCGGGACCCGCGTGCAGGTAGACGCCGCCGTCGCACTCGCGCGCGATGCTCGATCCGACCGCGTTGACCAGACCGATCACCCGGCCGCCCTTGCGCTTGAGCTCCTGGACGGCGACCAGCGTGTCGTACGTCTCGCCGGACTGGCTGACGGCGACGTAGAGCGTGTCCTTCTCGATGACGGGGTTGCGGTAGCGGAACTCCGAGGCCGGCTCGGCGTCGGCCGGGATGCGGGCCAGCTCCTCGATGAACTGCGCTCCGGCCTGGCCGGCGTAGTAGGCCGAGCCGCAGCCTAGGATCTTGACCCGGCGGAACTCGCGCATCTCGCGGGCGTCCATCTCGAGGCCGCCCAGGCGGACGGTCTGGAACCGCTCGTCCAGCCGGCCCTTGAGGACGCGGCGGACGGCGTCGGGCTGCTCGGCGATCTCCTTGTGCATGAAGTGCCGATGGCCGTCGGTGCCGTAGTCCGACGTGTCCCAGTCGACGGTGACGGCGGTCTTCGTCGTGCGCGCGTCGCGGGTGAAGGTCTGGTAGCCGTCGGCCCTGAGCGTGGCGAGCTCGCCGTCGTCGAGGTGGACGACCTGACGGGTGTAGCGGACCAGCGCAGAGGTGTCGCTGGCGACGTGCATCTCGCGGTCGCCGATGCCGATGATGATCGGGCTGCCGTTGCGGGCGACGACGATGCGGTCCGGGTGCTCCCGGTCGAGGACGGCGAGGCCGTAGGTGCCGTCGATGCGGTCGAGGGTGGCGAGGACGGCGTCCTCGAGCGTTCCGTCCGCGCGGGCGATGAGGTGGGCGAGGACCTCGGTGTCGGTGTCCGAGGCGAGCGCGACGCCGTCGGCCTCGAGCTCGGCCCGCAACTGGGCGGCGTTGTCGATGATGCCGTTGTGCACGACGGCGACCCGCCCGTCCGCGCTGAGCTGCGGGTGGGCGTTGCGCTGCGACGGCACGCCGTGCGTGGCCCAGCGGGTGTGGCCGATGCCGACCTTGCCGCCGAAGCGCTTGGGCAGCGTCGCCTCGAGGTCGCGGACGCGGACGGCGTCGCGGTGCAGCCGGATCTCGCTCGGCCCGAGGACGGCGACGCCGGCGGAGTCGTAGCCGCGGTACTCCAGCCGCGCGAGGCCGTCGACCAGGATGGGGGCGGCCGGCTTCGCGCCGACGTATCCGACGATTCCGCACATGGTGGGTCCTTCCGATCGCGTGCCGCCAGCCCAGCGGCTGGGGTCGGTGCTGGTCAGGGGGCGGGTTCAGCCGTAGACGATGCGGCGCAGCTGCCGGGTGGTCAGCTCGGGCGCGCGCACCGGGCGGTGGGCCAGCTCGGCCCGGATCCGCTCGAAGATCTCCTCGTTCTTGCCGCCGCGCAGCTGCAGCTCGTGGTGGCGCCGCCGGACGTAGTCCTCGGCGGCCTCGGAGAAGTAGGCCGTGACGTCGGCGACGACCCGCCGCGCCTCGCCGGTGGACAGCCCCGTCGTCCGGACGATCTGCTCGACGAGGTCCGCGGCCGTGTGGGTCACGGGGTAAACCGTGCCCTACGGAGCGGCGAATGGGCAAAGATCTGCCCGGAATCGGGCAGGAGTCGCGTGATTCCTGGTCACGTGCCGGGCTGGACGAGGCCGGTCTCGTAGGCGACGACGACGGCTTGGGCGCGGTCGCGCAGGTCGAGCTTCATGAGGATCCGGCTGACGTGCGTCTTGACGGTCTGCTCGGCCAGCACGAGCAGGTCGGCGATCTCGCCGTTCGACCGGCCGGCCGCAATGAGCTTGAGCACCTCGGTCTCGCGCGGGGTCAGCACGCGCAACCTCTCCGGCCGCGGCCGGTTCGGCTTCGGGCGGCGGGCGAAGTCGGCGATCAGGGTGCGAGTGATCGACGGCGCCAGCAGTGCGTCGCCGGCCGCGACGACCCGGACCGCGTGCACCAGGTCGGCGGCGGGGGCGTCCTTGAGCAGGAAGCCGCTGGCGCCGGCCCGCAGCGCCTCGTAGACGTAGTCGTCGAGGTCGAACGTGGTGAGCATGATGACGCGCGGGTGCTGCAGGCCGGGCGCCTTGAGGATGCGCCGGGTCGCCTCCAGCCCGTCCAGCACCGGCATCCGCACGTCCATCAGCACGATGTCCGGCCGGTGTCGCCGCACGGCGTCGACCGCCTCGGCACCGTCGGCCGCGCTTCCGACCACCTCGATGTCCTCCTGCGCGGCGAGCAGCGCGCCGAACCCCTCCCGCACCATCGCCTGGTCGTCGACGATCAGGACGCGTGTGGTCATGCGGTGGGCTCCTCGGTGGTGACGTCGGTGGGTGCCTCGGCCGCCGCGGCGCGGTAGGGGAGGACGGCGTCCACCGCGAACCCGCCGGTCCCGGCCGGACCCGCGGAGAGGGTGCCGCCGACGACGGCGGCCCGCTCGCGCATGCCGAGCAGGCCGTGCCCGGAGCCGGCCGCACGGCTCGCCGCGTCGGCGCCCGCACCGCTGACGCCGCCGGGCCTCGGCGGGGCGTTGCGGATCCGCAGCTCGATCGCCGTCTCGGTGTAGCGGACGTCGACCGTGACCTCGGTGCCGGGCGCGTGCCGGACGGCGTTGGCCAGCGACTCCTGCACGATGCGGTACGCCGACAGCCCGACGGCGGCGGAGAGGCTCGGTGGTGGCGCGCCGGCGGTGGTGAGCTCGACGGCGACGCCCGACCGGCGGGCGCCGCCGACCAGGTCGGCGAGCTGGTCGACGCCCGGCTGCGGGGCCAGGGCGACGCCGTCGTCGGTGCCGCGGAGGACTCCGAGCAGGCCGCGGATCTCGTCGAGCGCCTGCCGGGCCGAGCCGCCGATCGAGGCGAACTCGGCGCGGGCGTCGTCCGGGAGGTCACGGAGGCGATAGGGCGCGGTCTCGGCCTGGACGACGACCATCGACATGTGGTGGGCGACGACGTCGTGCAGGTCGCGGGCGAGACGGCTGCGCTCCTCGAGCACCGTGCGGCGGGCCTTCTCGAGCTCGCTGAGCTCGGTCTGGCGTTCGAGGTCGCGGCTGGTGGACCGGCGGGCCCGGACGAGGTCGCCGATGACGGCGACGGCCGTGACCGCGACGATCAGCGTGACGGAGGTGCCGGCGTTATGGCCCGACCCCGTCGTCATCGCGGCGACGGTGACGGCCCAGACGCAGATCGTGGTCCAGCGGTCGTAGCGGACGGCCACGAAGAACACCGTCGCGAGCCAGGTCCACTGGAAGATGACCGGCCAGGCGCCGTCGTACTCGCCGCCGGCGGGCGGGCCGAGGAGCACCAGGACGACGCCGATGACCGTCGCGAGCCGCCAGCCGATGAGTGGGTTCCGGTCGACCAGCCCGGCCGGGAGTGCGATGGCGAGGCCGGCGACCGGGACGAGTAGCGGATGGATGTCGACGGACGCCTCGATGGTCGCGATGGCCGTCCAGAAGATCACGAAGGCGGCCAGCCACGGGACGAAGCGGCGAACCCAGGGCGCGACCGGGCTCGGCTCGGTGGTGGCGGGCGCCGGCCCCCAGTCGGTTGCCGCGCGCCGGAGCCCGCCGCGCAGCAGGTGGGGGAGGTCGCCCGGCGGGACCGGCGCACCGGCCGGGAGGGTGGGGAACAGCTGCAGCCGCGCCGTGACGATGCCGGCGACGCCGACCAGCGCCGCGCCGGCCGTCCAGCCGGCCCGCAGGTCGTCGGGGACGGAGAACGCGAAGAGGAACGCGGTGGCGATGGTCGCGATCGCGGGGATCAGCATCGCCAGGGCGCCCGTCGCTCGGCGCCCGCCGGGGAGTGGCTGGAACGCCGTCGCGAACACCAGCGCCAGCAGGACCACCCCGTGCACCGTCGGCCACGGCCAGGGGTCGCCGTCGGTGACGTCGAACGCCCGCGACACCACGAGTGCCGCGCCGGCCGACAGCAGCCAGCCGAGCGCCGGCACCGTCGTGATGAGGCCGAGCGGGACGGCCGCGGCGGCGGCGACGAGCGGGGTGGTCGTCGGCGGGACGCCGAGCACGTCGTCGGCGGTCTGCAGGGTCGCGACGAATGCCGCCGCGGCACCGAGCCACGGCAGCCACGCCCACGCCGTGCGCCGCTCGCCGTTCACGCGCCTCACATTAGGGCGGCGGGCGCGGCGGCGCGTCGTACTACGGGGGTGTCCTCAGGGATACCTGCGGGGTAGGCCGAACCTGGCTCCGTAGCGGGACGATCCGGTGCGGCCGCGTTCCTAGCGTCCGGCGGCATGTGGACTCGCATCGCTCTGGTCGCGGCCGCCGTGGCCGCCTCGTTCGCGCTGACCGGCGCGGGATGGCCCGCGTCACCGGCGCCGGCGGAGGACCCGGCGGCGGCTCACGCCGTGCGGGTGCTGACCGGCGGCTCGGCCTCGGCCGCGCAGCTCGCGGCGGCGCTCCCCGCCGACTTCGCCGCCGTCGAGGGCTACCAGCCGGTCGCGGTTCCCGGCCCGGACGGGGCGGCGCGGCTGGTCGACCCGGCGGGCGGCTGCTCCTGGCTGGGCAGCACCTCCTACGACTTCGGGCCGGCCTGCCGGGCGCATGACCTCGGCTACGACCTGCTCCGCTACGCGACGGCGAAGGGCGGCGCGCTCGGGCCCTGGGCCCGCCACGCCGTCGACGACCGGTTCGCCGCCGACCTGCGTGAACGCTGCGCCGCCGTGTCCGGCGGGGCGGCGTGCGCGGGGCTCGCCCGGGCGACGGTGGGCGCCGTCGGCTTCAACTCGTGGCGGCAGGGCTACGGCAACCCCGGCGACGAGGCGGTCTGGCCCTACCTGCTCTCCGGCGTCCTCATCGCTGCCGCCGCCGCGGCCCCGTCGCTCGTCCGGCGCGTCGGATGACGGCCGTGTCCGGGACCGAGGCCGGGGTCGGGGTCGGAACGGGAGCCCGGATCGGAGCCGGAACGGGAGCCCGGAACGGAGCCGGAACTGGAGCCGGGGCCGGAGCCGGAACTGGAGCCGGGGTCGGGGTCGGAACTGGAGCCGGGGTCGAAGCTGGAGCCGGGGTCGAAGGCGGGCGGGACCGCCTGGTCGACGCCGTGCGGGCGGCCAGCCTGGCGGTCGTGGTGGCGGGTCACTGGCTGATGGCCTCCGTCTCGGTCTCGTCGAACGGCCGGATCGTGGGGGAGAACGCCCTGACCTCGCTCGCCGCGCTCCGGCCTGCGACCTGGGTGTTGCAGGTGATGCCGCTGTTCTTCATGGCCGGCGGGTTCGCGAACCTGACCGTCTGGCGGCGGACGGTCGCGGCCGGCGGCGGCCCGCGCGACTTCGTCAGCACGCGGCTCGGGCGGCTGTGGCGGCCGGCCGCGGTGTTCCTGGCCGCGGTGCCGGTCGTGGCCGTGGTGGCGCTGGCGGCGGGACTGCCGGCAGGCGATGCCCTCGCGGTGGCCGGCCTGCTGGTGCAGCCGCTGTGGTTTCTCGCCGTCTACTCCGGGATCATCGTGGTCGCTCCTCTCCTGGTGCGGCGGCACGCGGCGGCTCCGCGGACGGTGCTGGTGCTGCTGGCGCTCGGCGCCGTCGCGGTGGACGTCGTGCGGCTGACCGGCGCACCGGCCGGGTCTGCGCCGGGCGGGTCAGCTCTGTTCGAGGCCGTGCCGGCGGTGCTGCCGTTCGCCAACCTGGCGCTGGTCTGGCTCTTCGCGCACCAGCTCGGCGTCTGGTACGCCGAAGGCCGGCTGATCGGCGTGTCGCGGCGCCGGCTCTGGGCCGTGCTCGCCGCCGCCGTGGCCGTGCTGGTGCTGTTGACCGGTCCGGGCCCGTACCCGGTCAGCATGGTGGGCCTGCCCGGGCAGCTCTCGAACATGTCGCCGCCGACCGTGTGCGTGATCGTGCTGAGCCTGGCCCAGGGCGCTGCGGTGTTGCTGGCCCGACCGCGGCTGCTCTGCGGGCTGGACCGGCCCGCCGTCTGGGCGGCGGTACGCCGCTTCGGCGCGGTGGCGATGACGGTGTACCTGTGGCACCTCCTGGTCCTCGTGGCGGGGTTCGGTGTGCTGCTGGCGCTGGACCGGCCGCCACCCGAGCCGGGCGGCGCGACCTGGTGGCTGACCCGGCCCGCCTGGCTGCTGGCGCTGACCCTCGTGTTGCTGGCTGTGGTGGCACTGGTGCGCCGGTGCGGCCCGCGTGATCGTGTTCCCTCGCGGTCGCCTGGGCGCCGCGACCGCACCTGATCATGAAACCGGCACCCCGACACGGCGGGTCATCCGCCGTACCGAGGCGGCCGGGCATCGGCGTGGTCACGGGAGCGCGATCTCGGCGGTGAGCGGCTCGGGCGCGCGGAACTCGTGATGGGCGTCGGGCGGCAGGCCGACCGTGCCCGCCGGCTGGTAGGCGAGCGTCACCGAGCGCACGTCGTCGGGGATGAGGAAGGCGAGGACGTCCGAGGGGGAGGGCGGATGGGCGAGTGTCGCCACGCCGGCGTCGTGGGCGAGGGTCCAGCTCGCCCCGGCGTCGAGCTCGGCCCGCCAGGCCGAGAGCGCCGGCTGGCGGAAGGTGTCCTCCACCCGCACGACCAGCCAGGCGTGGCCCGGTGGCGCCCAGCCCTGGACCCGGTCGAACGGCGCCAGGAACGCCTCGGCGACCCGGCCGCCGTAGCCGACCTCGAGGCCGCCGCGGGTGAGGTCGCCGGCACCACTGCCGAACTCATCCTCGAGCTGGGCCTCCGACCGCACCGGCAGCGACCGTTGCGGCCAGGCCGGCGCGGCGACCGGCACGGCGCCCGCCCGCTCGGACCCGATCCGCGACACCTCCGACGTGACCTCGCCGCTACCCGGATCGAGCCGCTGGTCGACGCCGTCGGCCGTCGCCACGAGGACCGGCCGCGCGTGGGCATCGACCCCCGCGACCAGCACGTAGGTCTGCGGCTCGGGACCGCGGCAGGGCACCTCGTCGCAGCGCGCCACCGTCGGGTCGTCGCCACCGGGAGCCGTCACCGGCAGCCGCTCGGACCCGGTGTCGAGCCAGAGCGTGGTCGACGCGTCGCGCGGCGGGAGGTCGTCGCCGTCGCCGAACAGGGGGTCACCGGCCGACGGCGCGAGCGGCGGCGGAGCGGACACCTGGACCAGCCAGGCCAGCGCGACCCGGTCGCGGTCGGGCGGCCCGAGGTCCCACACGCCCGCAGCCGTCACCGTCACCGTCGCCGAGGGCGTGACCAGCGACGACTCGACCGCCAGCGGCAGCAGACCCTCGACCCCGTCGCCGTCGGCCAGCACCGCGGCCCCCGGCGAGACCGCGGCCGCGACCGCCCGGGGCGGCGGCTCCGGAACCGCGGGCGCCTCCGCCGGCGTATCGGACACGACATCGGCCACCGGCCGCACGTCATCCGCGCAGCCGGCCACCACCACGAGCACGACCACCGACACCAGCAGCATCCAGATCTTCACACTTCCTATGGGTGGTTCCGGAAGCCCGAATGTGACAGCCCGGACGAAGAAGATTCGAACGTGATATCTTGAAGTCAAGAGACTTGCAGTTAGGCGAGCCTCAGCGCGGCACCACCATGAGCGGTGCGCGACGATGTGCGGGAACGCCACGGATGCGAGAGGTTGGGGATCGAACGTGACCAGCAAGGACAGCTTCGGCGCGAAGGGAACCCTCCAGGTCGGTGACGCCTCCTACGAGGTGTACCGGCTGGCCGCGGCGGGCGACGTCTCCCGGCTGCCGTACAGCCTGAAGATCCTGCTGGAGAACCTGCTGCGCACCGAGGACGGCGCCAACATCACCGCCGACCACGTCCGCGCGCTGGTCGACTGGGACGCCGAGGCGCAGCCGAACACCGAGATCCAGTTCACCCCCGCGCGCGTCGTCATGCAGGACTTCACCGGCGTCCCGTGCGTCGTCGACCTCGCCACCATGCGCGAGGCCATGAGCGACCTCGGCGGCGACCCGTCGAAGATCAACCCGCTGGCGCCGGCCGAGCTGGTCATCGACCACTCCGTCATCGCCGACGTGTTCGGCGCGCCCGACTCCTTCGCCCGCAACGTCGAGCTCGAGTACGGCCGCAACAAGGAGCGCTACCAGTTCCTCCGCTGGGGCCAGGGCGCGTTCGACGACTTCAAGGTCGTCCCGCCGGGCACCGGCATCGTGCACCAGGTGAACATCGAGCACCTCGCCCGCACCATCTACACCAAGACCGTCGGCGACACCACCGTCGCGTACCCCGACACCTGCGTGGGCACCGACAGCCACACCACCATGGTCAACGGCCTGGGCGTGGTCGGCTGGGGGGTCGGCGGCATCGAGGCCGAGGCGGCCATGCTCGGACAGCCGGTCAGCATGCTGATCCCGCGCGTGGTCGGCTTCAAGCTGTTCGGCTCGCTCCCCGAGGGAGCCACCGCCACCGACCTCGTGCTCACCATCACCGAGCAGCTGCGCAAGCACGGCGTCGTCGGCAAGTTCGTCGAGTTCTACGGCCCCGGCGTCGCCGAGGTGCCGCTGGCCAACCGCGCCACCATCGGCAACATGAGCCCTGAGTACGGCTCCACCATCGCGGTGTTCCCGATCGACGACGAGACCGTCCGCTACCTGCGTCTCACCGGCCGCGCCGACGAGCAGGTCGCCCTGGTCGAGGCGTACGCGAAGGAGCAGGGCCTCTGGCACGACCCGGCCATGGAGCCCACGTACTCCGAGTACCTGGAGCTCGACCTCGGCACCATCGTCCCCTCCATCGCCGGCCCGAAGCGGCCGCAGGACCGCGTCTCGTTGACCGACGCCAAGACGGCGTTCCGCACCTCGCTGCGCGACTATGTCGCCCATGACGAGGGCCCGCACACCGAACTCGACGACGCGGTGGAGGACACCTTCCCGGCCAGCGACCCGGTAGCCGTGCACCCCGGTAACGGTGCCGAGGACTCGCCTGCCGTCGCGTCGGCGGCCACCACCGCGGGGGGCCGGCCGACAGCGCCCACCCGGGTGACGCTCGACGACGGCACCGAGTGCGAGATCGACCACGGAGCCGTCGTCATCGCCGCCATCACGTCGTGCACCAACACCTCGAACCCGTCGGTCATGATCGGCGCGGCGCTGCTGGCCAAGAAGGCGGTCGAGCGCGGGCTCAACCGCAAGCCGTGGGTCAAGACGACGCTCGCGCCGGGCTCGAAGGTCGTCATGGACTACTACGAGCGCGCGGGGCTCACCCCGTACCTCGAGAAGCTGGGCTTCCACCTGGTCGGCTACGGCTGCACGACGTGCATCGGCAACTCCGGCCCGCTCGGCGACCCCATCAGCAACGCCGTCAACGAGAACGACCTCGCCGTCGTCTCGGTGCTGTCGGGCAACCGGAACTTCGAGGGCCGCATCAACCCCGACGTCAAGATGAACTACCTGGCGTCGCCGCCGCTGGTGGTCGCCTACGCGCTGGCCGGCAGCATGGACATCGACATCACGACCGAGCCGCTGGGCACGGGGAACGACGGCGAGCCGGTCTACCTGCGCGACCTGTGGCCGTCGCCGGCCGAGATCGAGCAGGTCGTCGAGTCGGCGATCGCGAGCGAGATGTTCACCCGCGACTACGCCGACGTGTTCGCCGGCGACCAGCAGTGGCAGTCGCTGCCGACGCCGTCGGGCGACACCTTCGCCTGGGACGCCGACTCCACGTATGTGCGCAAGCCCCCGTACTTCGAGGGCATGGGCCCGTCGCCGGAGCCGGTCGAGGACATCGCGGGTGCGCGGGTGCTGGCGAAGCTGGGCGACTCGGTGACGACCGACCACATCAGCCCGGCGGGCGCCATCAAGACCGACTCGCCGGCGGGCACGTACCTGTCGTCGCACGGGGTCGAGCGGCGCGACTTCAACTCGTACGGGTCGCGGCGCGGCAACCACGAGGTGATGATCCGCGGGACGTTCGCCAACATCCGGCTGCGCAACCAGATCGCACCAGGGACCGAGGGCGGCTACACCCGCGACTTCACGCAGGCCGACGCGCCGGTGACGTCGATCTACGACGCGTCGGTGGCGTACGCCTCGGCCGGTGTGCCGCTGGTGATCCTGGCCGGCAAGGAGTACGGGTCGGGGTCGTCGCGCGACTGGGCGGCCAAGGGGACGGCGCTGCTGGGCGTTCGCGCGGTCATCGCGGAGTCGTACGAGCGGATCCACCGGTCCAACCTCATCGGCATGGGCGTGCTGCCGCTGCAGTTCCCCGAGGGCGCGTCGGCCGAGTCGCTCGGGCTGACCGGCGAGGAGACGTTCGACATCACGGGCGTGACGGCGCTCAACGAGGGTTCGACGCCCGCGACGGTGCACGTGCGCGCTGGTGACGTGGAGTTCGACGCGGTCGTCCGCATCGACACGCCGGGCGAGGCGGACTACTACCGCCACGGCGGCATCATGCAGTTCGTGCTGCGCGGCCTCCTCTGAGCGGCTGACGGCGTCCGCCGCCGGCCGGTCCTGTCATCCACAGGCCGGCCGGCGGCGCCGTGCTGTCCACATTTCTGGGAATCGCCGTGGCGGCGCGGGTTCCGGTCTGCTGGGCTCGACGGCGTGAGCCTCCTGCCCGCCCCGCCCTCCCTGCCCGACGACGTCGGCCGTCTGCTCCGCAGCGGCCGCGGCGTCTTCAGCCTGCGCGAAGCGGCGACGAAGGGCATCACGAAGGACCGATTTCGGCGCCTGGCGCAGACCGGCCTGCTGATTCGCCTGGCCGATGGTGTGTACGCCGGTGCGGCCGAGTATCTCGCCACCGACGAATGGACGGCGTTCGCTCACCGTTCGCGTGCCTTCACGCTGGCCTGCGGCCCGGCAGCCGCGGCCGGCGGCTGGTGGCGGCCGGGGTGCTGGGACTGCCGGCGATCAGCGCGCCGCCGGATCGGCCGCTGGCCCTGGTGCCCTTGGGCTGCGGCACGGACAGCAACAATCGCAGCGGCCGGCTTCGAGCCGTCTCGCTGGCGCCGCACCACCGCAGCTATGCGAACGGCAGCCGGACCACTGGACCGGCCCGAACGACCATCGACATCGCGCGGACCGCGCCGCGCGCCGACGCGCTGGTCGTGGCCGATGCGGTGCTGGCGGCGGGTGCGACGGTGGCGGACCTGCAGGCTGTGCTCGAGTTCCAGACGGGCTGGCGAGGTGTCGGCGCTGCCGCATGGCTGGTCGCGCACGCCGATCCCCGCGCGGAGAGCCCACTGGAGACTCTGGGGCGGCTGGCGTTCATCGAGAACGGTCTGCCGGTGCCGGTGTCGAACGTCTGGATCGACACCGGCCGGCGCCGGTACCGGGTCGATCATCTGCTGGCCGATCGGTGGCTGGTGTTCGAGGGCGACGGGTCGCTCAAGTACGACGGTCGTCTCGACGCCGGCCGAGTGGTCGCCGACCAGCGAGAACGGGAGTGGCAGCTCCGTGAGCTGGGTTTGGAAGTGGTCCGTTATGGCTGGGACCTGGCTCGGAACGACCGGAAGCGCCTGGCGGTGCGGTTCGCCGCAGCGATCAAACGGTGCCCGGTTCGAGCCACGCCGATCTCCTGGTCCTGGGTCTGAGGCGCGTCCTGGGCGTCAGGCGCGCGAAACGGCCCGGAATGCCGTCGGAGCGCGCGTCAGACCCAGGACGCGCGCCAGACCCAGGACGCGGCGTCAGGGCGCGGGCGGGGGGACGGGCTCGTTGCGGGGGTCGTCGGAGGCGGCACGGGTGCGGCGGTCGCCGCGGCCCATGCCGATGATGCCGACCAGCATGACGAGCAACCCGGCCGCGCACACCCAGACGCCGGCCTGCAGGTCGCCCACGGACACCGTCAGCAGGTCGTCGTTGGCGGACATGACGATCCAGAGGACCAGGGTCGCCACGCCGATCAGCCAGCCCAGGCCCAGGACGAACCGCGACAGCAGCAGCGCCCCGACCACGCCGAGCACCGTCACCAGCGACAATGCCAGCGCCATGGAGTTCCAGTAGGACGACGGCTCGCCGGTGCTGATGGAGGTCTGGAACAGCCGCTCGAGCGGGATGTCGGTGGCGTCGAGGCCGCGGTACCAGTCGAGGTAGGCGCTGGCGGTGACGCCCAGGGCGCCGATCAGGGCGACGACGGCGCCGCCGATGCGCTGACGTGCGAGCATGTGGATCGCCTCCCTCGCAGAGGGCTTACCCACTCAGAGTGCCACGCACGCCGTCAGCTGTCGTCTCCGAACATCGACAGCGGGGCGTCGACCTCTTCCTTGCGCGGCCCCATGACCACCGTGCCGATCAGGATCAGCAGCAGCCCCACCGCGCACACCCACACGCCCGACCCCACGGGCACGCCGGACCCGGCGCTCTCCGTCGTGTTGCCGATGGCCCGCATCAGTCCCCACAGCACCAGCGTCGCCACGCCGATCATCCAGGCCAGTCCCAGCAGGAACCGGAACCGCACCAGCGCCCCCAGCGCACCCAGAGCCGCCACCACCGCCAGCGGCGCCGCCACCGACGCCCAGTAGCCCGACGCGGCTCCGGGTGCCGCCGTCGACGCCAGGTGGCGGATGGGGAGATCGTGGGGGGCGCGGTCGCCGTACCACGCCACGTAGGCGCTGAGGGCGCACAGCAGGGAACCGGCGGCGGCGACGATCGCTCCGGTGGTACGGCGTCCCAGACGGCTGACCGGTCCCCACGTCCGGTGCCACGCCCGTTCCTCGTGAGGCACAGCGGAAGGCTAGTGCTCGCGCGCCCCGCGCTCAACGCCATCACGTCACAACGAGTGAACACTGACACCTGAACGTGATCGACAGCCTCTTGCCCACTAGACTCGGCAGCCGGCACCGACGCTACTTGGAGGCGGCACTGGTGGGACTCCTCGACCGCATCAAGGACCCCCGCGACCTGCGGGCGTTGTCCGGTGACGAGCTCGAGTCGCTGGCCGCGGAGATCCGCGACCGGCTCGTGGCGACGTGCGCCTCGAACGGCGGGCACCTGGGACCCAACCTCGGCGTCGTCGAGTTGACCATCGCCGCGCACCGGGTGTTCGACTCCCCGCGCGACCCCATCGTCTTCGACACCGGGCACCAGGCCTACGTGCACAAGATGCTCACCGGCCGGCACGACTTCTCGAGGCTCAAGCAGGCCGGCGGGCTGTCCGGCTACCCCAGCCGGGCCGAGAGCGAGCACGACTGGGTCGAGAACTCGCACGCGTCGACGGCGCTGTCCTACGCCGACGGCATGGCCAAGGCGTTCGCGGTGCGCGGCGAGCGCGACCGCACGGTCGTCGCGTTCATCGGCGACGGCGCCCTCACCGGCGGCATGGCCTGGGAGGCGCTGAACAACATCGCCGGCGGGCCGCAGACCGGTCCCGGCCGCCGTCCGCTGGTCATCGTCGTCAACGACAACGGGCGTTCCTACTCGCCGACGGTGGGCGGGCTGGCGGCACACCTCAGCGGGCTGCGCACCGATCCCCGCTACGAACAGACCCTCGAGGTCGTCAAGCGCACCCTGGGCCGCACGGCGCTGGTCGGGCCGCCGCTCTACGAGGCGCTGCACGGCGTCAAGAAGGGCCTCAAGGACATGTTCGCGCCGCAGGGCATGTTCGAGGACCTCGGGCTCAAGTACATCGGCCCCATCGACGGGCACGACCGCGCCCAGGTCGAGCAGGCGCTCACGCAGGCCAAGCGGTTCCGCGGCCCGGTGCTGGTGCACTGCCTCACGCAGAAGGGGTACGGCTACGACCCCGCCATCCGCGACGAGGCCGACCAGATGCACAGCCCGCGCCCGTTCGACCCCGCCACCGGCGCCCCCGCGGGCGCACCGGTGCGCGAGTGGACCGACGTGTTCAGCGAGACCATCGTGCGGGCCGGGCGGTCGCGGCCCGACGTCGTCGCCGTCACCGCCGCCATGCTGGGCCCGACGGGGCTCGAGCCGTTCGCGCGGGCCTTCCCCGACCGCTGCTTCGACGTCGGCATCGCCGAGCAGCACGCCGCCACGTCGGCGGCCGGCATGGCGGCCATGGGCCTGCACCCCGTGGTCGCTGTGTACGCCACGTTCCTCAACCGGGCCTTCGACCAGGTGCTCATGGACTGCGCGCTGCACAAGGCCGGCGTCACGTTCGTGCTCGACCGCGCCGGCGTCACCGGCAACGACGGCCCGTCGCACAACGGCATGTGGGACCTCTCGATCCTGCAGGTCGTGCCCGGGCTGCGGCTCGCCGCCCCGCGCGACGGCGCACAGCTGGCCGAGCAGTTCACCGAGGCGCTCGACGTCGACGACGCGCCCACCGTGGTGCGGTTCCCCAAGGGCGCCGTCGGACCCGACGTCCCGGCGCTCGAGCGGCTCGGCACGGTCGATGTGCTGGCCCGGGCCGAGGCGAAGGACGTGCTGCTGGTCGCCGTCGGGGCCATGGGCCAGGTCGGGGTCGACACCGCGAAGCGCCTCGACGCGCAGGGTGTCGGCGTCACCGTCGTCGACCCGCGCTGGGTGAAGCCCCTCGACGACGTGCTCGTCGACCTCGCCCGCCAGCACCGGCTGGTGGTGACCATCGAGGACAACGGCCGGGTCGGCGGCGTCGGCTCGGTGCTGGCGCAGAAGCTGCGCGACGCCGGGGTCACCGTCCCGGTGCGCGACCACGGGCTGCCGCAACGCTTCGTCGACCACGCCAAACGCGACGAGATCCTGGCCGATGCCGGGCTCACGGCGCAGAACCTGGCCCGCGAGGTCTCCGGCCTGGTGGCGGCGCTCGACAGCGCACCGCACGACCGGGCGACGACGGTGTGATCGGGTGACCACCACTCCTGCCGGACGCCGTCCGGACCCCGACTGGCTGCGGCCCGAGTCGATCATCGCCGCCCGCCTGCTGGTCATCGGCGTCGCCCTCGCCGCGGCCATGTGGCTGGTCCTGCAGGTGCAGTTCATCGCGACGGCGGTCGTGCTCGGCTTCGCCGAGGTCGCGCTGCTGTGGCCGCTGGCCCGGTGGCTGCGCAGCAAGCGAGTCCCGGCCGTGCTCGCGGCTCTGCTGTGTGTGCTGCTGTTCCTGGCCTTCTTCGCCGGGCTGCTGGTGTTCGTCATCACCGAGGTGGTCGACTCATGGCCGCGCATGGTCGACGCCGTCACCGGGTCGATCAACGAGATCAACGACTGGCTCGGGGGCGGGCCCTTCGGCATGGACACGCAGAGCGTCCAGGATCTCCTCGGGGAACTGCAGTCCCGGCTCGGCGACGTCCTCGGTGACGTCACGAGCGCGGCGGTGGGCGGACTGTCGCTGGTCGGCAACTTCGCGACCGTCATCCTGATCGCCACGTTCTTCGCCATCTTCGCGCTGACCAGCGGCGACAAGCTGTGGAAGCAGTTCGTGGGGGCGCTGGCCCCGTCGCACCGCGAGCCCGCCGACGCCGCCTTCCGGGCCTCGATGCGCACCGCCGGCAACTGGTTCTACGCCTCGACGCTGACCGGTCTGGTCGACGGCGTGCTGATCGGCGTCGGCCTGCTGATCCTCGACGTGCCGCTGGCCGTCCCCATCGGCGCGCTGACGTTCATCATGGCCTACATCCCGCTGGTGGGCGCGACGCTGGCCGGTGCGGTCGCGGTGCTGGTGGCGCTGTTCTCGGGCGGGTTCTCGACGGCGCTGTGGGCGCTGATCATCGTGATCATCGTGCAGCAGATCGAGGGCAACGTGCTGTCGCCGCTGCTGATGTCGCGGGCGCTGAACTTCCACCCCGTCGTCACCCTCATCCTGACGACGGCGGCGGCCGCGGCCTTCGGGCTGGTCGGGCTGTTCCTCGCGGTGCCGGTCACCGGCGCCATCGCGGCCGCGGTCATGGCCTGGCGGAAGGTCACCCGGGCCAGAGAGCGGAACGAGAACGCCGCACCGCCCGACGACGGCGGCGGACCACCGAGCGAGCACCCGGCGGCGCCGCCCTCCGACGACCCGCCGTCGCCGGTCGAGTCGCGCGCCCCGTCGCGCTAACGACCGAATCCCAGCAGGTACAGCGGCTCGGCCACCTGGAAGACCCTGGACGCACCGAGAGCGCACGGGTGCGCCGGGTCGAAGGCGGCCGCCTCGGCCGCGGCATTGACCATGCCACCGCCAACGCCGACGGGGCCGTCTTCGCGTGCCAGCGCACCACCTCGGGGGTCGTAGACGACGGCCCGCCCGTCCTCGTCGCGCTGCACCGTCCATTCCGGGGGCCAGGCGACCGGCACGATGGCGCCGCCGATGGGGGTGATCGCGACGCAACCGTCATCAGTCACCGTGAGCGCGCCCTCGAGACGGGCGTCGAAGACGAGTCCGGGGTTGGTGAGCTGGGTCAGCAGCTGTACCGGCGCGGACGCCGCCTCGGTGCCGTCATCGCTGGGCTCCGACCGCAGCACGGCCGCGACACCGCCGGCCGCCGTCAGCGCGACCACCGGGGCGACGGCGAGCAGCGCCGTCCGGCGCCGGCGACGGTGGGCGCGGCCGCGCTCGATCGCGCGGCCGACGGCGGCGGGGTCGAAGGCGTGCTCCGCGGCCTCGGACCGGAGCGCCTCGCGTAGTGCCTGTTCGTCCATCTCCGGCTCCTCTCGCTCTCAGCCGAGTTCTTCGGCGGCGGCCGTCGTGCGCAGCCGCGCCAGTGCTCGCGACGCCTGGCTGCGCACGGTCCGCTGACTGCAGCCGAGGGCGTCGGCGATCTGCTCGTCGGAGAGGTCGCAGTAGTACCGCAGCACCACGACGGCGCGCTGCCGGGCGCCGAGCCCAGCCAGCGCGTCGGCCAGCGCCGACCGCTCGACCACCGCGGGCTCACCGTGCGAGACCTCGGCCGGCGCGCCGGGCCAGCGCCGTCCCCGCCGGTCGCGGCTCTGCGACCGGCGCATCGACACATGCTGGTTGGCCAGCATGGCGCGCACGTAGGCGTCCGGGTTGTCCAGCCGGCTGATCCGCGACCAGCGCAGGTACACCTTGACCAGCGTCTCCTGGACGAGGTCGTCGGCGTCGGCGGCGTGGTCGCACAGCAGGCCTGCGACGCGCCGCAGCGACGGACCGGCAGCGTGCGCCCAGTCCTCGAACGGCGGCATCGTCACGGCCGGCTCCTCTCCGTCTCTACTGCGTCAACGCCACCGCAGGGGGCAGGTGTTGCACTTGGACGGAAAGGAACCGGCCGGCGACGGCCTCAGCCGCGGGCGACGCTGGCGACGCCGGGCGGGAGGAACCGCCGGCCGGTGGCCCGCTCGGCGACGCCGCTGCGGTCGAGATACGGCGTGATGCCGCCGAGGTGGAACGGCCAGCCGGCGCCGAGGAGCATGCACAGGTCGATGTCCTGCGCCTCGGCGACGACGCCCTCGTCGAGCATGATGCGGATCTCGTGGGCGACGGCGCCCAGGGCCCGCTCGCGCACCTCGTCGGCCGTCAGCGCGACGCCGCCCTGCTCGAACAGCGCGGCGGTCTGGTCGTCGAGGTAGGGCTTGCCCTGCTCGTTCCAGGACCAGATGCCGGGCTTGCCGGCCGCGACCAGGCGGCGCAGGTTCTCCGACACCGGGAAGCGGTCGGGGTAGGCGTCGTGCAGGGTCTCGGCGACGTGCAGGGCGACGGCCGGGCCGACGAGCTGCAGCAGCACGAACGGCGTCATGGGCAGACCGAGCGGCGCGAGCGCGTTGTCGGCGACCTCGAGCGGGGTTCCTTCGTCGGCCGCGCGGGTGATCTCGCCGATGAGCCGGGTGAGGACGCGGTTGACGACGAACGCCGGCGCGTCCAGGACCTGCACGCACGACTTCTTCAGCGTCTTGCCGACGGCGAACGCGGTGGCCAGCGTCGCGTCGTCGGTCTGCGCCGTCCGGACCACCTCGACCAACGGCAGCACGGCCACCGGGTTGAAGAAGTGGAAGCCGACCACGCGCTCGGGGTGCCGCAGCTTCGAGGCCATCTCGGACACCGACAGCGACGACGTGTTGGTGGCCAGCACGCACTCGGGGGAGACGACGGCTTCGAGCTCGGCGAAGACCTGCTGCTTGACCTTCATCTCCTCGAACACGGCCTCGATGACGAAGTCGGCGTCGGCGAAGACGGCCTTGTCGGTCGAGCCGCTGACCAGCGCCGTCAGCTTGTTGCGGGCGTCGGGGGAGAGCCGGCCCTTGGCCGCCAGCTTGTCGATCTCGGCATGCACCCAGCCGACGCCCTTGTCGACACGTTCGGCGTCGAGGTCGGTGAGCACCACCGGGACCTCGAGCCGGCGGACGAACAGCAGCGCCAGCTGGCTGGCCATGAGCCCGGCGCCGACGATGCCGACCTTCGTGACCGGCCGGGCCAGAGACCTGTCGGGCGCGCCGGCCGGCCGCTTGGCACGGCGCTGGGTGAGGTCGAACGCGTACACGCCGGAGCGTAGGTCGTCGCCCATGACGAGGTCGCCGAGCGCCTCGTCCTCGGCGGCGAAGCCCTTCTCGCGCGTGACGGTGCGCGCGGCGGCGATCAGCTCCAGCGCCCGGTACGGGGCCGGCGTGGCGCCGTGCAGCCGGCCGTCGGCGGCCGCCTTGCCGCGCGCGACCGCGGCATCCCACGCCGACTCCGACCGGTCGATCTCCGGCCGTGAGACGACCACGTCGCCGCGCAGCACCTGCGCCGCCCAGTGCAGCGACCGCTCGAGGAAGTCGGCGCCGTCGAACGCGGCGTCGGCGATGCCGAGCTGGGCCACCTGGGGGCCGCGCAGCATGCGGTTCTGGTTGAGCGCGTTCTCGACGATGACGGTGACCGCCTTGTCGGCGCCGATGAGGTTCGGCAGCAGCCAGGCGCCACCCCAGCCCGGGATGAGGCCCAGGAAGACCTCGGGCAGCGCGATGCCCTGGGCCGCGTTCGACACCGTCCGGTAGGTGCAGTGCAGCGCGATCTCGAGCCCGCCGCCCAGCGCCATGCCGTTGATCAGCGCGAACGTGGGCACCGGCCCGTTGGCGAGCTTGCCGAACACCCGGTGGCCGAGCCGACCGAGCGCAACGGCCTGGTCGCGCTCGGTGACCAGCGCCATGCCCTTGAGGTCGGCGCCGGCGGCCAGGATGAACGGCTTGCCGGTGACGGCGACGGCGACGACGCCCGGTACCGCATAGGCGGCGTCGATGGCCTTCTCGAGGCCCAGCAGCGTGGCCGGTCCGAGCGTGTTCGGCTTGGTGTGGTCGTGGCCGTTGTCGAGCGTGATGAGCGCGGCCCTGCCGGCGCCGAGCGGCAGCTCGACGACGCGCACGTGCGAGGTGGTGACGACCTCGTCGGGGAAGACGGTGGCCAGGTCGGTGGTCATCAGGCCGCGGCCTCCTGGGCGTAGTCGGTGTGGTGCGGGTTCTCCCAGACGACGGTGCCGCCCATGCCGATGCCGATGCACATGGTGGTGACGCCGTAGCGGACCTCGGGGTGCTCCTCGAACTGGCGGGCCAACTGGTTCATCAGCCGGACGCCGGACGAGGCGAGCGGGTGGCCGACGGCGATGGCGCCGCCGTACTGGTTGACGCGGGGGTCGTCGTCGGCGATGCCGAAGTGGTCGAGGAAGGCCAGCACCTGCACGGCGAACGCCTCGTTGATCTCGAACAGCCCGATGTCGTCGATGGAGAGCCCGGCCTTGGCCAGCGCCTTCTCGGTGGCCGGGACCGGGCCGACGCCCATGACCTCGGGCTCGACGCCGGCGAAGGAGTACGACACCAGCCGCATCTTCGGCGTCAGCCCGAACTCCGCGGCCGCCTCGTCGCTGACCAGCAGGGCCGCGGTGGCGCCGTCGTTCAGGCCCGCGGCGTTGCCGGCGGTGACCCGTCCGTGCGGGCGGAACGGCGTCTTGAGCACGGCGAGGTCGTCGACCGACTTGCCCGGCCGCGGCGGCTCGTCGGCCGTGGCCAGGCCCCAGCCCTGCTCGACGCTGCGGGTGGCGACGGGGACGAGGTCGGGCTGGATCTTGCCGTCGGCCGCCGCCTTCGCGTACTTGGCCTGGCTGGCCGCGGCGAACGCGTCAGCCCGCTCCTTGGACAGGTGCGGGAAGCGGTCGTGCAGGTTCTCGGCGGTGCTGCCCATGACCAGCGCGGACGGGTCGACCAGCTTCTCGGCGAGGATGCGCGGGTTGGGGTCGACGCCCTCGCCCATGGGATGGCGGCCCATGTGCTCGACGCCGCCGGCGATGACGACGTCATAGGCTCCGAACGCGATGCCGCCCGCCGTGGTGGTGACGGCCGTCATGGCGCCGGCGCACATGCGGTCGATGGCGTAGCCCGGGACCGACGTCGGCAGCCCGGCCAGCAGCGCCGCCGTGCGCCCGATGGTCAGGCCCTGGTCGCCGAGCTGCGTGGTCGCGGCGATGGCGACGTCGTCGACGCGCTCGGGCGGCAGGCCCGGGTTGCGGCGCAGCAGCTCGCGGATGCAGTTGATGACGAGATCGTCGGCGCGGGTCTCGTGGTACATGCCCTTGGGGCCGGCCTTGCCGAACGGCGTGCGGACGCCGTCGACGAACAGCACGTCGCGAACAGGCCTGGTGGAGCGTGGCACGTGGCCCTCCTCGGATCGGAAGCTACCCACGAGTAACAATACTCGGTGGGTCGATGTTACGCAGTGCCTCGCGGCGTGACAACGCCGACAGCTCGCCCTCGTGCGCGGCCACGAAGCGACGCACCCACTCGGGGTCGACCCGGGCGTGCTGGCGCAGCGCCCAGCCGATGCCCTTGCGCAGGAAGAAGTCGTCGTCGCCGAGATTGGCCTGGACGGCCTCGGCCAGCAGGTCGACGTCGATCTCGGCCTTCGAGCCGATCTGGCAGATCACGGCCGTGCGGCGGCGCCAGCGGTCGGCGTCGCGGGCCCATCGCCGCACGACCGGGGCGACGGCGTCATGGTGCCCGCGCAGCACCGGGCCGACCGAGCGGATCGCGACCTCGTCGACGAAGTCCCACCAGGCGCCCGTGACCACGAGGTGGTCGTAGAGGTCGAGCGCGTCCGGCCGGGTCGCGAACGCGGCGTACTGCGTCAGCTGGGCCAGCGTGACGGCGGCGTAGCGCTCCTCGCGGAACTCGGCGCCGTCCCACAAGGTGAGCACCGCGGACCGCCAGCTGACGCCGTCGTCGATCCGATGCTCGGCGAAGACCGGCTCGAGCGCGGCCGTGCGGGCCGGTTTGGGGACGCCGAGGAACGGCATCTCCGACTTCATGTAGGCGCGCATCGGCTCAGCGGCCGCGGGGTCGGCGGCCGCGCGCAACGCCGTCCGGACGGCCTCGACGAGAGCGGTGTCAGGAGCGGTGACCATGGCGCCACGCTAGGCGTTACGGCGGGTGCGGCGTGTCGCGGGCGCCGATGTCGTTAGGCTGAGTCTTCACATGACCGGCTCGTACGATCTCATCGTGATCGGCGCGGGGCCCGCGGGCCTCGCCGCCGCCTGGCGCGCTGCCCAGCGGGGCATGAAGGTCGCGCTGCTCGAGCGCGCCGACCACGTGGGCGGGCTGGCCGCGTCGTTCGAGGTGGGCGGCGTGCGCGTCGACCAGGGCTCGCACCGGCTCGACCCCAACACGCCGCCGGCCATCCTGCACGACCTGCGGGCGCTGCTCGGCGACGACCTGCAGCAGCGGCGCCGGTCCAGCCGCATCCGCGTCGGCGACCAGTGGCTGGGCATGCCGCTGCGGGCCGAAGAGGCCGCCCGCCGGCTGCCCCCGTCGTTCCTGGCGAAGGTCGCGCGCGACTCCGCGGTGTCGAAGTTCCGCCGCGAAGAGGCCGAGACGTACGGCGGCCTCGTGCGCAGCCGCGTCGGGCCGGCGCTGTACGAGTCCGTCTACGGCCCGCTGGCCGAGAAGCAGTGGGGCATGCCCGGCGACCGCATCAGCGCCGAACAGGCCCGCCGCCAGACCGACCGCCTCGGCACCTGGCGGGTCGCCGCCCGGGCGCTGCGCCGCGGCCGCAAGGGCAGCACGTCGGCCACCGGCGGCGGCTACTTCTACCCGCGCACCGGGTTCGGGCAGCTGGTCGAGGCGCTCGCCGACGCCGCCGTCACGGCCGGCGTCGAGATCCGGTGCGAGGCCGAGGTCGACCGCGTCCGGGTCACCGAGGACGAGGTCGAGGTCAGCACCCAGGACGGCGACCTCGTCACCGGCGGGCTGGTGTTCTCGACGCTGCCGCTGCCCGTGCTCGCCCGCATCGCCCGGCCGGCGCCGTCGCTGACGTCCATCGAGTCGTCGGCCCGGCTGCGCTACCGCGCCATGCTGCTGGTCTACGTCGTCCACCAGGGCGGACGGTGGAGCCCGCACGACTCCCACGACATCCCCGACCCGCGTACGCCGGTCATCCGCATCTCCGAACCGGCCAACTACCGCGCCAACGCCGACGACCCCGCCGACCGGTCCGTGCTGTGCGCCGAGATCCCGTGCTCCATGACCGACGACGTGTGGGGGCTCGACGACGAGTCACTGGCCGACCTCGTCGACGAGACCCTGGGGCTCACCGGGCTGCCCAAGGTCAACCGGGTCCACGTCGAGAGCCGCCGCATCGGCCAGTCGTACCCGATCTACCGCGTCGGCTACGAGCACGACCTCAGCGACGTCGACAGCTGGGCCCGCATGATCCGCCGCGTCGTCACGCTCGGCCGGCAGGGTCTGTTCGTGCTCGAGAACATCGACCAGGCGCTGCTCATGGCCTACGGCGCCGTCGACGCCATCCGCGACGACGGCCGGTTCGACCGGTACGCGTGGACGGTGGCACGCGAACGGTTCGCCCGCTCCGGCTACGCCGACGGACTCAGCTGAGGCGCCGTTATCGACTGGCGCCGCCGGTGCCCGCGGGGCACACTGCGGCGATGCTGATCGATCACTTCCCGGTCCTCGGCCTGCGGCTGCGGACACCCAGGCTGGAGCTGCGGTTCCCCGCACCCGACGAGCTGTCCGAGCTCGCGGACCTGGCCGTCGAGGGCATCCACGACCCGGACGTCATGCCGTTCGGGAACCCGTGGACCGAGCTGCCGCCGGACCAGCTGGCCCGCCGGGTCATCCAGCGGCACTGGACGACGTTGTCGGAGCTCAGGCCCGACTCCTGGGCGCTGAACCTGGCCGTCTTCCTGGACGGTGCGCCGGTGGGCGTCCAGGAGGTCGAGGCCGACGACTTCGCGATCCAGCGTCAGGTCCACTCCGAGTCCTGGCTCGGCCGGCGCTACCAGGGGCAGGGCATCGGCACCGAGATGCGCGCGGCCATGCTGCACCTGGCCTTCGCCGGGCTGGGCGCCGAGGAGGCGGTGTCGGTCGGTTACGTCCACAACCACGCGTCGCTGCGAGTGTCTCGCAAGCTCGGCTACGCCGAGAACGGGATCGGGCGGGGCGTCTCGCGGGGGAAGCTGGCCGTCGAGCAGCGGTTCCGGCTGACCCGCGAGACCTGGGAGCAGCACCGGAGCATCGAGGTGACGATCGAGGGTCACGAGCCCTGCCTGCCGTTGCTGGGCGCGGGGAAGGACTAGGCACCATGCGACTCGAGAACGTCGAACCTCCCGGCGGCCTGACGACGGACGAGTTCGTCCTCCGGCCGATCCTGGCCACCGACGCCGAGCTCGACTACGCGGCCGTCATGGAGAGCAGGGACTACCTGCGCACCTGGGAGCAGTCGAGCTGGCCCGCGGACGACTTCACCGTCGCCGCCAACCGCGAGGACCTCGAGAAGCTGGAGCGGCGGCACGCGGACCGCCAGGCCTTCACCTACACGGTCATGGACCCGGCCGGCATGGAGTGTCTCGGCTGCGTCTACCTCATGCCCACCGACGCGCGGTCGTTCGCCGGGGCGCGCATCACCCCGGTCGGCGGCGACCACCGGTGGGACGACTACGCCGCCGCGGTGTACTTCTGGGTGCGGAGGTCGCGGCTGGCGACGCAGACCGATCGCCTCCTGCTCGACACCCTGCGGAGCTGGCTGGCGCGCGACTGGAGCCTCGGCGGGCACATCTTCGTCACCAACGAGCAGTTCACCCAGCAGGTCGAGCTGATCCGGCACACCGACCTCGAGCTGCGGTTCGAGATCGAGGAACCGGACAAGCCGGGCCGGTACCTCGCCTACGCGTAGGACCGCCCGCACGGGTCGTCGTCGAGGCGGGCCGCCACCACGACAACCCGTGCCCCGACACGGTTGCAGGCGTAGTGCGACACGCGATCTCGTGCTGAACGTGATCAATCCGCGGCGGGCGCCGCGGGCGGGTCGTCGTCGCCGTTCTCGGCCGGGGCCGGGGCCGGGGT
>NZ_SMKL01000005.1 GCF_004348545.1 Jiangella ureilytica | reverse complement strand
GCCGGCGGCGGGCGGCCCCGCCGGAGCACACCGCTGGCTGCTCCCTCTTGTGAGGCCCACCACTTTCGTGTCAAATGTGGCATAGTACTTTCCGACCCGCCGGACCCAGTCTGGGTCGCCGTCTCTGACGCTCACCGGCCGGAAGACAACACAGGCCCGCCGCACCCGGGCAACGGTGCAAGAGGAGGGAGGCGACCGGCGGTCAATGTTACCGCTAACACACAGCCATCAGGGTCGTCACGACCACCCACAGTGCCGAGCTCGCAATGAAGGGAACGAAGCATGACCATCGAGAAGCCAGGCCTGAGCCGCCGCACGTTCGTGCGCGCATCCGCCATCGGCGCGGCCGCGGTCGCCACATCGCAGGCCATTCCGGGTGCCGCCGCCGCAGCGGCGGAGACCACGGGTACGGCCGCTGACGCGACGGCCGCGCCGTACGTCGGCGCGGGCAGCAACGCCCCGGTCCGGCCGTTCTGGCCGAACGACGTCCGGCTGGGGACGGGTCTGCTGCAGGAGAAGCGCGACCGCATGAAGGCGTTCCTGCAGACGTTCGACGAGCGTCGCTTCCTCGTGCTCTTCAACCAGCAGGCCGGCCGGCCGAACCCGCCCGGGGTGTCGAACCCCGGCGGCTGGGAGAACGGCGGCCTGCTGAGCGGCCACTGGGCCGGCCACTACCTGAGCGCCCTCGCCCAGGCCTACGCCGACGGCGGCGAGCAGGTCTTCAAGACCAAGCTCGACTGGATGGTCACCGAGCTGGCCGCCTGCCAGGCCGCCATCACCGCGCGCATGGAGAACCCGGGCGAGGAGCCGGAGGAGCCCGAGGAGCCGGTCATCGGTCGCGTGCCGGGCAAGTTCGGCAATGCCTTGCGGCTCAACGGCGACAGCGCCGCCCAGTACGTGCGGCTGCCCCAGGAGGCGGTCTCGCAGCTCACCGACTTCACGGTCGCGACCTGGGTGAACCTCGCCGCGGCGCAGAGCTGGAGCCGGATCTTCGACTTCGGCACCGGCACCACCGCCAACATGTTCCTGACCGCGCGGGCCAGCGGCAACCTCCCCCGCTTCGCCATCACGGTCAGCGGCAGCGGCGGCGAGCAGCAGATCAACGGCACGGCGCAGATCCCGACCGGCCAGTGGGTGCACCTCGCGGTCACCCTCGCCGACAACGTCGGCACGCTGTACGTCAACGGCGCGGTGGCCGGCACGAACTCGAACATGACGCTGAACCCGACCTCGCTGGGCGCGCCCGGCAACGTCTGGATCGGCCGGTCGCAGTACGGCGACCCGGTCCTCAACGGCAGCATCGACGAGTTCCACATCTTCGATCGCGCACTGAGCGTGGCCGAGATCCAGTCGCTGCAGACCTCCGCGGCGGGCAGCACCACCGGCGGCAACATCGCCTGGTACCGCGCCGACGAGACCGAGGGCCCCTCGCTGCTCGACGCCTCGCCCAACGGGCGCGCCGCCGGCATCGTCCCGGTGCCCAGCGGCAACCAGCCCCTGTGGAAGCCGGTCTACCCCGGCTACCTCGGCGCGATCCCGGAGGACGCCGTCATCCGCCTGGCGCCGCCGCGCTTCGCCGTCTACGGCAGCAACCTCGAGACGAACGTGTGGGCGCCCTGGTACACCCAGCACAAGATCATGCGCGGCCTGCTCGACGCGTACTACCTGGCCGGCAACCAGACCGCCCTCGAGGTCGTGACCAAGATGGCGAACTGGGCGCACCTGGCCCTCACCGTCGGCGACAAGAACCACCCGCAGTACACGGGCCCGATCACCCGCAGCGACCTCAACTACATGTGGGACACCTACATCGCGGGTGAGGCGGGCGGCGCGAACGAGATCTTCCCGGAGATCTACGCGCTGACCGGCGACGAGCAGCACCTCGAGACCGCCAAGCTCTTCGACAACCGCGAGTCGCTGTTCGACGCGGCCGTCGAGGACCGCGACATCCTCGTGGTGACGAACCCGAGTGAGATCGGCCGCCGACGTCCGGCCCGGCTGCACGTGAACATGCACGTGCCGAACTTCACCGGCTACATGCGGATCTTCGAGCAGACCGGCGAGCAGGACTACTTCGACGCCGCGAAGCACTTCTTCACCTGGATCGTCCCGCACCGCATGTTCAGCCACGGTGGCACCGGCGGCAACTTCCCCGGCTCGAACAACAACATCGAGATGTTCCAGAACCGGGACAACATCGCCAACGCCATCGCCC
This sequence comes from Jiangella ureilytica, assembly GCF_004348545.1. Classification (GTDB taxonomy): domain Bacteria; phylum Actinomycetota; class Actinomycetes; order Jiangellales; family Jiangellaceae; genus Jiangella; species Jiangella ureilytica. The sequence goes on along the minus strand of NZ_SMKL01000005.1, from coordinate 138,534 downwards.
AGGGCGGCGCCGAGACCTGCTCGATCTACAACGTGTCCAAGCTGGCCCGGAACCTGTTCTTCCACACGCAGGACCCGGCCTACATGGACTACTACGAGCGGGCCATCTTCAACCAGATCGCCGGCTCGCGGGCGGACACCACGACCACCAGCAACCCGCAGGTGACCTACTTCCAGCCGCTGACGCCCGGTGCGAACCGGTCGTACGGCAACTCGGGCACCTGCTGTGGCGGCACGGGCGTCGAGAACCACACGAAGTACCAGGACACGGTGTACTTCAAGTCCGCCGACGGCTCGGCCCTCTGGGTCAACCTGTTCGTGTCGTCGACCGTGACGTGGGCGGAGAAGGGCCTCGTCGTCTCGCAGGAGACGGCGTTCCCGCGCCAGGACAGCACCCGGGTCACCATCCAGAGCGGCGGTGGCCTGTTCGACCTCAAGCTGCGCATCCCGGCCTGGGCGACGAAGGGCTACACGATCCGCGTCAACGGCCGTCCGGCCCCGATGCAGGCCGCCGACCCGGGCACCTACGCGACGATCCGCCGCACCTGGCGTCCGGGTGACGTCGTCGACGTCACGCTGCCATTCAGCATCCGGATCGAGCGGGCCATCGACCGGCCGGACACCCAGTCGATCATGTGGGGCCCGCTGCTCATGCCGATCCTGGGCAACCCGGGCGGCGGCACCTACCGGCAGCTGACGCTCTACCCGCACCTCAAGCTGGACGGCGACTACTCGAGGACGGCCATCACGTCGGCCGGCCGGAGCGCCGCAGGCGACCAGCTGTTCACGACGCACGGGTTCAACCTGCGCCCGTGGTACGTCGGCGACACGCAGGCGCACTCGGCGTACTTCCGTCGCGTGGAGCCGCAGATCGTCTTCGGCAGCATCGACACCGGCATCGCGAACGTGAAGCGCAACGACGGGTTGCCGAAGTACGACGTCCCGGTCGCCGGCATCCCGCAGCCGGGCACCGACGGCCTGACGTTCCTCGACGTCGTGTGGGACAACGCGCCGTTCAAGAACCACGGCGCGTTCGTCTCGGCGGTCGCCAGGACCGCCGACGAGTTCGTCGGCCTCGGCCTGCTGACCGAGGACCAGAAGGACACGCTCGTCTCGACCGCCGCCAGCCCGGCCGTGCGGGCCGAGCTCGCGGTCTGACGCACCACCCAAGGGAGCCCCTCCGTCCGGCCGAGCGCCGGGCGGAGGGGCTCCCCCGTACTCTTTGGACGACCTCACCGAAGGCGGTTCAGTGACTGACGAGTTCGGGCCCATGGAGCTGTGGGAGCCGCAGACACGCCGCGATCCGCACGCGTTCTACGCCCGGGTGCGCGCCGCCGGCCGGCCTGTCCCGCAGTACGACCCCGCCGGCAACCGGTTCTGGATCGTCGCCCGCCACGCCGACGTCCTCGAGGGCCTGCAGCACCCGGACATCGGCCACGAGGTGCACCGCCACCAGGAGCGCGACGTGTCGCCCTGGGACGAGCCGAGCCCGACCGAGCACATCTCGTCGCGCCAGCTCATCGCGCTCGACCCGCCCGACCACACCCGGCTGCGGCGCCTCGTCAGCACCGCCTTCACCGCCCGCACCGTCGCCCGCATGGAGCAGTGGATCGCCGGCGTGGCGGCCGACCTCGTCGCGCACGCCCGCGGGCTGGGCCGCTTCGACGCCGTCACCGACCTGGCCGACCCGCTGCCCGTCAACGTCATCGCGCAGCTCGTGGGCGTGCCCGACGAGGACCGGCCCCGGTTCCGCGAGTGGTCGGCGGTCATCGTGTCCGCGTCGGACTGGGACGGCTCGGCCACGCTGGCGTTCGCCGGCTACATCGACGAGCTGGCCGCGCGCCGCCGCGTGGAGCCGCGGGACGACCTGCTCTCGGGGCTCGTGGCCCTCGAGGCCGAGGGCGACGCCCTCGACCGCAACGAGCTGGTCGCCATGGTGCAGCTGCTGCTGATCGCCGGCCAGGAGACCACCGTCGACGTCATCGCCAATGCGATCCGGCTGCTGCTCACCCACCCGGACCAGTGGGCCGACCTGCGCGCCGACCCGGCCCTGGCGAGCGCCGTCGTCGAGGAGGCGCTGCGCTTCCGCGGGCCGGTCGAGATCGTGCCGCCCCGGTTCACGTTCCGCGACATCACGCTCGCCGGCGACACGATCCCCGCGTTCGAGCGGGTCGGGCTGTCGCTGTGGGGCGCGAACCGCGACCCCGAGGTCTTCTCGAACCCCGACGTGTTCGACATCCACCGCGCCGACGTCGCCCAGCACATCGCCTTCGGGTACGGCATCCACTTCTGCCTGGGCGCGTCCCTGGGCCGGCTCGAGGCCCGCCTCATGCTCGAGGCGGTGGCCCGCGAGCTGCCGGACCTGCGCCTCGCCGACGGCGCCGGCGAGGCCGAGGACGTCCGCCTGCACCACGGCGGCGTGCTCCCCTTACAGGCCGGGCCGGCTCCGTCCAGCTGATCTGGACGGAACCGGCCCGGCTGGTGTGGGATATCAGCCGCACGTAGCGGCGTCGTAGTCGGCGTAGACCTCGGTCACCACCTCCTCACCGTCGACGACTCCCGTGGCTCTGACCGTCACGTCGCCGAAGGGCACCCGGGACGTGCGCGCGGCGAGGGACTGGTCGACCACCACGCCCGGTGCGACGTCGCGGAACGAGCGGACGCCGTAGGCGGTCTCGATCCGGAGGTCGACGGGGGCGTCATGGTCGTTGGTGACCCGCACGTCCAGGAACCCCGTGCGGCCGAGGCAGCGGGTCTGCGCCGTGGCGCTCACCGGCACCCTGGGCAGGCCCGGGTCGTCCGCGAAGACCCGCCACTCCGTCGCCGCGACCGCGGAGAACGTGGTGCCGTTGCCGCTCGCGGAGATCGACGCGCGCAGCCGGTCGGTGGTCACCGGCGCGAACGTCACCGTGTTGAAGGCGGTCGAGCTGGTGCCGTACGCCGACGGGTTCGGCACGTCGACCCAGCCGGCGCCGTCCCAGTACTGCAGGACCCAGGTCTGCGGCTCGGCCACGCCCTCGCCCGTCCCCTGCGGCTGGTCGCGCCAGAACTTGATCTCGGCGCCGGTCAGCCGGATCGGCCGCGACCACGTGTACTGGGCCCACTGGGTCGCGGGCCGCGTGCCGGACCAGGTGCCCCAGATCTGCGCCTGGCTGGGGTTGGCCGGGTCGAGACCGTCGTTGAGGGCGCCGACGGCGTTCCAGCCGGCCGTGTAGGACGCGGTCGCCGTGCCCAGCGGTGCGACGTTGCCGGTCAGCGGCCCGGAGATGTCGGCGGGAATCACCGCCGACCGGGTCGTCTCGACGTTGCCGGCGACGTCGGTCGCGCGGAAGAACACCTGGTGCCGCTGGGTGTCCGGCGCCTTGACCGGGCGGCCGGTGTAGAGCGTCCAGGCCCCGCCCGTGCCGATGGCGTACTCGATGCGCGCGAGGCCGGACGTGGCATCGGTCGCAACGATCGCCACGGACCGGCGTGCCTGGTCGACGGTCCCCGTGCTGACCGGGGCGACCCGGTCGATCCGCACCGCGAGGCTCGCCGCGTCGGAGGTGTTGCCGGCGCGGTCCGTGGCCGTCGCCACCACGGTGTGCTGGCCGTCGCCCGCCACGGTCACGTCGGTGTAGCGCACCGGCCCGGCGACGACCGGTGTGCCGCCGTCGACCGCCGACTCGATGGTGACCCGGCCGCCGCGGTCGTCGGCGCCGGCGATGCGCACCCGCACGTCGGACCGGTACCAGCCCGCGCTGCCCGCGCTGCCGCTCGGGCTCAGCGTCACCGTCGGCGCCGTCTCGTCGCCCTCGGTGTCGCCCGGGTCGATGACGGTGACGGTGGCCGTGAGCCGTCCGCCCGCGTAGCCGAGGACGGAGCCCTCGACCGTGAACGTGCCGGGCGCGGCCACGTCCGCCGGCTCCACGGCATCCCAGAACGCCGGGATCTGCAGCGTCTCGCCCGACGACTGGAACGTCACCGGCACCGTGCCGGGCAGCTCCGTCTCGTCGACCTCGACGGTCATCGCCGGCGGCGTGACCGACGCGGGCTGCTCGGCCAGGACCTTCCACTCCTCCACCGCGACGGCGGAGTACGTCTGGCCGTTGGTCGAGCCGTTGAACGTGGCCCGCACCTGCGTGGTGGTGACCGGGTCGAAGGTCGTGTTCTGGAAGCCGCTGGTGCCGGTGCCGTAGCCGCTCGGGTTCGGCACGTCGCGCCACTGGCCGTCGCCGGTCGCGTCCCAGTACTGGATCTTCCACGAGGCCGGCGCCGCGACGCCGACGCCGGTGCCCTGCGGCTGGTCGTTCCAGAACTCGATCTGCGAGCCGGTCAGCCGCACCGGCCGGTCCCAGGTGTACTGGGCCCACTGCTGCGGCGGGTTGTTGCCGGTCCAGGTGCCCCACATGTCCGGCGGCAGCGGGTTGGGCCGCACGATCTCGTCGTTGAGCGCCTTCACCCAGTACTGCGTCGGCACCGGCGTGTTCGAGACCGTGACCGTGGCCTCCTGGGCGACGTTCGCGCGCGGAGTGACGTCCTTGACCTTCGCCGGCGTCGTGACGACCGGCGTGATGCGGGCCGGGGTCTGGGTGTCGTCCCACTCGAGGCGGTCGATGGCGACCGAGCGGCGGAAGTGGTTGCCGCCCACGGCGTCGGCCGTGTGGTAGGCCAGCCACCACTGCCCGTCGAACTCGAGGATGCCCGGGTGGCTGGTCGTCGACGAGACCGGGGCGAGGATCCGGCCGCGGTACGTCCACGGCCCGGTGGGTGACGTGGCCGTGCCGTAGGCGATGCAGGCGTGGTAGTTGGCCGGCGTGCACGGCGACGTCGGGCCGGCGTTGTTGCCGGCGTAGGCCATGTAGTAGACGCCGTTGCGCTTGAAGATCCACGCGGCCTCGAAGAAGCCGGTGAGCCCGCTGACGCTGCGGACCGAGCCGATGGGAGTCTTCATGTCCTGCTGCAGCTCGAGCATGCGCAGGTTGCCGAAGCTGCCCCAGTAGACGTAGACGCGCTGGTTCGGCGCCTCGCCGTCGACGAGGATCGTCGGGTCGATGTTGTGGATGGTGTTCGCCGTCGGCACCCGCTGCGAGATGATCGGCGCGCCGACGTGGTCGGTCCACGGACCGGTGGGGGTGTCCGAGACCGCGACGCCGATGCCGAACTTGTCGCTGGCGGGGCTCGCGGCCTCGTGGACGGGGACGTACCAGTAGTAGCGGCCGTCCACGCCGCGCACGACCTGACCGGCGTAGGCGCGGCCCGGGGTGGCCCAGCTGAAGACCTGCTCGGGGCGCATGAGCGACGGGTGGTGTGTCCACTCGCCGGCGTCGACGTCCGACGTCACGAAGGCGCCCCACTCGTTCATGATGAAGTCGTTGCGCGTCGGGCCGGCCTCGTCGTGGCCGGTGAAGATGTAGAGCTGGTCCTCGCCGGTCGCGTTGCCCGGCGTGCCGGCGGGCACCACGATGGGTGCGGGGTCGGCCGAGTAGTAGCTGCCGTCGCCCAGGATCGGGTTCTCGGTGTTGGTGAAGGTGTACGGATCGGCCGCGGCCGCCGGGGCGACGGGACCGAGCAGGGAGGCGGCGAGCGCTGCGGCGACGGCAGCCGGCCCACTGCGGGAGAGCCGGCTGCGGCGTCGGGTGCTGGTCATGGGTGTCTCCTGACGTTTCGGGGATCGGCCAGGGGCCCTCGGGGCGCAGGATTTGCGCCCCGAGGGCTGAGAGGGTGGTGCCGGCCGGTGCCTACCCGCAGGTGGTCGCCGGGTACTGCTGCACCACTCGTGCCGTCCTGCCGTTGGCGTCGATGCCGGTGACCGTCACCTGGCCGGCGGCGATGCTCGCCTGCTTGGTGGCGAACATGTGGGACGCGGCGGAGCCGGGCTCGATGCCGTCCAGCTGCCGGGAGCCGTACGGCGTCTGCAGCGTCATGTCGAGCTCGACCGCCTCGCCGTTCGTCGCCCGGACCTCGATGACGGCTCGCCGCCCGAGGCACCGTGCCTGGCTGGTCACCGTGACCACAGGCGGCGTGCCGCCGTCACCCACCGTCAGCAGGAGCGTCGTGGACGTGGTGCCCGCGTCGCCCACGTAGTCGGGCAGGATCAGGTCGCCGGTGATCGTGTAGGTGCCCGGGGTGTTGACGACGGCCGGGTTGAAGTCCCAGTCCACGCCGATCGCCTGGTTGTCGCGCGAGCCGTCGTTGTAGGACACCTCGACCTTCGTCGGCAGGTGCGGCAGCTCGCCCACGTCGACGGACTGCTCGAACTGCTCGGCGCCCTGGATCGAGATGCCGCCCGGCGAGTTCTCCGGCCGCACGTAGATCCGCGCCTCGGCGATGAGCCCGTACGTCGTGTTCGTGCCGTAGACCACGAACGGGTCGACGTTGGCCTCGGCCACCATCTCCGGCGTGATCTCCTGCCAGGTGAACGGCAGGGACCCCCGCGGACCGCTCGAGTACTCGACGTCGAGCGTGGCCGGCAGCGTCGGGACCTCACCGACCACCGTCCGCATGAGCACCGGCTGATCCACCTCGCTGATCGTGTCGCCGTTGGCCCGCCACCGCAGCACACCCGTCCCGGCGCCGCTGCCCTGCACCCCGAAGATCCGGATGCGCAGATGGCTCGTGGTGACGGGCTCGAAGTCGAGGTGGTTGTAGGCGTTGCGGGTCAGCGCACCGGCGTAGGTCGAGCTGCCGGTGAGCGTCACGGGCGTCCAGGTCTGGCCGTCCGTGGAGTGCTCGACGACATAGGTGTCGGGCCGCGGCATCCGGGTGCCGCCGTTGTCGTCGTACCAATAGATGTCCGTCGACCCGAGGAGCACCGGGGAGTTCCAGGAGTACCGGATCCAGGCCGTGGTGGCCGGGCTGGTGCCGTTGGCCGGCTGACCCCACGAACCCCAGCCGTTGCCGGCACCGGGGCTGGAGCTGGCCGGCGTGGTCGACTCGTTGACCCGCAGCGGGTTCTCCCACGGAGCGCTGCCGCTCGTGGTGATGGTGGCCAGCGCGCCGAACTCGGCGGACGTCGCCTTCTCGGTCAGCTGCACCTCGACGTCGCGCTGCGTGGTCAGCTCGCCGTCCGACGCCGTCAGCCGGAACACGTAGGTCCCCGCGATGGTGCCGGTGACCGACGTGCTGAGGGCGTCGTCGTCGCCGAAGATCACCCCGGCGCCGTCCGGCTTCGAGACGGTCGACCAGCCGTAGGTCAGCTCGCCGGTGTCCGGGATGCCGTCGTCGGTGATCGCGCCGATGAGGTTCGTCGACAGGTTGCCGTCGCGCGACCGGTCGACGGTGACCGTCACCGTCGGCGGGTCGTTGACCACGTCCGGCACCTCGCGGCCGGAGTCGAAGACCTGGATCTCCGAGATCGCGGTGTAGAAGGACGGGGTGTTCGTGAAGGCCACCCGCACCCGGTCGGTCGTGACGGCGTCGAAGAGCGCCTCGTTGAACTTGGCACCGGGGATCTTCGGCGACTTGTAGGCGTCGGGCACGGTGACCCAGCCGCCGTTGCCGTCCGGGATCTGGATCGTGTAGCGCTGCGGCTCGCGGTAGCCGCCGGCCTGGCGGTCGCTGACGAACCAGACCTTGATGTTGTCGAACCGGGTGGGCTCCCCGAAATCGAGCTCGACGTGGCCGCCGGGCTCCGTGGTGCCGTAGTTGCCCCAGTACGGCTCGTTGACGGTGACGCCGTCGGTCACGGCCTCGAGCGTGACCGGGCGCTCGGTGACGTCGATCGCGCCAGGGGTCGAGTTCCGCGAGCCGGACCAGCCAGGCGTGTGGAACTGCCGCCACGGCGTGGGTCGGACGCCCTGCTGGGTGAACGACGACGACAGCTCGGCACCGTCGGCCAGGTTCGGCGCGTCCTCGGCGAGGTCGATACCGGCCGTGCGCAGGTACGACGCGACCCGCTCGTCCTCGATGGCGGTGTCGACCGCCGTGGGCAGCTCGGCGCCCTCGGCGGAGGCGACGGTGACCGTCAGGCCCTCGTCGGACTCGACGACCTCGTTGGAGTTCGGGTCGTAGACGAACCGGCCCAGCGCGTCGGCGGTGGCCTTCTTCTGACCGTCGACGAACAGCGAGTAGCCCGCGCCCAGGCCGTAGTGCGACCCGTCCTCGTCCCAGACGATCGTGACGTCCTTGCCGTGGTAGCGCAGGTTGTTGACCATGAAATGGTCGTAGCCGAGATCGATCGGCCACAGCTCGATCTTGTCGTCGGACCGGGGCTGGATGCCGCCCACGTCCTCGACGTAGATGTAGTTCATGTTGCCGAGCATGATGTGGTTCTGGTTGTTGCGGTTGTAGGTGCGCGTCGTCGGGTTCCAGTTCGAGTAGTACTCGGCCTGGTTGGCCACGCGGGCGTCACCGTTGGGGTAGATGCTCCACGCCATCCAGTTCAGCAGCCGCGCGGCGTACTCCGGCGTGACGTACTTCTGCTCCGGGTCGTAGTGCCGCAACGCCGACCGGACGGCGCGGTACTGGACCGTGAAGTTGATGTTGGAGAAGTTGTTCGACCCGCCGATCCCGAACTTGGTCCGGTCGTACTGGTTGGCCGTGTAGAACGGGAAGATCGGGAAGTTGTCGCCGTAGCGCAGGAACCGGTAACCGTCCACGTAGGTCTCGTGGTCGTCGAACGGGATGAGGTTCTGGGCGTAGATGTCGTAGAGGTTCGACTCCTTCGCCGGGATGAGGTCGCGCTCGGCCTCGGTGAGCGGGTTCTGGCTGCCGCCCGAACGCGCCCCGTGCGAGGTGCCGGCGAGGAACATCCGCATCTCCTGGCTCCACAGCCGGCCCAGGATCGAGTCGCGGATGTCGTCGGCCGTGCCGCCCATCTCCTCGACCTTCGCCGGGTCCGCCCCGGCCATCGCGTAGAGCTGGCGGGCCGCGTCGAACGCGCCCCACACGTACGCCGACTCCGGCCGCTCGATCGTCTGCGCGCCGGGGGCACCGGCGTTCACCTTCGGGTAGCCGAACGTGATCGCGTCGGCGTCGTTGCCCGGCATGTAGTTGGTGTCGTAGGCGATGAGGTCGTCGTCGTTGCCGTCGTAGTGCTCGAGCTGGCCCTTGCCGTCCCACTCGAAGTAGTGGGCGAACCGCTCCGCGATCTCCTCGCCGCCGCCGTGCACGTTGTAGGCCTCGAGGCCCGCCGTGCCCAGGTACTGCGAGTAGTGGTTGTTCCAGCTGGTGTGGCCGGGGCTGTCGAGGAACGCCGACGAGCCGGAGAGCTCACCGATGTTCATGATCTGCCCATAGGCGAGGTACGGGTTGCGGATCCACTTCGTGTCCTGCAGGTGCATCGGCTGCGTGAGCGCGACGGCGTTCTGGTACAGGTTCACGCCCTCGATGGTGGTCGGGTACTGGTAGACGTAGCCCGGCTCGTTCGCGTCGAGGCTGTTGTAGCGCTCGCCCCACCAGCGGTAGACGATCGCCTTCTCGACGCCGGCACTCGGGACGTCGATGTAGGGGATGTCGGCCGCCCAGCGCCGGTTGAACTCGGTGATCGCGGTACGCGCGGCCTCGGCCGGCGGCAGCGCCGCATAGTCGTAGAAGCTGGTCCGCGAGTCCGGCAGGGCGTCGGAGTACAGCACACCGACGACGGACAGGTCGACGGAGCCGCCTGCCGGCACGGTGACCTCACGGTCGAGGTTCGTGCCGTTGCGCGTGAAGCCCGCCGCCTTGAGCCCGATCGTCACCCGCGACCATGGGGTGTCGATGAGGCCGTTGTTGGCGCCACTGGTCAGCGTCCGGGTGCCGGTCAGCTCGTCGCTCGCCGACGTCGACGTCGTCGCGAGCGGTGCGGCCGCCCGGACGGTGAACGTCACGGGCGCGGCGCCCGGGTTGCTGAACGTCAGCGCGGTGACGGCGACGTTGTCGTACGTGATGAACTTGGTCTGCTCCGCGACCACGCCCGTGCTGCCGACGGTGTAGCGGCCCTTCGCGTGGCTCGGGGCGTTCCACCGCTCGGCGCCGACCTCGGCCACGGTCTGGCCCGGCACGGTGACCGTGTAGAAGTTGCCCAGGTTGTTCGGCCCGCCGGCGTACGCGCTGCCGGCGAAGCCCATGGTGCCGAACTGGCTGCCGCCGCGCATGTAGAGCGTGCGACCGCGGGTCTGCAGGACGTTGTTGCCGGCGGTGCCCCGGACCCCGAGGATGCGGTCGAGGTAGTAGTCGGTGCCGCCGGCGGCGAGGTCCTTCTCGAAGATCGACTGATGCATGCTGCCGGCGGTGTAGGGCACCCCCGGCTCGAGCGCGGCCGCCACCTGGTCCTCGTTGAGGTACGTCGGCTCGCCGATGTCCATCGTGTCGGTCAGGCCGTTGGTGTACAGCCCGACGTCGCTCTCGTTGCCCGGCAGGACGTGGGAGTCCGCGTAGGCGACGCTCGGTAACAGCACGAGGCCGCCGCAGACCATCGCGCCGCTGGCCGCGGCCGCGATGGCACTTCTGAATGTTCGTCCCGACATCACCGTGTCCTCTCCATCGGGGAACTGGGGTGGAACAGGGCACTCGGCCCAGGATCTGTGAACGCTCACAACATTGGTCGGATCATGTGTCTCGCGGTGCGTCGCATCAGCACGGGCTCAGCGGATCACCCCTTCACGACTGTTAGCGCTAACAACGGCGTGGCCGGTATCTCTCGTCGAACGTCGTCGCCTGTCATCCGGGGACCGTCGAGCCACGGATCACCACGCGGGTGTCCAGTGCCTCGACCCCGGATCGCGGCTCGCCGTCGATGGCGGCGAACAGGCGCTGCGCCGCCACGCGACCGAGACGCTCGAAGTTCATGTCGACGCTGGTCAGGGTCGGCCGGGCGCCATTGGTGAAGATCTCCCAGTTGTCGAAGCCCATGACCGCGACGTCGTCGGGCACGGTGCGCCCGTGCTCCCGCAGCGCGTCCATGACGCCGCGAGCCACCTGGTCGCTCCCGCAGAGGATCGCGTCGAGCTCGGGGTGCTGGCCGAGCAGCATGGACGCCGCCGCACGGCCCCAGCTCTCGGTCCACGACCCGAACCGCACCTCGCCGACCAGCGACAGGCCATGGTCGGCGAGCGCGGCCAGCGCCCCCTCGGCGCGCTCCTGCGAGGCGCCGTACGTGGGGTCGCCGGTGATGTGGGCGATGCGCGAGCGCCCGGTCGAGACGAGGTGGTCGACCGCGCTGCGGCCGGCGCCGACGTTGTCGACCACGATGGACAGGTCTTCGGGATCCTCGGACGGCGCATAGGCATAGACGACCGGGACGGACAGCTCGCGGCCCAGCGACGGCCGCGGGTCGGTGCGGCTGCCCACGACGATGAGGCCGTCGACCCGGCGGCTGAGCAGCGCCTGGACGTGGTGCTTCTCGCGGATGGCGTCACCGCGGGCGTCGCACAGGAAGACGGCCACGCTGTCGGCGCCGAACGCGTCCTCGGCTCCCATGAGGATCGGGATCGAGAACCGGCCCTCGAGGTCGTTCGTGAGCAGCCCGACGGTGCCGGTGCGGTCGGCCAGCAGGCTGCGGGCCAGCTCGTTCGGTGAGAACGAGAGCTGCTCGGCCGCCTCGACGACGCGCGCGCGGGTTTCGGCGCGCACCTGCTTGCGGCCGTTGAGTGCCTTGGACGCGGTGGCGACCGAGACCCCGGCCAGGCGGGCGACGTCGTTCAACGTCACCTTGCGCGAGACCGGCGACGGCACTTCGGGTTTCATGCTCTGGGTGCCTCCGATGCGACATTTCGGCTCACTGTACCGGCGTGTCCCGAAACTGCCTAGAGGTGTTTTCAAGTTTTCATAACGAGCCTGCCGCACTGTCGTTTCAGTTCGGTGAATTCGCATGCCAGGGAGGGTTGACGCGAGGAAGTCGAGTCCCTACGGTTCGCAGAAAGCCTTTTCGGCACTTTCGTACTCGCGCGGCCAGAGCACTCGTATCGCGGCCCGCCGACCCGGTGCCGGCACGGAGGCATTCCCATCACATTCGGTCCCACCGGGAGACGGACGATGCGACGTAGTACCAGGACACGGGCGACGACGGCCGTGACCGCTGCTGTGCTGGCGCTCGTGGTGAGCGCTTGCGGCGGTGACGACGGCGGCGACGACACCGACACCACAGGCGGCGACAGCAGCGATGGCGCCGACGAGGCCTCCCTCGCCGAGGGGGTCGACGACGGCAGCACCATCACCATGTGGACCCGGGCGGCCACCGAGGCGCAGTCACAGCGCCTCGTCGACGCCTACAACGCCAGCCACGAGAACCAGGTCGAGCTGACGGTCATCCCTACCGACGACTACCTGCCGCGCGTCGGCACGGCGGCGGGCGCGGGCGAGCTGCCCGACGTACTGAGCCTCGACGTCGTGTTCGTGCCGCAGTTCACCACGGCCGGCGCGTACCTCGACATCACCGACCGCATCGACGCGCTGCCGTTCGCCGACGACCTCGCGCAGTCGCACATCGAGGTCGGTACGCAGGACGGCGCCAAGTACGTCGTGCCGCACACCATGGACCTGTCGGTCCTCTTCTACAACAAGGACCTGTACACGCAGGCCGGCCTCGACCCTGAGGCGCCGCCCACCACCATGGAGGAGTTCGCCGAGCACGCCCGCGCCATCGACGCGCTGGGCGGCGACGTCAGCGGCACGTTCTTCGGCGGCAACTGCGGCGGCTGCTACGTGTTCACCTGGTGGCCGAGCATCTGGGCCAGCGGCGCCGAGGTCATGAACGAGGACGGCACCGAGTCGTTCCTGGCCGAGCCCGAGGCGCAGGCCGTCTACGACATCTGGAAGGGCCTGGTCGACGACGACATCGTCGCGGCGGGCACGCAGGACGAGGCCGGCCCGACGTGGACCGGCGTCTTCCCCGAGGGCAACATCGGCGTCATGCCGATGCCGTCCACCACGCTCGGCCTCATGCCCGACACCTTCGAGACCGGCGTCGCGCCGATCCCGGGCGTCGGCGGCGGCGAGTCCACGTTCGTCGGCGGTGACGCCGTCGGCATCTCCAGCAACAGCGAGATCCCCGACGCGGCCTGGAACTTCATCGCCTGGACGCTGGGCGACGAGGCCCAGGTCGAGGTGCTGGCGCAGAACCGCGACGTCGTGGCCCGCACCGACCTCGCGTCGAACCAGTACTCCGATCAGGACCCGCGCCTGGTGACCATCAACGAGGTCGCCGGTGTCGGCCGCACGCCGTACTCGATGCGCTTCGGCGAGACGTTCAACGACCCGCAGGGGCCGTGGCTGCCGCTGGTCCGCAACTACGTGTTCGGTGACGGCACGACGCTGGACCAGGACAACGAGGCGGTCGACGCGTCACTGCAGAGCTAGGCGCGGTGGCGGGGCCGCGCAGCACCGTCCGCAGCCGGCCCCGCCACTCCGTCCCGCCCGACCGCAGCCCGACGCCGTCGACCGAAGAGGAAGGACCGTCGCTTGGCCAGCCCCGTCCTGCAGGAGCACGACGCCCTGCCGGCGCACCAGACCACGAGCTCCCGGGTGTGGTGGCGCACACGGACGTTCCAGGGAGCGATGTACGCGGCGCCGGCCGCCCTCTTCGTCCTGCTGTTCTTCGTCCTGCCGCTGCTGCTGGTGGGGCAGATGTCGGCCAGCGAGTGGCCGCTGCTCCAGGGCGGCCAGGGCATCAACCTCCCCGACAACTACGCCGGCATCGCCGACGACCGGCTGTTCTGGCCGGCGGTCGGGTTCACGCTGAAGTACACCGTCATCGTCGTGGTGGTCCTGCTCGTGCTGTCGATGGCGATGGCGCTGCTGGTGCAGGGCCGCCGCCGCGGCATCGGGCTGCTGCGCACGGCGTACTTCCTGCCGGTGTCGCTCGGCCTGGCGTCGGCGTCGCTGCTGTTCTGGGGGTTCTACAGCCCGCAGATCGGCCCCATCGACCCGGTGCTGCAGTGGCTGGGCCTCACCGACGAGCCGATCCGCTGGATCGGGACGCCGAACATGGCGCTGTTCTCGTCGATCGTCCTGGTGGTCTGGAAGTTCGCCGGATTCTTCATGCTCATCCTCATGGTCGGGCTGCAGTCGATCCCGAACGAGGTGTACGAGGCCGCGAAGGTCGACGGCGCCAGCAAGGTGCAGTCCTTCTTCCGCATCACGCTGCCCCTGCTGCGCCCGTCGATCGCGCTCTGCCTGATCATCTCCGTCACCGGCTCGCTGCTGGCGTTCGACCAGTTCTTCATCCTGACCAACGGCGGTCCGGACAACTCGACCACCACCGTGGTGATGATGATCTACCGCGAGGCGTTCCGCCGGTTCGACCTCGGCTCGGCCGCAGCGCTGTCCGTGGTCGTGCTGCTGGTGCTCCTCCTGATCAACATCGCCCAGTTCCGCTACCTGCGCCGCGGCGCGGACGACTGAGGGGCGACCGATGAGACTGCAACAGGCCATCGGCCGCACGTCGTTCTGGGTGTTCGGCGGCGGGCTGGCGATCATGTTCCTGATCCCGCTGATCTGGACCGCCGTCGCGTCGGTGTCGCCGCACGGCGCCACGGCGCAGCAAGAGGGCTACGGCTTCGCCAACTACCGCACGCTGACCGAGTACGACGCCGGCCTGCCCACCTACCTGTGGAACAGCGCGTACGTCTCGATCCTCACGGTGATCTTCACGCTGGGGCTGTCGCTGCTGGGCGGCTACGCGTTCGCCCGGTTCCGCTTCCCCGGTCGCGACCTGCTGTTCCTGCTGATCATCGCGATCCTCATGGTCCCGTACGCGACGCTGCTGGTGCCGCTGTGGGTGCTGATGGGCGAGATCGGGCTGCGGAACTCGCTGTTCGGCCTGGCGCTCGTGCTGACGCTGTACCAGCTGCCGTTCTCGATGTTCATGATGCGCATCTCCTTCGAGGCGGTGCCGCGCGAGATCGAGGAGTCCGCGCTGGTCGATGGCTGCGGCACGTTCGGCGTGCTGCGCCGGGTGCTGGTGTTCGCCGTCTGGCCGGGCATGATCACCGTCGGGCTGTTCGCGTTCCTGCACGCCTGGAACGACTTCATCGCGCCACTGTTCATGATCAACGACAGCTCGCGCTACCCGCTGTCGCTGGCCATCGCGACGCTGCGGCAGCAGACCATGGGCGCCGTCGACTTCGGCGCCACCCAGGCCGGCGTCGTGATCATGGCGCTGCCCTGCCTGATCCTGTTCGTCCTCCTGCAACGGCACTACGTGCGCGGCTTCATGTCCGGAGCACTGAAGGGATGAGAGACGCGACCCCGCCTCTCTCCCGTCCCGCCGTCCCACCGACCCCTCCTGGAGGTGAATGCATCGTGCCCGCCGACCTGACCGCCGATGCCGGAACCCGCGACGACTCCGGCGGCCGGCCCGTGGTGCCGAGCACCGGCCGGCTGCGCCCGCTCGGACTGCGCGAGGTGCGCATCACCGGAGGCTTCTGGGGCCGCCGCCAGACCGTCAATGCCTCGGCCACGCTGGAGCACAACCTCGGCTGGGAGCGCCGGGTCGGCTGGATCGACAACTTCGCCGCCACCGTCGAGGGCCGGGTCGGCAGCGACCGCCGCGGCCGCGAGTTCTCCGACTCCGACGTCTACAAGCTGATCGAGGGCATGGCCTGGGAGGTCGCCCGCACCGGCGACACGTTCGCCGCGGAGTCGATCGCCGAGCTGTCGAAGGTCATCGAGCGAGCACAGGAGTCCGACGGCTACCTCAGCACGGCCTTCGGCCATCCCGGACAGGGCGCACGCTACTCCGACCTCGAGTGGGGGCACGAGCTCTACTGCTACGGCCACCTCATCCAGGCCGGCGTCGCGCTGCTGCGCACGGGCATCGACAGCCCGCTCACCGACGTCGCGCTGCGGGCCGCCGACCACGTCTGCGCCACCTTCGGGCCCGACGGCAACCAGGGCTTCTGCGGTCACCCCGTCATCGAGATGGCGCTGGTCGAGCTGTACCGGGTCACGGGCGAGCGGCGCTACCTCGACCAGGCGAGGCTGTTCGTCGACCGCCGCGGCCATGGCACGCTGGCCGACATCGAGTTCGGCCGCGCCTACTTCCAGGACGACGTGCCGATCCGCGAGGCCGACGCGTTCCACGGGCATGCCGTCCGCGCCCTCTATCTCGCCGCGGGCGCCGTCGACGTGGCCGTCGAGACCGGCGACGACGAGCTGCTGGCCGCCGTCGTGCGGCAGTGGGAGGCAACGGTCGCGAGGCGCACCTACATCACCGGCGGCATGGGCTCGCGGCACATGGACGAGGCGTTCGGCGAGGACTTCTTCCTGCCGCCGGACCGCGCCTACTCCGAGACCTGCGCCGCGGTGGCGTCGGTGATGCTGGCGTGGCGGCTGCTGCTCGCCACCGGCGACCCGCGCTACGCCGACCTCGCCGAGCGCACGCTCTTCAACGTCATCGCGACCTCGCCCGCCGACGACGGCCGGTCCTTCTTCTACGTCAACACGCTGCACCGCCGCCAGGTCGGCCCGCTGCCGGCGACCGACCGGCACCACCCGCGGGCGGAGTCGGCCGTCCGGGCGCCCTGGTTCGACGTGTCGTGCTGCCCCAACAACCTGGCCCGCACGTTCGCCAGCCTGGCCGCCTACCTCGTCACCGCCGACGACGACGGCCTGCAGGTGCACCAGTACGCCGACGCCGACGTGTCGACGCGCCTCGGCGACGGCCGGCCCGCCGGCGTCGCCATGCGCACCGGCTACCCGGCCGACGGCGCCGTCGTCCTGCGTGTCACGGAGACGTCCGAGGTCCCGTGGACCCTGTCCGTGCGGGTTCCCGCATGGGCCGGCGACGGCGCCGTCCTCGTCGAGCCGGACGGCACCCGCCGTCGCGTCGGCCCCGGCGTCGCGACGGTGACCGCCGCGTTCGCCGTCGGCGACGAGCTCCGGCTCGAGCTGCCCCTGGAACCGCGCTGGGTCCGCGCCGACCCCCGCATCGACGCGCTCCGCGGCACCGTCGCCGCCGAGCGCGGCCCGCTGGTGCTGTGCGCGGAGTCCACCGACCTGCCGGCCGGCCGCGACGTCGCCGCGGTCCGGGTCGACCCGGCGGCCCCACTCGCCCCCGACGGCGACGGCTCGGTCCTCGCCGTCGGGGCGCTGGCCGACGACGGTGACGGCACCTGGCCGTACGCGCCGGACTCCGGCGCGGGCGGCGGCACCACGCCGGCGCCGATCCGGCTGGTCCCGTACCACTCCTGGGCCTCCCGCGGCCCCTCGACGATGCGGGTCTGGCTGCCGGCCGTGGAGTCCGGCCGGGACCTCTAGAGTCGGAGGATGTTCGAGAATCTGACGACCGCCCACCTGGCCGACGCGTGCCTGCGGGCGGGGGTGCCGGTGCGGTGCGCGCCGCTGCCTCCGGTGAGCCCCGGTCTGCGGGCGGCTGGGCGGGCGCTGCCCTGCGTGCACGTCGGCAGCGTCGACGTGTTCCTCGAGGCGTACGAGTCGGCCGGCCCCGGTGACGTGCTGGTGGTCGACAACGGCGGCCGGCGCGACGAGGCGTGCGTCGGCGACCTCGCGGTGCTCGAGGCGCGCGCGGCCGGGCTGTCCGGCGTCGTCATCTGGGGCCTGCACCGCGACACCGCCGACATCCTGGCCATCGGGCTGCCGGTGTTCAGCCTCGGCGCGCTGCCCACCGGCCCGCAGCGGCTCGACCCGCGGCCGGCCGACGGCGGACTGGTGCGGGCCGCGGTGGCCGGGTTCGAGGTCACCCGCTCCGACGCCGTCCTGGCCGACGACGACGGGGTGGTCGCGGTGCCGTGGGACCGGGCCGAGGAGCTCACCGAGCTGGCCGCGGCGATCCGCGACACCGAGCGCAGGCAGGCCGACCTCGTCCGGTCCGGCACGACGCTGCGCGACCAGCTGCGCTTCGGCGACTACCTCGACCGGCGCCGCGCCGAGCCCGACCACACCTTCCGCGACCACCTGCGTGCCATCGGCGGCGCCATCGAGGAGTAGCGCCCGCTCACCTCACCCCCGACGGCGCTTCGCCGGGGTGGCGCGTCAGCGGACGGCGCTCAGCGCCCGCACCGCGGTGGCCTGGTCCGGCGCCAAGCGGAGCTGGTCGGCCAGTCCTGCCAGCAGATGCTCGGCCAGGTTCTGCAGGAGCGCCAGGTGGGCGGCGTCGTCGGGTGAGCCGAACGCCAGCACGACGTCGACCGGGTCGTTCTGGTCGTGGCCGAACTCGACCGGCGCCGACAGCACGGCCGCCGACAGGCAGAGCCGCAGCACGCCGTCCTCGGGCCGGGCGTGCGCCAGCGCGATGCCGGGCGCCAGCACCATGTACGGCCCGTGCTCCTCGGCGATCGCGATGCAGCGCTCCGGGTACCGCGGCTCCAGTGCGCCGGAGCTGACCAACGGGGCACAGGCGGCGTGCACCGCGCCGCGCCAGTCGGCCGCCCGGACGTCGACCACGGCGTCGACGACCGGATCGGCGCCGGCGTGGGTCACGACAGCCAGCCCTGCGCCCGCAGCGCCTCGTCGAGCTGGCGGCGCAGCCCGTCGACGTCCATGAAGTTGCTGATGGCGAGCACCACCGGCGCCACCGAGCCGAGGTCGTCGGCGTGCAGGCCCTGGGCGATGGCGACGTCGGCCTTCATGCCGCGCGCCGACGACACGTCGGTGTGCTCGACCTTCGCCTCGACGCCGAGCGACTTGAGGGCCTTCTCGGCGTTCATTTTCAGGATCAGGCTGCTGCCCATGCCGACGCCGCAGACGGTCAGGACTGTCAGCGGGCGGTTCGGTGCTGGCGACATCGGGGGACTCACCGCTCTCTCGAGGCTTCTTCGTCGGACGGCTCGGGCTCCGGCTCGGGCTCCGCCTCCGACTCTGCCAGGGTCTCGTCGTCGCGGCGCTGCAGACGCTTGAGAAGCCACGTCCAGACACCGAAGATCACCACGACGACGAGGCCGACCAGCAGCACGGCGTTGTCGCCGAACCCGGAGAACAGCTCGCCGAGGCCGAGCAGCAGCAGGATGACCAGGTACCAGTCGGGGTCGGCCAGCGTGGCCAGCTCGGGCGCGGTGTCGGACAGCAGGCTCCAGCCGAGCCACTGGCCGAAGGCCAGCGAGATGCCGGTGACGACCCCGGCCAGCGTGGCGCCGCGCCAGCCGCCGAACGCGTTGCCGAACACCGCCGCGCCGGCGCCCACGAAGAACAACATGATCATCGGGGGCACCAGGACGAACCAGCCGGCCGCCGCGAACACGCCCATGAGCACGAGGAACGTCGCCGTCGTCGAGACGAACCCGAGCATGACGGCGCTCGGCGCGACCGGGAAGATCGTGGGGGCGTCGAGGGCCGGCCGCGAGCCCGGAATGGCCTTCTCGCTGATGCCGGTGAACGCCGGCACGATCTCGGCCAGAAACATCCGCACGCCGTAGAGCAGGATCGCGATGCCGGCGGCGAACCGCAGCGCGGCGACGACGCCCCACACCCACGGGTTGATCTCCGGGTCGTACGCGGCGGCCTGCTCGTCGACCACGCCGCCGTCGGCGAAGGCCAGCCCGACCAGCATGATCAGGCCGATGACGACCGCCGTCGACACCGTGACGTCCTTGAAGAACGACAGCCGCTTCGGCAGCCGCACCTGCTCGACGTCGTGCTTCTGCGGGTCGCCCACCAGGGGCGCGAGCCGCCCGCTCAGCCACGCGACGGACGAGCTCGTGTGCCCGTAGCCCCAGTCGTCGGAGGAGATGACCCGGCGCATCATCGGCGCGATGAACAGCGGCTGCACCGTCCAGTAGCAGCCGGCCACGGCCGAGCCGACCAGCACGAGCTGCCACCGGTCGAGCTCGCCGAAGACCTGCACCAGCGACGCCGTGATGACGACCGCCATCCAGAACAGCAGATGCCCGGTCAGGTAGACGTAACGGGTCTTGAGCACCCGGACCAGCACCAGATGCACCACGAAGCCCAGCGTGATGACCAGCGCCACGTCGCTGCCGTGCGTGCCGAGGAACTCGTCGAGCGTGTTGTTCGACGACGGCGGGTCGAGGCCGACGGCGCTGGCGACGATCGCCTGGAACGACGCCAGCCCGGCGACGAACACGTCGACGCCGATGAACAGGATGATGATGCCGATGGTGGCCCTGATGGCGCCGCCCACGACGTCCTCGACCGGCTTGCGCTGCAGCAGCAGGCCGATGGCCGTGATGGCGCCGATGAGGATCGAGACCTCGTTGAAGAGGTTGATGGCGATGAACTCGAGAACGTCCACGACTCGTGTCTCCCCGAAATCGGCGTTTCGACACCCCCCGTTTGGTTGGGTGAGACTCTACGTCAGCGGAGCCTCAGGCGCCGGTCGCGAGATGCAGCAGCGCCTTGCCGTAGGCCTCTTCGGCCTGCTCGTCGTCGAGCTCGACCCGGCGCCCGGCCACGTCGAGGGTGACCCGGAACCCGTCGCCGGAGCGGTCGAGGCGGACGAACGCGCCGCCGAGCAGCTCGCGCAGCCGGGACTCGCCGGGCAGCCAGAGCGCGGCGTCCTGCTCGACGCTGTCCAGCGCCCACTCGACGGTGCCGTTGAAGCCGAGCACCCGGCCACCGGACGGGAACTCGTGCACGTCGACGACCATGTGGCTGACCACGAAGACCTCGTCGTCCATGCCGCGGTCGGCGATGACGAAGCGGTCGCCTGGCTGGGGCTCCCAGCGCAGGCCCGCCTCGCGCAGCTTGCGGGCCAGCTCGAGGGAGATCATGCCTCCATTGTCCGCCTTCAGCGACGGCGGCCGAGCAGCCCCAGGAGCTTGGTCTGGTCGTCGGCGTCGTCGGGCACCGGGACCTCGGGGCCGCAGACACCGGGCCGGCGCAGGTTGTCGCCGAGGGCGCGGACCATGGGCAGCAGCTCCTCGACGTCCTCGGCCGGGATGGTGTCGTCGAGGCCGGCGCCGCGGGCGATGTCCCAGCCGTGCACCACGAGGTCGAAGCCGAGGAACTGGTCGGCCGTCGCGGCCACCGTCGTCGGGCCGAACATGCCCTCGTACGGGGTGTTCGCACGCTCGGGGTCGTCGAGCAGCTCCTGCATGGCGTCGCGGGTGTGCCGCCAGGCCGCGACGGGGTCGTCGGCGGCCGAGGGCCCCTGGGGCAGTGTCAGCTCGCCGAGCTTCGCGACGCCGTGGTGCCAGTCGACCAGGTGCGCGACGACGTCGCGCGTGGTCCAGCCCTCGCATGGCGACGGCGACTCCCAGCGGTCGTCCGGGACGGACTCGATGCGGCGGGTCAGCGTGGCGGCCAGCCGCCGGTAGCGGTCAGCGATGTCGGTCATGCCTCCACCCTGACGCGGCCGCGGGCGGCGGCGCTTGTACCGATCGGACATCGAGCCGTCAGCCCGGACCGCGTGGTGCCGCCCGACGTGGAGGTGCGGGCGGACGGCGGCAGCGTGCGGCTCACGCCGCAGCCGGTGTCGTGGACCGCGGCGCGGCTGACGCGCCGCCCGCGGGGTCGACCACCGAGCCGGGGCCGTGCCAGTCGGGCGCCTGGCCGGCCAGCAGTTCGCTGGGCGTGCGGGAGGCGATGCGGCGGCAGTCGTGGGAGAGGTGCGCCTGGTCGCTGTAGCCGGCCAGATGCGCGAGCTCGGCCAGCCCGAGCGCGGCGTTGCCCGGGGCGCGGGCCAGCGCCATGAACCGCTGCAGCCGCAGGATGACCCTCAGCATGGAGGGCGGATAGCCGAACGCGGCCCGGCTGCGCCGCTGCAGGTGCCGGTCGGTGAGCCCGGCGGCGTCGGCGAGCTCGGCGATGCTGCTGTTGCGCCGGCTGAGCACCCGCACTGTCCAGGACGCCAGCGGGTCGGGGCCGCCGGCGTCGCCCAGCCAGTGCCGGGCGGCCGCCGTCAGGAGCGCCAGCCGCGCGTCGGCGGTGCCGGCGTCGGTGACCTCGCGCGCCAGGGCCCGCGCGCCGGGGCCGAGGACGTCGTCGAGCCCGACCCGGGTGTCGAGCAGCACATGCGCCGGGGTGTTCAGCACGCCGGGCGCGACGCCGGGCCGGAACCGGACCCCGACGGCCTCGGTGCCCGGCGGCGTGGTGACCGGCCAGGCCGCGGTCTCGGGGCCACACACGACGACCCGGCCGTCGGCCAGCCACATGACGTCGATGCAGCCGTCGGGCACCAGCACCTCGACGCCGTCGACCTGCGCCGTCCAGCCGCAGACCAGCGCGTCGCGCAGCTCGGGCGCGACCGCCACGGGCCGGTACCAGGACATGGGACGAGCCTAGGCGGCGGCACCGACAGACCGGGCGAAACGTCCGGACCGCTCACGACGATGACGCCGTGGGCGCCGCGCTGCCGGGGTACGAGGAGCAGTGGTGGCGCGCGCTCGCGGTGTTCCGCACGTTCTCGGTGCTCTATGCGGCCGCCCTCTACGCCTTCGCTCTCGACGACTACCGGCACGTGACGGCCGCCTGGCTGGTGCTGGCCGGGCTCGGGCTCTGGACGGCGCTGACGTTCGCCTGGTACCGCCGGCCGGGAGCCCGGCGCTGGCCGCTGCTCACCGTCGACCTGCTGGTCGCGGCCGCCGCCATCGTCGCCACCCGTCCGCTGCAGCTGGAGGCCGCCGTCGAGCGGGGCGCCCAGACGCTGCCCGTCTTCTGGGTGGTCGCGCCGGTCATCGGCTGGGCGCTGGTGTACGGCTGGGTGGCCGCGCTGCCCTCGTCGGCGGTCATCGGGCTGGCCAACGTGGCCGAGCGGGGCGCCGTCACGCCGCCGCTGCTGCACAACACCGCGCTGGTGCTGATCGCCGGCGCGACGGCGACCAGCAGGAGGACGCCGCGCTGACGAAGCGGCTGGACCAGGCCCGCGTGGACAAGCTGATCGCCGAGCACGACCCGTTCCGCGAACCCGTCTGAATCGTGGCGGACGGGGAATCACGACACGCCTATGGGGTCGTCTAGCGAAATCTACGGTTCCCGCTAGACGACACCATAGAGTCCGATCATGGACCCGGTGCGCAATCCCTACGCCCCCGGCGCCGGTCAGCGCCCGCCCGAGCTGGCCGGCCGCGACCGCGAGCTGCAACAGTTCGACGTCGTGCTCGAGCGGATCGCGCGCGGGCGACCCGAGCGCTCGCTCGTGCTCACCGGTCTGCGCGGCGTCGGCAAGACCGTCCTGCTGAACGCGCTGCGGTCGCAGGCCATCGGCCGCATGTGGGGGACCGGGAAGATCGAGGCCCGGCCGGACCAGTCGCTGCGCCGGCCCCTGGCGAGCGCCCTGCACATGGCGGTGCGCGAGCTGACCCCGCGCCACCGCGACCCGGACCGCGTCGACGGCTTCCTCGGGGTGCTCAAGGCGTTCGCGCTGCGCTCGGCCGGCGACGACGCCAAGCTGCGCGACCGCTGGCAGCCGGGCATCGACGTCCCCGCCGCCACGGGGCGGGCCGACACCGGAGACATCGAGGTCGACCTCGTCGAGCTGCTGGTCGACGCCGCCGGCGTGGCCCGCGACGTCGGGGTCGGCATCGCGCTGTTCGTCGACGAGATGCAGGACATCCCCGCACCCGACGTGTCCGCTCTCTGCGCCGCCTGCCACGAGCTCTCGCAGCAGGGCCTGCCGCTGGTGGTCGTCGGCGCCGGGCTGCCGCACCTGCCCGCCGTCCTGTCGGCGTCGAAGTCGTACTCCGAGCGGCTGTTCCGGTACGTGCGCATCGACCGCCTCGACCGCGAGGCCGCCGACCGCGCGCTCGTCGCACCCGCGTCGGACGAGGGCGTGACCTACGAGCCGGCCGCCCTGGACGCGCTCTACGAGGCGACCGAGGGCTACCCGTACTTCGTGCAGGCCTACGGCAAGGTCACCTGGGACAACGCCCCCACCGACCCCATCGGCGCCGACGACGTCCGCATGGCCGCGCCGGAGGCCCAGGCCGAGCTGGCGGTCGGGTTCTTCGGGTCGCGATACGAGCGCGCCACCCCGGCGGAGCGCGAGTACCTGCGGGCCATGGCCGCGCTGTCCGACGACACCCACGGCGTCGTCCCCACCTCGGACGTCGCCACCTACCTCGGCCGCAAGCCGTCGTCGTTGTCGCCGGCCCGCGACTCGCTGATCAAGAAGGGGCTGGTCTACTCCGCCGAGCGCGGCACCATCGCCTTCACCGTCCCGCACTTCGGCATCTACCTGCGCAAGCACGCCACCGTCTGACGGTGCATCGGGTCGTCTACGACTCTCTAGCGCGACAGCTAGAGAGGGCTAGAGCGACGCAGACCGCGAGGTCCCGGGCAGCGGCGAGGCCCGCACGGGAAAGGAGACCAGCCTCACCAGAGACCGTAGTCGTCGACGACGATCTGCTCGTCGGGGACGCCCTGCTCGCGCAGCCGCTCGAGACTCGTGGCCACCATGGTCGTCGGGCCGGCGACGTAGACGCGGTGCTTGCGCCAGTCGCCGTAGGCCGAGACGATGTTGCCCATGAGGTCGGGACTGCGGTCGGTGGGGCCGTCGGGCGACACCACGGGGACCACCGTCAGCCGCCGGTAGCGCACCCCGATGGACTCGAGGTGCGGCAGCGCGTACAGGTGGTCGCGGTCGCGCCCGGCGTAGAAGACGTGCACCCGCCGTCCGTCCTGGCGCTGCTCGAGCTCTTGCAGCGTGGCCAGCACGGGCGCGATGCCGGTGCCTCCCGTGATGCACAGCAGGTCGTGCTCCGACCGCGGCGTGGCGACGTCGTGCCCCTGGGGGGCGCCCAGGTGCAGGATGTCGCCGGGCTCGGTGCGCCAGACCAGCGCGCTGCTGACCCAGCCCGCCCCGACGGTGCGCACGTGGAACTCGAGCAGGCCGTCGTCGCGGGGAGCGGAGGCCATGGAGTAGGCCCGCCAGATCTTCGGCCGCCGCGGCGTCGTGAGGTACGTGTACTGGCCGGGCCGGTACGGGTAGTCGGTGTGCGGGCGCACCTGCATGATCGCGAGGTCGTCGAGGATGCGCCGGTGGTAGACCACCTCGGCGTCCCACCAGGGCGGCGAGATGACGGCGTCGCGGCGGGCGGCGCCGACCATGATGGCCGCGATGCGGTCATAGGCCTCGATCCAGGCCGACTCGAACCGCGGGGTCCACTGGTCGCCCAGCGCCCGCCGGATGGCCAGGACGAGCGCCGTGCCGACCGGGGCGTAGTGCTGGTCGATGACGCCGAACTTGCGATGGTCGCGGCCCAGGCCCTCGAGGTACGGGACGAGGGTGTCGCGGTCGTCGGCGCTGCCGACGATGCTCACGAGCGCGCCGACCAGACGCGAGCGCTGCACCGCCATGCCGGCGCCGAACAGCTCGCGCGACTCGGGGGCGATGGTGAACAGCTGCGCGTAGAAGTCGACACCGACGGCGTCGAGGTGGTCCTCGACCAGTGCCAGGCTCTCGCGCAGCGCCTCACCGTCGAGCCCGGTGGTGTTGGGCGGCTGAACGTCCAGTGTTCGCTCCGGCTCCGCCTCGGTTCCTGCTACCGCATGTGCCCCTGACTCGCCGTCGGGCGACGGCGCGTCCTCCTCGCCCGGTCGCGACTGAGTCTCACCCGCATCGTCGGCGCTCGCAACCGCGGCCACGCCGTTGCGGCGCAGCGGGATGGGCGGCACGGCCACGCCGGGCTCGAACCACGACACCGGGTCGCGCGTGTCAGCCTGGACGTGCGCATCGGTCCCGGTAGCGTCGGTCATGGCGTCGCCCGACGCGCCCCCGGTCCGATCACCTTCCGCTCCACGTTGTCCCGAAGACCGGGAGTGAGTCCACATCGTCATCCTCTCCGCCCCGCTCTAACCTAGCGGTCGATCCGCCACTTCGGCACGGAAGGAAATGTCACGGTCGGACATATCTGTGCGATGGGGGCATCCTGATCGCCACGCAACCGCGACGGCGGTGACCCAAGATCAGACAAACGCGCTGGTGATCTATGGTGCACATGCAGATGCACGGCTACCAAGGCGCTCGCCTGCGGCGACGGAGAATCGGCAAACTCTCATCTCAACATATGGACGGGAGCGTGTGGCGAATGGTTCACTGTCGGGAGGTTTGGCAGAGTCGTGCAGTGGGCACCACTGGATGCGGGTGGCGTGGGTCCGGTGAAGGGAGATCTGGCTGTGGGTCGAGTCGTGGCCACGAGGCGTGAGGCCCGATCCAACAGTGCACGCTCGGTCGAGCTGACCGGCGAGGTCAGCAACGTCCCTCACGCCCGTCATCTGGTGGCCGAGGATCTGCGCAACACCAACATCTCGCCGACGGTCATCGAGAACGCTCTGATCGTCGTCACCGAGCTCGTCACCAACGCCATCCTGCATGCTCAGCCGCTGCCGCTGAGCAGCACCCGCACGGGGGTCGTGCTGCAGTGGGCGGTCCTGGGCGACGACGTCCTCATCGAGGTCAGCGACGGCGGCGGCTCCGAGCGCCCACAGGTGCGCCAGCCCACGTCCACCGAGGACCAGGGCCGCGGCCTGTCCATCGTCGACGCCATCGCCCGCGAGTGGCGGGTCCGGTCCGAGCCCGGCCGGGTGACGGTGCACGCCGTCGTCGGCCCCTGGAACCCGGCCGCCTGAGCCCCGGCCGGCGCCGTCGCGGCGTCCCGCTCACACCTTCTCATCGCGACCGGCTGTTCGTCCTGGACCGGCGTCGGACCTCGCGGCCGGCGACGATGTACGCTCGCCTTCCGTGAGTGCCACTACCGAGGTTCCCGTCGTCGGCCCCCGCCAGCCGTGCCCGTGCGGCTCGGGCAAGCGCTACAAGGTCTGCCACGGCAAGAAGGCCCGCGAGGCCGAGCGGCAGTACGTCGTCCGCCCGTTCGCCGGCCTGCCGGGCGAGTGCGACTGGGTCGCCATGCGCGAGATCGTCTCCGCCGCGACGGCGCCACTGCGGCTCGCGTCCGGCGACGACCGCTCCGTCCTGCTGTGCACGCTGCTCCCGGGCGCCTTCCCCGCCCTGGTGCGCGACAACGGCGAGATCCTGCTGGCGCTGCAGACGATGACCTCCACCGGCGACCCCGCGGCCGACCTCGGCCACACGCTGACGACGGCGCTGCAGGCCGAGCCGGGCAGCACCGTCAGCCCCGGCCCGCGCACGCCCGACGCGCCGCGGCTGCACGACGTCATCGACGTCGACGCGGAATTCCAGGTCACGGTTCACGACGGATTCGACTACTGGTTGGATCCCGAGTCGGACACCGGCTCCGACGCGAAGTCGGCGCTCGAGGAGGCGAACTCGGCCATCGTGCCGGCCGCGCGGCTGAGCTCCGTCGAGGCCGCCTACTGGTGCAGCCTCGGCGACCGCGACCAGGTGCGCTGGGTGCTGCCGTACGACGAGGAGCCCCTCCTCGACGGGCTGGCCCGGCTGCACGCCGCCGGCGACGACACCCTCGGCGAGGGCACCCGGCTGCTGGGCACGTTCCGGGCGTCCGGCCTCCTCGTCCCCGTGTGGGATCTGGTCGACGGCACCACCGCCGACGCCGTCGAGGAACCCGCCGCCGCGCTGGGTGAACGCCTCGCCGCGGCCGTGGCCGACCGGACCCCGCTGACCGGCGAGCAGCGCCGCGCGCGGTCGGGCCTGGCCAACCGGCAGGTCACCATCCGCTGACGCCGGGGACATCCGGGCAGAGAAGACCCCGACCGCTCACGACGGGGGAACACGAGCGACCGGGGTCACTTCGGAGTTTACCGTCATCCGGCGGGAGAAGGTCCACCCAATGACGACTTCTCGCGATTGGTCCGGTTCGCACCTTGTGAAGGGGTGCCGTGGCACGAGGTAGCGACGGCGTCAGCGTGCGCCGGGCAGCGCCGCCAGGGAGTCGCGGCGGATCGGGCAGGACATGCAGCGCGGGCCGCCGCGGCCTGATCCCAGCTCGCTGCCCGGGATGCGCAGCACCTCGATGCCGGCGTCCTCGAGCCGGGCGTTGGTCTCGGTGTTGCGCTCGTAGGCGACGGCCAGCCGCGGCCCGATGGCGAGGGTGTTGTTGCCGTCGTCCCACTGCTCGCGCTCGGCGGTGACGGGGTCGAGGCCGGTCTCGACGATGCGCAGCGCGTCGATGCCCATGGCTGCGGCGGCCACCTCGACGAACGGCGCCGGCTCGCCGTCGATGACGAGGTCGTCGCCGGACCACCGCAGCCCGACCGCCGTCAGCTCGTCGGCGACGTTCGGGTACATGACGATCGCGTCCTCGTCGACCATGGTGAGGACGGTGTCGAGGTGCATCGTGGCGCGGTCCTGCGCGATCGGGACGGCCAGCACGGTGTGCGCGAGGCCGGCGCCCAGCACGTTGCGGGCCAGCCGCTCGACCCCGGCCGGGGTGGTCCGCTCGCCGGTGCCCACCGCCACGACGCCGGGCGCCAGCAGCAGCACGTCGCCGCCCTCGAGGTTCTCGAGCTCCGGCCCGTAGACCGTCTTGCCGCCGGCGAAGCGCGGGTGGTGCCGGTAGATGGCCGACGTCAGGCTGGTCTCGCGCCGCCGCGCCGCCATGGCCAGGCTGGTGACGGCCACGTGGTCGCCGATGCGCACGCTGGAGTCGCGGGTGAACAGCAGATTGGGCAGCGGGTCGATGACGAAGTCGTGCCGGTCCATCAGCTCGAACGCCAGCCCGCGGCCGGTGCGCAGCTCGTCGTGTGCCAGGCCGGCCATGAGCACCTGCGCGAGGTCGTCGGGCTGCAGCCCGCCCAGGTGCGAGCGCAGCACGCCGCGCAGGGTGTCGCCGTGGCGCGGGTCGGCCAGCGCCGCCTCGATGCACTCGTACCGGGCGGCCTCGTCGGCCAGCGTCTGCGCCAACAGCTCGGCGAGGTACAGGACCTCGACACCGTGGCCGCGCAGCGTGTCGGCGAAGGCGTCGTGCTCGTCCTGCGCGCGGCCCACCCACGGGATGCCGTCGAAGAGCAGCTTGTCGTTGTTGCGCGGCGTGAGCCGCTTCAGCTCCGGCCCCGGGCGGTGGAGCATGACGGTGCGCAGCCGCCCGACCTCCGAGTCGGCGGCGTCGACGGTGGACACGGTTGTCATGGTGAGCCGAGGCTACGCGAGCGGCCCGGCGGTTGCCCCCTCGGCACGACGGCGACCCTGTTTCGTCGAAGACCGGCGTCGGACCCTGCGGTCGGCTGGCAGCCTCTAGGCTTGGCACCCATGACCACCGACGACCGCCGCGCGGACGGCGTGGCCGCGATCATCCCCGCCAAGGACGAGCAGGACCGCATCGCCGCCACCGTCGCGGCGACCATCGCGATCCCAGGGGTCGATCTCGTCATCGTGGTCGACGACGGCTCCACCGACCGCACCGCAGCGACGGCCACGGACGCCGGCGCCGTCGTCGTCGGGCACGCCCGCAACCAGGGCAAGGCCGCCGCCATGGAGACCGGAGCGACCGCGCTGGCGGCCATCGAGGCGCGCGAGGCCGGCCGCGCCGCGCCCCGGGCGCTGCTCTTCCTCGACGGCGACCTCGAGTCGACGGCGGGCAACGCCGCCCCGCTGGTGACGCCGGTGCTGAACGGCGAGGCGGACATGACCATCGGCGTCCTGCCGGCGCAGAAGACCGAGGGCGGCGGACGCGGTCTCGTGGTCGATCTCGCCCGCACCGGCATCGAGCGGGCCACCGGCTGGACGCCGCGGCAGCCGCTGTCGGGCCAGCGCTGCCTCACCCGTGCCGCGTTCGAGGCCGCCCTGCCCCTCGCCCAGGGCTTCGGCGTCGAGACCGGCCTGACGATCGACCTGCTGCGGGCGGGATTCCGCGTGGTCGAGATCGACGTCGACTTCCACCACCGGGTCACCGGCACCGACCTCAAGGCCCAGATGCACCGCGGCAAGCAGTACGCGCACGTCATGCGCGCTCTGGTGACGCGCGGCATCCGCCCGTCCGCCCCGGCCCGGTTCCGCCGGGTCTGAGCGCCGCATGGCGGCGTGCGGCTCGGCTGGTCGCCGGCCCCTGCACGAACGCCCCCGTGCCCGATGCCGAGGTCGTGATCGCCGGCGCCGGCGGCGCGACGCTGTGATCCGGCGGCACCGAGAGCGACGGAACGCTCGCGGCGAGCTTCGGGGCGGCGTCGGACTGGACGCTGCGGGTGAGCTCGCCGTTCGTCGACGAGGTCCTCGAGAGCGAGGTCCAAGAGGCGAGACCGGGCACTCACCACAGCATCAGCATGTCGCCGCCGGTTCCGTACCTGCTCACCCCGAGCCGGGAGCCTGACTGCCCTACGGTAGGCGCATGGCTGATCCGTGGGAGATCGACCGGCTCGACCTGGCCGGCTATCTGAAACGGCTCGGGGTCCCCGAGCGGGAGCCGAGCCGCGAGGCGCTCGACGAGCTGCACGAGGCACATGTGCGCGCCTTCACCTTCGACAACGTCGATGTGCTGCTCGAGCAGCATCCGGGCGTGGGCATCGAGGCCGTGCAGGGGAAGTTCGCCGGGCTCGGCCGGGGCGGCTACTGCTTCGAGCACGCCACCGTCGTCGCCGCCGCGCTGGAGCGGCTGGGCTACGACGTCCGCCGGCACCTCGGCCGTGTGGGCGACCCCGCCGCCGGCACCCAGCAGGGCCGCAGCCACATGGTCGTCGAGGTGGTGCTCGACGGCGAGCGGCTGCTGTGCGACCCCGGGTTCGGCATGAGCCTGCTGCGGCCGATCCCGATGACCGACGGCGCGGAGTCCGACCAGGACGGCTGGCCCTACCGCGTCGTCAGCACCGGCGACGGCCTCTGGGGCCTGCAGCGCTTCCGCGAGGCCGGCTGGGAGCTCGCCCACACGACCGACGAGTACGAGGTCAAGCCCATCGACGTCGTGATGGCGCACCACTACACGAGCACGTTCCCCGGCATCCACTTCCTGACCGGCCTCATGGTCGGCAAGCACCTGCCGGGCCGGCACGTCATGGTCACGCACCGGACGGTGACCGTCCGCCGCCCCGGCGAGGCCACCGAGCACCGGCCGCTGCGCGACGGCGAGCTGGCCGAGTGGCTGCGGGTGCTCGAGGTGCCCCTCACGACGGACGAGGAGTCGCGCCTGCTGGCCCGAGTCGCCGCCCTCTAGAAGAGCCGGCCTACGACGACGGCGTCAGCAGTTCGCTCGGGTCGCGGGCCGGTACGGGCGACAGCCGCTGGGCGGCGGCCACCGCGGCCACGCCCAGCGGCACGCCGACAGTGAGCAGCAGCGCCGGCACGATGATGCCGGAGTCGTTGGCGGCGAACCCGGCCGCGCCGGTCAGCAGCGCCGCCCACACGAGGTAGCGGAACAACGACCAGTACTGCACCGTGCGGCTCACCGCGTTCTCGCCGTCGGGCCGCACCAGCCACAGGATGACCAGGAACGCCAGCGGCACCAGCCAGCCGTAGATGGGCCAGCGCTCCAGCGTGCCGAGCGACGCCTCGGCCTTCCGGATGATCACCGTCAGCGCGTCGCCGGAGAGCAGATCGGCGAAGAAGCTGCCGAAGTGGGTTCGCGAGCCGGCCGGCCGCAGCCAGTCGAGGAACGCGAACAGCCCGAACAGCGCCGTCGCGCCGAGGCCGGCCAGCAGCAGCTTCGACACCGTCACCCGGGCGCCGTACGCGCCGATCACCAGCACCGCGAAGCCGGGGATGGCGGCCAGGATGCCGCCGACGTCGGCGCCGGCCTGCGGGGCGCCGTCGATGACGACCGCGATCATGCCGACGACGGTGACAGCGCCCGCGGCGAACCGGCGGGACCGGCCGGTGTCGAGCAGCCACTGGCCCAGCGCCGCCGCGGCCACCAGGCCGGCGACCACGAAGATGGCGAACGGGATGTTGCCGAAGCCGTAGAACCGCCCGGCCACCAGCGGCGACAGTCCGAGCAGGCTGGACTGCTGCAGGCTGGACCCGCTGGCGACGTCGACCGCCAGCACCGTGGCCGTCACGCCGGCCACCACACCGGGCGGGCCGTAGACCCGGCGCCGCCACGGGCCGGCCAGCGCCATCACCGCCAGGGCGATGGAGATGAGCACGATCGAGGTCCACAGGACGGTGTTCGGCTCGTCGTAGCGCCACCAGCGGCTGATGTTCGCCAGGTACGACGCGACCGGCGCGGCGGCCGCCAGCACGGCCACCACCTGCACGGTTCGCAGGACGGCCGGACGGAACGACACGCCGCGCCGCAGCGCCAGCACCGCCGCCGCGAACACGGCCAGCAGCAGCCCGCCGAGGATCTGGAAGAACGGCCCGGACTGGTCGCGGTAGATGTCCGCCGCACGATCGACGCCGATCAGCTCCGCCACCGTGCCGGCAGAGGTGCCCGGGTGGGCGTCGGCCTGACGCCACGGCCGTCCGACCACGTCCTGCGAGGGGTTCTCGACGCCGGCGTAGGCGAGCAGCGTCGGCGCGACGTCGGTCAGCTGCACCAGCCCCGGCCACAGCGTCGACGACGACGTCAGCCAGTTCGGGCCGAAGGTGCCGCCGTCGGCGACCGGACCCGAGGCCAGCGCCGCCCGCAGCCCGGCCGGCGGGACGGGCGTGGGCTCGTCGGGCAGCGGGATCGGAGTGGCGATGCTGTCGGCCAGCCCGGCGATCATCAGCGCGGTGTCGGGCGGCAGCTGCTCGGTGACCCGCCCGATGAGCATGTCGATGCCGGCCGCGGCCTGCCGTCGCGAGTCGAGGGCGGCTTGGACGGCGGCCTCGTCGCTGCCGCGCGGTGCCGGGTTGGGGAGGCCGCCGAGGTCGACGACGGTGACCGGGCACTCGCTCAGCAGCCCGGAGCCGAGCTCGCCGGAGTACGGATGGTAGGCCGGGACCCTGCCCGTGGAGTCGGCCAGCGCCAGCGCCGCGCCGGGGCCGACCGCCGTCGCACACACGCCGGCCTCGGCGAGCCGGTCGCCGAGCAGGCCGATCTCGGCGTTGTAGGAGTTGTCCTCCTGTTGCTGCTGCAGCAGCTCCCAGCCGGGAACGACGGCACCCGGGCCGTCCTGTGCGGCCGCCGGCTCCGGCGCCTGCCGGCAGAACCGGTCGTTCTCGCCGTCGCCGTCGGTGTCCATGAGGTCCGTGGAACGCCGGCCGGAGCTCACGGTCAGCCAGCCGTCGACCACGCAGGTGCGGGCGCTGACCGTGCGCACGGTCAGCGAGCCCGCCGCCTCGGAGCCGGCCATCTCGTAGAGGTGCGGCATCCCCTCGGGCGTGATGTCGGGCCAGGAGAGCCCCGCGACGCCGAGCAGGACGACACGGAACTGCGGGTCCGAGCCGGTGGTGGGCGCGGGCGGGTCGGCGGCCGCGGGCGACGCCGTCAGCACCGGCACCAGAATCGCGAGGACGGCCGCCAGGAGCCCGGCGATGCGGATCCGGCCCGCCCGCATCCGGCGCCGCACGGGCCCGGGATGCGTGCCGGTCCTGCCTGCGCGCTCCACGTCCATCATGGTCGACCGTATCCGTACCTGCTCGTTCAGAAGGCAACGACAACGCTAATTGTGGCCAGGCCGACACACTAGTCTTGCCTGACATGACCGAGCGTTACGCCTACCTGGGTCCGGAGGCCACCTTCACCGAGGCGGCCGCCCTGCGCTTCCCCGCCCTGGCCGGCGCGACGCTGGAGCCGTCGCCGACGGTGCACGCCGCCATCAACGCCGTGCGTACGGGCGAGGTGACCGGTGCCGTCGTCCCGGTCGAGAACTCCGTCGAAGGGTCGGTCAACGCCACTCTCGACGAGCTGATCCGCGGCGAGCCGCTCGCCATCACCGCCGAGGTGCTGCTGCCGGTCACGTTCACGCTGCTCGCCCGCCCCGGCACGGACCTCGCCGACGTGCGGCGCATCGTCACGCACCCGGTGGCCGAGGCGCAGTGCCGGGCCTGGGTCTCCGCGAAACTTCCGCACGCCACCATCGCGCTCGGGCCGTCGACGGCGGCAGCCGCGGCCTCCGTGGCGAACGGCACGCCGGGCCCCGATGGCACGGTGTACGACGCGGCCATCTCCGCCCCGCTGGCCGGCGAGCGGTACGGGCTCGCCGCCCTCGCCGTCGACATCGGCGAGGACTCCGACGCGGTGACCCGGTTCGTGCTCGTGACGCTGCCGGGGAAGCCGGGCCGGCCCACGGGGTCGGACAAGACCACGCTGGTCGCCTTCATCCGCGACGACCACCCCGGCGCGCTGCTCGAGATCCTCGAGCAGTTCGCCACCCGCGGCGTCAACCTCACCCGCATCGAGTCGCGCCCGACCGGCAACGGCATGGGCCGCTACTGCTTCGCCATCGACGTCGAGGGCCACGTCGCCGACGCCCGGGTCGGCGAGGCGATGATGGGCCTGCGCCGGGTGTGCGCGACCGTCCGGTTCCTCGGCTCCTATCCACGCGCCGACGGCGTCCGCCCGCCGGTCCTGCCGGGCACGTCCAACAGCGACTTCGCCGACGCCGCGGCCTGGCTGGATCAGCTGCGCGGCTGACGGCGCAGCAGAACGTACCGGACGACGACACCCTCGTCCGCCGGCTCGTCACCGGCTGACCGAGCACGAAACCCGCGCGCGCTGCGTCCGTCCCGCCCGATACCCTCGGGTGGTGCTAGATGTGCGCCTGATCCGCGAAGACCCCGACCGTGTCCGCGCCTCGCAGCGAGCGCGTGGCGAGAGCGAAGCCGTCGTCGACGACATCGTCTCGGCCGACGAGTCGCGCCGGTCGTCCCTGGCGGAGTTCGAGCGGCTGCGCGCGGAGCAGAAGAGCCTCGGCAAGCTGATCCCGAAGGCCGCGCCCGAGGAGAAGCAGGAGCTGCTGGCCCGCACCCGCGATCTCGCCGCCGCGGTGAAGACCGCCGAGGCCGCCGCCGCCGAGGCGCAGGCCCGGCTCGACGAGCTGGCACGGGTGCCGTCGAACATCGTGCTCGACGGCGTCCCGGCCGGCGGCGAGGCCGACTACGTCGTGATCCGCGAGGTGGGCGAGAAGCCGGCGCTCGAGAAGGTCCGCGACCACCTCGAGCTGGGCGAGGGCCTGCGCGCCATCGACACCGAGCGCGGCGCGAAGGTGTCGGGCTCGCGCTTCTACTTCCTCACCGGCGTCGGCGCCCAGCTCGAGCTGGCCGTGCTCAACCACGGCATGGCCACAGCGGCCGCGGCCGGGTTCACGCCGGTCATCACGCCGACCCTGGTGCGCCCCGAGATCATGCAGGGCACCGGCTTCCTCGGCGCCCACGCCGAGGAGATCTACCGCGTCGACGCCGACGACCTCTACCTCGTCGGCACCAGCGAGGTCGCGCTGGCCGGCTACCACGCCGACGAGATCCTCGACCTCTCGGACGGCCCGCTGCGCTACGCCGGCTGGTCGGCCTGCTACCGCCGCGAGGCAGGTTCTTACGGAAAGGACACCCGCGGGATCATCCGCGTTCACCAGTTCCACAAGGTGGAGATGTTCTCCTACTGCCGCGAGGAGGACGCTGCCGACGAGCACGCGCGCCTGCTCGGGTGGGAGGAGCAGATGCTGGCCGACATGGAGCTGCCGTACCGCGTCATCGACGTCGCCGCGGGCGACCTCGGGTCCAGCGCGGCGCGCAAGTTCGACTGCGAGGCCTGGCTGCCGTCGCAGCAGCGCTGGCTCGAGCTGACCTCCACGTCGAACTGCACCACGTTCCAGGCGCGCAGGCTGGGCGTCCGCGAGCGCACGCAGACCGGTACCCGCCCGGTCGCGACCCTCAACGGCACGCTGGCCACCACCCGGTGGCTCGTGGCGCTGCTCGAGAACCACCAGCAGCCCGACGGCTCGGTGTACGTGCCGAAGGCGCTGCAGCCGTTCCTCGGCGGGCGCGAGCTGCTGGAACCGGTCGCGACGTGACCCTGACCAACGGGTGGCGCCCGGCACTGGTCGCGCTCGACGTCGACGGCACCCTGGTCACGTACGCCGAGTTCCACCGGCCGCCACGCCCGCCCGTGGTCGAGGCCGTGCGCCGGGCGCACGACTCCGGCGCACAGGTGGTCGTGGCCACCGGCCGGTCCATGCACTCGACGCTGCCGCTCTTCGACCAGCTGGGGCTGAAGGACGGCTTCGCGGTCTGCTCGAACGGCGCGGTCGTGGTCGACGTGTCCGAGCGGGCACCGGTCGACATCGAGACGTTCGACATCACCGACACCGTGCGCTACTTCACCGAGCAGATCCCCGACGCGGTGCTGGCGGTCGAGGAGCTGGGCCGCGGCTACCGCGTGACCGGCGAGTTCCCCACCGGCGACCTCGACGGCCGCGTCACCGTGGTGCCGCACGACGAGCTGGTCGCCAACCCGGTCACGCGACTGGTGGTCCGCTGGCCCGACGGCGACCGCGAGCGGCTGCGCGAGATCGCCCGCGACTCCGGCCTGCCCAGCGTCGACTACGCCATCGGCTACACGGCGTGGCTCGACATCATGCCGGTAGGCGTCTCGAAGGCGTCCGGGCTGGCGAAGGTGGCACGCCGGCTCGGCCTGACGGCGTCGGCCGCACTGGCGGTCGGCGACGGCCACAACGACATCGAGATGCTGCGCTGGGCCGCCGTGGGCGTGGCCATGGGCCAGGCTCCCGACGACGTCAAGGCCATCGCCGACTTCGTCTGCGGCGACGTCGAGTCCGACGGCCTGGCCGTCCTCCTCGACGACTACTTCGCCGCCGGCCCCGGCTGACGAGCCGTGGACGGCTCGGCCTCGGTGCCACTCCGGTCACAGGAATCCCACCAGTTCCTGGCGTACCGAATTGGACAAAAGGCACTCTTCGCCGCACTGATCTCCGTGTTCTACAGTGGCGTGGCACGTCTGACACACATGATCGATATCGATACTGAGGGGCACTTCCCACATGGCTGACACACTCCGCGAGATCCTTCTCGACCCGAGCCGCCGGCCCGCCGTCGTCAAGGACCTCCACCAGCTCGTCGACGCCGAGGTCTCCGACAAGGGCGGCGTTTCGGGGATGGCCGTCAAGGGCGGCTACGCGGTCCTGAAGAAGATCAACGCCGGGTTCGTCCCGGAGACCATCGACAACATGCTCGACTCCTTCGTCGAGCGGGCCGAGCCGTTCTACGCCGACTTCCAGGCCACCGGCGGTGGCTCGCTCGCCGACTACTTCGAGAGCCGTCGCAGCGAGATCTCCGACGCGCTCCTCGGAGTCTCCGACGCCCGGGCCGCGGCGTCGCAGCGCGACAGCGTCAAGAAGGTCTACGCCAAGCTGCGCCCGCAGGCGCAGAAGCACGTCGAAGAGGCGCTGCCGCGCCTGGCCGGCGTCATCGAGAGCCACGCCCGCACCGCCGCCTGACGGGCTCGCACCATCACCCGCGTGGCCGGGCCGGGTCGACCGCGTCGATCCGCTCGGCCAGGCGGGCCACCCCGGCCCTGATCATCCGGCCGTAGCCGTCGTCGTCGAGGTCGTCGCAAGCCGCCAGGGCCAGCGCCGCGTGCGTCCGCGCCGACGCGACGTCGCCCAGCCGCCGGTACGCGTCGGCCACGTTCAGCTGCAGCGACGCCGCGAATTCGCGGACGTCGAACCCCGCGTCCCCGAACCCGTCGGAGGCGGCCGCCAGCGCGCGCAGGTCCCACGCGAGCTCGTCGGCGGCGTCGTCCTGCAGATCGGCCAGGTGGTGCGCCAGGACGCAGCGGTGCAGCCGGCCGCCGCCCAGCTCGTCGAGCGACTCCCACAGCACGGTCAGCTGCGACCGCGCAGCCGGCCGCGACTCGGTGTGGCCGACGGCGACCGCCACGGCGATCCGCTCGAGCAGCGGATCGCCGGCGGGGATCGTCAGAGGTACATCCCGCTGCCGCGCTGGTCGCCCTCGTCGCCCTGAGGCTGGCCGCCCGGCATCGCCTGGCCGGGCGCGAGCTGCACGCCCGGCGGCAACGCCCGGCGCATCTGCTCCAGCTGCGCCCGCGCGGCCATCTGCTGCGCGAACAGCGTGGTCTGGATGCCGTGGAACAGGCCCTCGAGCCAGCCGACCAGCTGGGCCTGCGCCACCCGCAGCTCGGCATCGGTGGGCACGGTGTCGTCGCCGAACGGCAGCGCCAGCCGCTCGAGCTCGTCGACCAGCTCGGGCGCCAGGCCGTCCTCGAGCTCGTCGAGGGACGCGCGGTGGATCTCACCCAGGCGGCGCCGGCTGGCCTCGTCGAGCGGCGCGGCCTTCACCTCGTCGAGCAGTTGCTTGATCATGCTGCCGATACGCATGACCTTGGCCGGCTGCTCGACGAGGTCGGTGAGCGAGCGCTGCTCCTCGTGGCTGCCGGGCGCGGACTCGATGGCCATGCCGCCGGGGCCGACGACGACCACGCGCTGCTCGTCGTCGGCAGAGGTGTCGTGGGATTCGGCGTTCTCGTTCGGCTCCGTCATGGGACCATCTTCACCCCTCGCCGCCCGCTTCGGGACGGCCGGGTCGAACTTGGCCCCCGGTCAGCGCGGTCGCGGGTCGCGGTGCCTGCCGCCGGACCGCCGCCTCGGCCCTGCGCAGGGCGAGAAGCTGCAGCGTACGGCGGCGAGCGGCCTGCCGGGCACGACGCACCGCGATGCTGTTCACTCCACCCTCCTGATCATCGGCAACCGGCTCGGTGTGAAGACCACCGCCACGAGGACGGCCAGTACGGGGACGGCGACACCGGTGAGCACGAGGGTGTCCCAGGCCCAGATGAACTCCGGTGCGCCGAGCGCCGGCCAGACCAGATAGGCGAAGTACACGCCCAGCACCGACCCGATCAGCACGCCCAGACCGCCCACCACCAGGGCCTGCGCACCGGCCAGGCCGCGCCGGCGCCGCGGCGGGGCCCCGACGGCGGCCAGGGTGGCGAGGTCGGCGCGGCCCTCGGCGGCCGCCAGCGAGACGGCGATGGCCACTCCGACCAGCGTCACGAACGCCGCGCCCGCGGTGAGGGCCAGCACGGCCGGGTCGGTGCCGTCGTCGGGGGGCACCTCGATGGCCGGCCAGGCGCCCGCCGTCTCGGCCGCCTGGAGGGCGGCGTCGATCTGCTCCGGCGTCGCGTCGCCGAACCGGATGAAGCTCGTGGTGTCCATGGGGGTGAACCCGTGTGCGGTCAGGGTCTCCGCGGACGCGAACGCCCCCGGCAGCATCGAGTACGCGGTGGGCCGTTCGGCGAGGTGGGCCGGGATCCGGGTCTGCTGTGGCTCCCCGTCCATCGGATAGATGTCGATGACCACCTCTCCGCCGGCGCGGACGAACGGCTGCTCGAAGACGACCACCCGGCCGGCGGCCAGGGCGTCGAGGGTGGCCTGGTCGGGCGCGCTGCCGGCGACGAGCTCCATGAGCGCGGGATCGGCGACGGCCATGGACACCGAGCCCGCGTAGGCGCAGTCGAGGCAGTCCGACCCGGCGGCCATCCAGACGGTGTCGAAGGTCGTGACGTCGTCGTAGGTGTACTCCGCGGCGGCCTCGGCGGCCCGGATCACCCGTGCGTCGGGCAGGGCGCCGGCCACGGCGCGTTCGGCCGCGCCGAGGAGCTCGTCGATCTGTGCGGCGGTCTGACCCTGCCGCTCGACGTCGATGCGCAGGACGTCGTCCGGCAGCGACGGCATGTATCTCAGCTCGTCGGCGCGGGCGGCGCCGCCGGCGCCGAAGGCCACCGCCGTCGACCCCGCCACGACGATCGCGATGGCCGCCACTGTCGGCGCGGTCCGGTGCCGGTGCCGGGCGGCGTCGCGCAGCGCCAGCCGGGCCGAGAGCCCGAGCCGGTGCGCGGCGCGGGCAAGGACCGAGATCAGGCCGGGCAGCAGGACCACGATGCCGGCCGTGGCGATGAGCGCCCCGCCGAGCTGCACGGCGATGTACGGCGTGGTGGTGGGCCCGGCGACGAACATGCCGGTGCCGGCCAGCCGGGCCAGCTCGTCGGCGTAGTCCTCGAGGTCGCCGGCGAGGGCCCGGCTCGCGATCAGCGCGCCGGCCGCCCCCACGACGAACAGCGCGACGCCGACGACCGGCAGCCGGGCCGCCAGCCGGGTGGTCCGGAACCGCTCCGCCAGCGCGTCGACCGGCGTCATCCGGGCCGCTCCCACGGCCGGGACGACGGCGGCGGCCAGGCCCGCGAGCACTCCGACACCCGCGGCGGCAGCGAGCTCGGCCCAGCCGAACGTCCAGTGGTCGACCAGCTGGCCGAGGTAGCGCTCCCAGATGGGCCCCGCGACGGGCACCAGTGTCGCCCCCACGGCCAGCCCCGCGGCGGCGCCGAGCACGCCCAGCACCAGCCCCTGGGCCAGGACGGTCCGGCGGACCTGCGCCGCACTGGCCCCGGAGGCCATCATGAGGCCGAGCTCGCGCACCTGCCGCCGGGCGCCGACGGCGAACGCGGCGCCGGCCAGCAGCACCACCTCGAGCAGGCCGAGCCCGACCACCAGGACCACGAGCGCCGCCTGCTGCACCTGCTCGACGCTGGGCGCGCCGCCGGAGCCGGCGTCGGGGTAGTACCGCTCCGGGTGCGCGATGACGTCGCGCGGCAGCAGACCGACGCCCTCGGCGGCCAGCGCGCCGGCGAGCTCGCCGAGGTCGGCGCCGTCGGGGAGGTCGGCCAGGTAGGCCATGCCGCCGAACATCCCGGCCGCTCCCCACGAGTCCGAGCCGGAGGCCGCCGCATGCTCGGCGACGATGGAGCCCGGCGCGACGGTCATCCGCTCGGCCCGCAGAAAGAACGGATCGACCACCAGCGCAGTCACACTGACGGTGGGCCCGTCGTGGACCGTGGCCGTCGCGCCGGTCCGCAGCTCGCCGTCGTCGTCGAGCAGGTCGAGCCGCTCGGCGAGCCGGCGCGTGATCGCGGCCTCGTCGCGCGCCTCGGGCCACCGCCCGGCCTCGAGCCGGACGGCGTGATCGGTCAGCGGGCCGTCGAACGGGATCACCTCGAGCAGTGCGGAGCGCACCACGGAGTCGCCGTCGTCGAGCCGGAGGCTGTGGTTGACCCGGTCGGGGACCAGGACGGTTCCGGCCGGCAGCAGGGCGGCGACGTCGACCGAGGCAGGGTCGCGCTCCGGCTCGGAGGGCACATCGCCGGTGAAGGTGAGCTCGACCATCGGCAACCGGCCGTCGTCCGGTACCGGCAGCTCGCGGTACGGCACCACCTCGACGATGGCGTCGGCGTCGCCCATGCGCGAGTAGGCGTCGCGCTCGGGCGACTCGACACTGCGGTACAGGACGTCGGCGATGGTGGCGCCGGCGACCGGCAGCCCCACGAGCACGGCGATGAGCGCCGACCGGCGGAGGTTGCGGCGCACCTGGCGCCGGGCGATCCGCAGCGCGGGCACCCACCCGCGCCCCCGCAGCCTCATCCGAGACCGTCCGCGGCGAGCAGCACCTCGGGCGGCGGCGCGATGCCGGTGTCGTCGATCAGTGCGCCGTCGCGCAGGAACACCACGCGGTCGGCCCAGGCCGCGTGCCGGGCCTCGTGGGTGACCAGCAGCCCGGAGGCGCCGGCGTCGCAGCGCGCCCGCAGCACCCGCAGCACGTCCTCGCCGGTCTGCGAGTCCAGCGCACCCGTCGGCTCGTCGGCCAGCACCAGCCGGCGCGGCCCGACCAGCGCCCGCGCGATGGCGACCCGCTGCTGCTGCCCGCCGGACATCTCGTCGGGGAACCGGCCGGCCAGCTCGCCGACGCCGACCTCGGTGAGCGCGTCGAGCGCCTCGCGCCGTGCGGCCTTGGCGCGGACGCCGTCGAGCTCGCGCGGCAGCGCCACGTTCTCGGCCGCGGTGAGCGCGGGGATGAGGTTGAGATCCTGGAAGACGTAGCCGAGGCTGCGCCGGCGCACGGCGGCGAGCTCGCCCCTGCTCAACGTGGCGAGGTCGGTCCCCTCGACCAGGACGGTGCCGTCGCTGGGCTCGTCGAGCCCGCCGGCCAGGTGCAGCAGCGTGCTCTTGCCGGACCCGGAGGGGCCCATGACGGCGACCAGCTCGCGCGGGCGCAGGGTGAGGCTGACGGCGTGCAGGGCGTGCACCGCCGTGGGGCCGTCGCCGTGGACGCGGCTGACCGAACGCAGCTCGAGGACGGCGCCGGCGCTCATCGCCGTGCGGCCTGATCGGTGCCGGCCGGGTCGGGCGCGACGGCGGCGGCCGGAGCGGGCGGGCGCGTGGTGAAGCCGCGCCGCGCCAGCCGGGTCTCGGAGTGGTCGAGCCACCGCACCTCGGCCTCGGCCCGGAAGATCATGGAGTCGAGCACGAGTAGCCAGGCGGTGTCCTCTGAGCCGTCGGCCACGGCCTTGAGCCGGGTCAGCTCCTGCAGGTGCCGCAGGGTGGCGGTGCGCTGGGTCTGCAGCACCGCGCGGACGTCGACGCCCGGTGTGGTCAGCGCCAGCGCCACCTTGATGGCAAGCTCGTCGCGCGGGCGGTCGGTGGCGCCCAGCGGGGTGGCGAACCAGCCGGTCAGCTCCGCGTGCCCGGCGTCGGTGAGGCGGTAGACGACCTTGCCGTCCTCGTCGGACTCACCGGTCTGCTCGACCAGGCCATCGCGCTCGAGCCGGGCCAGTGTCGTGTAGACCTGGCCGACGTTGAGCGGCCAGGTCGCCCCGGTGGACCGCTCGAACTCGTGCCGCAGCTGGTAGCCGTACATCGGGGAGCGTTCGAGCAGGGCCAGCAGACCGTGACGAATGGACATGGCTACCAAGTATGCATACTCGGTATAGCCCGTCAAGCGCTGGGCTCGCCGGCCTTGCTCATGGAGTGAGTCGGGGAGTCAGCGGGCGAAGTGATTCGTCGGGACCGTCGACTCCTCGGCCGCGCTGAGGACGACCGGCCAGAGCGAGGGGTCGTGGCTGGCCGCGAACAGGTCGGCCAGCCCGACCGGCCAGATCGGCCGCTCGGTGCTGCGCAACTCGTCGAGGCTCCACCAGCGGTGCCCGATGACGGTGAGCTGCTCGTCCTCGGTGAGCCCGGCCGGCACGATCTCCTGGCTCGGGGCGTCGGCGACGAAGAACGTCTCGGACTGGACCGCGATCTTGTCGGAGTAGGCGTGGACGACGGTGCGCTCGGCCATGGGGCCGCGCACCGACGACGGGCGCAGCCGCAGGCCGGTCTCCTCCTCGACCTCGCGGACGGCTGCGTCGATCAGCGTCTCGCCGGGGTCGACGCCGCCGCCGGGCGTGATCCAGAACGTGGGCGCGCCGGGCGCGGACGGGTCGCTGTCCTCGAACAGCAGCAGCCGGCCGCCGGGTTCGACGAGCAGCACCCGGGCGGTCCGGCGGTGTGTGACCGGCCGGTCGAGGTCGGACTCCAGCGACATCACCACATTTGCCAGGGTACGCCCCCATCGGCAGGTCGTGACCGTCCATGTCGCATCGAGTCATCACTTCCGCGTCATCGGCGCTGGTCGCGGCGATCTCAGCTGGTGAGCAGCACCTTGCCCACGTGTTCGCCGGCCTCGAGGACGCGGTGCGCCTCGGCCGCCTGGGACATCGGCAGGACGCGGTCGACCACGGGCCTCACCGCACCGGACTCGATGAGCGGCCACACGTGCTCGCACACCTCCGCGACCACGGCGGCCTTGCCGGCGGGCGTGCGCCGGCGCAGCAGCGAGCCGGTGATGCGGGCCCGCTTGCGCATGACGGAGCCGAGGTTCACCTGGGCGTCGCGGCCGCCCAGCGTGCCGATGATCGTGATGCGGCCGTCCATGGCCAGCACGTCGAGGTTCCGGGCCAGGTAGGGGCCGCCCATGATGTCGAGCACGACGTCGGCGCCGTGCCCGCCCGTCGCCTCGCGCACGACCTCGACGAAGTCGTCGTCGCGGTAGTTCACCAGGATGTCGGCGCCCAGCTCCGCGCACCGTTCGAGCTTGGCCGCCGACCCCGCCGTCACAGCGACCCGGGCGCCCAGCGCGCGCCCGATCTGGATGGCGGCCGTCCCGATGCCGCTGGCGCCGCCGTGGACCAGCAGCACGTCGCCCTTGCCCAGGCTCGCGGTCATGACCAGGTTGGACCAGACCGTGCAGAAGACCTCGGGCAGGGCGGCCGCCGTGACGAGATCGACGCCGGCCGGCGCCTGCAGCAGCTGGCCCGCCGGTACGGCGACCCGCTCGGCGTAGCCGCCGCCGGACAGCAGCGCGCACACCTGGTCGCCGACCTTCCAGCCGGTGACGCCGTCGCCGACCTCGCTGATGGTGCCGCTGCACTCGAGGCCGGG
Organism: Jiangella ureilytica; assembly: GCF_004348545.1. GTDB lineage: Bacteria > Actinomycetota > Actinomycetes > Jiangellales > Jiangellaceae > Jiangella > Jiangella ureilytica. Next base: position 94,705 of record NZ_SMKL01000005.1, on the reverse strand, counting down.
CCAGGCGGGCGACCCGTCCGGGACGTCGTACTTACCGCGCCGCTGCAGGACGTCGGCACGGTTGACGGCGGACGCGACGACGTCGACGACCACCTCGCCCCGGCCGCAGACCGGGTCGGGGACCTCGCTCCACACCAGCACCTCGGGCCCGCCGGGCTCGGTGATGACGACCGCGTGCACGTGCCCCTCCGCTCAGACGCCGCCCGGCGGCCGGTCCGCCGGGTCCTCGGGCTCCTCCGGATCGTCGGCCAGAGTCGTGTCGTGGGCGTCCTCGCGCCGGGCCCACGGATACTCCTCGGACGGCCGGATGACGACGAGGCGGTCGCCGCGGACGAGGTGCCCGATGGCCGGCGAGTGGAACGGCAGCTCGGCGCCGTCGCGCACCACCGCCACCACGAGGTCGGTCAGCTGCCGCGGCTGCTTGCCCTCTTCGCGCGGCATGACCAGCCGCTCGGCCACCTCGAGGCCGGTGCCGGACGTGGTGAGGTCCTCGAGCACGTGCCCCAGCGCGGGGCTGACCGTGGCGAGGCCAAGGATGCGGCCGACGGCGTCGGACGACGTGACGACCTCGTCGGCGCCGCCCTGCCGGACCAGCGCGACGTTGTCGGCCTCGCGGACCGCGACGACGATGTTCGCGTTCTGGTTGAGCTGCCGGCAGGTCAGGGTCGCCAGCACGCTGGCGTCGTCGCGGGCCGTGGTGATGACGATGCGGCTGGCGGCCGGGACGCCGGCGCGGCGCAGCACCTCGGTGCGGGTGGCGTCGCCCATGACGGCGACCAGGCCCTGCTCGTTCGCCTCGGCGATGGCGGACGGGTCGGGATCGACGACGACGAGGGCCTCCTGCGCCATCTCGTTCGCGAGCATCGTGGCCACCGCGCTGCGCCCCTTGACGCCGTAGCCGATGACGACGGTGTGGTCGCGCAACTTCTTCCTCCAGCGGTTGAGCCGCACCTGCTCGCGGCTCCGGGTGGTCAGGGTCTCCAGTGTCGTGCCGATGAGGACGATCAGGAACAGCACCCGCAGCGGAGTGATGAGGATGATGTTGACCAGCCGCGCGGTGTCCGACGTCGGCGTGATGTCACCGTAGCCCGTGGTCGAGAGCGAGACCGTCGTGTAGTAGAACGCGTCGAGCAGGTCGACCGAGCCGTCGGAGTTGTCGGTGTAGCCGTCGCGATCGAGGTAGACCAGCAGCGCCGTCAGCACCAGCACCGACACCGCGATGATGACCCGCTGCGTCAGGAGGCGCAGCGGGTCGACCACGTCTGCCGGGGCCGGCAGGTGGACGGAGCTCTTGGTCTGCACAGCGTGACGCTACTGCAGCGTCGGTGTGGCGGCGTCGGGGCCGTCGGTCCAGTCGCGCGCCAGCTCACCCGCGGCGTCGAGCGCCGCGGCGACGGCGGCCGCTCCGCCGCCCTTGGTGGCGGCGGCGTAGCCCGCGACGAACGCCGTCACCGGCGCGGCCGGCCGCTCCACGCCGTGCGCGGCGTCGCGAGCGACCTCGAGGATCGCGCCGACATCGACGTCGTCGACCGGCACCCCCAGCCGTTCGCACAACGCGGTCACCCAGCTGTCCATGTCACGTCCCCTCCTCCTGGCACCCGGCACATCCTCCCCTGGCCGAGCCTGCCATCGGGCCAGGTCGTCCGGCGTGTCGATGTCCGCGGCGCCGTCGGCGTCGGCGATCGTGGCCACCCGCAGACGCGCCAGCAGGCTCCGGACCGGCCGGTCGCGAGGGTCGCCGACGGCCTCGAGCGCGGCCCGCAGCGGCTCCGTCCGGTAGGCCGCCACCAGCGGTTGTACCCACCCCTGCGGATCGACGACGGCGACGGCGTCGGTTTCGTCGCCGAGTCCGGCCAGCAGCCGCCCGACCAGCGTCGACGACACCCGCGGCAGGTCCGCTGCGAGGACGACGACGACGTCCGGCCCGGCGTCCGGCCCGGCGTCCGGCTCGGCCGCCAGTGCGGCGAGACCGGCGGCCAGCGCGGCCAGCGGCCCGCTTCCGGGCGGGTCCTCGCGGGTCCAGCTGATGGGCAGCCCGGTGTCGCGCCGCCGCCCGACGACGACGATCCGCGCGGCGCCCGCCTCGGCCGCGGCGGCGACCGACCGGTCCAGCAGCGTGCGCCCGCCGACGACCAGTCCCGGCTTGTCGACGCCGCCCAGCCGCTGCCCGGCTCCGCCGGCCAGCACGACCGCCGCCCACGTGTCGGTGCCCGGTCCTGGGCTGGGTCCCACCCGGTCAGGGCGGGCTACGTCCCCGCCGTCGACACCGCCACCGCTGCCCGAACCCACCGGTCTGTCGGCGCTCACCCGGCTGCCGTCACCCGCCGGTCTGCCCGAGCCCGCCCGACTCTCGTCATCCGCCGGCCCGTCGGTGCCCGCCCCTAGAGTGGGTCCCACCCGAACGGGGCGGGGCATACCCGGGTCGTCGGCCGGAACCGTCACGATGGCACCGTCACGGCCGCGGTGGCCAGGTCCGGCGGTGCTGCAGCGCCGGGTTGCGGGTCCGGGCGGCGGTGACGCGCTCGAGGGAGAGTTCGGCGGCCAGGAGACCCTCGTCGTCGCCCAGGGCGGCGACCACGACGCCGAGTGGGTCGACCAGCTGGCTGAGCCCGCAGTAGGCCCGCCCGGTCTGCGCCGCGGCGGCGACGTAGACGGTGTTCTCGATGGCCCGCGCCCGCAGCAGCGTCTGCCAGTGGTCCTCTTTGAGCGGCCCTCGGACCCAGGCCGCCGGGATGACGAACGCGTCGGCGCCGGCGTCGACCAGTGCCCGGCCCTGTTCGGGGAAGCGCAGGTCGTAGCAGGTGAGCAGGCCGAGCCGGACGCCGTCGACCTCGAAGACCGCGGGCACAGCCGAGCCCGCGCGAAGTCGGTCGGACTCCCGGTAGCCGAAGGAGTCGTACAGGTGGGCCTTGCGGTACATCGCCCGCACGGCGCCGTCGGGCCCGACCGCGACCAGCGTGTTGTACGGCCGGTCGGGGTCGTCGGAGCGCTCGAACATGCCGCCGACGACGACGGCGCCGGCCTCGCGCGCCACCGACGCCAGCGTCGCCACGAACGGGCCGTCCAGAGTTTGAGCGACCGGGCCGAGCGGCAGGGCGGGGTCGCCGAAGTCGTGCATGACCGCCTCGGGCAGCACCACGAGATCGGCCTCGACGCCCGTGGTGAGCCGCCGAACGGCCGCGGCGTTCTCGGCGGGATCGGTGCCCGCCGCCAGCTGGACCAGAACCGTCCTCATGACGCTATTGAAGCGCGACCGGGGTGACCAGCGTCCCGTCGGCCAGGAAGCGTTCGAGGTTGCGCAGCACCAGCTGCGCCATGGCCTCGCGCGTCTCGACGGTGGCGCTGCCGATGTGCGGCAGCAGCACGACGTTGTCCAGCGCGAACAGCTCGTCGGGCACCTGCGGCTCGGCGGCGAAGACGTCGAGTGCCGCGCCGCCCAGCGCACCGGACGCCAGCGCCGTCACCAGCGCGTCCTGGTCGACCACGCTGCCGCGGGCGACGTTGACGAGGTAGCCGTCGGGCCCCAGCGCGGCCAGTACGCCGGCGGAGACCAGCGCGCGGGTGCCGGCGCCACCCGGCGTGACGACGATCAGCGCGTCGACCGAGCCGGCCAGCTCGACCGGCGAGGCCGCGTAGGCGTATGCGACGTCGTCAACGCGGCGGCGGTTGTGGTAGCTGACGGTGCAGCCGAACGCCTCGAGCCGGTGCGCGACGGCCCGGCCGATGCGGCCCAGCCCGAGGATGCCGACCCGGGTGCCGCTGACCCGGCGCTGCAGCGGGAATCGCGCCCCGTCGGCCCAGGAGCCGCGGCGGACGAATCGGTCGCCGGCCGACAGCCCGCGCATGACGTCGATGAGTCCGCCGACGGCGAGGTCGGCCACGCAGTCGGTCAGCACGTCGGGGGTGTTGCTGAGCACGATGCCGCGCGAGCGCAGCGCGTCGACGTCGACGGCGTCGTAGCCCACGCCGAGGTTGATGACGGCGGCCAGCTTCGGCAGCGCGCCGATCAGCTCGGCGTCCATACCGGGGCCGGTGACCGCGACGCTCACGTGCGGGCCGTGCTCGGCCAGGAACCGCTCGCGCTCGTCGCCGGGCGCCGGCAGCCGGAGCGCGTCGTACGTCGCCGTCAGCTCGCGCTCGGCCGTGGGATGGAGCCTGCCCACCTGCAGAATCACGCCGTCAGTCACGGCCGCCAGCGTACAAGGCCCGACGCGGGCGAGACGCCGAGGCGGCGAGGGAGGCCGAAGGTCCCTCGCCGCATCGACCGGGGTGCGCCCTACGCCGCGCGACCACGCGCCGTCGCGCGGCCGGTCCCGCGAACGCACTGTTCACGCCGGCGTCACGTGCCCGAACCGCGGACTCAACATGATCCATCTTTCATAGAGGTCATGGACGTCATGGAACGGGAGCCCGCGGCCCTGCTGAGCGTGCTCACCGATGGCAACGCCGTACTCAACGACCACGCCGACGACGCCGGGCTGTGCGCCGTCTGCGGCTCGGCCTGGCCCTGCGACGCCACCCGGCTGGCGGGCGCGTTTCGCTGACGGCTGCCGCCGTCGCTCATCCGGCGCCTCTACCATGGCGCCGTGCTGCACCTGCGCGTGACGACGCCGGCGGACACGACCGAGCGCATCGTCGAGCTGCTCTCCGGGTGCCCGGGCGTGGCCAGCATCGCCGTCCTGCGCGGGGCCTCGGTGAAGCCGCCGGGCGACATGGTGCTGGCCGAGCTGGCCCGCGAGTCCGCCGAGGACATGCTGAGCTCGCTGCGAGAGTTGGGCATCGACCGCTCCGGCACCATCGCGCTCGAGTCGGTCGAGACCTCCATCTCGCAGGCCGCCGAGAAGGCCGAGGACGACGCCCCCGGCGAAGGCGCCGACGCCGTCATCTGGGAACAGGTCGTGCGCCGCGCCGACGAGGACTCCGTCCTCTCGAACACGTTCGTCTGGTTCCTGAGCCTGGCCGCCGTGCTGGCCGCCATCGCCATCGTGCTCGACTCCGCGATCCTCGTGGTCGGCGCCATGGTCGTCGGCCCGGAGTTCGGGCCGCTCGCCGGCATCGCCGTCGGCCTGGTGCACCGGCGGAGGAGCGTCGTGCGCCAGGCGCTGGTCACCCTGGTGGTCGGCTTCGCCGTCGCCATCGCCGTCACGACGGTGCTGGGACTGATCGCGTCGTGGGCAGGGTGGATCGACCCGTCGGTGCTGACGGCGGAACGGCCGCTCACGGGGTTCATCTGGCGGCCGGACCGGTGGTCGTTCGTCGTGGCGTTCATCGCCGGGATCGCCGGCATCCTGTCGCTCACGTCCGCGAAGTCGGGTGCTTTGGTGGGCGTGTTCATCTCGGTGACGACGGTGCCCGCCGCCGGGAACCTGGGACTGGCCCTGGCCCTCGGCGACGCCGCCGAGATGGGCGGCGCGGCCGCTCAGCTCGGCATCAACATGGCCGCGATCGTGCTGGCCGGCGTCCTAACCCTGCTGGTGCTCAAGGGCGCGAACGGCCGGCTGGCGCGGCTCAGTGCTCGACGGACGCCCGTCGCATGATGTCCTCGATGAACGGTGCCTTGCCGGCCCGGTAGGCCGGCCGGTCGTCGTGGTGCAACGCCGCCAGACTCTGCTTGATGCCGGCGTAGCTCTGCGCGTCCTCGGGGTGGTGCCGGAGGTGGTCGCGGAAGGCGAGGCAGTCGCGGCCGAGCTGCGACACGTACTCGACGACGTGCAGGTGGTGGGTGCGCCAGGCGGGGTCGGGGTAGCAGAACGACCAGCGCCGCAGCTCTTCGTCGCCGGCTTCCCACACGTGCGTCCAGCCGGCCGCCTCCATGGCGGCGATGGCGCCGCGAGCGTCCTCGTAGGACGCGACCATGGCCAACATGTCGATGATGGGCTTGGCGGAAAGACCGGGCACGGCGGTGCTGCCGACATGCTCGACGGAGCCGATGAGCCACGGGCGAAGAGCCGGCTCGACGCGCCGGCGCTCCTGCTCGAAGGACGCGGGCCAATCCTTGTCGTAAGAAACGATCTCTATAGGGTCGCGGCGCACAGCATCGTGCGCTGCATCACTCTCATGCATGGTTCGACCATAGCCCTCCGAGCCGCGTTCGGGCGCGCGAGATTCGCATGATCGCGTGGAGTTCCGGGCCTGTTCACGGCACGGATGGTGACCGCTGGCCTGATCGACACTACGGTGACGCGACGGCCGTCCGCAGCTCGGGCGCGATCATGCCGGCCCGCTTGACCGTGCGCAGTGCCACGGCGACGTCTGCGTGGATGAGTCCGGGCAGGTGGCCGATGGTCTCGGAGAGGAACTCGTAGAGCGCGCTGTCGCTGGCGACGGCGATCTCGCCGCACAGGTTCCGGTCGCCGGTCGTGGCCGCGATCATCACGACGTTGCGGTGCCGCGCCAGGATCTCGCCGGCGAGGCCGATCTTCGTCGGGTTGATCGTGAGCCAGACGAAGGCGTTCACCGTCAGGCCCAGCACCTCCGGCTCGACGACGGTGCGCATGCGCAGCACGCCGCTCGACATCAGCGCCTCGGTGCGCCGGCGCGCGGTGCTGGGGGTGACGCCGCACCGGACGGCGAGCTCCTGCCAGCTCATGCGGCCGTCGCCGATGAGCTCGCCGACGATCTGCTCGTCCAGCTCGGTCATGGGGGCGGCCTCGGCGGGCTCGGGGCGCTCGCTCCACCGGTCGCGGCGCTCGGAGCGCAGGACGGCGACGGCGTCGTCGGGCAGCAGGCCGGGGTTCCAGCCGTGCGGCGTGGAGAACCGGCGGATCACCTGGTTGCTGAACGTCGCCATGACGCCGTCGAACTGCGGCAGCCGGTGCATCATCAGCGCGTAGAGGTGCTCGTTGGAGGTGTAGGCGATCTCCGCGACGCAGTCGACGCTGCCGGTCAGCACCTTGACCGACCCGGTCTCGCCCCACTGCGCCAACGGCAGGGCCAGATCGTCGGCGGCCCCCGGCGCGCACCGCAGCCGGACGAACACCGACCGCGCCCGGTGGCTGATCTGCGAGTCCAGCGCGCCGACGACGCGGACGGCACCGGCCCGCCGCAGCCGCATGAGCCGCCGCGAGACCGTCGCCTCGGAGCTGCGGACCGCCTGGCCGATGGTTGCGTGGGTCGCCCGCGGGTGCGCGAGCAGCGCCGCGACCACGAGCCGGTCGAGTTCGTCGATCTTCACCGAGTTCACTCAGATCACCGCCTATGGGTTGCGATTCCTTGCATTTCGTTCCCATTCGTTGACACGTTGAATCACATTTCCCAAGCATGGTGCCCCACATTGCAGGCGAGAACTCCCACCGAGGAGGACGGCATGATGTGGCGACGACCTCTGGGCACACTCGCGGTGATCGGTCTGGTCGCTGCGGGATGTTCCGGCGACGACGGCGACAGCGCCGACTCCGAGGGGGGCGGCGGCAGCATCACGTTCTGGACCGTCTACGACACCGCCGACCGGATCGCCATCATGGAGCAGGTGCTCGCCGACTTCACGGAGCAGTCCGGCATCGACGTCGAGCTGGTCGGCGTCAGCGCGCCGGATCTGTCACAGGCGATGGTCTCGGCCGCCGCGGCCGGTGATCTTCCCGACGTCGTGGTGCACGGCGTCGAGCTGGCCGCCGGCTGGGTCGCCGAGGGCATCCTCGACTCCGCCGCCGCCAGCGAGATGGTGGACGAGCTGGGCTCGGACACGTTCAACGAGAGCGCGCTGGACCTCATCCGGGTCGAGGACGCCGAGGGCGAGTACGCCACCGTCCCGTCCGACGGCTGGGGCCAGATGATCTTCTACCGCACCGACCTGTTCGAGGCGGCCGGGCTGGAGGAGCCGTCCACCTACGAGGCGGCACTGACCGCCGCCGAGCGGCTCAACGGCCAGAACGGCGTCTCCGGCTTCGCGCTCGGCAGCACCGGCGGCGACGGCTTCACCATGCAGGTCTTCGAGCACGTCGCGCTCGCCAACGACTGCCAGCTGGTCGACGACGAGGGCGAGGTGACGCTGGACAGCCCCGAGTGCGAGGAGGCGATCCAGTTCTACGTCGACCTCGCGCAGTACGCGCCCGCCGGCGCCGGCGACGTCGACACCACCCGCGCCAACTATCTGGCCGGGCAGACGGCGATGACGTCGTGGTCGCCGCACCTGCTCGACGAGCTGGCCGGGCTGTTCGCGGACACCCCGCTGACCTGCGCCGAGTGCGCCAACGACCAGCAGTGGCTGGTCGACCGCACCAGGATCCTGCCGCTGTTCCAGGGTCCGTCGGGCGACGAGCCCACGCAGTTCGGCCTGACGATCAACCTGGGCATCACCGCGTCGGCCGACCTGGAGCCGTCGAAGGAGCTCGTGCGCTACCTGCTCGGCGACGGCTACATGGGCTTCCTCTCCATCTCGCCCGAGGGCCGCTTCCCGATGCGCAACGGCAACTCCGCCGACGACACCACCTACGTCGACGGCTGGACCGACCTCGCCGTCGGTACCGGGTCGCAGCAGCTCTCCGTCGGCGAGCTGTACGGCGACGAGGCGGTACAGACCATCACCGAGGGCGCCACCGGGTTCGAGCGCTGGGGCTTCCCGCAGGGACAGGGCGCGCTGGTCACCGCGATGTACGGCGACCTCGAGCTGACCAACATCCTGCGCGACGCGCTGGACGGCACCCTCACGCCCGCCGAGGCGGCCGCGCAGATGGACGAGAGCGCCACCCAGCTCCAGGCCGAACTGGGCTGAGGCCCATGGCTTCCGGACCTCTCGCCACGTCCGCCGCCGACACCGAGCCGGCCGGCACCGGCTCGGGCGGCGGCCCGGGCGCCGGACGCGTGCGCGGGCGCGGGCGTCGAGGACTCTCGCTGCGGGCGCGCGAGTCGCGGGCCGGGCTGGTCCTGGTCAGCCCGACGGTGCTGATCGTCCTGCTGGTGGTCGTGCTGCCGTTCCTGTGGACGATCGTCATGTCGTTCCAGCGGCTGCGGCTGATCGACCTGCAGAACGTCTTCGACATCACGCTGACGCTGCGGAACTTCGAGACCGTCCTGGGCAGCGCGGACCTGTGGGAGATGGTCCGCACGACGCTGATCTACAGCATCGGCGGCACGGTGCTGTCGGTCGGCGCCGGGCTGGCGACGGCGCTGGCGCTGCGGCACCGGTTCCCCGGCCGCTTCCTCATCCGGGCGTTCGTGCTGGTGCCGTACGTCATCCCGGTGGTGTCGGCGGCGCTGGTCTGGCGGACGCTGCTCAACCCGCAGTTCGGCCCGGTCAACGTGTTCGGCGTCGAGGTGCTCGGCTGGGACCAGCCCATCGGCTTCCTCAGCGAGCGGTTCCACCGGCTGGAGCTGTTCGGCGTCGGGTTCGACGCGCCGATCGCCCTGCTGACCGTCATCGTGTTCGAGGCCTGGAAGACGTTCCCGCTGGCGTTCCTGTTCATCCTGGCCCGGCTGCAGGGCCTGCCCCGCGATCTGGAGGAGGCCGCGCGGGTCGACGGCGCCACGCCCCTCCAGCGGTTCCGCCACATCGTCCTGCCGCAGCTGTCCGGAGTCATCGCGCTGCTGGTGCTGCTGCGCTTCATCTGGACGTTCCAGAACTTCAACGACGTGTACCTGCTGACCCGCGGCGCCGCGGGCACCGAGGTGGTGGCGGTGCAGGTCTACACGTACCTGGTCTCCCGCAACGACGTCGGCGGGGCGGCGGCGCTCGGCCTGCTGATGTCCGTCGTGCTGATCATCGCCTTCGCCGTCTACTACCGGTACGGCGTCGTGAAGCAGGAGGCGGAGGTCTGATGGCGTCGCGCGAGGTGGTCGAGACCCGCGTCCTGGGCGTGGCGCGTGTGGTGTGGCTGGCGTTCATCCTGGTCGCCTGCGTGCTGCCGCTGTTCTACATGCTGCTGCTGTCGGTCCGGCCGCTGCAGGCCGTGCTCTCGGACCCGCTCGGCGTGCCGTCGTTCGGCGAGCTGAACCTCGAGGCGTACCGTCGGGTGGTCGCCTCGCCCGAGGACGGCGGGTACGGCCTGCTGTCGTTCTTCGGCAACTCGCTGATCGTCGCGCTGGGCTCCGTGGTGCTGACGGTGCTGCTGTCGGTGCTCGGGGCATACGCCGCGACCCGCCTGCGCTTCCCCGGCAAGAACGTCGTCAACATCTCGTTCTTCGCCGTCTACATGTTCCCCGGCATCGTCATGGCGATCCCGCTGTTCGTGCTGTTCTCGCGGCTCGGGCTGCGCGGCGAGCTGCCGGCGCTGATCATCATCTACCTGGCGTCGACGGTGCCGGTGTCGGTCTACATGCTGCGCAACTACTTCCGGTCCATCCCGAAGGGCCTGGAGGACGCCGCCATGGTCGACGGCTGCAACCGCGGCCAGGTGATCATCCGGATCGTGCTGCCGCTGGCGATGCCGTCGATCGCAGCGACCTCGCTCTACGTCTTCATGATCGCCTGGAACGAGTACCTGTTCGCGCTGCTCTTCCTGCTGGAGAGCCGTGACAACTGGACGGTCTCGCTCGGCCTGGCACAGCTGGACGACATCAGCGTGTCGGCGACCGTCCTCATGGCCGGGTCCGTGCTGCTGACGCTGCCGGTCATCGCGCTGTTCTTCGCCGCCGAACGACTGCTGGTCGAGGGCCTCACCGCGGGGGCCGAGAAAGGGTGAGCATGACGGACCTGAACGCGCCGGTGCGGCTGCTGGTGCTCGGCGCCGGGAGCCGCGGCGGCACCGCCTACGCCGGCTGGTGCCTGCAGCATCCCGACGCGGCCGTGGTGACGGGGATCGCCGACAGCGACGGCGCGCGGCTGGCCGAGGTCGGCGACGCCCACGGCGTGGCGCCGGAGCACCGGTACGCCGACTGGCGCCCGGCGCTGGACCGCCCGGGCCCCTGGGACGCCGTCGTCGTCGCCACACCGGACCGGATGCACGTCGACCCCACCCTGCGGGCGCTCGAGCTGGGCTACGACGTCCTGCTGGAGAAGCCGATGGCGCCGACCCCCAGCGAGCTGGACCGGCTGGTCGCCGCCGCCAAGGACCGGCCCGGCGCGATCACCGTCTCGCACGTCATGCGGTACACGCCGTTCTTCAACGCGCTGCGGCGGCTGCTGCGCGAGGGCCGCATCGGCGACCTGCAGGGCATCCAGCACTCCGAGAACATCGGCTACTGGCACTTCGCGCACAGCTACGTCCGCGGCAACTGGCACCGCGCCGCCGACTCCAGCCCGATGCTGCTGGCCAAGGCCTGCCACGACCTCGACATGCTGCGCTGGCTGGTCGACTCACCGTGCGTCGCGGTGTCGTCGTTCGGCGACCGGCGGCACTTCCGCATCGAGAACGCGCCGCCCGGCTCGACCGACCGCTGCATCGACGGATGCGCCGTCGCGGCGAGCTGCCCGTACAACGCCGAACGGTTCTACGTGGAGCACCTGGCCGGCGTCGACGGCTGGCCGGTCTCCGTCATCACCAAGGACCCGTCGCCCGAGGGCCGGCTGCGGGCGCTGCGCGAGACCGACTACGGACGCTGTGTCTACCGCATGGACAACGACGTCGCCGACCACCAGACGACGTCGCTGCGGTTCGCCAACGGCGTGACGGCGTCGCTGGTCGTCTCGGCGTTCACGCAGCAGAACACCCGCAAGGTCACGCTCATGGGCAGCCACGGCGAGATCACCGGCGACATGGAGAGCGGGCGCATCGAGGTCGTCCGCTTCCTCGACGCGGTGCCGGACATCGCCGGCCGGCAGCCCACCGGCCGGCACGTGGAGCAGGTCGCCGAGGACCTCGGCGGGCACGCCGGCGGCGACGCGGGCCTGATGACGGAGTTCACCGAGCGCACCCGGCGGCGCCGGGCCGGGCTGCCGGTGCCGGCCGCTCCCAGCGCGTTCGAGGAGAGCCTCGAGAGCCACTGGGTCGCGTTCGCCGCCGAGCGGTCGCGGCAGAACGGGACGGTCGAGTACCTGTGAGTCCCAGTGCGGGCGACGACCGGCCGAACCTGCTGCTCATCACCACCGACCAGCAGCGCCGCGACACGCTGGGCCCGGGCGCGCCGCCGTTCCTGCGCACGCCGCACCTGGACCAGCTGGCGCACGAGGGCATCCGGTTCGACGCCGCCTACGCCTCGACACCGGTCTGCGTGCCGTCGCGGGTCACGCTGCTGACCGGGCAGTCGGCGCTGCGCCACGGCATGACGCACAACGGCCGCACCTGCGACGTCCTGGCGCCGGGGGCGCCGACGCTGCCGGCCCGGCTCGGCGCGCTGGGCTACGCCACCGTCGGCATCGGGAAGATGCACTTCACGCCGCCGCGGGCGCACCACGGGTTCGAGGAGCTGATCCTGCCCGACGACTACTACCGGCACGGCAGCCGGAGCGGGGTCGCCGCCATGCGGCACGGCCTGGGGCAGAACGAGCTGTACCCCGGCATGGCGACCGTCCCGGAGTCGCAGACGCTGACGTCCTGGCTGTCCGAGCAGGCCGTCGAGCACATCCGGCACCGCCGCGACCCGACCCGGCCGCTGTTCCTCTGGCTCTCCTACAGCAAGCCGCATCCGCCGCTGGACCCGCCCGAGCCGTACTACTCGATGTACCGCGACGCGCCGATCCCGGCGCCGATCGCGGGCGACTGGGCCGGTGACGACGCCCCGGCCGCGTTCCTGCGGCAGCGGCACCGCGGCTCCTTCGACCTGCTCGACCCCGCGACGATCCGGGCCGCCCGAGCGGCCTACTACGGCCTGGTGACGCAGATCGACTACAACCTCGGCCGCGTGCTGGCGGCCCTGCAGGACGTCGGCGAGCTGGCCCGCACCACCGTCGTGTTCACGTCCGACCACGGCGAGTACCTCGGCGACCACGGCACCGGGAACAAGGTGTTCTTCCACGAGGCGGCGGCCGGTGTGCCGATGATCGTCCGTCCGGCGGCGGGCCGGTCGACGGTCGCGCCCGGCACGGCGGTCCGGACGCCGGTGACGCTGGCCGACGTGCTGCCGACCTTGGTCGCGGCGGCGGGCAGACCTGTTCCGGACGGCGTCGACGGGACCGACCTCGTCGCGCTGGCCGGGCAAGACGGCGGCGACCGGCCGCGCATCGTGGTCGGCCTCGCGAGCGGCGACGCCGGCCCGCCCGGCCTGCCGTACTACCTGGCGATCACCGACGGGCGGCACAAGTACGTCTGGTACCCCGAGGGACCGGCCGAGCAGCTCTTCGACCTGGGCACGGACCCGCAGGAACTGCACGACCTGGCGAGCGGCGCCGAGGATCAGCTCCAGGGATGGCGGGATCGCCTCGTCGCTGCGGTCCGCGACGGCGGCGGCGAGCGTCTCCTCGACGACTCTGAGCTGCCCGCCGCCGAGCCGCACGCCGACACCGTCGCCGAACAGCGCGCCACCGCCTGGCCGGGCTACCACACCGACGCCTTCCACCTCGACGTCCGCCACTGACCACCGCGATGAGCACCTCCACGCACCAGGCGCGGGTGGTGCCTCAGGGTGCTCCTGGTAGAGCGGCGGGGAGGTCGAAGGCCGGGAACAGCTCCGGGCCGAACGTGGTGACCTCGGCGATCAGCCCGCCCTCGATGCGCAGCACGTCGAGCTTGAACGCGGCGAACGTGGTCTCGCCGGGTGGGCGCAGGTAGCAGGCGGCGGCCGGCATCCGGTTCGCCGTCGTCGGCAGCAGCCGCCAGTCGCCGTGCCGGGCGGCGGCCACGTGCAGCGGGGCCAGCGCGGCCCAGCCGTCGTAGCAGACCGGCTGCGGCGGCATGGTGACCCGGATGTCGTCGCGGACCAGGGCCGCCATGCGGTCGGTGTCGGGCCGCTCGCTGAGGGCGATGTAGCGGTGCAGCAGGTCGCGCTCGTCGGCGGTGAGCGCGGTGCGCGGCGCGCCCGACTCCGGCGTCGGCCGCTCGCGCTGCAGTGTCGCCCGGGCCCGCTGCAGCGCGCTGTTCACCGCCGGCACCGTCGTCTCGAGGATCGCCGCGGTCTCGGCCGCCGACCAGCCGATGGCCTCGCGCATCACCAGCACCGCCCGCTGCTGGGCGGGAAGCAGCTGCATGGCGGCGATGAACGCCAGCTCGATGGTCTCGCGCCCGACGACGACGGCCTCGGGCTCGTCGGCGCTGGGCGCGACCTGGTCGAGCAACCGGTCCGGGTACGGCTGCAGCCACGGCACCTCGGCGAACGAGCGCACCTGCTCCAGGCGCCGGGACCGCTGCCGCAGCTGGTCGAGGCAGGCGTTGGTGGCGATGCGGTAGAGCCACGCGCGCAGGTTGGTGCCGTGCTCGTAGGAGTCGCGGTGCGTCCACGCCCGCAGCAGGACGTCCTGGACGACCTCCTCGGCGTCGTCGAACGAGCCGAGCATCCGGTAGCAGTGCACGTGCAACTCGCGCCGGTGCTGGTTGATCGCCGTCGAGAAGTCGTCCATCGGGACATTCTGCAAAGTCGCGTGCTCGACCGATGAGTCGACGCGCGCGGCGTCGTTACACGGGGCATGAACACACTCGTACTCGACATCAGCATCTCCCTCGACGGCTTCATCACGGCGGGCGGCCAGACCCCCGACGAGCCCCTCGGCAAGGGTGGCGAGCGCCTGCACGACTGGGCCTTCGGTGCCGACGACGTCAACCGCGAGTTCACCGCAGATTCGGTCGGCGGGCTCGGCGCACTGATCACCGGCCGGAAGAACTACGACGACTCGCTCCGGTGGTGGGGCGCCGACGGCCCGACCGGCCCGGCCCGGCGGCCGCTGATCGTGCTGACCCACGAGGCGCCGGCGGAGTCGCCCGAGAACGGCGTCTACACGTTCGTCACCACCGGCATCGAGGACGCGCTCGCGCAGGCCCGCGCGGTGGCCGGCGACGGCGCGGTGGCCGTCATGGGCGGGGCGAACGTCGCCCAGCAGTACCTCGCCGCCGGCCTGCTCGACGAGATCTCGCTGCACATCGTGCCGGTGCTGTTCGGTGACGGGATCCGGCTGTTCGACCGCACCGGCGCCGAGCATGTCCGGCTGGAGCATGTCCACACCGTCCCGACCGACGTCGCCACGCACGTCCGCTACCGCGTGGTCAGGTGAGACCGGCGGCGCGCAGCGCGAGGTAGCGCTGCTCCGGCACGCTCGCCGTCCGCCGCGCCGCCCGCAGATACGCCGCGCGGGCGCCGTCGGGGTCGCCGGCCAGCTCGAGCAGGTGGCCCCGGACGGCGTCCAGCCGGTGCGTCTGCGTCATCCGGTCGTCAGCCCCCAGGGTGCCGAGCAGCGCCAGCCCGGCCCGCGGCCCGTGCACATTGGCGACGGCGACGGCGCGGTTGAGTGTGACGACGGGGCCGGGCGCCACCTTCTCGAGCACCTCGTAGAGAGCGAGGATCTGCGGCCAGTCGGTGGCGTCGGCCGTCGCCGCCTCGTCGTGCACCGCGGCGATGGCGGCCTGGAGCTGGTACGGGCCGACCGCGCCGCCGCCGAGCACACCGGTCAGCAGCGCGACGCCCTCGGCGATCTGGCCGGCGTCCCAGCGCGACCGGTCCTGCTCGGCCAGCGGCACCGGGACCCCGTCGGCCGTGGTGCGGGCAGAGCGGCGCGCGTCAGTGAGCAGCATGAGTGCCAGCAGGCCGGCCACCTCGGCGTCGCCGGGCGCCAGCCGGTGCAGCAGCCGGGTCAGCCGGATCGCCTCGGCGGTGAGGTCGGCCCGCAGCGTCCGGGTGCCGGAGCTGGCGGTGTACCCCTCGTTGAAGATCAGGTACAGCACGTGCAGCACGGCGCGCAGCCGCTCGGTCCGCTCGGCCGGCGGGGGCGGGTCGAACCGGGCGCCACCGGCTTTGAGCTTCTGCTTCGCGCGGCTGATCCGCTGCGCCATGGTCGCCTCGGGGACCAGGAAGGCGGCCGCGATCTCCGCCGTCGTCAGGCCGCCGACCGCTCGCAGCGTGAGCGCCAGCTGCGCGGGCAGCGGCAGCTCCGGATGGCAGCACAGGAACAGCAGGATCAGGGTGTCGTCGGACTGCTCGACCTCGCCCTGCTCGACGAGGTCGAGCGTGGCGACGGTCTCCTCGCGGCGGCGCCGGGCCTCGGCGCCGCGCACCTCGTCGACGAACCGGCGCGACGCGACCGTGACCAGCCAGGACCGCGGGCTGTCCGGAACACCGTCGACCGGCCACTGCTGCGCCGCGGCCAGCA
Organism: Jiangella ureilytica; assembly: GCF_004348545.1. Classification (GTDB taxonomy): domain Bacteria; phylum Actinomycetota; class Actinomycetes; order Jiangellales; family Jiangellaceae; genus Jiangella; species Jiangella ureilytica. Next base: position 78,600 of record NZ_SMKL01000005.1, on the reverse strand, counting down.
ACGCCTCCTGGACGGCGTCCTCGCACGCGTCGAACCGCCCGTACTTGCGCACGAGCACGCCGAGGGCCTGCGGCGCGGCGGTGCGCAGCAGGTCCTCGATCGCCGGTTCGAGGCTCACAGATCCTCTGGTGCGTCCATCGCCACGCGGATCTCGAGCCGGCCGGAGTACCTCACGATCTGCCCGGCCAGCTCGATGACGCGCTCCTCGCTCTCGACGTCGACCACCCAGAAGCCGATGAGCGACTCTTTGGCCTCGGCGAACGGCCCGTCGGTCACGACCGGGAGAGCGTCCTGCAGCACCACCGTCTTCGCGGTGCTCGGATCGGCGAGACCCTGCTGGAACACCAGCTCGCCGGACGCCTCGAGGTCTTTGTCGAGCTGGATCATGAAGCCGATCATCTCCTCGATCTGCTCCTTGGTGTGCGTGGCCATCATGGTGCCGGTGTCCCCGAACATCATGAGCATGTACTTCATCGGGTCGCTCCCCGTCGTCAGGAGCACCGCCGTGGGGTGCTCTCAGCAGTGGGTCGGAGCCACGGCGCCGTTCTCGACGACCCGCGCGGCGTCAACTCTCGTCGTTGCGGCCGGCGCACCGTAGCGCCTGCATCGCATCGAGGGCGGCGCGCTGAGCGTCGTCGACCGGGATGGCGGTGGGGATCGGCTCGCCCGCGCCGAGGTCGACCCACGCGGTGAAGCCGTACGGCCTCTTGGCGTCGCCGATGGCGTGCCCGCCGCAGCGCAGCACGTCGGAGTGGATGCGCAGCTGTCCCGGCGGCAGCGCGGGGTCGGGCTGCGGGGTCACCTCGAACAACACGCTGCCGCGGGTGTCGGTGATGCTCGGCGTGACACCGGGGTCGACCGGCGTGACGGTGAGAAGGCCGGTGAGCGTGCCGTCGGCGGCCGGCACCAGCGGGCTCATGGTCAGCGACACGGACTCCCTCAGCACCTGTGCGGCGCAGTCGGTCCGCAGCAGCCGGTCGAGGGTGCCGTTGGGGTGAGGGAGGTCGAGGACGAGCGCGTGCTCGTCGCCGCCCTCGGCCTGAGCGGTGAGCGCGACCCGCGCCTGGGCGGTCGTGGAGTCGACGCCGTCGGGGCAGCGCGCGAGACCGTACTCGACCTGCAGGTCGCGCGGGATGTCGCCGGGCGGGATGGTGGAGTCCAGCGGCTGCGGCCCGGTCTCCTCGAACGAGTCGCTGAGCAGTTCGGCCGACGTGACGTGCACCGGCTCGCCGCCGTGGTTGGTGACGGCGATGACGACCAGCCCGGAGCGGTTGAAGGAGCGGCGGATCTCCGCGGTGGCGGTGAGGTCGGGCGTCGGCTCCGCGGCGCCGGCGGCATCACCCGCCGCCACCTCGTCGCCGTTGTCGCCGGTGGTCAGCGCGACGAGAATCGCGGCGATGCCGGCCACCAGCACCGTCACCACGAGGACGAGCACGAACCGCAACCGGCGCATGACGCATTATCTCCCCGCGCGACGGCGTCAGCTCGCCGGCACCGGGAGCGGGCGGCCGTCGAGCGCGGCGAGCGCCAGCAGGACGGTCGCGCCGGTCAGTCCCAGCGGCGCGACGGCGGCCGGCCGGCCGTCGGCGGTGACCTTCTCCGGCAGCGCGCCGAGGACCGTCCGGCGCAGGTCGAGCCAGCTGAGCAGCCGGTGCGCCAGAGCGGAGTCGCCGAGCGACGCCGCGGCCAGGGCGTGCAGGGAGACCTGCGGCGTCCAGGCGGTGTCGCGGTCGGTCCACTCCTCGCCCGGGCGGACGCCGCCGTTGCCGACGGTGGTGGCGTCGACGGCCGCGCGCCAGGCCGCGTCGACGCCGCGGGACGGCCGGGCGAACGGCGGCAGCAGGAACGCGACCGACGCGTCGCGGCCGCCGGTGCCGCTGATCCGCCGGGCGTAGCCGTGCGCACCGAACCCGTCGGTGACGGCGGTGGCCAGCCGGTCGGCACCGTCGGCGGCCCGGGCGGCGAGCTCGTGGTCGCCCACCAGGGCGAGCAGGTCGCGGCCGGTGCGCAGGCCGAGCAGCAGGGGCGCGGCCGAGCCGAGCGTCGCCTCGTCGAGGTCCATCTCCCAGAAGTCCTGCGACGCCCGCGGCAGGCCGGTAGCGGGATCCAGCGCGGCCAGCGCGGCGCCGGCGGCGCGCCGGATCAGCGCCGCCAGCGGGGTCGGGTCGCTCGCCGTCGCCCCCGCGAAGACCCACGCGGCCCACAGCGTCCAGCCGATGCCGTCGAGCTGCAGCCCCCGGTCGTCCGGCACGCCGCGCGACCCGTCGGGCAGGTAGCGGGCCTGCCAGGTGCCGTCGTCCTCCTGCATGGCCGCCACGTACGCGAGCTGCGCGTACGCCAGCTCCGGCCGGCCGGCCACCGTCAGCGCGGCGGCCATGTACCCGGCGTCGCGCGGCCACACGTAGCGCCAGTACGGGCTGCCTGCCGCCACCGCGGCACCGTTGGGGTAGGTCAGCACGCCGATGTCGAGCAGCGCCTCCTCGGCCATCGCCTCGTACGGCGTGCCGCGGCCCGGGAGGTCGGTGCCGGCCAGGATCTCGCGGGCCATGGCCACCTCGTCGGCGGCGGCGAGGGCCGCGCCGGGCAGGCTGCCGGACTCCGGGTCGAGGTAGCCGGTGCCGGGCAGCCGGCGCAGCCCGCTGCGGGCCGGCACGACCACCGGGCCGCCGTCCGCGCCGATGACGACGCCGTCGGAGTAGAGCCGGGTCTCGGGCGACCACGCCGTGCCACGGGTGCCGAGCTCGCTCACGGGGTCGGGCTCCATCGCCCCACCCAACCACAGGGAGTCGTCGGGCCGAGCAAGCCCATGGACAGCCGCGCGGTCCTGTATCTCGCACCGACGCCGTCGAGGAGGCCTCCGGCTCCTCTCGCCGCCGGTTGTGCCCGGCCCTCCTGGGGGAAGCGAAAATGCCGCGGCCCGGGGCGAGACACCCCGGGCCGCGGCGGGTCGAACCGGACCGATCACGCCGTCGCGACGTCACCTCCGGCGGGGAGGACGCGACCCGGGGCCGGAGCCGCCGGTGCGGCCGCCGCCGCGGGCTCGGCCGCGCGGGCCATGACGACGTCCTCGGACTCCTCGGCGCCGATCTCGTAGCCGGACTCGCCGTGGTGCACGCGGTCGACCCCGACCACCTCGTGGTCGTCGTCGACCCGGAAGCCGATGGTCTTCTGCAGCACCAGGCCGATGAGGTACGTGACGACGAACGAGTACGCGAGCACCGCGCCGGCGCCCACGACCTGCCGCCACAGCTGGTCCACTCCACCACCGAAGAACAGGCCGTCGACGCCGGCCGGAGCGTCCGCCGTCGCCAGGAAGCCGATGGCGATGGTGCCCACCAGGCCGCCGACCAGGTGCACCGCGACGACGTCGAGCGAGTCGTCGTAGCGGAGCCGGAACTTCAGGTCGACCACCAGCGAGCAGATGGCACCGGCGACCACACCGAGGATCAGCGAGCCGACCGGGTTCAGCGCCGAACACGCCGGGGTGATGGCGACCAGGCCCGTCACCGTGCCCGACGCCGCGCCCAGCGACGTCGCGTGCCCGTCGCGGACCTTCTCGACGATGATCCAGGCGAGCATCGCCGCGCCCGTGGCCGCCACGGTGTTGACCAGGGCGACCGCGGCGAGCCCGTTGGCGCCCACGGCCGAGCCGGCGTTGAACCCGAACCAGCCGAACCAGAGCAGGCCGGCGCCGAGCAGCACCAGCGGCAGGTTGTGCGGACGGTGCGAGCCCTTGGCGAAGTCGCGGCGCCGCCCGAGGACGAGCGCGAGCGCCAGGCCGGCCGCACCGGCGTTGATGTGGACCGCGGTGCCACCGGCGAAGTCGATCGCCAGCAGGCGGTCGGCGATCCAGCCGCCGTCACCGTCGGCGAACGCGAACACCCAGTGCGCGACCGGGAAGTACACGAGCGTGCCCCACACGGCCGCGAACAGCAGCCAGGTCCAGAACTTCGCGCGGTCGGCGATGGAGCCCGACACCAGCGCGACCGTGATGACGGCGAACATGCCCTGGAAACCGACGAAGAGCATCGTCGGAATCGTGCCGGACAGTGCCTCCGGGTCCATCAGACCCGTGAGCCCGAAGAACTCGCTGGGGTCGCCGAGGAGACCGCCGCCGAGGTCGGTGCCGAAGGCCATCGAGTATCCGTAGAGAATCCACAGCACACTGATGACGCCGAGTGCGCCGAAGCTCATCATCATCATGTTGATGACGCTCTTCGCGCGGACCATGCCGCCGTAGAACAGCGCGAGGCCCGGAGTCATCAGCATGACGAGTGCCGTGGACGCGAGTATCCAGGCGGTGTCTCCGGTATCCATGGAGTGCCGTCCCCTCCCCATCCGTCTGCTGAGCCGCGACATTGCGACATCCGATCGCGGACAGCGTCGTCCCCCGGCGTTTCCCCGGACGGCACGGGCGGTTACAAGGTGATGTCGCGAACTCCGGCCGTGTGACGCGGCCGTTACCGTGGATCATGACTTCCACCAGCGACGATCCTGCGGCAGGGTGGAACCGACAGACGCCGGCGTCGCCGGGTCCTCGATGGGGAGGTCTCGTGATCACCAGCACGATGATGGACGTTCCACTGTCGGTGCGCCGGCTGCTCGAACACGGAGCGACGATCCACGGAGGCAGCCGGGTGGTCACGGCCACCGACTCCGGGCCGCACGAGGTGCGCTTCCGCGACATCGCCCGTGGCGCGGCGCGGCTGGCCGGCGCGCTGGCGAGCCTCGGCGTGAAGCCGGGCGACCGCGTCGCGACGTTCATGTGGAACAACCACCGCCACGTCGAGGCGTACTTCGCGGTCCCGGCCATGGGCGCGGTCCTGCACCCGCTGAACATCCGGCTGTTCCCGGAGCAGATCGCATTCATCGCCAACCACGCCGCCGACCGCGTCGTCATCGTCGACGCCTCGCTGCTGCCGGGGTTCGCGAAGCTGCTGCCGGCGCTGAAGTCGGTGCGCCACGTCATCGTCGCGGGGCAGGCCGACCGCGCGGTGCTCGACGGCTCCGGCGTCGGTGTGTACGACTACGAGACGCTGCTGGCGGCCCAGCACCAGACCTACGACTGGCCCGACGTCGACGAGCGCTCCGCCGCCGCCATGTGTTATACGTCCGGCACCACCGGCCATCCCAAGGGCGTCGTCTACAGCCACCGCTCCATCTACCTGCACGCGCTGGCCGAGGCCATGCCCGACGTCTTCGACCTCTCCGCGCGCGACCTGCTGCTCACCGTCGTCCCGCAGTTCCACGTGCTGGCGTGGGGGCTGCCCTACGCCGCGTTCGGCACCGGCACGTCGCTGGCCATGCCCGACCGCTTCCTCACCCCGGCACCGCTGGCCGCGTTCATCGCGGCGGCCCAGCCCAACAAGGGCGCCGGGGTCCCGACGGTATGGATCGGGCTGCTGCAGTACCTCGAGGCGAACCCCGATGTCGACGTCTCCTCGCTCACCGAGGTGGTGGTCGGCGGGTCGGCGATGTCCGAGACGCTGATGCGGACCCTCGACGAGCGCGGCATCCGCGGGCTGCACGCGTGGGGCATGACGGAGATGAGCCCGCTCGGCACGTTCTCGCGCCCGCCGGTCGACGCCGCCGACGAGGACGTCGACGGATACCGGCTCGCGCAGGGGCGGTTCGTGGCGCCGGTCGAGGCCCGGCTGGTCGGGTTCGACGGTGACGAGGTCGGCTGGGACGGCGAGTCGGTGGGCGAGCTGCAGGTCCGCGGGCCGTGGATCACCGGGTCGTACTACCTCGAGAAGGACGACGAGGACGAGCACTTCGACGAGGGCTGGCTGCGCACCGGCGACGTCGGCTCCGTCACGCCCGACGGCTACCTGCGCCTCACCGACCGAGCGCGCGACGTCATCAAGTCCGGCGGCGAGTGGATCAGCTCGGTCGAGCTCGAGGGCCACCTGGCCGCGCACCCCGCCGTCGTCGAGGCCGCTGTCGTGGGCGTCCCCGACGAGACGTGGGGCGAGCGGCCGCTGGCCACCGTCGTCGTCAAGGATGGCGCCGAGGTCGACGTCGCCGAGCTGCGCGAGTTCCTGTCGTCGAAGGTGGCGAAGTGGCAGCTGCCGGAGCGCTGGGCCGTCGTCCCCGAGATCCCGAAGACGAGCGTCGGCAAGTTCGACAAGAAGATCATTCGCGCGGCCTACGCCCACGACGACCTGAACGTCACTACGCTCGGCTGAATGCCGGTCGAGTTCATCGGGGCCAACCCGTGCGCCACGCTCATGCGCGCGCAGTCGCGTGCCGGGTTCGTGTCGCTGTGGGAGGCGGAGTGGAGCGTCCATGGCTCCGGTCTCGCGGTCCTGGTCTGGGTCGACGGTGACGACGTCGTCCGGCTGCTCACGCCCGATCTCACCCTCGGCACCTGGCTGGCCGAGACGTTCAGCCGCTGGTTCCCCGAGCTCGAGGGGCTGCCCGAGATCGGCGAGCCGGTCGAGTGCGACGTCGTCGAGTGGCACATCGGCCCCGACCACGCCCGGGCGAAGGTCATCGGCGCCGACGGCACCCGTGTGGTCACGACGATCAGCCGGCCGGTCGAGACGCGCCCCGGCCAGGCCGAGGCCTGGCGGCTCGGCGGCGTGCCCTGGACGCTGACCAACCTGCTGACCTTCTGCACCGACGCCACCCTCGAGGTCGACGGCGCCCGCGTGCTCGGGCGGCCCGAGGTCGGCGGGTCCGACGGCCGGGCCCACTCGAGCGCGGTCATCGCGATGCACGAGACGTGGTCGCGGCCCGCGGCGCCGTCAGACACCCACTAGCGATCAGGCGACGCAGAACTCGTTGCCCTCGGGGTCGAGCATGACGACGTGGCCAAGAACGCTACCGCGCTCGTCCGTGTACTGCTCCTCGCGGACGACGGTGGCGCCTCGGCCGGCGAGGGCGGCGACCTTCGCCCGGATGAGGTCCGCACGCTCGAGCCGGTCCCAGGGCGGCTCGCCGGCGACCCGGAGGTCGATGTGCAACCGGTTCTTCGCCGTCTTCGGCTCGGGCACCCGCAGGAACCCGATCGCCGGGCCGTGGCCGTCGGGATCGACGATCGAGGCGCCGTCGGGGTCCTCGTAGCCCGGCTCGGGCACGTAGCCCAGCGCGAAGGCCCAGAACGCCGCGAGCGCGTGCGGGTCGGCGGCGTCGCCGCCGAGGGTCCAGTGCATCGCCATGGCCGCGACTCTAGGCGTGGTTCCGGACCGAAGACGTCCGGATGTCCTCAGTCGGGGTCGCGGGCCTGCGCGACCAGGTGCACGACGCCGGCGGGGTTGGCGATCCAGTGCGCCCGCATGGTGTCCGGCAACGGCTCCAGCTCGTCCCGCGGCGTGATGCCGGCCGCCGCCAGGCGCTCCATCGCGGCCGGCACGTCGTCGGTCGACAGCTCCAGCCAGACGTCGGAGCGGCTGTAGTTCGGCACCTCGTCGAGCCAGAGCCGGTTCGGGCCGAATTCGACGCCGACGCTGCGGGACACGCCGGCCGCGATCTCGGTGCCGGTGACGTCCTCGGCCGGGAGGCCCAGCACGTCGCGGTAGAACGCGACGGTCTGGTCGAACTGGGCCGTGGGGATCTTCATGGCGATGTTGACGCTGCCCTGGAACGTCACGACGGGTCTCCTTCCGGTGCTTCTGCCAGTGCTTTGATGACGGCCAGGCGCGACTCCCACGCCGTCGCCAGGTCGGCCAGACCGCGGGCCGCCTCGGTCAGCCGCTCGGGCCGCGCGCGGTAGAGCACCTCGCGGCCGGCCCGCCGCCCGGTGACCAGGCCGGCTCCGTCGAGCACGGTGAGGTGTTTGACGACGGCCTGCCGGGTCACCGGCAGCGCCTGGGCGAGCGTGCTGGCGCTGGCCTCGCCGCGGTCGGCGAGCAGGTCGAGCAGCTGCCGGCGGGTCGGTTCGGCCAGCGCCACCAGAACGGAGTCGAGCGCTGCCGCTGCGGGGCGGCTCATGCCGCGACGGACTCCGCGTAGGCGCGCAGCTCGTCGAGCTCGAGCCGCCAGCCCTCGGTGTTCTGCTCCAGGTGGGTGGCCTGCCGCTCCGGGCCGCCGGCGAGCGCGGCGAACCCGGTCTCGACCACCCGCAACCGGGTGCCGTCGCCGTCGGGCGTCAGGGTGAACACGACTCGGGTCGAGTTGCCGTCGCCCGGCCGGCGGTCGTCGACGGCCCAGCGGAACGCGAACGTGGTGTGCGGCTCGACGGTCTCGACGACGCCGTGCGAGACGCCGTACTCCTTCCAGGTGAGCGTGAGCGCGCCGCCGGGCCGAAGGTCGATCTCGGCGGCGGAGTCGGCGAACCAGGTGCCCAGGTGCTCGGCCCGGGTGACGATGTCCCACACCCGCCGCGGCGTGGCGGCGATGACGATGTCGCGTTCGATGCGGTCGCTGGTCATGGTGGCTTCGATCCCTTCACTAGAGCAACCCCAGGGTTGCACATGACGATCCTTGGCGCAACCCGCGGGTTGCGGGTGGGTGTGGACTAGCGTGCTCGGCATGAGCGTGCTGATCGACACCGAGGAGCTCGGCGAGCGCATGGCCTCGGGGGAGCGCACCGTGCTGCTCGACGTCCGCTGGAAGCTCGGCGATCCGCACGGCCACGACCATTACCTGGCCGGCCACCTGCCCGGCGCGGTCTACGCCGACCTCGAGACCGAGCTGTCCGCGCCGCCGTCACCGGCCGACGGACGCCACCCGCTGCCCGACGTCGCGGTGCTGCAGAGAGCGGCCCGGCGGTGGGGCGTGCGCGACGGCGACACCGTCGTCGTGTACGACGACCTCGGCGGCATGTCCGCGGCACGCGCCTGGTGGCTGCTGCGCTGGGCCGGCCTCTCCGACGTGCGGCTGCTCGACGGCGGCCTGAGCGCTTGGACGACCGCGGGCGGCGCACTGGAGTCCGGCTCGGTGACGCCGCCGACGGGCGACGTGACGCTGCGCCCCGGCGCACTGGCCACACTGTCCGCCGACGATGCCGCCGCGCTGCCGGCCGACGGCGTCCTCCTCGACGCCCGTGCGGCCGAGAGGTTCCGCGGCGAGGTGGAACCGGTCGACCCGCGCGCGGGCCACATCCCCGGCGCGCTCAGCGCCCCGACGGCGGACAACCTCGACCCGGCGGGCCGCTTCCTGCCGGCGGGCGACCTCCGCGCCCGCTTCGCCGCCCTCGGCGTCGACGGCACCCGCCCGGTCGGCGTCTACTGCGGCTCCGGCGTGACGGCGGCCCACGAACTGGCCGCGCTCGCCGTCGCCGGCATCGATGCGACCCTCTACCCCGGCTCCTGGTCCCAATGGTCCGCCGACGAATCGCGCCCCGCCGCCACCGGCTGACGGCAAGCTCGCACAGAAAGCCGACAACGCGACGCAACCAGACCGCGGGGACGCCGGCGGTTCGCGGAGCCGGCCTAAAGTGGCCGCGCCGGCTGTACACCTTGGTTGGTCGCAGAGCCGGCGCAGCGAACCGCCGGCGTCCCCGCCCCACCCTCAGCAGCGACCCAACTCGTCCCTGATCGCGGGAACGCGGTCCTCGAGAGCAGCGAGGGCGGCGCGCGTCCGCCCGGGCTCGCCGACGGCGGCGAGGTTCAGCAGTCCGGGATCCCCACGGCGTTGGCCGGCCTCGATCCGGTCAGCCGCCATCGTCATCCGCGCACGGACGTGATCGAGAAGCCGCACCGGGTCGACGTCGCCGTATGCGGACGCCATCAGCCGCAGCCGGGCGGCGACCACAGCGCTGGGAGCGGCGACGCGCAGCGGGAGCGACATCCAGGCGACGAAGGCGAGGTCATCGAGGGGGACTCCGGGACCTGCCATGTCCCAGTCGACCACGCCGACCACGCGGTCGCCGCCGGCGATCCAGTTGTAGGCGGCGGGGTCGTTGTGGCAGACGAGCTCGCCGGGGCGGAGCGCGCGCCGTCCGTGCCGCCACTGCACCTCGCCGGCGGGCCGGTACCCGGCGACGACGTCGTGGTAGCGGCGCAGCCAGCGGACACCGTCGGCCAGCAGGGCATCGGAGACGACCTCGTCGCGGGCGATGGTGCGGCCGGGGACGAGCGTCAGGATCTCGCGGCCCTGCTCGTCGAGGCCGAGGGGCTCGGGGACGCCGTCGAGGCCGGCCGAGCGCAGGTGGCCGAGCAGGGCGTGCACCGCGGGCGTCCACGGTCCCGCCGGGCGCCGCACGGTGTCGCCGACGCGGACCGCGCCGCCGACCCGGCCGCCCGGCAGCGGCGTCTCGCCCTCTCTCACCGGCTCGATGCTGCCACAGGCGGGGCATGGCACACTTGCACTGCCTGGAGGGCTGCCGGAGTGGCCGAACGGGGAACTCTTGAAAAGTTCTAGGGCGGGGCCCTCTCCGTCCTCATGGGTTCGAATCCCATGCCCTCCGCCAACAGCACTGGATCAGCCGGCCCGGACACCACAGCGCACTGGTCGATGCCGTCAATGCCGTCAACGTGGCCGATTGATCGATTTCCACCACCTCGCGGTGGTCTTCTCGCTAGCCTGGCAGCAGGTCACGGATGCGTTCGGTCGCGATGTCCGGCGAGTTTGCAAGCCACATCACTATCGGTCAGGCATCCTTGACACAGGGTGGGAACGCGCCGCGGGGGCGGCGCACGAACAGACAGCGAGGAGCACCATGAGCGCACAGGTGGCCATCGTCTGCGACCAATGCGGCGACTTGGGTACCGTGGGTTCGACGCCGCACCACGCTCGCGCGACCCTCTCCGGCTGGACCCGCCGGCACGGGCTCGACCTGTGCCCGCTCTGCCGGATCATCGCCGAGAACCGGGCCCGGCTGGCCTCCACGGCCTGACCCCGCACATGGGCTGACCTGCACTCGCGTGTCACACTGTCGGCGTGACTCGCACGGTCTACGGTCCACCGGCCCAGCTCGCGGTCCGCGGCGTCGGGGTGGGCGCCGCCGGTCTCGGGCTGGTCGTCGTCGCGCTGACGGTGGTGCTGTCGGTCGACCTCGCGGGCTGGCTGCGCGGCACGCTGCTCGTCCTGCTCGGGCTGGCCGCCGTGGTGGCGCTGGTCATCCTGGTGGTCGGCGTGCTGCGGGTGTTCGGCCGCGGCACCCGGCTGGTGCTCGACGACGACGGCTTCGTGAACGCGACGGGGTTCGGCGTCGGCCGGCGGGTGCCCTGGCGCGACGTCCGCAAGGTGCAGACCGACGGCGCGATCGTCTCGGTCGACCTCTCCGGCGGCCGGCAGAGCCTCATCCGCACCGCGTCGATCGACGTCGAGCCGCGGGCGCTGGCGCGCGAGCTGCGCGGGCGGCTCAACCGCGACCGCGGCTACCGGCCGCTGTCCGGTCACGACGATCTGGGCTGAGGCCGCATGCCGCCCGGACATACCGGGCACACTGCCATGAGTGCGTAGATCTCTCGTCCTGCTGACGGCGGCCGTCCTCACGGCGGCCGGGTGTGCCGGGGGCGCCGGCGTCCCGGACTCCGCACGCACGCCCACACCGTGGTCCGCCGCCCCGTCGTCGGCATCACCCGAGGCGACGCCGTCACCGAGCCCCACGCCGACGCCCACCCCCGGCCCGACACCGTCGCCGTCGCCGTCGGCCACCCTGCCTGGCGGCGGGACGACGATCCTGCCCGATCACCGGCTGGTCGGGTTCGCGGGCGGGCGGTCGCCGGCGTTCGGGCGGCTCGAGCCGGAGGCGCTGGACGCCGCGACCGCGCAGATCGCCGCGCTGGCCGCCGAGTACGCCGTCGACGGCCGCACCGTGCTGCCCGTCTTCGAGCTGATCACCGTCGTGGCGCACGGGTCGCCGGCGGCCGACGGGCTGTACCGCACCCACGAGCCCGACGACGTCATCGCGGCATACCTCGCGGCCGCCCGCCGCCACGGCGCCCTGCTGCTGCTCAACATCCAGCCCGGCCGCGCCGACTTCCTCCCCGAGGTCACGCGGCTGGAGCGCTGGCTGCTCGAGCCCGACGTCGGGCTGGCGCTGGATCCGGAGTGGGCCGTAGGCCCGGGCGAGGTGCCCGGCGACGTCTACGGCAGCACCACCGGCGCGGAGCTGGACTCCGTCGCCGCCTACCTGTCGGCGCTGGTGCAGGAGCACGACCTGCCCGAGAAGGTCATGGTGTTCCACCAGGTGCACGCGTCAGTGGTCGAGAACGAGGCCGCACTGCTGCCGCACCCGGGCGTCCTGCCGATCAAGAGCGTCGACGGCATCGGCGACCAGGGCAGCAAGGAGCAGACCTGGACCACGCTCATGGCGACGAAGCCGCCGCACGTCGCGCCCGGCTTCAAGCTGTTCTTCGACGAGGACACCGAGATGGGCCCGCTGATGACGCCCGCCCAGGTGCTGGCGCTGGTGCCCACGCCGGACTACGTGCTGTACGAGTAGGCCGGTCAGCAGACGGCGCCGGCGTCGACCGGCTCGTCGGCGGCGGGCTCGTCGGTCTCGCCGTCCTCGGGCTCGCCGCTGCCGCCGTCGTTCTCGGGCTCCTCGGTGCTGCCGGACGCCCGCTCGATCGAGGCGGTTCGGTCGCTCTCGGCGTTGTCGGCGGACTGGCCGGTCGCCTCGGTGGTGTCGCCGGGCGGCGTGGTCGCGTCAGCCGGCGGGGTCTCGGCGGAGTCGGAGAGGATCTCGGCGATGCGCGCGTGCAGCTGGTCGTAGTCGGGGTCGCTGGACGTGGTGCCCATGCTGCCGAAGAAGTCGTTGTCGAGGGTGAGACTCTCGAGCGGCTGCGAGCGGACCTTCACCATGAGCTTGATCAGCTCAGGGAACAGCTCCGCCGGCACGTCGGAGGTGATGATGTCGCCGGCCGCCGTCGCGAGGCTCTGGTACTGCGCGAGCAGCGTGGCGGGGTCGACCTTGTCGACGATGGCGTTCATGACGCAGCGCTGCCGCTCCATGCGCTCGTAGTCGTCGCTGCCACAGCGCGAGCGGGCGAACCAGAGCGCGTAGAAGCCGTCGAGGTGCTGGTCCTCGCCCTCTTCGATGTAGCCGTTGGCCTGCGTGCAGCTGCCGTCGGGGAGGCTCTTGTTGCCCCACGGGATGTCGCGCGGCACATCGACCGTGATGCCGCCGAGCGCGTCGACGACCGCCTCGAACCCGTTGAGGTCGACCATGATGAAGTAGTCGACCTCGACGCCGAGGGCGCCCTCGACGGCCCACTTGGTGGCGTCGGCGCCGGGGTCGCCGACCCCCTCGAACACCTCGGGGTGGTCGCGCGGGACGTTGGCGTAGACGGCGTTGAGCATCCACTCGAGCGGGTCGCCGCCGCCGGTGAAGCCGTCGGGGTAGGCCTCGGCCAGCGGGGTGCCCTCGGGGAACGGGATCTGCGACAGGTTGCGTGGCAGCGAGATCATCGTCGTCGCGCCGGTCTCGGTGTCGATGCTGGCGAGGATCTGGGTGTCCGGACGCAGCCCGGTGCGGCCCTCGCCGGCGTCGCCGCCCAGGAACAGGACGTTCAGCCGCGGCTTGTCGGCCCACGGATCGGACACGTCGACCTGCGGCGTCGTGTTGCTGCCGCCGGACGACGCGAGGTTGCCCACCAGCTCGCGCTGCGTGAAGGCGTACCGCGAGCCCAGGGCCATGGGCGCGACGACGACCGACGCACAGAGGATGACGACGAGGGCGCCGGCGAACCGCTTGCCGGTGGACAGCCCGTCCGGCTCGAGCGACCGGTGCGACCCGAGCGCGATGAGCAGCCAGGCGAGCGCGCCGGCCGCGAGCAGCGTGCCGACGATCAGCATCATCTGCCGGTCGCCGCCGTACGACATCAGCTCGGACGTCGGGACGAGCACCAGCACGGCCAGCCCGACGATGGCGAGCGCGGCCAGGACGACGAGGACCGTCGTGCCCGCACGGCGCTTACCGGCGGCGATGAGGCCGGTACCGGGGATCAGCGAGCCAAGTGCGGTGAGGCCGATGAACCGGCCGTAGCGCTGGTTGCGCTGCTGCCGGCGCGACTGCAATCGAGCGCGTCGAGCACCTTGAGCTCGTCGTGCACGCGCCACCTGCCGGTCACCCCTCCTTGCGCTCGCGCGGGTCGTCAGCACTCATGATCCGCTCTGTTCGCCGAAGCCAGGATAGTCACACCGAGCCGTGGCCCGGCCCGGACGTCCGTGTCACCGTCTCTGTAACAAGACGCTCGAACCCACCGATGAGTTGCCGACGTGACCACGATCACCGGTTCAGGAGTGCCCTGACGTCGGCGTCGTCGACTTGGGTGAAGTCCTCGTACCACTCGCCCACCGCGTTGAACGTCGGCGGGATCCGCAGCACCACGACGGCGTCGACGACGCCGGCCAGGTCCTCGACGGTGTCGCTCGGTCCCACCGGCACGGCGACGACGACCCGGCCCGGCCCGGGCACGGCCGATGCCAGCAGCTCCGCCGCCGCCCGGATCGTCGCGCCGGTCGCAATGCCGTCGTCGACCAGGACGACGGTCCTGGCGGCGAGACGCAGCGGCGGCCGGTCGCCGCGCAGCAGCCGCTCCCGGTCCTCGGCGGCGGCCTGTGCGCGGCGGAAGGCGCCCTCGACCTCGGCGGGCTCCAGACGGATGCGGCGGGCGACCTCGCCGTTGACGACCCGGTGCCCCGACGCCGTGACGGCGCCGAACGCGAGCTCCGGCTGCCAGGGCACGCCCACTTTCCGCACCACGAGCACGTCCAGCTCCCCGCCGACGGCGCCGGCCACCACCGCCGCGACGGCCACGCCGCCGCGCGGCAGCCCCAGCACCAGCACGTCCTCGACGTCGCCGAGCTGCTCCTGGACCGCCGCGCCGAGCTGCTCGCCAGCGTCGCGGCGGTCGCGCCAGAGTCGTGCGCCAGGTCTCACACCACCTGACTTTGCCGTCTCCGGCGCTGGAACGGTAGCCTTGCGTCGCCCGGTCTTGCATCCGGGCGAAGGAGGCGTCGCCTAGCCCGGTTTATGGCGCCCGCCTGCTAAGCGGGTTGAGGGCTCACACCCTCTCGCGGGTTCAAATCCCGCCGCCTCCGCACCGCCAGCACGAACACTGAGGGCCGGTCCTGACCAGGACCGGCCCTGAGTCGTCCCCGGGCCGCGTGTCAGCCGACGTAGAGGCAGAACGGGTGGCCGACGGGGTCGAGACAGACGCGGACGTGGGCCTGGGGCTGGAAGCCCGCCACCCGGGCGCCGCAGTCGACGGCGTGGTTCACGGCCGCCTCGAGGTCGTCGACCTCGATGTCGAGGTGCATGAGCATCTGCTGATGGTCGCCGTCGGCCGGCCAGACCGGGGGCCGGAATCGCTTCTCCCGCTGGAAGGCGAGGGTCGGGCCGACCGCCGGGCTGCGCAGCACCACCCACTCCGGTGCGTCGTCGCGGACCTGCCAGCCGAGCAGACGCCGGTAGAAGTCGGCCAGTTCCCGGGGATCCGGAGCGCCGATGACGAACCCGGACAGACTGAAGCTGGGCGAATCGGACATCGCACGGCCCTTTCGACGACGGCGTTGTTCCTGGACCGTTACCCGATCCGCCATCGATATCCGGCCATGCCAGTTGCTAGGGTCAGGACCTGCTTCGACGTGCTCACGAGAGGTATCCGCAGGTGAACACTTCGTCCAAGCGGTCCGCGGTCGCGGCTGCCCTCATGGTGGCGGCCGCCGTCACGCTGACCGGATGCGGCGGCGACGACTCCGCCGAAGCCTCCGGCGACTCCTCGGCGACCCCCGCGTGGGACTCCACGCCCGCCGACCCCGGCGCCGCGCCCACGGAGCCCGGCGAGACCCCCGCCGCCGCGGAGGCACCCGAGGAGGCGCCCGCCGCCGATTCCGGCCAGCCCGCCGAGGGCGGCGACGCGACCGGAGCGGCCGCCGACGGTGGTGACGCGGCCGGAGCGGCCGCCGAGGGCGGTGACGCCTCGGGGGCGGCCGGGACCGACGGCGGCACCGGAGGAACCGGCGGCGACGGCGGCATCGAGGACCCACCGGCCGCCGATCCCGTCGCGCAGCCCATCGACGCCTGCACGCTCGGCGTCGAGGCGATCACCGCCGTGCTCGGCGCCGGGCCGACGCCCGAGGACATGTCCGACCCGGCGGAGTTCGGGCCGGCCTGCGCCTGGACCGGCACCAACGGCCACGAGATCGCCGTCAGCGTCTCCGGCTACGACGACTGGGTCGGCATCGACAGCCTCCTCGGCGGCGACGCGCACGCGATCGACGACCTCGGGTCCGAGGCGTGGGCCTCGCTGGGGTCGCCGTCGAACGTGCAGGTCGCGTGGCGCCGCGACGACATCTCCGTCTCGGTCGCGGCCAGCCTCGACAGCGACGGCGAGGTCGTGCTCGACACCGCGCGGGCCATCGACGCGGCGCTGCTGGCGGCCGGGTATTGACGAGAACCGCAGGCCGACGCCGCCGTCAATCGATGACGTACTCGTCGCCGACGGCGCGCCGCAGCTCGTCCTTCGTGAGCGTCTCAGGCGAGGTGATGTGCCAGCGGTGGCCGAACGGGTCGTAGAGCCAGCCACCGCGGCCGTGCGGCGAGTCGGTGACCGGCCGGTCGACGGTGGCGCCGGCCCGGACCGCCCGCTCGAAGAAGCCGTCCACGTCGTCGACGGTGAGGACGAGCGACACCGCGGTGCGGCCGGGGTCCGGCGCGTACACGCCGCCGGCGGGCCACTCGTCGGCGATCATGACACGGGCGCCCTCGACGGTGAACTCGGCGTGGCCGATGGTGCCGTCCTGCGGGTTCGTCCAGCGCGTGGTCTCGACCGCGCCGAACGCCGTCGCGTAGAAGACGAGCGCGGCGGCGGTGTCCTTGGCGCACAGATAGGGCGTGACGGTGGCCATGGTGGCTCCCTTCGTCCGAGGCCTGCGCCACCGACGCTAGAGCACGGCCGCCATCGCCGCTTGGACGAATGTGACCCGGACCCTGGACCGGACCCGGCACGCGACGTGCCGGGTCCGGTCGGTCGTCACAGGCCCAGGCGCGCCTTCAGCCCGTCGAGCTCGGCCCACAGCAGAGTCGGCAGGTGGTCGCCGAACCTGTCGAACCACTCGGCGATGCCCGGCACCTCGGCGCGCCATTCCTCGGGGTCGACGGCGAGGCAGGCGGCCAGCTGCTCCCGCGTCAGGTCGAGGCCGGTGGTGTCGATCGCCTCGGGCGTGGGCACGTGGCCGATCGGCGTCTCCGTCGCGGCGGCCAGGCCCTCCATGCGCTCGACGACCCACTTGAGCACGCGGCCGTTCTCGCCGAAGCCCGGCCACAGGAAGCCGCCGTCGTCGTCGCGGCGGAACCAGTTGACGTAGAAGATCTTCGGCAGCTTGATCGCGTCGGCGTCCTTGCCCATGGCGATCCAGTGCGCGAAGTAGTCGCCGGCGTTGTAGCCGATGAACGGCAGCATGGCCATCGGGTCGCGACGGACGACGCCCACCTGCCCGGTGGCTGCCGCCGTCGTCTCCGAGGACAGCGTCGCGCCCATGAAGACGCCGTGCGTCCAGTCACGCGCCTCGGTGACCAGTGGGATCGTCGTGCGGCGGCGGCCGCCGAACAGGATGGCCGAGATCGGGACGCCGCGCGGGTCGTCGAACTCCGGCGCGATGATCGGGCACTGCTCGATGGGCGTACAGAAGCGCGAGTTCGGGTGCGACGAGGGCTCCGGCGACCGCGGGTCCCAATCGCGGCCCTTCCAGTCGGTCAGGTGGGCCGGCTCCTCGTCGGTCATGCCCTCCCACCAGATGTCACCGTCGTCGGTCAGGGCGACGTTGGTGAAGACGCTGTTGCCCTTGGCGATGGTGCGCATGGCGTTCGGGTTGGTCTTCCAGCCGGTGCCGGGCGCGACGCCGAACAGGCCGATCTCGGGGTTGACGGCGTAGAGCCGGCCGTCCTCGCCGAAGCGCATCCAGGCGATG
This sequence comes from Jiangella ureilytica, assembly GCF_004348545.1. GTDB lineage: Bacteria > Actinomycetota > Actinomycetes > Jiangellales > Jiangellaceae > Jiangella > Jiangella ureilytica. The sequence goes on along the minus strand of NZ_SMKL01000005.1, from coordinate 60,789 downwards.
TCGTCGCCGAGCGTCTCGACCTTCCAGCCCGGGATGGTCGGCTCGAGCATCGCGAGGTTGGTCTTGCCGCAGGCCGACGGGAACGCGGCGGCGATGTAATGGACGGAGCCGTGCGGCGCGGTGAGCTTGAGGATGAGCATGTGCTCGGCGAGCCAGCCCTCGTCGCGCGCCATGGCGCTGGCGATGCGCAGCGAGTAGCACTTCTTGCCCAGCAGCGAGTTGCCGCCGTAGCCCGAGCCGTACGACCAGATCATCCGCTCCTCGGGGAACTGGGTGATGAACTTGGTCTCGTTGCACGGCCAGGCGACGTCCTCCTGCCCGGGCTCCAGCGGCGCGCCGACCGAGTGCAGACACGGCACGAAGGGGGCGTCGTCGCCCATCGCGTCGAGGACGTGGGCGCCCATCCGCGCCATGATCCGCATCGACACGGTCACGTACGGCGAGTCGGTCAGCTCGACCCCGAACATCGGGTTCTCGGCGGTCAGCGGGCCCATGCAGAACGGGATGACGTACATGGTGCGGCCGCGCATCGAGCCCCGGTACAGCTCGGTCATCTCGGCTTTCATCTCGTTCGGGTCGCGCCAGTTGTTGGTCGGCCCCGCGTCGGCCTCGTCGACCGAGCAGATGAAGGTGCGCTCCTCGACCCGGGCGACGTCGGTCGGGTCCGTGCGGGCCCAGAACGAGTTCGGCTTCTTCTCCGGGTTCAGCCGCACGAGGGTGCCGGCGTCGACGAGTTCGTCGGTGAGGGCAGCCCACTCCTCGTCGGACCCGTCGCACCAGTGGATGCGGTCCGGCTGGGTCAGTTCCGCGACCTCGCGGACCCAGGCGAGCAGGCGGGCGTGGGACGTAGGCGCGTCGTCGAGATCGTGTGCTGCTCCGGGTTCGGCGAACGTCGTCATGTAGCGGTCACCCTCTTCGTGTCGGTGCGCGCAGTCGGCCCTGCAGCGCGTTCCGGGTATGCGGAAGCCTCCCGGCCTCAGGCCATTCGGAGGCGGGGAGTGGTTCCGCGGGGATGCTCAGCACGCTAGGGCCGGCATCTCAGGGACTGGAACCGACGCTGGGGTGATCAGGACCACACCGGGTTCCAAAAATCGGGACAAAACAGACACTGGCACGTACCTCACCTCACCAGTTGGTGATCGTGGTACGTACCAGTCTGCGGGTTCGGTGCTCCGCTCGGTCAGACGACGGCGCCCGCGCGGACGACGGTGCGGCGGCCGCCGTCGGTCCAGAGCAGCGACGGGTCGTCGAAGGGGTCACCGTCGTACAGGACGACGTCGCCGGCCGCGCCCGCGCCGATGCGGCCGAGGTCGTCGCGGCCCAGCAGCTGGGCGTTGACCGAGGTCGCGCTGCGGAGCGCGCCGAGGACCCCGAGCACCTCGACCTGCAGCCGCAGCCCGATGAGCTGGTCGTCCTCGAGGTCGCCCATGAGGTCGGTGCCGAAGCCGACCCTCACTCCAGCGGCGGCGGCCAGTTCGATGGCACGCTTGCCGGAGTCGAGGACCTCGCGGTTCTTGGCCTGCGAGATCGGGTTCAGGCCCAGGGCGTCGCCGCGGCGGTCCAGCGCGTCGTACGCCGCCAGCGTCGGCACCAGGAACGCGTCGTGGTCGGCCATCAGCTGAGCGGTCGCCCCGTCGAGCAGGTTGCCGTGCTCGATGGAGCGGACGCCGTTGGTGACGGCGTGCTCGATCGCCTCGGGCGAGTACGCGTGTGCGGCGACGTACGACCCGCGGCGAGCGGCCTCGTCGGTGATGGCGCGCACCTCCTCGGGGCTGTACTGCGGCCGTCGGATCGGGTCGGTCAGCGACACCACCCCGCCCGACGTCATGATCTTGATCGCGTGGGCGCCACGGCGGAACCGGTCGCGGACCGCTGTTCGCACGGCGTCCACACCGTCGACGACCTCGGTCATGTGCGTGTGGCCGACGCACAGGTCGTGGTCGCCCGGGCGGGGGTCGCCGTGGCCGCCGGTCTGGGACAGGGCGGGGCCGGTGTAGAAGTAGCGGGGCGCCGCGGTCAGCCCCTCGTCGATGGCGCGGGCCAGTCCGTGATCGCCGCCCGCGACGTCCCGCACGGTGGTGAAGCCCCGACGCAGTGCGTTGTTCAGCCGCCGGGCCGCCTTGAGCGCGACGTAGCTCAGCGGGCTCGACTCGATGCCGACCATGTCCAGCCCGATGCCGTACGCGTGGCAGTGCGCGTCGATCAGCCCGGGAACCACGGTGCCGCCCCGGGCGTCGATCGTGGTCGCGCTCCGGTCCGCACTGTCCCGCGTCTCCGGACCGACGATGACGCCGTCGACGATGTGCAGGTCGCCCTCGGTCAGCTCGGCCGAGGAGCCGTCGAAGATGCGAGTGTTCGTGATGGTCAGGCTGGCCGGCTGCAGGCCCATGGGCAGTGACCCTTCGTCGTGGGTGCGGTGTTATGTCACACGGTATAGGTGGTCTCCGCGCTGGTGGCAGACGGACGCCGGGCCGCGACGTTATCCGATTTCGGCGTGGCCGCTCGGACCGGTACACTCGGTGACCGGTCCGCTCGTGCGGATCGAGCGCCCGTAGCTCAACGGATAGAGCATCTGACTACGGATCAGAAGGTTAGGGGTTCGAATCCCTTCGGGCGCGCTCCTCCACCCCAGGCCAGAGCGGCAACGGCCTGGGGTCTCGTCATTCTCGGGCCTTCAGCGCACCGGCTCGATCGCGGCGATGAGGCGGCCGCGGCCGGAACAGGACTCATGAAGCGATCGTGAAGCAGGGGCGAAAGAGCGACTCCCTAGCGTCGAACTCGTCCGAGTCAGCGATCTAGGAGTCGATCCATGCGCCTCGCGTCCCGCCTCGCCACGACAGGAGTGGTCGCCGCCTTCGCGGTCGGCGGCCTGCTCACCCCTCCCGCGCACGCCACGCCCGACCGAGCGGCGACGGCCCAGCAGACGGTCACCACGCAGTCCTCGGGCACGCAGTGGTGCACGAACGGCATCGCCGACTGCCGGCAGAAGCGCAACTACCGCCTCTACCTGGGCTGCTGGGCATCGCACATCCGCGGCACGTGGTACCCGGACTGGTACGTCTTCGACTGGCGCTGCTGAGCGGCACGGGCCTCGGCCGGTCGAGCGGGTCGGCCGACCTGGGCGAGGACCCGGTGCGGAGGACGCAGCGATCGCCGTCCGCGTGCCCGGGCCGGTCCGTCCCTTGATCGCAGTGACGTGCTTGTCGACCGTCTTCTCGGTGATGCCCGGCGCCTCCGCGATGTCGGCGTTGCTGGCACCGGCGGCGATGAGCGCGGCCACCTGGCCCTGCCGCAGGGTCAGGTGGACCGGCTCGGCCGCGCCACCGGGCGACGCCGCCAGCAAGACCGGCAGCGACACCGTCGCCGGGTCCTCGTGCCGAGCCGGCCCCAGAGCCCGCAGTCGCCCGCCACGTACCCCTCGACCGTCCGCGCCCCGAGGAACAGGGCGGAAGCGATCTCGCGGCGCGGTTCGCGCGCCCGGCGGCGGGTGGCGTGGCCACCTCCAGCTGCCGCGTCGTCAGGGCCCCGTCGGCCGTCACGCCCAGGCCCCGGCTTCCGCGGCGTCGCGTACGACGTCGCGGAAGTCGCGGGCCGGCCGGCCGAGGGCCCGCTCGACACCGTCGGAGAGGTAGGCCTCGATGCCGCGGCGGACCGGGCTCACGCTGATGGCATGGCCCTCGGCGTCGGCCTTCGACCAGCCCTGATCCACCAGCTCACGGACGAAGTCGTCGTGCGGGACGTGCGTGTAGCGCACCTCCCGGCCGGCCGCCGAGATCTCCGCGGCCGCCTCGGCCATGGTCAGCGCCCGCGGCCCGGACAGCTCATAGGTCTGCCCGGCGTGGCCGTGCTCGGTCAGCGCGGCCACCGCGACCGCGGCGATGTCGCCGGCGTCGACGAAGCTCGTGGCGCCGTCGCCCGCGGGCAGCCGCAGATCGCCGGCCAGGACCGCGTCGCGGAAGAAGCCCTCGCTGAAGTTCTGCGCGAACCAGCCCGGCCGGAGGATGGTCCAGTCGACCGGGCTGGAACGCAGCGCCGCCTCGCCGTCGACGTGCACGTTGCCCGCCATCACGTCCGGCGGCAGGTAGTCCGGCACGTCGACGCCGCGGCCCGAGAGCAGCACGATGCGCCGCACGCCGCGGCCGGCGGCGGCCGCAAGGAACGGCCGCGTGAGCTGCGCGCCGTCGAGCGGCACCACGAAGGCCGAGCGCACGCCGTCGAGCACGGGCCCCCAGGTCGAGTCGTCGGTCCAGTCGAACGGCGGGGTGCTGGCGCGCCCGGCCACCCGGAAGGGCACGCCGAGGTCGTGAAGGCCGGCGGCGACCCGGCGGCCCACCTTGCCGGTGGCGCCGGTGATGAGAATCGTCATACCGCCAGCCAACCCGCGATCCTGGAGACGCTGAATGGTCTGAACGCTCCGATCCATGCGTCATCGTCTACCGTGGGAGGGTGGATGCCCTCACCGATCTGCTCGGCGACGTCCGGGCCCACGGCGCGCTGGTCTGCCGGACGGTGCTCGACCCGCGGTGGTCCGTGCGGTTCGCGACCGGCTCCGAGCTCACGCTTCTCGCCGTCGTACGGGGAACCGCGTGGATCCTGCCGCCCGACGGCGCCGCGGTGCGGGTGGGCGGCGGCGACGTCGCCGTCGTCCGCGGCCCCGAGCCGTACATCGTCGCCGTCGACCCGGCGGCGCGGCCCGAGGACACCGTCACGCTGGCGGACTACTGCGCGTGGAGCGCTCGGGCCGGTGCGGCCGGGCGCACCTGCGACCCCGGGGCCGACGGCGGCACCGTCGTGCTGACCGGGAGCTACGACGGCGCCGCCGGCATCAGCGAGCGGCTGCTCGAGGCGCTGCCGCGGATGCTGGTCATCGCCGAGACCGACTGCCCGTGCCCCATGCTCGACGTCGTCGCCGCCGAGATCGCCACCGAGCGGCCGGGGCAGCAGGTCGTGCTCGACCGCCTCCTCGACCTCATGCTGGTGTCGACGCTGCGCGGCTGGTTCGACCGGCCGCAGGCGCGCGCGCCGCACTGGTACCGGCGGCTCGACGACTCCCCGGTGAGCCGGGCGCTCCGCCTGCTGCACGACGATCCCGGGCACCCGTGGACGGTCGCCTCGCTGGCCGCGGCCGCCCGGGTATCGCGGGCGTTCCTCGCGCGCGAGTTCGCCGCGCAGGTCGGCGCGCCGCCCATGGGCTACCTCGCCGGCTGGCGGCTTGGCATGGCCGCCGACCTGCTGCGCGAGACCGACGCGACCATCGAGGCGATCGCCCGGCGGGTCGGGTACGGCAGCGCGTTCGCGCTCAGCGCCGCGTTCAAGCGGCGGCGCGGGCTGACGCCGTCGCAGCACCGGGCGATCAGCCGGCCATCGCCGCGTCGAGCAGGTCCCGCCGCGGATCCGGCGACGATCCCAGGAGCCTGAGTGCCTCGTCGTAGGCCGGCCGCGCGTCGCCGGGGCGGCCCCGCGCCGACCCGAGGCGGACCTCGGTCAGCAGCACGTCGACCAGGCCATCGGTCGCACCCATGGTGCGCAGCACCGTCTTCGCCTCGGCGGCGCATGTCTCGGCGCGGTCGAGATCGCCGGTCAGCAGGTGCGCCTCGGCCAGGCTGCTCAGACACAGGCCCTCGATGATCCGGTGACCGTCCCGGCGCGACAGCTCGAGCGCCGTCCGGGTCTCGGCGATGCCCTCGTCGAAGCGCCCCAGTTCCACGAGGGCGTGGCCGAGGTTGAAGTGGCAGACCGCGACCGCGGGAGCGATCATGGCCGGCGCGGGGTCGGCCTCCCACCGTGCCGCCGCCTCGAGCGCGGCGCGACAGGAGCCGACCGCGCCCTCCTTGTCGCCGGCCCGGTTCTGCGCGATCGCCAGGTTCACCAGGACGGCCGACTCGGTGCCGACATCGCCGGCGGCCCGGCAGCCGGCGAGCGCCTCGCGCAGGCACGCGACGGCCTCGAGGCTGTCGCCGCTGCGCTGGTAGGCGTTGCCGAGGTTGCTCTGGGCGATGTACAGCGCGGCCGCACCGAGGTGCTCCGCGGCGGCCACCCCGAGCCTGGCGACAGCGACGCGCAGGTCCCGATGGGCGGTGCCGATGAGCAGCACGCGGCCGAAGTCCCAGGCGAGCCGCCAGGTCTGCTCGTACCTGCCGAAGTCGTACGCCCGCTGCGTGGCGAACGCCAGCGCCCGGTGCTCCGTGACGCACCAGTCACGGGCCGACTCGGGGTCGTCGAACGCCATCGGCCGCACGCCGGGCGTCAGGGCCGGCGGCGGGTACTCCTGCCGGCGGGGGCGCAGGCGTTGGGCGGCGTTGCAGACGCTGTGGAGGTACCAGTCGAGTCCGCGGATCGACGCCGCCCACCGTTCCTCGCCGTCGTCAGTGGCCTCGCACAGCACCGCCGCGTACACCCGCACGAGGTCGTGGAACCGGTAGCGGCCGCGGACGCTGGCCAGGAGTGACAGGTCGGCGAGGTGGTCGAGCAGCCGACGCATGTCGGGGACCGGGCGGGCGGCGACGCTGCCCGCCAGCTCGGCGCTGAACTCGAACGGGGTCAGGTGGGCCAGCAGGCGGAAGGCCCGGGCGGCCTCCGGGTCCAGCGCCGCATACGACCACGAGAGGACGGCTCGCACGCTCGCCGTCGGGCCGTCCCCGAGGTCGTCCAGCGCCTCCAGCCGGGTCCGGCCGTCACGGAGCTCGCGAACCAGCGCCGACGGGTCCAGGTCGCGGTGCCGAGCGAGGTACTCGGCCGCGATGACCAGCGCCAGCGGCAGCCGTTCGCACAGCTCGGCCAGCTCGGCGAGGGTCACGCCGTCGATGGGGATCTCGCCGGCCGAGCTGTCGCTGCCCTCACCGGCGGCGGCCGTCGTGGCATCGTCGGGGCCGACGGTCAGGCCGTGCCGGCGCAGTCGCTCGCCGAGCAACGCGACGGCGTCGGCGGCGGGCAACTGGTCGACGGTGATCCGCCGGGCGCCCTCGCGCGCCGACAGTCCGCGCAGCGTGCTTCGGCTGGTGACCAGCACGCGGCCGGCCGCGCCGGGAAGGAGGGGGCGGACCTGCTCGGAGTCGCGCACGTTGTCGAGCACGACGAGCAGGCGGCGGCCGGCGAGCAGCGTCCGATAGAGCGCCGCGCGGGCGTCCACCCCGGCCGGAACCTGGTCGGGCGGGACGCCGAGGCTGCCGAGGACCTCGCCGAGCGCCGTGAGCGGCTCGACCGGCCGGCGGTCGGCGAAGCCGCGCAAGTCGACGAAGATCTGGCCGTCGGGGAACCACTCCTGCCGCCGGTGCGCCCAGTGCACGGCCAGCGCCGTCTTCCCGGCCCCGCCCTGCCCCGTCATCGCGACCGCCACCGTCCCCGGAGCGGCCGGGTCGTCGGTGCGGAACGCCTCGTCGAGCGCTTCGAGCAGCCCGGCCCGGCCGACGAGCTCGATGTCGGCGGGCAGCTGCCGCGGGCGCACCGCGCCGACGTCCACCCCGGCCGATGCCGATCCCGACGCCGAGCCCGGGACCACGCCGGACGCAGGGCCCGAGGCAGGGCCCCGGGCAGGGTCCGTCGAGGGCACCGGCGCACGCGGCGGCACGCCCGGCGCCGACGAGGTCACCGGGTCAGCCGCTACCGGGTCCGCGCCGGGATCCAGGAGCTCGGCGTGCAGCCGCCGCAGCTCCGGACCCGGGTCGGCGCCGAGCTCGTCAGCCAGCCGCCGGCGCACGTCGTCGTAGGTCGCCAGCGCCTCGGCCGTCCGGCCCGCGGCCGCGAGCAGCCGCAGGAGCCGGGCCCAGAGCGACTCGCGCAGCGGGTGCCGCGCGGTCTCGGCCCGGAGCCGAGCGGCCGACTCGTCGATCTCGCCGGCGGCCAGGGACAGGTCGGCGGCCCGTTCGAGGGCGCCCAGGTAGCGCTCGGTCAGCCGCGGGACCTCGACCGACGCCAGCGCGCGGGCCTCGACGCCGAGGTACGGGACGCCACGCCAAAGCTCCAGCGCCTGGCCGACGAGCTTGCGCTCGGTGTGCGGGTCGGCGATGGCCGCGGCCTCGTCGAGCAGCGCCTCGAACCGCAGGGCGTCGACCTGACCGGGCCCGAGGTCGAGCACGTATCCGCCCGGCCGCCTGACGATCGCGTCGTCGGGCAGCATGGCGCGCAGCCGTGCGATCCCCGTCTGCACCGTCCGGCGCAGGTTCACCGGCGGCGCGTCGCCCCACACGTGCTCGCCGATGACGTCGGCCGACACCGTCCGCGCCGCCGACGCCGCCAGCACCGCGAGGACGCCGCGCAGCCGCTCGCTGGTGACGAGCACCGGGAAGCCGTCGCGCAGCACCTCGAAGGGGCCGAGCAGGGCGATCCGCACGTCGCGGCCGTCCTGCTGCCAGGCGGCGGCGCCGGAGTTCGGCGTAGCGGTCACCGGTCCAGCATCGCCGTAGTCGCGGGACGCTGTCATCCTCGCTCGTCAGCAGGCCCGATGCGGTCACCGGCCCGACGGCGTTCCGCACGAATCGGGCCGCCGGTGAAACGCCCGGGCCTCGTCGGGACACATGAACAGTGACGGCAGTTCCGACGACAGCGGGAAGGAGCGGCGTGGCGACCTGGAGTCGACCCCACCGCGACGACGACCATGCGTCCAGGCGTGCCCGGTTCGAGGCCGTGTTCGCGGCGGAGTCGCGCGCGATCCTGGGCTACGCGCTGCGCCGCGTCGACGCCGCCGAGGACGCCGCGGACATCGTCGCCGAGACGTTCCTGGTGGCCTGGCGCCGCATCGACGACGTTCCGCCCGGCCCCGACGCCCGGCCCTGGCTCTACGGCGTCGCCCGGCGGGTGCTGGCCAACCACGTGCGCGGAGTCAGGCGCCGGACCCGGCTGGGCGAGCGGCTCCGCGAGGAGCTTCAGACCAGGCCGGACGTGGTCAGCCACGACGAGGACGACGCGGCCGCGACGGTGCGCGACGCGATGCTGCGGCTCTCCGACGACGACCGCGAGCTGCTCCGCCTGACCAGCTGGGAGGGTCTCGCCCCGGCCGAGCTGGCGACCGCGATGTCGCTGCCGCCGGCCACCGTGCGCACCCGCCTGCACCGCGCCCGCAACCGGCTGCGGACGGAACTGGAGGCTGTCGGCCGGCCGGGCGAACGCCAGGCGCGGACCGGACATGTGAACGGTGACGGACGGCTGTCCGTCCGGCTGGAGGAGGGGACATGAGGGACGAGCTGGACTCGCTGGTCGAGCGGACCGCACGGGTCAGCGACGCCGACGCCGCGGCGTTGCCCCTTCGCGCGGCCGAGGCCGACCTGATGGAGGAGATCATGTCCACGTCCGTTCTGGAGTCCATGCCGGGGACGGAGCCGCCACGACGGCGTCGCGGTGCCCGGCGTCTGGTGGTGCTGGCCGGCGCGGCGGCCGCGGTGGCCGCCGGTGTGCTGGTCGTTCAGCCCGGCGGTGACGACCAGCCCGCCTGGGCCGCCGAACTGCTCGAGGTGGCCGAGTCGGCGCCCCGGCTGATCGTCGACGGGCCGGACTGGGGCGTCGTGCGCGCCTACGAGTTCTCCGTCGACGAGGGCGAGGTGACCTTCGGCGACGGCACCGACGAGCTGGAACTGAGCTGGATCGGCGGCGACCGGTACGAGAGCCTGCTGGCCGACCGCCGCGACAGCATCGACCACGAGGACGCGGTCACCGTCGCCGGCCACGAGGCGGTGCTGATCCAGTACTCCGGCGCAGGCCCGGTCTTCACGACGATCTGGCAGCAGAACGGCTACGCCATGGAGGCCGTGGGCCGCACGTTCGACGACCAGGAGTCCTACGAGGCCGTGCTCGCTCTGCTGACCGAGACCGACGTGGACACCTGGCTCGCCGCCATGCCCGACACGGTCATCAAGCCCGACGAGCAGACCTCGGTGGTCGCCGAGATGCTCGAGGGCGTCCCGACCCCTGCCGGCTTCGACCCGGCCACGCTGGGCCTCGACGGCGTGGCCGACCGCTACCACGTGGGTGCGACCGTCGCCGGCGAGGTGGCCTGCGCCTGGATCCGCCAGTGGGGCACGGCCATCGAGGCCGGCGACACCGCCGCCGCCGACGAGGCCGTCGCCGCCATGGCCACCTCGCGCGAGTGGCCGGTGCTGCTGGAGATCGCCTCCGAGGGCGATTACGCCGAGACGGTCTGGCTCTACGCCGACATGCTGGCCGCTGGCGGCGTGGACAGCAGCGGCAAGGACGGCGACCAGCTGATCACCGACGAGGTGCCGGTCGACGACGCCGGGACCACGATGCCGCTCTACCAGATGGGGCTCGGCTGCAGCTGACCAGCGCCACGGATCCCCGGCACCGCCCTGGCACTCACGCCGAGTGCCAGGGCGGTGAGCCGACACAGCAGGGCGACGGGGCGGCGGGCGCCGGGGTGCGCCCGCCGGCCCGGGTTCGAATGTCACCTCATGGGCATCACCTGCCTCACCGCACAGGCCGTGCGGGTGAGATCGCGCAGGTCGACCTGCTCGCCGCCGCCGAGGACACGGACGGCGACGCCAGGGGCGGCCAGCCAGAACAACTCGCCGACATCGAGGAAGCCGGGGCCGTCGGGATGGTCGAACGGCTCGGTGGCCCAGGCGGCGGGGTCGCGCTCGAGGTAGCCGGCCAGGAACCCGCGCAGCGCCGCGACATCGGTGAAGGACGGGCTGCGCATGACCGTGACCTGGAGGTCGACCCGGTAGGACTCGTCGGGATAGGGGCCGGACTCCCAGACCCGCGACCGGAAGCCGACGTCGTCCCACTCGTAGGCGAAGTCGGTGACGAGCGGCCCGATGCCCGGCGGCACCCACCTGAGCGCGAAACCGTCGAGCCACCGGAGATGTCGCGGCGGCCGCAGGGATCCGCAGTGGCGGGACCCGGTCGTCGCCGCCACACCCGCCGTGGAGACCGCCGTCGAGACCGGCCCGGCACCCTGCCCGTTGCCCGGCCCTGCGACCGGCGCCGCGCCCGCTGCCGGCCCGCCCGCGACCAGCGCGGCAATGATGACACCGCAGACCGCGGCACCCCTGATGAACTGCATGGATGGAGTCCTCTCACGTCACGGGGACGAGGCCCCCGGGGGCCCCGGACCGGCTGCTCGGCCGGACCCCTTCATCGTTCGTCGACCACCCACCCGCCCGCATCCGCCGAACCCGGAAATGTGGACGACTCCGCGAATCCGCGAGACCTGTGGACAACGCCGGTCCGCGTGGCGACTCCGCCGCGACCCACGGTTGGCGGTTACGATCCGCTGTGATCGACATGTCTCTGGGGGGAGGCGACGTGGCGGGCGGGCGGCCCGTCACGCCTCGATGGGTGCGGGAGTAGGGAATCGATGCCGCTGACGCTGCGCTACGTCGCGCGCTCTGACGTCGGCCTGGTCCGAGAGGGCAACGAGGACTCCGGCTACGCCGGGCCCTACCTCCTGGCGGTCGCCGACGGCATGGGCGGGCACGCAGCCGGCGAGGTCGCCAGCCGCGCGGCCATCGACATGCTCGTCAAGGCCGACCAGCCGCCCGACGGCGACCCCATCGAAGTGCTGTCGGCCGCGGTCAGCGCCGCCAACAGCCGCATCGACCAGCTCGCCCGCGCCGACCCCACGCGCGCCGGCATGGGCACGACGAGCACGTCGCTGCTGTGGAACGGCGTGCAGCTGGCGCTCGGCCACATCGGTGACTCGCGCGCGTACCTGCTGCGCGACGGCGGCCTGACGCAGATCACCCGCGACCACACGTTCGTCCAGTCGCTGGTCGACGACGGCCGCATCACGCCCGAGGACGCCCGCGAGCACCCGGCCCGCTCCGTGGTGACGAAGGTGCTCCAGGGCCAGTCGCCGATCCACCCGGACTACTCGATCATCGACGTCCAGCCCGGCGACCGCGTCCTGATCTGCAGCGACGGGCTCTCAGACGTCGTGACGGACCGCGAGATCGAAGAGACGCTCGCCCGCGCGCGCACCGTCGAGGATGCCGCCGACCGCCTCATCGCGATGACCCTGGACGCCGGCGCGCCCGACAACGTCACCGTCGTCATCGGCGAGATCGCCGAGGTCGACGCCGCCGACACCGTCGTGGACGCCCGCGAGACGATCACCGTCGGGTCGGCCGCCGAGGACGCCGACCCCAGCGACGGCGAGCCGGCCGAGTTCGAGAACGACCCCGAGGTCATGCGCTACGCACCGCGAACCCGGCACCGGCGGCGACGGCGCGGGCTGCGCCCGGTCATCACCGTGGCCGCCGTGCTCGCGGTCGGCTGGGCCGGACTGTCCTACGCCAACCACTGGGTCCGCGACCAGTACTACATCGGCACCAGTAACGGCCAGGTGGCGATCTACCAGGGCGTCCGGCACGAGCTGGGCCCGGTCCACCTGTCCGAGCTGTACGAGGTCCCCGGCGACCTGCCGCTGGAGGCGCTGCCGGACGTCTACCGCGACGAGGTGGGCGCGACCATCGCCGCCGGCGACCTCGACGAGGCGGAGCGACTGGTGCACACCCTGCGGCTGCGTGCGTGCCGCGCCCAGGAGCGCCAGACCACCGCACCCGCGAGCGACGAGACCGTCTTCCCCGGCCTGGACTGCAGCGAGTAGGGCGACGACGCGCCGGCAGGGGAGGTCCGGCACCCGGACGCGGTGTCGCCCCGCGGCCGGGCACCATGGATAGTGGGCAACTCGGGGCGAGACGACGGTTGGGAGACGACGTGGGGCGTGTCATCCGCTTGGCGGTCACCGCGGTCCTGGTGGCGCTCGCCGCAGCGGTGCCCGGTGCGCAGGCCGCCACCGAGACCCCGGCCGCCGACGCGACCCCGGACGCTCCCGAGAGCCCGGCGGCCGACGGGCCCTTCCTCCTGTACATGGCTCCGGACGGCGCCACGGCCAACACCGGGCTCACCCCGTCGTCGCCGCTTCCCACGCTCGCCGCCGTCCAGACCCGGCTCAAGGAGTACGACCCGCAGACCGATGTCGAGGTGCACATCGCTCCCGGCACGTACGTGGCGCCCGAGACGCGATGGTCGACGTACATCTACGGGCACAGCATCTCGTTCATGCCGGCCGGCTACAGCCCCGGCGACCCCGCGCCGACGCGCCCGATCTTCCAGGGCACCGGCAGCGACGAGTACTGGCTGCAGGCCCGGCTCGGCGGCACCGACATGGGCGGCACCACCGACCTGCGCTTCTACTACCTGCAGGTGCGCGACTACCGCCGCGGCGGGCTGACGCTGGCGGGGCGGGTCGACAACTCCACTGGCGTGCGGGTGCCGGACGGCCCCGGCGTCAACGGCAACACCGTCTACGGGATGCGCTTCGAGCGGATGGGCGACGTCTACGTTCCGGGAGCGCCCGGCTTCGGCGGACTCACCCTGATCAACAGCGACGACAACGTGGTGCGCAACAACCATTTCGTCCGGCTCGAGAACACGCAGGTCAACCTGAGCGCCGTGCACGGCGTGTACCTGGCGCACGGCTCCGACCACAACATCGTCGACTCCAACGTCTTCAGCTACATCACGGGCAGCCCGGTCCGGGTCCGGAACTCCTCGGACGAGAACGTGTTCCACGGCAATCGGTTCAACTACACCTCCTACTCGCCGGTGGGCTTCTACAGCGAGTGGTTCTGCGACGACGCGTGCGCGGCGGCCAACGCCTCGCCTCAGGAGTGCGGCTCGTTCGGCAACCGGTTCTACGGGAACGAGCTCGGACCGTCCTACCCCGGCACGCACCTGCCTCAGCAGTGGCGCGACCCGAAGGACCTCACCGAGATCGGCCCACCGGCCTGCGTGCGCGACAGCCAGGAACCATGGGTCCGGGCCCGCGACAACACCCGGATCCAGCGCACCGCGCGGTCAGACCAGGACGACCTTGCCGAAGCTCCGGCGAGACTCCAGGGCAGCATGCGCCGCAGCGGCGCGCTCCAGCGGTAGCCGCTGCACCAGCGGAACCAGTTCCCCGTCGGCGGCGGCTGCCAGCGACCGCGTCTCCAGCTCGCGCAGCGCGCCCGGCCGGGCGGCCAGCCGCCGCCCGACGGCCCAGGTCGCCGTCAGCCCGCGATCGACCAGGTCCGACGATGTGAACGGCAGCAGCTCTCCGGACGACCAGCCGAACATCACCAGCCTGCCGCCGACGCCGAGCAGGTCCATCGCCGCCCGCCCCGAGCCGCCGCCGACCCCGTCGAGCACCACGGTCACCTCGCGGCCGCCGAGCAGCGAGGTGACCCGTTCCGGCCAGTCCGCCGCGGTGTAGTCGGCCACGATCGACGCCCCCAGCCCGCGCACCCGATCGACCTTCTCAGCCCCGCCCGCCACGGCGACGACCACGGCGCCGGCATTCCGTCCCGCCTGGACGAACAGGCTGCCCAGCCCACCGGCCGAGGCCGTCACCAACACCACGTCGTCAGCGGTCGGCGCGGCCACGTCCAGCACGCCCACCGCGGTGCGGCCGGTCCCGATCATCGCCACCGCCGCGGCGAGGTCGAGCCCGTCCGGCACCACGTGCAGCGCCGACACCGGCGCGACCGCCAGCCGCGCGTACCCGGCGCCCGCGGCGCCCAGGTGCGCCACCACCCGCCGGCCCAGCCAGGCGCCGTCGACACCGTCGGCGACCAGGTCGACCGTGCCCGCCACCTCGCGTCCGGGAATGACCGGCAGCGACGGCACCGCCGGCGGCCCGCCACTACCCGGCCCGGCCCGCAGCACGGTGTCGAGCAGGTGCACCCCGCTCGCCTCGACGGCGATGCGCACCTGGCCCGCCGCCGGGACCGGATCGGGCACCTCCTCGTAGCGCAGGTTCTCGGCCGGGCCGAACTCGTGCAGTCGGATGGCATGCATGCCGGTTACGCTAGAACCTCAACTTTCGTTGAGGTCAAGCACGAGAGGCAGCACATGGACACCGTTGCATGGAACAAGTCCGAGCTCAGCGTCGGCGAGCTCTCCCAGCGCAGCGGTGTCGCGGTGTCGGCGCTGCACTTCTACGAGCGGCAGGGCCTCATCAGCTCGCGGCGCACCTCGGGCAACCAGCGCCGGTACAAGAGGGCGACGCTGCGCCGCGTGGCGCTGATCCGCATCGCGCAGCGCGTCGGCATCCCGCTGGCCGACATCAACCGGGCGCTGGCAAGTCTGCCGGACGGGCGCACGCCCAACCAGGAGGACTGGGAGCGGCTGTCCATGCGGTGGCGGGCCGAGCTGGACGAGCGGATCCGGCAGCTGCAGCAGCTGCGCGACGACTTCACCGACTGCATCGGGTGCGGTTGCCTCTCGCTGCGCCGGTGTGCGCTGGCCAACATGCATGACGCGCTCGGCGAGCACGGTCCCGGCCCCCGGCGGCTGATCGAGGACGAGGCTGCCTGCGGCTGACCACCGCGGGAGCGCGACGATGGTCGACGACGGCCTTCACCGAGCTGCTCGGCCTGTGCCATGCGATCGCGCAGGCGCCGCTCCCGCCCGCACCCACGGGCACCCTGCCTCGACCGCTGGCGCGGCCGCGGGACCGAGCTCGCCGCAGACGCCCGGGCTCGGCAGGACTACCAGGACGACGTGGCCAGCGGCGCGATCCCGCCGTTGCCCGTCTGGGCCGGCGAGGGCGTCGACCTGATCACCGACCTGCCCACTGCGGCCGACCTGGTCGCCACCCTGGCCGCCCAGGCCGAGGACATCCTGGCCGAGGACATCCTGGCCCGGGCCGGACGGCGCCCGGTGTGAGTCACGCCCGGCCGCCGCCGGCGATCAGCTGCTCACACGCGAGCAACAGGACGCCCGCGCTCCAGGCGTGCGACAGCGTCAGCAGCATGCCCTTCGGCTGGAAGCACTCCGTCTGGTAGTACCGCTCGGTGATCATGCCGCGGTAGGCGTTGACCTCGCCGTCGGCCGTGGGAATCAGCTGGCGGAAGCAGGCCACCGCCTCCTCGGCCCGCTCGCGGTAGTGCGGGTCGCCGGTCGCGGCGGAGAGCTCGGCCAGCTCGGCCGTGCAGACCAGGCCGTAGGCGTGCAGGTGCTGGTTCGACGGCGACGCCTGGTCGCCGCCGCGGGTGGCGAACCCGTAGATGCCCAGCGGCGTGCGCGGTGCGAACCGCACGTTGTAGGTGTAGCGGAACGTCAGCGTCCAGTCCGCCGCCCGCCGAGCCAGGTCGAGCCAGCGCGCGGCGCCGGTGCGTCGGTGCAGCGCGACGTACGCCATCACGGCCGCGTAGCCGTCCTCCGACGTGGGCGCGAGGTCGACGTCCTCGGGCGCCCCGTGGATGAACTCCCGCTCGACGAACCTCGCGTAGTAGTCGCCGGCCCGTTCCGCGGCCGCCAGATAGGACCCGTCGCCGTCCAGGTGCGCCGCCTCGCAGAACGCGGCGATCCAGGTCAGCCCCGACGCGCCCGTCCACGACAGCACCCGGCCGTCCTCGGCGTGGTGGACCGAGCCCAGGTTGCCGTCGGTGCGCTGCCGGTCGCGGACGGCGTCGAGGTTGGACCGCGCCGCGGCGACCCACGCCGGCCGCGAGCCGCCGGGCAGCGCCAGCGCACGCAGCAGGAACAGCGTCGCCTCGCCGAGCGTCCGGGCGTGCAGCCCGTGCGTGATCGGCGTCCAGCTCTGCGTCCACCCGCCGGCCCGCTCCCACCGTCCCCAGAAGGTGCCCGACGGCGACAGGTTCGCGCAGCAGAAGTCGATGACGTGCGTCGCGGCCTCGACGGCGGCAGCCGAGCCGGACCGCCGTCCGTGCGCCAGCAGCGCGTACGCCCACGGGATGCCACTGATCCAGCCGACGTGCATGGCCTGCCGGTCGACGGGGCGGCCGTCGCCCCCGCTGACCTCGCGGTCGAAGCCGACGGTCTCGAGCAGCACGCCGGGGTCGGGGTCGTAGTGCCAGCGGACCAGGCCCTCGGCGGCGATCGCGGCGGCGTCGGGCACGGTGACCCAGGGAGTGACGGGGTGCAGCAGCCGGTTCTGCTCGTAGACGGCGCGCAGGACCGGCGCGTAGGCGTGGCGGTCGGCGGGCAGCCGCGACGTCGCCGCCCGCAGTTCGACCAGCTCGCCCGGCTGCCAGATGTACACACCGGCGTGCGGGGGCAACGGCTCGGCCGACCCGTAGTACGTGACGGGATCCTCGCGGAACGGGAACACCACGTGGACGTCGGCGACCGGCCCGCGCTGGGCGAGGCCGATCCCCGTCGGGCCGCACGGCGACAGCTCCGCCGCCGCGACCACGACGCCGGCCGAGGCACCCCAGGCGAACACCGCCGCCGTCGCCGCACGGTCGGAGCGGAACGACCAGTGATCGCTGACCATGCCGGCGGGGTCGTCGGCGCCGGCCTCGAACCGCGGGAACCGCCGGTCACAGTCGACCGGCCGGTTCTCGCCGTAGAACAGGCCCGGGATCAGCCACCACGGGTCCGCGGCGTCGGCGACGGAAGCGACCAGCCGCACGTGCCCCGCGAACGCGTCGGCCGAGACGTTCGACACCGATAGAGCGACCTCGTGCAGGCCGGTCGCCGACGGCGCACCGATCTTCACCTCGACGGCGAACGGCCCGGCGGCCACGTGACCGCCACCGTCCGGCACGGCGGCGTACCCCGTCACCGTTCCGGTGGCGTCGAGCGCCTCGACCCGCAGCGACGGCGCGCCGGCGATCTCAGCCACCGACGGCTGCCGCACCACTGGCCGCCTCGCCGCCGATCGCACCGTCGACCGGCCACTCGAGCAGGTCGACCTCCTGGATCGGCTGCTCGGGGTCGCGCGGTACGCGGAAGGTGCGGATCTGGCTCGGCCCGAAGTCGGCCTCGATGACACGGTCGAGCACGGACAGCTCGAGCCGCGCCCGCGCCGGAGCGCCGGTCGTCTCGACCGCCCGGACGATCAGGTCGGGTGCGTCGGCGTCGCCGTCCTCCCAGCCCTTGACGGCGGTGATCATCACCTGTCCGCCGCCGTCGGCCGCGTAGCCGTCCGCCGACGGCAGCACGCCGTCGTGGAAGCTCTCCAGCATGGCCCGCGGCAACGCGCCCAGCTCGGCCGCACGCCGGGACAGCCCCGCCTCGCGCCAGTCGCCGGCGTGCGGTACCAGCAGGTAGCTGAACCGCTGCACGCCCTGGTCCTGGAACGAGTAGAAGCCGTCGGGATCGAGCAGCCGGGGATCGTGCCAGGAGTAGACCGGGCTGCGCACGGCGGTGATGCCGATGCTCGGCGACACGTCTGCGTGCGCCGGGGAGACGTCGTAGGCGTGCTTGGCGTTGTTCACCACCGCGAGGCCGGCCGGCACGCCGTCGACGGTCCCGGTCAGGTCGACCCAGGACTGGCCCGGCTCCTCGGCGGCGTCGACCGGGCGGCGCAGGGTGCCGAACGGGATCTCGTACGTCGCCTCCGGGTCGGTCAGCGCGACAGGGAACCGCAGCTTCAGCAGGTGCGCCTGCTCGCGCCAGTCGATGGTCACCCGCACCTCGACCTCGGCCGCGCCCTGCCGCAGGATGAACTCCTCGGTCATGGTCGACCGGCCCCACGAGCGCTCCACCCGCAGCCGCGCTCGCTCCGGCCCGCTCTCACGCAGCACGATGCGCGTGGTCCTCATGGCCTCGCCCGGCCAGGCGTAGGACACCACGCCGTGCCCCCAGGTATCGGTGGGGTCGTCGCTGACCTGGGTGTGTTCGCCGCGGGCGCCCGCGACCGCGTCGACGCCGGTGCGCTTGTCGAGCAGGCTGGTCAGCCACCCCGTCGACGGGTCCAGCTCGATCCGCAGGAGGTCGTTCTCGAGCACCGTCTCCGATGCCGTCAGCGCGCCGGGAGCGGTGCCGCTCCACGCCGGGCCGGGCACGGCGGTGCCCGGGCGGAGCCGGTACAACCGGTAGCCCAGGGGCGGCAGCTCGGCGCGGAACACGACGGCGCCGCGGCCCTTGTCGTTGGTCGTCGCCACCGACTGAATCGGCTGCGACGGCACCAGCCCGCCGTCGGCGTCGACGACATGGACGCCCGTCGGCTGCACGCCGTACTGCAACTCCACCTCGGAGACGACCGGCCACGGGTGGGGGTTGAACACGAGCACCGGCTGGGTGCCGTCTTCGAACGGGACGGCGACGTCGCGGGCGATGAGGTTGTGCACCCGTGTGATGATCCGCTTGGCGATCGCCACCGCCTCGCCGAGCTGGTCGCGGGCGTCGTCGTAGGCGTGCTCGATGGCCGAGCCCGGCAGGATGTCGTGGAACTGGTTGAACAGCAGTTGCTTCCACGCGTGCTCGAGCTCGTCGCGCGGGTACTCCCGGTTGTGCGTGACCGAACCGATGGCGGCCCATCGCTCCGCCGACAGCAGCGCCGCCTGGGTCCGGCGCACCCACTGCTTGATGCCGGAGTGCGAGGAGTAGCAGCCCGACGCGTGGTGCTGGAGGTCGTCGCGCCAGACCGGCAGTTGCGCCATGCCGTCCGGCCCGCGGCGGGCGACCAGCTCGTCGAAGTACCGGCGAGGCGACGACATGATCATGTTCCCGTAGGATCCCCGCTGGTCGTGACGATGGATCGACTCGATGTTCGCCTTGGTCGGGCCGCCACCGTGGTTGCCCACGCCGTAGAAGATCATGACGTCGCCCAGCGAGCGGTCCAGCTGGCCCAGCGACTTCTCCGTCTGATGAGCGACGTCGCCGGGCGGGCTGCAGTACTCGAACGGGATGCGGTAGGCCAGCACCCGGCTGCCGTCGGGCGCCTCCCACCAGAACGCCGTGCCGTCGAGGTCGCTCTCGTGCGGGCCGGGCCGCAGGAACGTGTAGGTGTCCATCCGCTGGCCGCGCAGGATCGCCGGCAGCATCGCGTTGTGGCCGAACGGGTCGACGTTCATGCCGACGCTCGACGTCACGCCGAACCGGTCGTGCAGGTAGCGCTGGCCGTACAGCCCCTGCCGGACGAACGACTCACCGCCGGGCATGTTGCAGTCGGGTTCGACCCACCAGCCACCGGTCATGACCCAGCGGCCCTCGGCGACCCTCTTGCGGATCTGCTCGAACAGCTCCGGGTCCTGCTCCTCGACCCAGGACAGCAGCACCACCTGGTCGCAGGTGAAGACGAAGTCCGGGTACTCCTGCAGGCGATGGATCGCGGACCAGAACGTCGCGCGGGCCTCCTGATAGCCCTCCTGCCACGGCCACAACCAGACGGGGTCGAGGTGCGAGTTGCCGACCATGTGCAGCGTGCGCTGCCGCATGGCCGGCGGACGGTAGCCCTCGGCCGGAAGTTCGGGGCTCATGCGGTCGGTTCCTCCGGTGTGCTCTCGGTCGCTTCGGCCCAGACGTCGACGATTTCGCTGATCAGGTGCAGGGACAGGGTGTGCATCTCTTGAATGCGCGGCGTCTGCGTCGACGGGACGAGCAGGGCGTGGTCGGCATGCTCGCGGGCCGGTCCGCCGTCGCCGCCGCCGAAGAGCACCGTCGTGGCGCCCTTGGCGCGGCCCGCGGCGAGCGCGGCCACGACATTCGGCGACCTCCCGCTGGTCGTGAACGCCGCGACGACGTCGCCGGGACGGGCCAGCGCGGTGACCTGGCGGGCGAACACGTCGTCGTAGGAGTAGTCGTTGGCGATGCAGGTCATGACGGTCGGGTCGGTGGTGAGCGTGACCGCGGGCAGTGGCCGGCGGTCGCGCTTGTAGTGCCCGATCAACTCCCCGGTGAGGTGCTGGGCGTCGGCGGCGCTGCCGCCGTTGCCGAACGTGTACACGACGGCACCGGACGCGAACGCCTCACAGATCAGGCTACCTACTTCTCGTACCAGTGGTACAAGTCCACGCATCGCCTCGGCGACCGCGACATGGTCACTCAGCTGCTCTTCGGCCTGATCAGGCATGCTCGGCCTCCGTCGTCCCGCTCGCGCCCGACGACGCCGCCAGCACGTCCAACGCGACCACGCCGGCGCCGACGACGCACACGACGTCGCCCAGCCCCGCCAGCACCACTCGGGCCGCCTTGGCCGCCGGCGGCATCGCGTCGCGCGCCACCGCCTCGGCGACGGGGTCCAGCAGCATCGCGCCGGCCCGGGTGACCCCGCCCCCCAGGACCACGAGCTCCGGCTCGAACACGTTCACCAGGTCGGTGAGCGCCTGGCCCAGCACGTCGGTGGTGTCAGTCCACACCGCCCGCGCGTACGCGTCGCCCGCGAGCGCCGCGGCGGCGACGTCGGCCGCCGTCAGCGGGTCGAGCCCGGCGAGACTCGAGCCGGCACTACCGGGCCCACCCAGGCCCTCCGCCGCCCGCTCCGCGATGTTGGTGCCGGACACGTAGGCCTCGAGGCAGCCGCGCCGGCCGCACGAGCACAGCCGTCCGCCCGGGCGGACCATGAGGTGGCCGAGCTCGCCGCCGTTGCCGGCCGCCCCGCGGTGCAGCCGCCCGTCGATGACGGCGCCGCCGCCCACTCCCGTCGAGATGGTGAGGTAGATCATCGTCCGAACGCCGCGGGCGGCGCCGAAGCGGTGCTCGCCCAGGGCCGCGGCGGTGGCGTCGTTCTCGAGGAACGCCGGCACGCCGAACTCGTCGCGCGCCATGGACCCCAGCGGAACGTCCAGCCAGCCGGGCAGGTGCGGCGGCGAGATGAGGACGCCGGTGCTGCTGTCGAGCGGCCCGCCGCACGAGATGCCGACGGCGTCGACCGGGCGGTCCAGCCCGGCCGCGGCGACCGCCCGGTGGCCCAGCTCGAACAGCCGCGCGATCACGGCGTCGGGGCCCTCCCAGCGCCGGGTCGGCTCGATGAGCAGCCCGTGCACCTCGCCGTCGGCCGTGACGACGCCGACCGCCAGTTTGGTGCCGCCGATGTCCAGCGACAGCACGGCGGGCGCGGGTGCGCGACCGCCGCCGCCCGGTACGGGTGGTACCGGGCGTCCGCCCTGGGACTGTCTCGCTTCGTTCATCCGCCCTGCTCTTCCCCGTCCCGTTTGGGACCATTCCTCCAGCCGCGCGGCGACCCCGACGGCGTCATATCGATGCTCACCCCTTGCGCCCCTGCGTGGCGATCCCTTCGACGAAGTACCGCTGGGCGCAGAAGAACAGGACGATCAGCGGGACCGTCGCCAGTACGGAGGCCGCCATGACGATCTCCCACTGCTGCTCGCCGCCCTGACCGAACGCGTCCAGCACGGCTTTCAGTCCCCGCGGCAGCGTGTAGAGGGCTTCGTCCTGCAGGTAGATCAGCGGCCGGATCAGGTCGGTCCAGCTGGCCCGGAACTCGAAGATGAACACGACGATCAGGGCCGGCCGGCACAGCGGCATCGCGATGCGCCAGAACAGCCCGACGTAGCCGCAGCCGTCCACCCGCGCCGCCTCGAACGTGTCGCGCGGCAGGCTGAGGAAGAACTGCCGCAGGAGGAACACGTAGAACGCCGAGGCGAACACGTTGTGCGCCCAGAGCGGCACCTGGGTCTGCGACAGCCCGAACTCCTGCCAGATGAGGAACGTCGGGATCATCGTCACCGCGGCCGGCAGCATCATCGTGCCGAGCACCAGCAGGAACAGCAGGTTCCGGCCGGGGAAGCGGAAGTAGGCGAAGCCGAACGCGACGAGCGCGCTGCTCAGCGTCACCGTCACCGCGGCCATGACGCCGACGATCATGCTGTTGCCGAACCAGGTCAGGAAGGGGACCGCGTCGAGCAGGCTCGTGTAGTTCTCCGGCCGCACCTCACGCGGCACCAGAACGTTGTCGAACACCTGGTACCGCGGCTTCAGCGAGGCGCTCACCAGCCACAGGAGCGGGTAGGTGAACGTCGCCGCCACCAACGCGACGGCGGTGACGACGAACCCCGTCCGGATCACCCGGCGGGCCGGGGAGGCACCCGCCGGAGGGCGGCGGCGGTCGCCGGCCGGCTGCTCGTGCGCCGGCTCGATCTGGACCATGGTCATCGGTCGTCTCCCTCGTAGTAGACGAACCGGTCACCGAGCTTGACCTGCACCAAAGTGACGACGAGCACGATGACGAACAGCCCCCAGGCCAGCGCCGAGGCGTAGCCCATCTCGAGGAACTGGAAGCCCTGCCGGAACAGGTAGATGACGTAGAACAGCGCGCTGTCCGACGCCTGCAGCTGGCTCTGGGCGTTGCCGTAGAACATCGTGTAGACCTCGGTGAACATCTGCAGCGAGGCGATGGTGTTCACGATGATCACGAAGAACAGCGAGCCTGAGATCATCGGGACGGTGACCTCGCGGAACTGCCGCCACGCGCCGGCGCCATCGATGCGGGCGGCCTCGTAGAGGTCGGCCGGCACGTTCTTCAGCGCGGCGAACAGGATGACGATGGTGCCGCCGATGGTCCAGAGGCTCATGATGATGATGCCCCAGCGCACCCACGCCGGATCCGTCGTCCACGCCGGCCCATCGATGCCGAACACCCCGAGAGCGGCGTTGACCAGGCCGTTCTGCCCGTTCAGGAGCAGCAGGAACAGCACGCCCACGGCGACGGTCGGCGTCATGGCCGGCAGGTAGAACACGGTCCGGAAGAACCCGGCGAACCGGCCGCCGATCTGGTTGAGCAGCACCGCCAGCGCCAGCGCGATGGCGATGGACAGCGGCACATGGATCACCGTGTAGAGCAGGGTGTTGAACAGCGCCGTCCGCACCTGCGGGTCCTCGACCATGCGCTGATAGTTCTCGCCGCCGACATAGGTCGCCGCGTTGATGACGTCGTAGTCGGTGAACGACAGCACCAGGCTGGCGATCATCGGCCCGGCGGTGAACACCAGGAAGCCGAGGATCCACGGCAGCAGGAACAGGTACGCCCACCGGGTCTCGGGCCGCCGCCAGGCCGCGCGCCAGCGGCGCCCCCGCGACATCGGGGGCGCCACCGGCACCGTGGAGACGTCAGCCGACATCGGCGAGCGCCTGCTCGACCTTGTCCTGGGCCTCGGCCAGGGCGCTCGCGGCGTCCTGGGTACCGGCGAGGATGCGGTTGGCGGCCTCCAGCCACGCCGCCTTGAACTGGGCGCCGACGGGGTTCGCCGGCACCACCCACGCGTCGGCCTGGGCCTCGAGGACGGCCTGGACGGCGTCGTCCCACTTCTGGTTCTCGCCCGTACCCGGCGTGTACAGCTCGCCGAACACCTTGTCGTCCGCGGCCTCGTTCGCCGTGTAGATGCCGGTGAACGCCTTGCCGTCGGCGTCGCGCAGCCGGATCCGCTCCTCGGCCGCGGCCGCCCAGGTGTCCGGCGCCGTCATGACCTTCATGAACTCGCAGGACGTGGCGGTGTTGGCGGCGTCCTTCGGGATGGCCCACGCGTTGGACGTGGCCCAGGTGACGGTCTCGCCGCCGGCGCCGGTGATGGGCAGGACGGTGATGTCGACGTCCGGCGACGTGTTGGCCAGCACGTTCACGTACCACTGCTCGATGACCATGGCACCGACCTGGTTCTGCGCGAACGGGTTGCCCTCGCCGAACAGATCCCACGTGTTCTCGAAGTCCTTGAGCGCGGTGTGGCCGCCCTGAGCGTCCTGGACCGCCTTGAGCCGCTCCATGGTGGCCACGGTGGCGGGGTCGTCGAGCCGGAAGTCGTCGGCCGCCGCGACCCACGGGTTGCCGTCGACCACGCCGTAGAACGGCGTGAGGTCGGGCAGCCGCAGGTGGATGCCGATGCGTTCGTACGTGCTTCCGTTGCGGACGGTGAGCGCCTCGGCGGCGGCCACCAGGCTCTCCTGGTCGGAGATGTCGATGTCCTCGGCGCTCAGCCCGGCCTCGGCCAGGACCGTGTTGTTCACGACGAGGACCGGGGTGTTGTAGAACTCCGGGATCGCGTACGTGGAACCGTCGTACTGGACCAGGTCGAGCACGTTGGGCCGGTACTGGTCGAGGTCGATGTCGCGCTGCTCGATGCACTCGTCCAGCGGCTGGATGGCGCCGCGAGCGGCGAACGCGCCCACCTGGTCGCCGGGGATGTAGACCAGCTCGGTCGGATTGCCACTGGAGACGGAGGTCAGGAACTGCTGCTCGTCGAAGCCGCCCTCGTTGATGTTGACCTCGACGTCCGGGTACATCTCGCGGAACGTGTCGACGCGGACGGTGGCGATCTCGTCGGGGAGCGCGAAACCGATGGTCGTGATGGAGCCGCTGGGGTCGGCCGTCAGGTCACCGGACTGGTCGTCGCCGGTGCCGGAGTCGTCGCCGCCGCCGACGCCTCCGCAGGCGGTCAGGGCGAGCATGGCCGCTCCGGCCAGCAGCACCATGGGCTTTCGCATCGTTGCGCTCCCTCTTCGTCGATGGCGGGCGTTTCGTCGAGGTCGGTCACCACGTGGCGACGCGGATGGGATCGATCCCATCATCCGCCCGCATCATGACAAGACGCCCTCAGCGCGTCAAGCCCGTTCGACGACCTCCGGGAACCGGTTTCCGCACCTGCTTCAGCATCCACGCAGGTCACGTCGACGACCCTTGACGACGCACAGGCCGCAATGCTTGGCTCGGGATGCCGAGATCGTTCCCACAACGGAGTCCCATCGTGCCGTCTGGCTCGTGCGTTCACGAGGTCCTGCTGATCCCGCACACCCACCACGACGTCGGCTACACCGACAGCCCCCGGCTCATCGACCGGCAGCATCGCGACGTCGTCGGCCAGGTGCTCCACCTGTGTGACCGCACCGCAGGCGACGGCGACGCCGCACTGCGGTGGACCTTCGAGGTCAGCCGGCCCGTGGTCGAGTTCGTCCGCCGTGGCGTCGCCGCCGACGTCGACCGGCTGCGCCGGCTGGTCCGCGACGGCCGCATCGCCGTCACCGCCGGCTACCTCAACATGACCCAGCTCCCCGGCGAGCAGGAGCTCGAGCGGACGTACGAGGCGCTGGCGCCGCTGGCCGAGGCCGGCATCCCGATCCGCACCGAGCAGCACGGCGACGTCAACGGGTTGTCCTGGGGCAGCGTGCCGGCGATGCACCGGCACGGCGTGACCCGGCTGGTCATGGCGCTCAACCCCGACCACGGCCGGCCGCCGTTCCGCCAGCCCAGCGGGTTCTGGTGGGAGGGCCCGGACGGCTCGCGGGTGTTCGTGTTCCTCAGCACCCACTACGGCATCGGAGAGGAGTGGGGGATCATCGACGGCGACGTTCGGCTGGCCGCCAAGCGCATCGCCGGCCTGGTGGACGAGCTGGACGAGCGCGAGGACTACCCGTTCGACGTCGCCGTCGTGCACGCCGCCAACGACAACCGGTGGCCGACGCTGGAGTTCCTGCCGCTGCTGTCGACGTGGAACGAGCTGCATCCGGAGCGGCCGATGCGACTCGCGACCATGGACGAGGCGCTGGACCGGATGGAGCGGGTGGCCACCGAGGTCGAGCTGCCGGTCGTCCGCGGGGAGTGGGCCGACTGGTGGTCGCACGGCCACGGCTCGACCGCCCGCGAGCTGGCGGTGTATCGGCGGGCACGGACGCACCAGCTGACCGGCGAGGCGCTGCACGCGCTGGCCGACCTGCGCGGCGACGGCGCGGTCGATCTCGCGTCCGTCCTCGGGCACTCGCGCGGCCCGGTGCGGCTGCGGACGCGGGCCGAGCTGGCCGACGACCTCGCCTTCGTGGACGAACAGCTCTGGCTGTTCGGCGAGCACACCTGGGGCTCGTGGGAGAGCTTCTCCCGGCCGGACAGCGTCTACACGGCGTCGCACTGGAACGCCAAGGCCGGCTTCGCCTACGGCGCCTACGACCTCGCCCGGCACGTGGCGGCGGAGGGTCTGTTCCGGCTGCTCGCCAGCGGTTCCGGTGACGTGGCGGACTCCGCGATCCACCGGACCGGTCTCGGGGCCGACCGCACCTGCCTCGGCGGGCCGTCGGTCGTGGTGGTGAACCCCACCGCGAGGCGCCGCGCCGAGCCCGTGGTCGTCGAGGCGGCCGGCGGGGCTCCGACGGTGGTGACGACGGTGGTGGAGCCGTTCGGCGCGACGACGGTGCCTCTTCCCGCCGAGCCCGGGCCCGGCGTCGCGGGCCACACGGTCGAGACGCCCGAGTACGCCGTCGCCGTCGATCCCGGCCGCGGCGGCGTGACCAGCCTGGTCGACCTGCGTACCGGAACCGAGCTGGTCGACGACCGCGCCGCGTTCCCGCTCGGAGCGCTGGTCGCCGAGACCATCCCGGCGGGTTCGGATCATCCGTTCCTCGTCCGGCCGCGGGACTTCCATCCGGACCACCCCGGGCCGGAGTTCGACCGCACGGCGGCGACCTCGCACGGACCGGCGCTGATCGTGCGGGGAGCGTCGTTCACCGCGCTGTCGTGGTCCGGCAGCGTCGGCGGAGTCGACGTGGCCACGACGTTGCGCCTGTATCCGTCGTCGGACCTCGTCGACCTGGACGTCACCGTCACCAAGGCCGAGACCCTCGCCCCGGAGAGCCTGTTCGTGACGTTCCCGTTCGCCGTCACCGATCCGCGCTTCCTGGTCGAGACCGCGGGCGCGGCCTTCGTCGCCGAACACGAACAGCTGCCCGACACCAGCAAGGACTGGTACGCCATCCAGCACGCGGTCGGGGTGTCGTCCGGCGCCGGGACCGGCGCGCCGGTGCTCTGGGGGTCCTACGACGCGCCACTGGCGCAGTTCGGCGGCTTCCAGACCGGCCGGTGGGCACGCACGCTGGACGCGCCCGCCGGGCACGTGAACAGCTGGCTGATGAACAACCTGCACTTCACCAACTTCCGCGCGGCGCAGGGCGGAACGCAGACGTTCCGCTACCGGTTCGCGCCCCGCCCGCACGACGCCGCGGCGGTCCGCCGCTTCGGCGACGACCTGCTCCACCCGCTGGTCGCCCGGCAGTACGCCGGCCCGGTCGCCGTCGCCGGCTCGGCCGGGCTGCGCGTCACGCCCGCCGACGACGTGCTGGTCGACCTGCGCCCGTCGGACGAGCCCGGCCTGGTGCGCGCCCGCCTGCGGTCGCTGTCGGTCGAGCCGTTGCGGGCGCGGCTGAGCTGGGTGGCCGCGGATGCCGTCGAGGCCGCCGCGTCGGCCGGGGCGTGGCAGCCGATCGGCCACGGCGCCGGTCTCGAGGTCGACCTCGCACCGCAGGCCGTCGCCGACGTCCGGCTTCGCCGCTCGTCCTGAACGGCGGGCGGCGGGCGGCCGCCGGGAACGGCAGTCAGGCAGTGATGGTGCGGGTCGATGCGCGGTGGACGATGCGCGTTGAGACCATGACGGTGACCGGCGCGGCGTCGGGCTCGGCGATGCGCTCGAGCAGCCGGCGCACGGCGGTCTCGCCCAACGCGGCCTCGTCCTGAGCGACGGCGGTGAGGCCGGGCGTGACCAGGCTCATCCAGGGCGCGTCGTCGAAGGAGACCAGGCTGACGTCGTCGGGAATCGTCAGGCCGAGGTCGCTCGCCGCCCGCCAGACCCCCTCGGCGAGGACGTTGTTGGCGGCGAACACCGCGGTCGGCCGCTCGTCCGGGCCGAGCAGCGTCCGGGCGGCGGCCCGCGCGGCGTCGACGTCCCAGCCGGAGGAGACGACGAGGTCGGGGTCGAGCGCGATGCCGGCCGCCGCCAGTGCCGCCTGGTAGCCGGCGTGCCGCTCGCGGCCGGTGGTCCAGGTGGTCTCGTCGATGAACAGCGCGATGCGCCGGTGCCCGAGCCCGACGAGGTGCTCGATGACCCGCTGCGAGGCGCCCTGGTTGTCGACGACGACGGCGTCGCACTCGCCGGCGGCGAACTGCCGGTCGATCTCGACCACGGGGATGCGGTGCCGGAAGAGGTACGTGGTGACGTCGGCGGAGACCGGCGTGACGACCACCCCGGCGACCCGTGTGGCGACGAACGTCTCGGCCGCCTCGACCTGGGCCTCGGCGGAGCCACCGTCCTCGGCCAGCACCAGGCTGTAGCCCTGGGAGCGGGCGGCCTGGCCGACGCCGGCGGCGAGCCGCGCGTAGAAGGAGTTGCGCAGGTCCGAGACCAGCACGCCGAGCGACAGGCTGACCTGCTGCTTGAGGTAGCGGGCGGTGGCGTCGGGGACGTAGCGGAGGTTCTCGGCGGCGGCGAGGACGCGCTCGCGCACGTCGGTGGCGACGTAGCCACGGCCGGTGAGGGCGCGCGACGCCGTCGACCGCGAGACCCCGGCGGCCACGGCGACGTCCTTGATGGTCGCGCGGCGCATCAGCTCCGGCCCGGCGTCACCGGCCGCAGCCGCGCCGTCACCGTCGGCCCGTCGCCCCACTCTGTGCCACCCCCTCGGTCACGGCTCCACGACGTCGACGAACGCCTCGACGTGCTGGCCGAGGCGCAGCTCGCCGGCCGTCACGTCGGCCGCGACCGGTGTGCGGCGCCTTGGCGTGCCGCCGGCCGTGACGTCGAACGTGGCGGTGGCCTCTTCGCCGGCCGCCAGCGTGAGCACCTGCTCGGCCGGTTCCGCGGCCCAGCCTAGCGGGATCACCATCCGTACGGTGACCTCGGCCTTCTCGGGCAGCGGGTTGCGCACCGTGACGTCGAGCCGCTGGGTGGCGCCGACGGCGACCCGGCTGCGGTAGGGCGCGATGGCCGCGGCGACACCGCCGGCGCCGAGGTCGACCGTCTCGAGCGGCAGCAGCTCCTCGTGCAACTCCACGAGCTCGTCGCCGAGCTCGGTCAGCAGGTCGAGGTAGGCGTCGTCGACCCAGCGCGGCTCCCAGTGCCCGGAGACCATCAGCCCCGGCGCGACCCGGCGGTACAGCTCGGCGCTGCGCCGGTAGTCGCCGACGCGGAACAGGTTGCGGTACTGGTAGTTCAGCAGCTCGCGGCGCCCGCCCGAGCTGCCCAGGCCCTCCTGCTGGTCCCCGGTCGCCAGCACGCGCACGCCGTCGACCTCGAACTCGAAGCCCGCGTGGTACAGCGTGTGGCCGGGGAGGTCGTGCACCGTGATCTCGTACTCGTGCCAGCGGAACGACTCGCCGAGGGGCAGCGACCGGTCGACGGGGATCGGGTCGTACCAGAGGCACGGCAGGTCGTAGCGCTCCGGGTGATCGAGGATCGGCGTCACGTGCTCCGGCGCCCAGATCTGCGTCCCCTCGACGTCGCGCAGCAGCGGCATCCCGGCCACGTGGTCGTCGTGGTAGTGCGTCGGCAGCGCCACCTCGACCTTCGTGACCCCGTGCTGGCGGCGCAGCGCCGGCAGCGACGCCAGCCAGGGCCGCCGCGACGCGCGGTCGGTGCCCGCGGGCAGGCCGGTGGTCATGTCGTAGCCGTAGTCGATGACCAGCGCGTTGCCCGTCTCCGACACCAGCACGTACGAGCTGGAGTTGCTGCTGACGTTCAGCAGCAGGTGCGGCGTGAGCTGGCGGAACGGGTTGTCGAGCCGGGCGCGCAGGTCCCAGGGGTACGGCCGCCGGGCGTCGACGTAGCGCTGCATCCGCTCGGCCAGCAGGCCCAGCGCGCCGTGCGGGTCGTCCATCGGCTCGCCGTGCGACGGCAGCAGCAGGTCCAGCGGCTCCTCGAGCAGCTGGTAGCAGCTGAGGACCGTCATGGCCGGGCCCTCGTTCTCGGTGTACGACCACTGGGTGGCGGCCAGTGACCAGACCTTGCCCGGCGAGTGGATGAGGTCGCCGGTGAACGCGATGCCGCCGACGACGTAGGTGACCGAGCCGGTGGTGTGCCCGGGCGTCGGGAGCACCCGGACCTCGACGCCGCCGTAGGTGGCGGTGCGGTACTCGGGGACGGTGCCCGCGACCGGCACCGGGTCGAGGATCGAGAACTTGTCCTGGCGCAGGTTGTAGTCGTTGACGAGCGGCCGAGCCGCCCACAGGTCGTCGACGTGCGCGAACAGGTCCTGCTCGACCGGCGGCACGTGGACGGCGATGCCGGCCGCCACGGCGCGCGGCAGCCCCTGGCCCTGGTCGCGGTGGTGGTGGGTCATGAGGACGTCGGTCAGCCGCTCGATGCCCATGTCGGCGAGGTGGTCGAGCACCGCGCCGGACCCGAAGTCGACGGCGATGCCGTCGCGCCCGTTGGGCGATCGGACGACGTAGACGTTGCAGGTGTCCCGGACCCGGAACGCCCCGGGCGCGACCTCATTCCACGACATGGGCCTGATGGTATCGTTCCCACAATGTCGACGCCTCTTGTCACAGACAAGCTGTGCCCGCGTCCGCACCACCTCGAACTCACCGGCGACGACGGCGTCAGCGTCGGTTCCGTCACCGTCGAGGCGCCCCCGACCTGCGAGAACGCCGCCGCGGTCGTGGCCGCGCTGCCGACCGTCGCCGAAGGCGAGCGGGTCGCCGTCGTCGTCGGGATCGAGCCGGGCGGATCCGCCGAGGGATACCGCCTCACCGTCGACGGCGCGACGGTGACGATCACCGGGTCGGACCCGGCCGGCGCGTTCTACGGCGCGCAGACGCTGCGGGCGCTGGCGGCATCGACGGGTGGGGTGTTGCCGCCCGTCACCATCGAGGACCGGCCCGACCTGCGCTGGCGCGGCACCATCGAGGGCTTCTACGGCCCGCCGTGGTCGCACGCGGACCGGCTGGCGCACCTGGAGTTCGCCGGGCGGCACAAGCTCAACACGTACGTGTACGCGCCGAAGGACGACCCGTTCCACCGTGCACAGTGGCGCGACCCGTACCCGGCGGCCGAGCTCGCGCGGATCGGGGAGCTGGCAGCGGCGGCGCGGCGGTCGCACGTGCGGTTCGTGTTCTCCGTCTCACCCGGCCTCTCGATGGTCTACAGCGACCCGGCCGAGGTGGACCTGCTGATCGCGAAGCTCGAGCAGGTCCGGCAGGTGGGTGTGCGCGACGTCGCGCTCCTGTTCGACGACATCGCGCCGGACCTCTCGCACGACGCGGACCGGGTCGCGTTCGGCTCCGCGCCGGGGTCGTCGGCCCGCGCGCACGCGGCGATCTGCCGCCAGGTGATCGAGCGGCTCGCCCTGGACCGGCCGCTGATCATGGTGCCGACCGACTACGCGGGGACGGCGCCGACCCCGCACCGCGACCTGCTGGCCGCCGAGCTGCCGCCCGAGGTGCTGGTGTGGTGGACCGGCCGCGACGTGGTGGTCGGCGACATCACCCGGGCGGAGATCGACGCGGCGGCGGAGTCCTACGGGCACGAGCTGCTGCTCTGGGACAACTTCCCGGTCAACGACTTCGACTTCCCCCGCCTGTTCCTCGGCCCGCTGCTCGGCCGGCCGGCCGCACTGGACGGGGCGCGCCTCGCCGGGATCACGGCGAACCCGATGCCGCACGAGGCCGCGTCGCAGATCGCGGTCGCGACGGTGGCGGACTGGGCGTGGAACCTCGCGGCCTACGACCCGGACTCCGCGCACGCCCGCGCGCTGGACGCCGTCGGAGCGACCGAGGCGGTCCGGACGCTGGCCCGCGCGTGCGCGTCGTGGCCGCCGTCGGCCCCCCAGGATCCTGAGCTGTCCGCGCTGTGCGACGCGACGCTGGACGGATCGGCCGCGGCGGCCGAGCAACTCCGGGACCGCTTCACGGCGATGGTCGCGGCCGCGCCCGGCGCCGGTCGCGAGCCGGTCGAAGGTCGCGAGCCCGGCGCCGGTCGCGAGCCGGTCGAAGGTCGCGAGCCCGACGGCGGTCGCGAGCCGGTCGGCGATCGCGAGCCGGTCGGCGGTCGCGAGCCCGACGACGGTCGCGATGCGCGAGTGTCGGTGCCCGCCCGTAGGGTGGGGACCCTCCCTCACCGGGCGGGGTCCACCGACGATCGAGAGCCGGGCGACCGGATCGAGCCGGACCCCGCCGACCAGATCGAGCGGGAACCGGCCGACCGGGTCCAGCGGGAGCCGGCCGACCGGATCGAGCGCGAGGTCATGCCGTGGCTGGTCGCGCTCGCCGACACCGGCCGGGCTGGGCTCGCCGCCCTGGCCGCGCTGGCGCCGTCGGCGGGCGACGCCGAACGGACGGCGGCGGCCGGCGCCCTCGCCGTCGCCGAGTCCCACGAGCAGCAGAACGTGCTCAGGACCGTGGTTCCGCCGTTCGTCCGGGCGGTGCTGGCTCGCTGACGGCGGACCCTGCCGCCCCGCCCGCAGTCAGGGCAGCAGGCGGTAGGTCACGTGCGTGACCGAGCTCGCCGGCCGCGACTTCACCTGCTCCAGCCGCAGCGGCGGGACGTCCTCGAACAGCCGCGCGCCGGAGCCCAGCGTGAGCGGCACGACGTGCAGCCGCAGCTCGTCGACCAGGCCGGCGGCGAGGTACTGGTTGATGGTCGCCGCGCCGCCCAGGACCGAGACGTCGCCGTCGCCGGCCGCGGCGCGTGCCTGGTTCAACGCGGACTCGATGCCGTCGGTCACGAAGTGGTACGTCGTGCCGCCCGCCATCGGCTGGGGCTCACGCGCGTGATGGGTGAGGACGAAGACCGGGGCGTGGAACACCGGGTCGTCGCCCCACCAGCCGTTCCACTGCCGGTCCCAGGCGCCCCGCACCGGCCCGAACATGTTCCGCCCCATGATGACCGCCTGGTAGGCGGCGAGCTCGTCGACCTCGGCGCGGTTCTCCTCGGGAGTGTCGAACATCCAGGCATGCAGCTTGTCGCCGAACCCGTCGCCGCCGTCGTTGCCGAACGGGCGCTCCTCGGTCTGGCCGGCGCCGGCGACGTAACCGTCGGCCGAGATCGTGATGTTGCAGATCACCCTGCCCATACGTGCGGTCATTGCTCCGCTCCCTGATCTGTGTCCAACGGTCAACTATTTCCGGTCGAGATAACTGTGTCCTACGGATACTGTTTTGGCAAGGCTCAGGGCGACGGGGTGCCGACGGGGTCCGGCTCGGTCGGCTCCGCCGCGGCCTCGCGCAGGCCGAACCGCTCGTGCACGCGCCGCAGCGGTGCCGGCGCCCACCACGCCGCCGGGCCGAGCAGCCGCAGTCCGGCCGGCACGAGCACGCCGCGGACCAGGGTCGCGTCGATGAGGATGGCGATGCCGCTGCCGATGCCGAACATCTGGATGAAGCTGACGCCGCTGGTGCCGAACGCGAAGAAGTTGACCGCCAGCAGCACCGCGGCCGTCGTGACGATGCGGCCGGTGTGCGACAGGCCGTCGACCACGGCGGGGACCGGCGCCGCGCCGGCGTCGTGGCGTTCCTTGACCCGGCTGACCACGAACACCTCGTAGTCCATGGACAGCCCGAACGCGATGCAGAAGAGCAGCACGAGCATGCTGATGTCCAATGGCAGCGGAGTGAAGCCGAGCGCCGGCGAGAACCAGCCCTCCTGGAAGACCAGCACCATCAGGCCGAGCGTCGCCGACAGCGCGAACAGGTTGAACAGCAGCGCCCGCAGCGGCTGCAGAACGCCGCCGGTGAACAGGAAGAGCAGCACGAACATGATCACCGCGATCGCACCGGCTGCGAACCAGAGCCGGCTGCCGATCGCCTCCTTGCTGTCGACCAGCCGGGCCGCCTCGCCGCCGACCAGCGCCGTCGCGCCGCCGGCCGGCTCGACCTCGCGGATCGCGCCGACGAGATCCTGCGCCTCGGCCGAGCGCGGGTCCACGTCGGTGTGCACGAGCAGGAGGGTCGCGTCCGTGCCCGCCGTCGAGGTCACCTCCGTCACAGCGGGCAGGTCCGACAGCTCCGCGGCATAGCTGTCGACGGCGTCGGCCGGCGGTTCCGGCGTGATCACCACCTGGAACGCCCGGGTGTCGTCCGCCGGGAACGAGGCCCGCATCGCGTCGCCGACCACCCGGCTGTCGCTGGCCGTGGTGAGCACGCGGTCGTCCGGCGTGCCGAACTCGACCTTCAGCAGCGGCGCCGCGGCCAGCAGCAGGAGGGCGACGACGGGGAGCGCGGACAGCACCGGGCGGCGGGTCACGGCGGCGGCGACCCGGCGCCAGAACGTCGACTCCGTGCTCGTCGGCCGGTTCCGAGCCCAGGGCAGCCGGCCCCGGTCGACCCGCGGGCCGATGACCGCCAGCAGCGCCGGCAGCACCAGCAGCGCGCCGACCATCGCGATGACGACCACGGCGATGCCCGCGTAGGCGAACGACCGCAGGAAGTAGAGCGGGAAGACCAGCAGGACGGCCAGCGCCGCCGCCACCGTCGCCGCGCTGAAGGCGATGGTCCGCCCGGCCGTCTCGACGGTGCGCACGACCGCGTCGGTCGTGGAGCGGCCGGCCCCCAGCTCCTCCCGGAACCGGCCGACGATGAGCAGCGCGTAGTCGACCGCCAGGCCGAGGCCGAGCGCCGTCGTGAGGTTGATCGCGAACACCGAGACGTCGGTGAGCGACCCGATGACCGACAGCGCGGCGAACGTGCCGAACACCGCGATCGCACCGAGCGCCAGCGGCAGTGACGCCGCGACCAGGCTGCCGAACGCGAGCAGCAGCAGGATGAGGATCAGCGGGACGGCGATCGCCTCGGCCAGCGCGAGGTCGGCCTTGACCTGGTCGCGGATGTCCAGCCCGACGGCCGCGCCGCCGCCGAGGGTCACCTCGATCGGCCCGTCGCCGGTGGCGTACGCGTCGCGCAGCTCGACGACGCCACCGTCGCCGTCGTCGGACTCGAGGTGCGCGACCACCAGCGCGTACCGGCCGTCCTCGGACCGCAGTGCGGGCGCGCCGGTGCCGAAGTACGACGTCACCTCCGACAGCGCCGGGTCCTCGGCCAGCCGCGCGGTCAGCTCCTCCCCGGCCGTGGCGACGGCGGGATCGTCGACGCCCGCGTCGCCGGCGTCGACGAGGAAGACCAGGTCGGCGCTGCCGCCGAACCGCTCGTCGACCAGTTCGTCGGCCGTGGTCGACTCCGCGCCGGGATCGGTGAAGCCCTCGGTCTGGAGCTTGCCGAACGCGGTGAGCCCGAACCCGATGGCGACGGCCGCCAGGACGGCGGTGGCGACGAGGATGACGCGCGCGTGCCGGGCGGCGAGCATCCCGATGCGAGTGAACATGGACGACCTCATTCGGTCCCAGGTGCCCGTCCTGATCCGTCGGTTCAGGAGGATCGCAGCGGCACCGAGGGCACCACCAGAGCCAGGCAGGGCGGTGGCCGGAATTCTGGGAAACCTGGCCCGCCAGCACCGACGGCGAGCGTCAGGGTGCTCCCCCGGGGGTATGAGGTGCGGCGGGCACAACCGTGCAAGAGACGGGAGGGTGCGTCAACGTGCGGGTGCCAAGGGCAATGGCCTGAGCACAATGCCCGCCGCACAGACAGCCACCCTCAGGCGTTCAGTCACCCTGCTGGCCCTCGCTCGGCCGATCGATGCGTCAGAGCGAGAGGACCTGGCCCGCGTCGCTGAGAGCGTCCTGCAGCCGGGGCACGTCGATCGACTGGACCGGCCGGCCGGTCCGCGCCGACTCGGCCGCCGCCAGCCCGGCGGCGTGGCCGAGCATCTGGTACTGCACCTCCATGCGCACCGACGCGAACGCCACGTGCGACGCGGACAGGCAGACCGGAACCAGCAGGTTCCTGCAGTCGGCGAAGCGCGGCACGAGGGCGCGGTAGGGGACCGGGTACGGCCGCACCGGCACCGACAGGTAGCCCTCGGTGACGACCATGCCGACCGGCCGCGGGTGCTCGGCGACCCAGCGCCACGTGCGCTGCACCTCGCGGATGTCGACGTGGTACGAGCCCATCGCGACGACGTCGTGCTGTGGGCGCGGCGACGGCAGCAGGTCGTGCTCGGTCAGCACGTACTCGCCGAGCATCCGGCGCGCCTCGCGGACGTAGAGCTGGTGCGGCAGGTGGCCGGTGTCGGCGAACTCGTCGGCGGCGTAGCCCCACCGCTCCATCTCCGCACGCACCGCCACCGGTACCGCGTCATCGTGCGACAGGAAGTACAGGAAGTCCTGGGCGTGGTGCAGGTGGTGCAGCCGGATCCGCTCCCGCTCCGCGGCGTCGGCCTCGGGATACGCCCACGCCGAGCCGTCCAGCACGCTGAGCGAGAACGGGCCGATCGAATTGCCGTCGCACTTGCCGTTCGGCAGGTTCTGCTCCAGCCCGAGCAGCTGCCCGGCCCGCACCTGCACACCGTCGCGCCGCCACCGGTCGAAGAGCCGCCGCCCGAGCTCCCAGTACGCCTCGTCGTAGCCGTCGCGGCGCTCGAACGGCACCCGGTCCGCCGCTTGCGTCAGGCAGACCCGGTAGCCGTAGGACATGACACCGCCGTCGCCGCTCCCTACCGGCGCCGGCGGCCGGTCGTGCAGCTGCGGCAGGACGGGGCCGCCCTCCTCGCCACTCTGGTCGCCGGCGAACGGCGAGATCCACGGCGGCATGGTGTGCCGGCCCGGGACCAGCTCCTGCCGCCCGGCGTACCGCTCGCCGTACAGCGACCGGTCCTCGCGCCCGACGGCGTACGGCACGCCCGCCGCGGCGAGCAGGTCGCCCTCGTAGGACGCATCGACGAAGACCGCCGCGGCGACCTGCGAGCCGTCCCCGAGCACGACCGGGCCGATGACGTCGCCGGGCGTGGTGGTGGCGGCGGTGAGGACCGCGCCGAACCGGACGTCGACGCCGGCCTGCTCGAGCCAGCCGCGGTGGATGGCCTCGGCGACGTGCGGTTCCGGGCCCGCGTAGTGGCCCTCGGGCACGCGGTACCAGTCGGCGACGGCCCGCCGCAGGTCGCCGGCCATCCCGCCCACCACGCGCACGTCGCCGACGTCGGTGTAGCCGAGCCCGCCGGACGTCATGCCACCCACGTGCCGGCCGGGCTCGAGCAGCACGACGGACGCGCCGGCCCGGGCAGCCGCGACCGCCGCGCACACTCCGCCCGAGGTCGCGCCGTAGACCACGACATCGGTCATGCGGTCCCCCGCCCGGAGCGGTAGGCCGCCCACGTCCGCGCGACCAGGCCGAGGTCGTCCGCCGTCAGTTCCTCGCCGGAGCCGTCGATGGACTCCAGGTAGTACAGCGCCGGCACGGCCAGCGGGCCGAGCGTCGCCTGCGCCTCCACGTAGGCGCGCCAGGACGCCCGGTCCGGCATCGGCCACTGGTCGGTGTCGACCAGGTGCCCCGGCAGGCTGCTGTCGGCGACGCCGAACCGGAACCGCAGCTGCTCGACCACGTGCACCGGGTCGCCGGCGTTGTCGCGCTCCAGCACGTCGTTGAGGCGGACCATGTCGCAGACGTCGCCGAACGAGGGGTGCGGCGTGTGGGTGACCATCAGTGCGTCGGGCTTCGCCGCCTTCGCCGCCTCGGTCATCGTGCCCAGCAGCGTGTGCAGGGCGGCGATGCCCCACGGCCCCTCAGTGGCGCGCAGCGACTCTCCCGACGGCGACCGCTGGGTGAAGTCGACCTTGAACCCGTCGGCGTCCAGGCCGTCCGGGCCGATCAGTTCCGTCACGATCCGCCGCAGCCGGGCGCGGTACGCCGGGCTCGCGACGTCGACGGCGACCGGCCGGCCGAGCGGGTCGGTGACACATTCCTCGACCGGCAGCGCTTGGGGATCCCAGGCCTTCCACCACAGCAGCACCTTGCGGCCCTCGGCGTGCCGGGCGGCGATCCAGCCGCGCAGGTCCGGCCAGTGGTCGAGGTCGACGTCGCCGGTGCCGTACGTGGCCTGCCAGCGGTCGTCGATGACGATCGTGCCGGGGTCGAGCCCGCCCTTGTCGAGGACGGCCAGGAACTCGTCGTACACGTCCTGCCGGGCCAGGTGAGCGGCCGTAGCGGCGGTGGCCGCGCCGATCAGCCCGTCGGCGTCACCGGCCGGCTCGACCTTCAGCGCCGCGATGCGGGCACACTGGGCGCCCCAGCCACAGAAGATCGGCTCGGCCCACCAGTCCGGTCCGGGCGGGGGCGGCGACGGCGCCAGCCCCCGCGCGACCAGGTCGTCGCGGTAGTCCGCCAGCGCCTGCCAGGGGGTGGCGGCCGGCCGCAGCACGAGCGTCGGCGTGCGGAATCCGTCGCCGACGACGGTGTGCCCCTCGTAGTCCAGGCGCAGCAGGAATCCGCCGTCCAGCGGCGCGTACCGGACCGCCGTCATGGTCAGCTCGTCGACCGGCGCCCGGACGGACAGCCCCCACCAGCGGCCTGCCGGGACGTCGGTCGCGTCCTCGGCCAGCCGGTCACCCAGCGCCCAGCACAGCGGGGGCGGAGAGAAGATGCCGTGCAGCCGGCCGGGCTCGGCGTCACCGACGACGCCCAGCGACGCGCCGGCGGTCGATGGACGGACCACGTGCACCGGCTCTGTCGGCGTCGGGCTGAACAGCGACGCGAACCGGATGGCCGACCGGAACGTCCCGCCGGCGCCGTTGGGCAGCACCGCCCGGCCGCCCAGCATCGTCACCTCGCCCAGCCGGGCCGTGGCCCCGGTGCCCGGGCGCCGTCCCGACACGGTGGCCCACACCTCGAGCCCGGCCGCCGTGCAGCGCACGTGCACGGCCTTGCGCTCCCACAGCGAGCTCATCGACGCCACGACCAGTTCGACCGCGCGATCGGTACGCTCGACGACGCGGGCCGGTGCGAGGTCGTACGACTCGTCCCGGCCGCCGACCAGGTCCAGTCCGGCGAGCAGCGACAGCTCGGTCCAGACCTTCCCGTCGGCGTCACGGAGCACCGCCCGCGGCTGCTCGGCATGCACCTGCAGTCCGTAGCCCGCGCCGGTGACGAGCATGCCGCCGTCGCTCTCGGTCACGGTCAGCGTCACGCGTCCTCACTCTCCTCGACGTCGGCCGTACCGGCCGCGATCATGCGGGCGTAGAGCCGGCCGGAGTCCTTCACCGTCCGCCGGCCGCTCGGGTAGTCGACGTGCACCAGGCCGAACCGCGGCCGGTAGCCCAGCGACCACTCGAAGTTGTCCAGCAGCGACCAGTGCAGGTAGCCGCGCACGTCGGCGCCGGCCGCCATCGCCTCGCCCATGGCGCGCACGTGGCCGCGCAGGAACGACTGGCGGCGCGTGTCGCGGACCCGGCCGTCGTGCAGCGGCGCGTCGCCGAAGACGCCGCCGTTCTCGGTGACCAGCAGCGGGAACGGATAGTCGCGATGCAGCCGGAGCAACAGGTCGCGGAAGGAGTCCGGCGCGATCTCCCAGCCCTCGTCTGTGCGGGCGACGTCACCGGACGGCCCGGCCACCTGCCAGGGGAACGGACGCGCGTCGCCGGCGGGCGCGGCGGCCATGACCCGGCGTGTGTAGTAGTTGACGCCGAGGAAGTCGCTGCGTCCGGCGATGGCCGCCTCGTCGCCGTCGCGGATCTCGGTCAGCTCCCGGCCCAGCGCGCGCTCGTAGTGTTCGCGCATGTCGTCGGGGTAGCCACGGCCGGCCAGCGGGTCGAGGTACCAGCGGTTCACGTAGCCGTCGGAGCCCCACGCCGCCGCGGCATCCTCGGCCGACGGAGTCGCCGGATCGCACGGGAACAGGCTCAGCGCGACGCCGGCCCTGACGCCGCGGTGGGCGCGCAGCACGTCCGCTCCCGCGCCGTGGGCCAGCATGACGTGGTGCCCGGCCGCCACCGACGCACCGAGATCACGGATGCCGGGTGCGTGCAGCCCGAGCTGGTAGCCGAGCAGCGCGATGATCCACGGCTCGTTCTGCGTGACCCACCACTCGACCCGGTCGGCCAGGCGGTCGGCGACGGCGGTGGTGAACTCGGCGAACGCGTCGACCGACGACCTGGCCACCCAGCCGCCGCCGGCCATGAGCGCCTGCGGCATGTCCCAGTGGTTCAGCGTCAGCACCGGTGTCACGCCGCGGTCCAGCAGCGCGTCGACCAACCGCTCATAGTGGTCGAGGCCGCGCTTCTCGACCCGGCCGCGGCCGTCGGGCACGATCCGCGACCAGCCGACGGAGAACCGGTACGCGTTCAGGCCGAGCCCGGCGATCAGCTCGACGTCGTCGGCCCAGCGGCGGTACGAGTCGCTGGCCAGCGAGCCGTCGCCGCCTCCCTCGATCGCGCCGGGCCGCCGGGCGAACACGTCCCAGACCGACTCGCCACGCCCGTCGGCGTCCAGGCTGCCCTCGATCTGATGGGCCGACGTGGCCGCACCCCACAGGAACTCCGGCGGGAAGCGGAAGGTCATACGTCCTCCAGAAGAACGGGTTCGGTGTTCCACGACTCCAGCAGCAGCCGGCGGGGACCCGTGTCGTGACGCCACTCGACGGTGAACCGGCGCCGCTCGCCCGGCAGCAGAGGCCGCGGGTCGTTGTCGACCACGGCCCAGCCGGTCGACTCCGGCGGCCGGTCGTCGCTGAGCTGCAGCCCGACGACGGCGGGCCCGGCGGTGTGGGCGACCTCGACCGTCCACCGCGGGCCCGAATCGCCCGGATGTTCCACGTGGAACCGGATCGTGGCCGGCTCGAGGCCGAGCATCGGGGTGAGGTCGGCCGCCGTCGACAGCGGCACGACCTCCCGGTCGATCAGTGTCCCGTCGGCGTCGGTCCAGGTCAGCTCGGCGAGCACCACTGCGGCCTTCGGCGCGGCGGCGACGGTGAGCCGGCCGGCCGCGCGAGGCGTCGCGACGGCGTCGGCCTGCGGCCAGCGCTCCTCGGCCAGGACGACGCCGTGCGCGTCGAGCAGCCGGGCGGTCACCGTCCCACCGGCCGCCCGGCCAGGCGAGGACCAGAGCCAGGCCTCGACGCCGACCGGCCCGCCGTCGAACGCCAGCCGGTCCAGTCGGCCCGTGACCCGCTCCGGGGCGAACGCCCGGCTGACGGCGTGGAAGGCCGGCTTGGGCTCGCCGGCGTGGTCGACGACGGCCGTGCACCAGGCGTTCGGGTACGACTCCGCCAGCTGCCAGGGCAACACGACGCTGGTCCGCGGCCAGCGCCGCCGGTCCGCCTCCACGGCGTATGCCAGCCCGCTGGCCTGGAGGAACTGGCTGGCGCGACGGAACTCGCCGGGGGTGGTCAGCCGGCCGCCGAAGCACTCCTGAACGAGCGCCGCGTTGTTCCACCAGTCCCCGAGATGCCGGTAGAGGGGGTTCTCGCGCCCGACCGGCCAGCGGTCCGCCGGCGGCACCAGGGCGGTCCACAGCCGCCGGTTGGCCATGCCCTCGACGCCGAACTCCGTGTGCGCCAGCGCCGTGCCACCGTCGTACAGCGTGTAGTGCGCCGTGAGGCCCTGGTGCTCCCAGGGTCCGTGCACGTCGTGCCGCTCGTCGTCATCGGGCCGGAAGTGGAAGCGCGGGCCGGTGGGCGACGTCGCGACCCAGTGCCGGCCCGGGTCCAGCCGGGCCACCTCGTCGCGCAACGCCGCCAGGGCGGGGGAGCGCTGCTCGGTCAGCGGCCCGGCGTCGTCCTCGAGCTCGTTGCCGCCACCCCACATCAGCAGCGACGGGTGGTGCGTGCGCGGGGGCACGACGGCGTTCGCCTCGGCCCGCAGGTGGGCGACGAACGCCGGGTCGTCCGTCGGCGCGCTCTGCATCCCGGAGCTGGACTGGGAGAACTCCTGCCAGACGAACAGCCCGGCGCGGTCGCAGGCCGCATAGAACGCCGGCGTCTCGACCAGCCCGCCACCCCAGACCCGCAACAGCCGCGCGCCGGACCGCCGGGCCAGGCCGACCAGGTGCTCCACCTTCGCCGCGGCGATCTCGCCGTACAGCGCGTCGGCCGGCGCCCAGTTCCAGCCGGTCAGCTCGACCGGCTGGCCGTTCACGACCGCCGTGTAGGGGAGCGCGCCTGCCGGTCCGCCCGCGTTGCGGGTGAACGCGGCGCGCCGGAACCCCGTCACGACCCGGTGCGACACCTCGCCCACGTGCACGACGACCTCGTACAGCGGCTGCTCACCGAGCCCGTTCGGCCACCACAGCGCCGGCTCCGGGACCACGACGGCGCCGAGCAGGACACCGTCGTCGCCCACGTCGACCGGACCGGCCGCGACCACGGCGCCACCCAGCCGGACCTCGGCGGAAGCCGCAGCCGACGCCGTCGCCCCGGAAGACAGGTGCACCCGGCCCGAGACGTGCACCGTCGCCGACGCCAGGTCCTCGGACACCCGAGGCCGCACCGACAGCGCCTCGACCAGCGTGGTCCCGATCTCCAGCCGGACGCCGCGCCAGATGCCCTGGTGCACCAGCCGCGGGCAGAAGTCCCAGCCGTAGCCCATCCGCGGCGCGTGCACCCGGACCAGGTCGGTGCGGCCGACCTGCGGCTGCGACTCCGGCGCCGGGTCGACCACGACCGCCAGCCGATGCTCGCCACCGCCGGCCACCAGCGCCGTCACGTCGAGCCGCGCCGGCCGGTACAGCCCGCCCACCGAGCCCACGCGCACGCCGTCGACGAACACCGTCCCGCCGGGGTCGACACCGTCCAGGCAGAGCACGGCCCGCTCCCCGGCGCCCGGACGGGGAGCCGAGAACGACCGCCGGTACACCCACGACCGCGTGCTCACCCACTCCGCGGACCGCGAGCTCCGTCCGACGTACGGCGACGGCAGCTCGCCGGCCCGGTGCAGGTCGGCGATCACCGCGCCGGGCACCCGGGCCGGCAGCCAGCCCGGTGCCCGCGCGACCACGCCGGCCGCGGCGCTCACGTTGTTGCGCGCCGTGACCGGCT
The DNA here is from genome assembly GCF_004348545.1 of Jiangella ureilytica. Lineage (GTDB taxonomy): Bacteria > Actinomycetota > Actinomycetes > Jiangellales > Jiangellaceae > Jiangella > Jiangella ureilytica. The sequence goes on along the minus strand of NZ_SMKL01000005.1, from coordinate 17,542 downwards.
GGTCGACGTACCACTGCCAGGTGTCGCCGAGCGCCTCGCGAATCGACCAGGAACCACTGAGGTCGACCGTCGTCACCCCTTGCTGCCGGTCGTCGCGATGCCCTGGACGAAGTGCCGCTGGCCGAGGAAGAACAGGATGATCATCGGGACCGTCGTGATGACGCTCGCCGTGACCACGATCTCCCAGTGCCACTCGCCGCCGAAGCCGTACTGGTCCAGCAGCGCCTTCAGACCTCGAGGGACGGTGAAGTTGTCGCTGTCGCGCAGGTAGATCAGCGGCCGCATGAGGTCGGTCCAGATCGCCTGGAACTCGAAGAGCAGCGTGATGATCAGCGCCGGCTTGCACAGCGGCATGGCGATGCGGGTGAAGATCTTCCAGTTGTTCGCGCCGTCGATCTTCGCCGCGTCGAACAGCTCACGGGGCAGCCCGAGGAAGAACTGCCTGAGCAGGAAGATGTAGAACGCGCTGCCGAACAGGTTCTGCGCCCACAGCGGCGTGAGGGTGTCGACCATCCCCAGGCTGTTCCAGATGAGGAACTGCGGGATCATCGTCACCGCGCCCGGCAGCATCATCGTCGCCAGCACCACGCCGAACAGCAGGTTGCGGCCGCGGAACCGGAAGTACGCGAAGCCCCACGCCACCATCGCGCTGCTGACCGTCACGGTCACGGCCGCGAGCACGGTGACCAGGACCGTGTTCCACAGCCACAGCGCCATCGGCGCTTCCTGCCAGACGTTCAGGTAGTTGTCGAACGTGAACGTCTCCGGGATGATCTTGTTGTCGAAGACCTCCCCGCGGGGCTTGAACGAGGCGCTGATCAGCCAGATGAACGGGTAGATGAAGATCAGCGTCGCCAGGATCAGCCCGGTCCAGATCAGCACCTTGGCCGGCGTGATCCTGCGTCGGCGCCGCACCGGCGTCCGCGGAGTCGGCGGCTCCGGCGCGGCCGCCTCGGAGTCGAGCCGCGTCTGCGTCGTCATCGCTGCTCACCCTCGTAGTAGACGAACCGCCGGCTGACCTTGATCTGGATCGCGGTGAAGATCATGATGATCACGAACAGCAGCCAGGCCATCGCCGAGGCGTAGCCCATGTTGAGGAACTCGAACGCCTGGCGGAACAGGTAGATGACGTAGAACAGCGCCGCGTCGTTGCTGTAGGTCGTGTTGCCGGACCCGAAGAACGCCGTGTAGGCCTCCGTGAACGTCTGGAACCCGGCGATGGTGTTGACGATGAAGATGAAGAACAGCGCACCGCTGATCATCGGGACGGTGATCTTCCGGGTCTGCTGCCACCAGTTCGCGCCGTCGACCCGCGCGGAGTCGTAGAGCTCCTGCGGCACGTTGCGCAGCGCGGCCAGCAGGATGATCACCGACGACCCCACGGACCACAGGCTCATGATGATGAGGCCGGGCTTCACCCAGTCGGGGTCGGTCGTCCACGCCGGGCCGTCGATGCCGAACCAGCTCAGCGCCTCGTTGATCAGGCCGCTCTGCCCGTTGAACAGCAGCAGGAGCAGGATGCCCACGGCCACGGGCGGCGTCATCTTCGGCAGGAAGAAGGCCGTCCGGAAGAACCCGGACGCCCGCCCCGCCTTGTCGAGCAGCAGCGCCAGCGCCAGCGACACGATGACGTAGACCGGCACCTGGATGATCGTGAAGAAGAACGTGTTCCACAGCGCCAGCGCGACGTCGGGGTCGCGGAACAGCTCCTCGTAGTTCTCGAGCCCGACGTAGTTCGGGTTGTTGATCACGTCGTAGTCGGTCAGCGACAGGTACGCGCTGTAGATGATCGGCCACGCCGTGAAGACCAGGAACCCGATGATCCACGGGCTGATGAACAGCAGTGCCGATCTCGTCTCCCGCCGTCGGCTGATGCGGCGCGCCCGGGCCGCTCGGTCATCACCGAGCGTCCCGGGCGCGTTGACCTGCGTGGAGGCCAAGGCGTCAGCCTTCTTCCCGCTCGTCCCAGGTCGCCCACGCCTCGTCGAGAGCGGCCTGCGCCTCCTCCTGCGCCTGAGCCAGGGCGTCGGCCGGCTCCTGCTGGCCGTTGAGGACCCGGTTCACGGCGTCCTGCCACGCGGTCTTGAACTCCGCGTCGGCCGGGTTGGCCGGCAGGCTGAACGTGTGCTCGTTGGCCTCGTAGGTGGCCGCGACCGCGGCGTCCCACTTCTCGTCACCGCTGGGAGTGACGAACTGGTCCTGGATGGCCTGGTCGGCCTCGGCGTTGCCGGTCAGCAGGCCCGTGAACGGCTTGCCCTCGGCCTCGCGCAGGTCGACGCGCGCCTGGGCGGCGGCGATCCAGCTGTCGGTCTCGGTCATCGTCTTGATGAACCGGCAGGCCGCCTGCGGGTTGGAGCTGTCGGCCGGGATCGCCCACGCCGAGCCCGACGCGTACGCCAGCGGCTCGCCCTCGAGGTTGCGGACGGTGTCGAAGGCCATCGGGGCGTCCGGCGAGACGTCGTTGAGCACGTTGACGTACCACTGCTCCATCGGCATGGCGCCCAGCACGTTGGAGGCGAACTGGTTGCCCGCGCCGAAGAAGTCGGCGGAGTCGCGGTAGGCCTTCACCGTGCCGAAGCCGCCCTGGGCGTCGTAGATGCTGACCGCCCACTCCAGCGCCTCGAGCACCGCGGGGTCGTCCAGCTGGGCCGTCCGGCCGTCCTCGGAGAGCAGGTCGGCGCCGTTGGCCTTCGCCCACAGCGGCAGGAACTCCGGCAGCTTGCTGTCGTAGCCGATGACCGACAGCGAGCCGCCTTCACCGACGTGCAGCGCCTCGTTCGCGGCGCTGATGGCGTCCCAGTCCGACCCGTTGACGTCGTCGAGGGTCAGCCCGGCGGCGGCCAGCAGGTCGGCGTTGGCCTGGGTGATCTGGACGGCGTTGAACTCGGGGATGCCGTAGACGCTGCCGTCGAACGTCACCTGGTTCAGCGCCGGCTCGAGGTACATCGAGGTGTCGATGCCCTCGCCCTCGATGCACGAGTCGAGCGGGATGATCGCGTTGCGCGAGGCGAAGGTGCCGATCTGGTCGCGGTTGGCGTAGACCAGCTCCGGCGGCTCGCCGGTGGCGACGGCGGACAGGAACTGCTGGATGTCGAGGTCGCCCTCGATGAGGCTGATCTCGGCGGGGGCCACGGCCTCGGTGGCCAGGTCGATGCGGGTCTGCCCGATCTCGTCGGTCGCGCCGAAGCCCATGACGTTGAGCTCGCCGCTCAGTTCCGCCTCGGGGTCGAACACGGTGCCGCCGCCGGTCTCGTCGTCGGACGAGTCGTCACTGGTGCCTTGCGCGCAACCGGCGAGCACGAGGCCGGCCGTCAACGCCACCGCGCTCCACCTGACGGCTGCTGTCTTCATGGACCGTCCTCCACTTCAGAGGAGGGCGCCGGGAAAGCGGCGCCCGAACGTCAGGAGCGACGTCCCGGGACGGAGCGCCGCGTCTCTCCATACGAGTACGTGACCGCTCATACCCCGCAAGAGGGTCGAGCAGTCCGGCTCCGCGCCAGCCGACCGGGCGAGCTCATCCGGTGTGGCATCGTTGCCATGTGAGAACGTACCCACACTCGGAGTGGGCGTCAACAAGTCCCGGTTAACGAAACGGATACGTGCCGTTCCGCTGCTGGTCGGACGTCGGAGCGACCTCGACCAGACGACGCGCCGCGAGCTCGAGCGAGGTGAGCACGGGAGTGCTTCCCGCCGTTTCCGGGACGGATCGGGCCACGGCGCCGGCCATCGAGGCCTGGGCGAGCACCACCACGTCGACCCGGCCGGACCATCGGGCCACGGCGTCGGCGACCAGGGCGTCGTGCCGGGCGGTGTCGCCGGCCTCGCGAGCCTGGCCGGCCTCGTCCAGCAGCTCGACCTCGACGGTGACGGCGATGCCTGCCGCGGCGGCGCTGCGGTGCACCAGCCGCTCGGTCGGGCCGACGGTCGAGGCGACCGTGGCCAGCACGGCGACCGTGCCGCCGTCGCCGGCCAGCTCGGCCGCGCGGTCGGCCATGCCTTGGTCGACCCGCACGACCGGCGACACGGCGCCGAGGCGCTCGGCCACCAGCTCGGTCGCCTCGCCCAGCGTCGAGCAGGTGACCAGGACGCCGCCGGCGCCGCGATCGCGCAGGTGGGCGACATGGGCGGCCAGCCGGTCGACGATCTCGGGCGTGACCCCGCCGGCGGCGATGGCGGTGCGCAGCAGCCACGGGTCGACGACATGGATCTGCTCGACCCCGGCACCCGCGTGCGCCGCGACGAGGTCGTGGAACGTCGCCGGCAGCGCGGGGACGGTGTGGATCAGGCCGTACCGGGTCACTTCTTCTCCCACCAGGGCGTCGCGTGCTCGTCGACGATGCGGGTCAGCCGCTCCAGCCGGGGCGCGGACCGCACCGCGAGCTCGGACAGCGGCCGGCCGACCACGTCGCTCCAGAGTGCCCGCCCGGCCAGGAATCCGGAGGCGCCGGCCCGGCAGGCGGCCTCGACGGCGGCCGGGAAACGGTCCAGCGCCACGCCCTGCGAGAGCACCACCCAGGGTCCGGTGACGGCGTCGTCGAGCGCCCGGCAGGCGTCGAGCAGCTCGGCCGGCTCGCCCTCGCCGGCGCTCGGGACCTGCGCCTTGTACAGGCTCTGACCCAGGACGGACAGCTCGCGGGCGGCCTCGGTGATCGCCGCGTTCAGGTCCCAGGTGCCGCCGGCCAGTTCGGCGGGCGTGGCGCGGACCACCGGCTCCAGCACCGACAGCACGCCGCGCTCGCGGGCCCGGGCGACGAACTCGCGGGCCAGCTCGACCCGCTGCTCGCGCCGTTCGTCGCGACGCCAGACGATCAGCAGCTTCACGCCGTCGACGCCGGCCAGGTCGCTGTCCGCGGCGAGGAAGTCCGGGTCGAGCGCGGTCTCCTCGACCGGTCCGCCGTCCTGCTGGGTCAGCGCGTCGACGGCGAGGATCAGCCCGCAGCCGGCCGGCAGCAGCCGCTCGCTCCGGACCTCGTCGAAGCCGTATCGGCGGTCGATGAGGAAGCCCGACGCGAGGTCGCTAAGGCTGCGGGCCACCTCGAGCTTGAACGCGGTGAGGACGTCATCCGGCGGCCGGCCGGCTCCGGCGTCGTCGAACATCGTGCGCAGGCTCTCGCGCTGGTCCATGGCGACCATGGCGAGGCCGCCGCCGGGTCGGGCCAGCGCGTCCAGGGTCGGTTCGCTCATGCGCACAGTTTGTGCGAAGTTGAACAAAGGAAGCAAGAAGTGTCCGACCCTTGACATTCTTGCGCGCGTCGAGGTTGGGTGGGGGCGTGCGCTACACCGACGCGCCGCGCCGGCGCGACGAGCTGCTGCGGCGGCTGCGGTCGGCCGGCTACCTGTCGGCGGCTCACGCGGCGGCCGACCTCGAGGTCTCCGAGATGACCATCCGCCGCGACCTGCATCAGCTGGCGGTCGACGGCCTGGCCGTCCGAGTCACCGGCGGCGCCCGGCTGCCCGACGGCGACGGCGTCCCCTTCGAGCTCCGGTCGGACCGGTTCGCGGCACAGAAGACGTCGGTGGCGACGACGGCGGCCGGGTTGCTGCCGGCGGACGCGACCGTCGCGCTGGACTCCGGGACGACGATCGCCCGGCTGGCCGAGCTGCTGCCCGCCGGCCTCACCGTCGTCACGCATTCGGTGCCCGTGGTGACGGCGTGCGCGTCGCGGCCGGACCTGCGGCTCATCGGCCTCGGCGGCGTCTACAACCCGGCGACGCGGTCGTTCGGCGGGCCGGCCGTGCGGGCGGCGCTGCAGGACATCGTGGTCGACCTCGCCGTCCTGTCGGCGACGGCGGTCGGCCCCGACGGCGTCTACTGCTCCGACCCGTACGACGCCGAGACCAAGCAGGCCCTGGCCGCCGCGGCCCGCTCGGTGCTGGTCGCCGCCGACGGGTCCAAGCTGGCGGCCCGCGCGCCCATCCGGTTCGCCGGCCTCGACGCGGTGTCGGTCCTGGTCACCGACCCGTCCGCCGGCGAGGACGCGGTGCGCGCCATCCGGGCCGCCGGCGTCGACGTCTCCTGGGCGGCCGCCGCGTGAGTGCGCTCGCGCTCGGCGTGGTGGCCGACGACGTCACCGGCGCCTGCGACCTGGCCGGTGTCGTCACGGCGGCCGGGATGCCGGCGACGGTGCTGCTCGGCCCGCCCTCGCCTGTGGATGTCCCGGCCGCCGGCGCCGCATGCGTCGTCGTCGCCCTCAAGACCCGGACGGCGCCGGTGACATCCGCCGTCGCGGAGTCGGTGGCGGCCGGACGGTGGCTGCTTCACCACGGCGCCCGGCGGCTCTACCAGAAGTACTGCTCGACCTTCGACTCCACGCCGGCCGGGAACATCGGGCCGGTCGCCGACGCGCTGGCCGAGCTGGTGGGCGGCCGCTCGGTGGGGACGCCGGCCACGCCCGCGGTCGGGCGCACCGTCTACCAGGGTCACCTGTTCGTCGACGGACGGCTGCTGTCGGAGTCGCCGCTGCGCGACCATCCCCTGACGCCGATGACCGACGCCGACCTCGTCCGCGTGCTCGGGGCGCAGACCGAGCGCTCGGTCGGGCTGGCGCCCTGGCCGTCGGCCGGGGTGACCCCGGACGAGCCGGCCGCGCACGTGCTGCTCGATGCCCTGACCGACGAGGATCTCGACCGCCACGCGGCCGCTCTGGCCGGCGGGGACGAGCTGCTCGGCGGGGCGTCCGGCCTGGCCGCCGCCCTCGCCCGCTACTGGGTCGGCGTCGAGTCGGCCCGTGCCGGCGCTGCCGCGGACTCGCGCACCGGGCCGGAGCATAACCCGCCCGGTGAGGGAGGGTCCCCACCCTACGGGCGGGCACCGACACTCGCCGCCGCATCGCCCCGGCCATCCGACGAGCTGCCTGACGTGCCGTCCGACGAGCTGCCTGACGTGCCACCCGACGAGCTGCCTGACGTGCGGCCCGGTGGCGGGCGGGTGGTGCTGGCGGGCAGCTGCTCGCGGCGGACGCTGGAGCAGATCGCGGCGTTCCCCGGGCCGGTCGTGCGGATCGGCGTCGACGACCTCGCGGCCGACCCCGGCGGGACCACGGCTGCCGCCGGCGACGCCGTTCTCGCCGCACTCGCCGCGTCCCCTACCGGGCCGGTGCTGGCCACCACGGCGCTGCCGCCGGAGGAGTTGCGCGTCGTCCAGCGGCGGCACGGCCGCGAGCGGGCCGCCACGCTCGCCGAGGAGGCGCTGAGCGCCGTCGCCCGGGCCGTCGTCGGGGCCGGGGTGCGCCGGCTGATCATCGCCGGTGGCGAGACGTCCGGCGCGGTGACCGGCGCCCTCGGCGTCCGGCAGGTGCGCGTCGGGGCTCAGGTCGCGCCCGGCGTGCCCTGGACCGTCAGCGCCGGGCCGGACCCGCTGGCGCTGCTGCTGAAGTCGGGCAACTTCGGGCCGGCCGACCTGTTCACGACGGCGTGGGAGGTGGGGCCGTGAGCACGGCCGCGATGGAGTCGCTGGTCGCCGCGTGCCGCCGGCTGGCGGAACTGGGCCTGTCGCCCGGCGGGTCCGGCAACGTCAGCGTCCGGGTGGGCGAGCAGGTCTTCGTCACCCCCACCGGCGGCGCGCTCAGCCGGGTCACGTCCGACGACCTGGCGGTGCTCTCGCTGAGCGGCGAGCCGCTGTCCGGTACGCGGCCGTCGAAGGAGTTCCCGCTGCATCTCGCCGCGTACCACGTGCGGCACGAGGCACGCGCGATCGTCCACCTGCACTCCGTGCACGCCGTCGCCGTCTCCTGCCTCGACGAGCCGGTGCCGACGCTCACCCCGTACCAGGTGACACGCCTCGGCCCGCTGCCGGTGGCGCCGTACGCCCGGCCCGGCAGCGCGGCCCTCGCCGAGGGTGTCGCCGCCGCCATGGCGCGCCACCACGCGGTGCTGATGGCCAACCACGGCAGCGTCGTCGCGGCGGCCGACGTGGACCTGGCCGCCGATCTCGCCGAGGAGCTGGAGTCGGCCGCCCGGCTGGCGCTCCTGCTGCGCGGGCTGCCCTACCGCGAGCTGACACCGTCGGCCGTCAGCGAGCTGACCGGGCCCGCCACCACCTGACCGTCTCGGCCACACCGTCGTCGACGGGGGTCGGCTGCTGGCCGAACGTGGCCTGGAAGTCCGACGAGTCGAGCACGAACGGCCGGGCGAACTGGTGCCGGGTCTCCCTGAGCTCGCGCATCATCGGCACGGCCAGGCCCATGGCGTCCTGCAGCCAGTACGGGACGCGGCGGATGCGGGCCGGAGCGGAGCCGGCGATCGCAGCGATCTTCTCCGCCAGCTCGCGTGCTGAGAACGGCGGCGCCGTCGGCACGTGCCAGGCCCGCCCGTACGCCCGTTCGTCGCTGCCGGCGATGGCGAGCGCCTGGGCGACGTCATCGACGTAGGTCCAGCTGCGGGTCACGCCGGGGTCGTTCAGGTAGGTGGCCGGCTTGCCGGCGAGGATCGGCGGGACGAACCGCTCGCCCACGTGGCCCTGGGAGCGGACGCCGGGGCCGTAGTAGTCCGACGCGCGCAGCTCGGTCATGCGGATGCGGCCCTCCTGGTGCGCCCGCAGCGCGTCGGCCCACATGCGGGCCCGCACCCGTCCCTTCACGCCCGGGCCGCTCAGCGGCAGGTCCTCGGTCATGGGGCCGCTGACCTCGCCGTACGGGTACAGGTTGGCGAGCGTCGTGAGGACGGCGCCCGTGGTCTGGGCGGCGCCGAGGATCGACGCGGCCATGGGCGGCCAGTCCTGCGTCCAGCGGTGGTAGGGCGGGTTGGCGCAGTTGTAGATGACGGCGGCGCCCTGCGCGACCTGTGTCAGCCTGGCCTCGTCGGCGGCGCTGGCGGCGACCTTCGTGACGCCGCCGGGCCCCGATCCCGACCGGCTGACCACCACGACCTCGTGGCCGTCGCCGGCCAGCCGGGTGGCCAGCAGCGTGCCGATCTGACCCGCGCCGACGATGACGTGCTTGCTCATGACCCACTCCTCGTGTCTGTCGCTCCGATTCGAGAGCAATGCTCTCTGTTCGGTGTGCTAACTGTCAAGAGCAGTGCTCTCACTTTGGTGCGCCGCTCTGCTAGAGTCGCCGCATGAACGTCGGACGCACCGCACGCGAACGCGCCCGGGCCGAGCTGACCAGGGAGATCACTGCGATCGGCCGCCGTCAGCTCGGCACCGAGGGCGCCACCGGGCTGAACCTGCGCGCCATCGCCCGCGAGCTGGGCATGGTCTCGTCGGCCGTCTACCGCTACTTCCCCAGCCGCGACGAGCTGCTCACCGCGCTGATCATCGACGCCTACAACGCCGTCGGCGAGGCCGTCGAGCAGGCCGACGCCGCGTGCGCCCGCGACGACCACGCCGGGCGGTGGTGCGCGGTCTGCCATGCCGTTCGCGACTGGGCTCTGGCGCACCCGCACGAGTACGCGCTGCTCTACGGCTCCCCGGTGCCCGGGTACCAGGCCCCGGCCGACACCATCGCCCCGGCCACCCGCGACACCGCCGTCTACGGGCGCATCATCAGCGAGGCGTACGCGGCCGGCGCGCTGGCGCCTCCCGACGGCTTCCCCACTCCGCCGCCGTCGTTCAGCGGCGACGCCGACGTGGTCCGCGAGCTCATGCCGGGGCTGCCCGACGACCTGGTCGCCCGGGCCATCGCCGCCTGGACCGGCCTGTTCGGCTTCGTCAGCTTCGAGGTCTTCGGCCAGTTCACCAACGTCATCGAGGACCGCCGCGCACTGTTCGACCACCAGGTCCGGACGTGGGGCCGGCTGACGGGGCTGCCCGAGGGTTGACCTCAACGCGGGTTGAGGTTGCAGGGTGAGGGCATGTCCACTCGCCCGCCGGCCTCGCTGTTCAGCCGGGCCCACCTGCCGCTGGCCGTCAGCGCCGTCGCCCTGGTGACGCTCGGCGCGTTCGAGAACCGGGCGGTCGGCACCGCGCTGCCCACCCTGGTGCGCGACTTCGACGCCGTCAGCAGCTTCGGGCCGGCCTCCGCCGCGCCGATCGCGAGCTTCGTCGTCTCGCTGGCGCTGGCGGGCCTGTGGGCCGACCGGTCCGGCCCGGTGCCGCCGCTGCGGGCCGGCATCGTCACGTTCGCCGTGGCGCAGGTGCTGGTCGGGACCGCTGGTGGCATGCCGCAGGTGATCGCCGGGCGGCTGCTCAGCGGGCTGGCCGAGGGGCTGATCGACGTCGGGATCATGGTGCTGATCGCCCGATCCCTGCCGGAGGAGCTGCGGCCGCGGATGTTCTCGCTCTTCGCGGCGTCCTGGATCCTGCCATCGGTCGTGGGGCCGTTCCTGACGGGGATCGTCACCGAGGGCGCGGGGTGGCGCTGGGTGTTCCTCGGCGCGCTGGCCGTGCTGGTGCCGGTCTGGCTGGTCCTTCGGCCCGTCCTGCGCACGGTGCCGCCGACGACGGCGTCCGCTGCGGTGCCGCCGGGGGAGAGCGCGACGACGGTGCTGCCGTGGGCGCTGCTGGCCGCGACCACCGTGTTCGGACTGTCCGTGGCCGGTGAGCACCTGGCCGCCCACCCGGTCCCGGCCGTCGCCGTCGTGCTCGGCGGGGCGGCCGGCGCGGTGATCGCCGCGACGCGGCTGCTCCCGCGCGGCACGTTCCGGGTCCGGCGCGGGCTGCCCGCCGTCGTGGCCCAGCGCGTGTTCACGGCCACGGCGTTCGCCGGTGTCGGGGCCTGGCTGCCGCTGCTGCTCACGCTGGTGCACGGCTTCACGGCGACGACGGCGGGCATCAGCCTGTCCATCTCGGGCGTCATGTGGGCGCTCGGCTCCTGGCTGCAGGCCCGCGACCACGGCTACCCGTCGGCGACGGTGCTGCGGGCCGGGCTCGCGGCGATGACGGCCGGGCTGGCGGTGACGGCGCTGCTCGCCTGGCCGGCGGTCCCGCCCGCGGTCGGGCTGGCCGGCTGGGCGCTCGCGGGCGTCGGCATGGGGCTCGCGTCACCGGTGCTGTCGGTGCTGACCCTCGCCGCGTCCGACGCCGGCAACCAGGGCCGCAACGTCGGCGCCGCCCAGGTCGCCGGGTCGCTGAGCACGGCGGCCGCGGTGGCGGTCAGCGGCGCCGCGGTCGCCCTCACCTCGCCCGGCCCGGCGACGTTCGCCGGCATCATCGTGGCCGGCGGTGTGGCGGCACTGGCCGGCCTGCTGACCACCGGCCGCGTGGTCGAGGGGCGCGAGGCACGCCAGTCACGCGAGCCACTCGCGGGCGACGACACCGCGACCGGCGAGGCCGAGCCGCACCGGGCGTCTCAGCTGGCCTGACCGGTGGGCATGATCGTCACCTGCTGAAGGTTCGCCCGCGGCGGCAGCGCGGCGAGGAAGCCGATGGTCTCGGCCACGTCCTGCGGCGTGAGCCACTCCATGGTCTCCCTGGTGCCGGCCAGCCACGCGAGGGCGCCCTCGTCGGTGACGTGGGTCTGCAGCTCGGTGCCGACGATGCCCGGCTCGATCGCGGCCACGCGCACGTTCTTGGCGCCCAGCTCGGCCCTCAGGTGGCGGGACAGGTGGGTGACGTAGGCCTTCGTGGCGGTGTAGACGGCGAAGTTCGGATAGATGTTCTGTGCCCCGATCGACGAGGTGTTGATCAGGTCGGCCACCCCCCGGTCGGCGGCGGCCTTCACCAGCTGGGGTGTGAACGCCCCGATGACGTTCATCAGGCCGGTGATGTTGAGGTCGATCTGCAGCTGCCACTGGTCCGTGGCCAGCTCCTCGACCGGGGCGGGCAGCATCACGCCGGCATTGTTGAACAGCAGGTCGGCGCCGCCGAGCTCGGCCGCCACCCGGTCGGCGGCCGCCTGGACCGCCGCCCTGTCGGTCACGTCCACGGAGATCGCCAGGGCCTTGCCGCCGTTCTGCTCGATCCGGGCGGCCAGCTCCTGGAGCCGGTCGGCCCGCCGCGCGAGGAGGACGACGTGTGCCCCCAGGGCGGCAAGCTTCTCGGCGGACGCCGCGCCGATGCCGCTGGACGCCCCGGTGACGACGGCGATCCGGCCCGCGAGCGGCACGGCTGTGGTCTGTGTGGACATGCGATGGGTCCCTTCCGTGGGCTGTGCGCCGGGCAGATCCCGGCTCCCCTCCAGCACACCCGCTCCACGGCCGGCGCGCAGCGCCATAGCTGACCCTGAGCAGGCAGGTACCCGCAGGGCCACCTTGGGCGGGACGGCCGGCGGCGGGTGCGGCCAGACTGGAGCCATGGACCGCAGCAAGGAGATCGCCGGCTTCCTCCGGTCGCGCCGGGCGGCCATCGCTCCGGAGCGCGCGGGGCTCCCGTCGGACGGGCGGGTCCGCCGCGTCCCTGGACTGCGCCGCGACGAGGTGGCCCGCCTCGCGGGCGTCAGCACGGAGTACTACACGCGCCTGGAACAGGGCCGGGCCGGCCATCCGTCGGCGGAGGTCGTGGAGGCCCTGGCCCACGCTCTCGAGCTCGACGCATCCGAGCGCGAGCACCTCGCCGACCTGCTGGCGCCCGGCGGCCGCCGGGCCCGTCGCGCGCCCGCCAGGCCGCAGCGCGTCCGGCCCGGCCTGTACCTGATGCTCGAGACCGTCGGCCACGTCCCCGCGTTCATCGTCGGCCGGCGCACCGACGTCCTGGCCGCCAATCAGCTCGCCAAGGCCGTGCTCACCGACTTCGACGCCCTGCCCGCCACCCAGCGCAACCTGGCCCGCTACTACCTCCTGGATCCGCAGGCCCGCGAGCGGGTGGGCGACTGGGAGCGGATCGCCGCGGAGACCGTGGCCATGCTCCGTCTCGAGGCCGGCCGCTACCCCGACGACCGCCGCCTCGCCGACCTCGTCGGCGAGCTCACCCTGAGCTGTCCCGAGTTCTCCGCCTGGTGGAACGATCACCGGGTGCTGCGTCGCACGCACGGCGCCAAGCACTACATCCACCCCGTGGTGGGCGAGCTGCACTTCACCTACGAGTCCTTCCAGGTCCCCGGCGACTCCGACCAGACCCTCTGCGTCTACAGCGTCGAGCCCGGCTCCGAGACCGCCAAGTCGCTGCGGCTGCTGAGCAGCTGGACCGCACCCGACACGCGTATGGTGCAGGACCGGGTCGGCGAAGGCGGGTGAGGGTGGACGACGTGGTCGCGGCCATGGCCGATGCCCTCACGGAGGTCGGCGGCGTGGTCGGTACGGTGCTCGGCGGCAGCCGGGCTCGCGGCACCCACCGGCCGGACTCCGACTACGACCTCGGGCTCTACTACCGCGGCGAGCTCGACCTGGCGCGGCTGGGCGAGCTGGCCCGCCGCTTCGGCGGGCCGTCGGCGACGGTCACCGAGCCCGGCTCGTGGGGTCCGTGGGTCGACGGCGGCGGTTGGCTCACGGTCGACGGCGTCGCCATCGACTGGCTCTACCGCGACACCGACCGGGTGCGAAGCGCCTGGGAGGCGGCCCAGCGCGGTGAGTACGCCTTCCACCAGCAGGCCGGTCATCCGCTCGGCGTGCCGGACTTCGCCTACGCGGGCGAGATCGCGCTGGCCGTCGTGCTGACCGACCCGTCCGGCGAGCTGACGGCCCTGCGTGACGACGCACGACGGTATCCGGAGCCGTTGCGAGCGGCGCTGCGGCGCGGGCTCTGGGAGGCTCGATTCTGCGTCGACGTCGCCGCGAAGGCGGCCGGCCGAGGCGACGCCGCCTACGTCGCGGGCTGCCTGTTCCGCGCCGTCGGCATCTGTGCGCACGCCCTGCACGGGCACGAGGGCCGCTGGCTCATCAACGAGAAGGGCGCCGTCGTATCGGCCGGAGCGCTGCCGTCGGCGCCCTCCGGGTTCGCCGAGCGGTCGCAGCGGCTGCTCGGCGCCGCCGGCATCACCGCCGGCGAGCTGTCGGCCACTGTCGACGCCGCCCGCGCGCTGGTGGCCGAGGTGGGCGCCGTCGTCGACGGGCCGAGCCGGTCACGCGTCTGATCCGCCGCTACGCCGCGCGCATGACATCGTCGAAGGGCACCGACCCACCCGATCGCCGGGGGAGCTGGGCGAGCGGCTACCTGCCCGCGCCGGTCGTGACGGGAACCACCGCGCCCTGAGCGTCGCCCTCGACGAGGTCGGCATAGACGCGCGCGACGCCGGCCGCCGGCATGCCCCGTGCCGGATCCCAGCCGAACGCCTCGAGCGACTCGCGCACCCACCCCGGCGCGACCAGGTTGAGCCTGATGCCGCGCGGAAGCTCAGGCGCCGCCGCCTCGACGAACGCCGCCAGCCCGGCGTTGACCAGCGCGCCGAACGACCCGCCCGGCAGCGGCTCCGTGAACGTCCCGCCGGTCAGCGTGACCGACCCGCCGTCGCGGACGTGGTGCAGCGCCGTTCGCGCCAGCCGCACCTGGCCGAGCAGCTTGCCCGGCAACCCGGCGACGAACTCGGCGTCGCTCGCGGTGAGGAGGTTCGCGGTCGGTGCGCTCGCCGCACAACACACGACGGCATCGACGTCAGGCACCGTCGCGAACAGCGCCTCGACGGTCCTCGGGTCGCCGACGTCGACCACGACGGGTCCGCGGCGGGAGGCCCCGACCACCTGGTGCCCGCGGCCGGCCAGCTCCTGCGCCACCGCCGCCCCCACGACGCCGCTCGCCCCGATGACCACGATCTTCACGGACAACCTCTCCACGGCAGAGACTCCGGAGACGACGGAAGCCCCAGGTGAGGACCTGGGGCTTCGTTGCGTGATGTGCGCGAGGGGGGAGTTGAACCCCCACGCCCTTTCGGGCACACGGACCTGAACCGTGCGCGTCTGCCTATTCCGCCACCCGCGCTAGGTGCGGCACCCAGGTTAACACGCTCCGGCGGGTGGTCGATTCCACGATCCGGGGGTGTGGATGTCAGCATGGGCGGGAAGCACTGTGAGAGCCGCCGGAACCAGCCGCCAGCCGTCCTTCGTCACATAAGGTTGCGACGGCCGTTCCCGCACGGCCCCGATCAAGGACGCAGCCGCACCGGCGCGCTGCGCGCCGTTACGATCAGGGTCTTGCCGGCGGCGGCACCGGGCGCGATACGTGGAGGGAGGTACCCGTGGGAGTGTTGCAGCGCTTCGAGCGCAGGCTCGAGAACATGGTTCAGGGTGCGTTCACCAGGGCCTTCCGCTCAGAGGTGCAGCCCGTCGAGATCGCGGCGGCCATCCAGCGCGAGCTCGACAACAACGCGCAGATCGTCAGCCGCGACCGTTCGCTCGTGCCGAACGACTTCGTCGTCGAGCTGGGGCCGAGCGACCACGACCGGCTCTCCGCGTACATCGGCACGCTGGCCACCGAGCTGGTCGAGCTGGCCCGCGAGCACGCCGACCTGCAGCACTACGCGTTCACCGGCCCGGTCGGGGTCGGGTTCGAGCGGCACGAGGACCTCGGCACGGGCGCGTTCCGCATCCGCAGCGCCGTGCGGGCCGGGGTCGACCGCGGGTCGTCGTTCGCCCCTACTCCGACGTCGGAGCGGCAGGCCGACGCCTTCCTCGTCATCAACGGCACCCAGCACCCGGTGCTCCCGCCCGGCGTCGTGCTGGGCCGCGGCAGCGAGTGCGACCTTCGCATCGACGATCCCGGCGTCTCGCGCCGGCATCTGGAGATCCGCGTGTATCAGCAGGGCACGCAGCCCCAGCTGGTCGCCGTCGACCTCGGGTCCACCAATGGGACGGTCGTCGACGGCGCCCGAGTCGGGCAGGCGCCGCTCTCCGACGGATCCCGCATCGTGATCGGGTCCACCGTGATCGACGTCCGCCGGCGCAGCCCCGGGAGGTGAACGAGTGTCGGAACTGACACTCACGGTCATCAAGCTCGGCTTCCTCGCCGTGTTGTGGCTGCTGATCCTCTCAGTGACGTCGGCCATGCGCGCCGACCTGTTCGGCGTGCGGCCGCCCAAACAGCCGAAACCGCAGCGCGAGGCGCGCGAGGCGGCCAAGCAGAACCGCCAGCCGCGGGGCGCCAAGGGCACGCCCACGCGGGCCTACATCGTCGAGGGACCCGACACCGGGAAGTCGGTGCCGCTCGACGGCACGCCGGTCACGTTCGGGCGCGGCGCCGACTGCACCGTGCCGCTGTCCGACGAGTACGTGTCGACGCAGCACGCCCGGCTGAGGTTCCACGAGAACCAGTGGTACGTCGAGGATCTCGGCTCCACCAACGGCACGTACTTCGGCAACCAGCGGCTCACACGCAGCACGCCGGTCACCGCCCGCAGCCGGTTCCGGCTCGGGAAGACCGTCGTCGAGCTGCGGAAGTAGGGACCGATGCCGTTGACGCTGCGCTACGTCGCGCGCTCTGACGTCGGCCTGGTCCGAGAGGGCAACGAGGACTCCGGCTACGCCGGGCCCTACCTCCTGGCCGTCGCCGACGGCATGGGCGGGCACGCAGCCGGCGAGGTCGCCAGCCGCGCGGCCATCGACGAGCTGGTCCTGGCCGAGCAGGACCCCCGCGACAGCGACCCGCTCGAGACGCTGACCGCGGCCATCGGCGCGGCCAACACGCGCATCCGGCAGCTCATCGTCGACGACTCCAGCCGCGAGGGCATGGGCACCACCGTCACGGCGCTGCTGTGGACCGGCAGCACGCTCGGCCTCGGGCACATCGGCGACTCCCGCGCCTACCTGCTGCGCGACGGCGCCATACGGCAGCTCACGCACGACCACACGTTCGTCCAGTCGCTGGTCGACGAGGGCCGCATCACGCTCGAGGAGGCCGGCGTCCACCCGGCCCGCTCGCTGATCCTCAAGGCGCTGCAGGGGCAGGGCGACGTCGACCCCGACCTGCAGGTACTCGACGTCCGGGCCGGCGACCGCCTGCTGGTGTGCAGCGACGGTCTCACCGGCGTCGTGTCCGACCAGACGCTCGAGGAGACGCTGGGCGCCGTCCCCGGACTCGACGACGCCGCCGACGAGCTCGTCCGCCTCGCCCTCGCCGGCGGCGCGCCCGACAACGTCACGCTGGTCCTCGCCGACATCGTCGAGACCGACCGGCCACGCGAGGCCGACGACACCGCCGAGGCGTTCCTCGTCGGCGCGGCCGCCAGCAACGAGGTGCCGCCGCCCGAGCGCCCCCACCGCCGTCGTCCCGGCGCCGCCCTGCGCGCCCTCGTCGGCGCCGAGGAGGCCCACCCGAAGCCGACGGCCGAAGACCTCGAGGCCATGCGGTACGCCCCGCAGCCGCCCCGGCGCCGCCGCTGGCTGCGCACCCTGGTCATCGTCGCCGCCGTCGCCGCGGTGGGCTGGGCGGCGCTGAACGTCGCGAGCGGCTGGGTGCGCGACCAGTACTACGTCGGCGACAGCAACGGCCAGGTGGCCATCTACCAGGGCGTCAGCCAGGAGATCGGGCCCATCCGGCTGTCGGAGCTGCACGACATCCCCGGCGGCCTGCCGGTCGAGTCGCTGCCGGAGCTGTACCGCGAGCAGGTCACCGACACCATCACGGCCGACGATCTCGACGACGCCATCGACGTGGTCCAGCGGCTGCGGCTCGAGGCCTGCCGGGCGCACGAGCGGCTCGACGGCGGCGAGTCGCCCTCGCCGACCCCGACGCCCACCCCCACGGTCACCACGCCGCCTGCGACGCCTCCGGCCACGGCGGCGCCGCGCGCCGGCACCC